>NZ_RCNV01000009.1 GCF_003667275.1 Mesonia aquimarina | reverse complement strand
CACCTCTTCCCATTCCGAACAGAGCAGTTAAGCCCGTTAGCGCAGATGGTACTACTTATTGTGGGAGAGTATGTCGCCGCCTTTTTTTAAAACCCCTTCATCAATCGATGAAGGGGTTTTTGTTTTAATAATTTATTGGTGTTTTGCGTTCGGGATAGAACGGTGTGTTTGAGCTCTTTTTATAAAACGCAAAACGTTTGTAAAAAAGCGAGTAGTGATAGCCCGACCGAAGGAACGCCATTCCTATAAGCTTAATCATTTTATTTTTATATCCTTGAAATAAATTATAAGCCTTTATTTTCAATTTTAAATCAATTACATTTGCCTCTTAAAATTTTATTGATGAATAATTCTAAAATATGGCTTTCTCCCTTGATTTGTTCTTCGCTATTGCTTATTGCTTTAGCGTAGAGCAATACAATGACACGTTTAAGAATAATCACTGAGTTAAAGGAAGCGTTCCGATCCTTGGCAAGCTGGATTTGGGATTCTCCGGAGGATGTTCTTACATTTTTCTAATCAAAACCATAACAGGTATTGGTATTTTCGGTCTTTTGGTACTTGTCTAAGTCTAGATAACTATCAATTCTCCTCCCAGCATTTTCTCAATCCACGTTTCTATAATTTCTCTAAAATCCATTGAGCTCGTCACCCCTTTTGAACTACTTCAAGAATTTATTACTAAATAAATCTTCTTTTCACAATGTGTAAAATTTAGAATTGGACAAAAAAATAACAGGAATCGCGATCCCTGTTATTCTTCTATTAAAAAAGTTTATGATATGGGCCTTAATTAAACCTTTGAAGCATAAACTTTTACTTGTAATTCAATTTCATCATTAATAACATTGTTTCCAACTAAGTCGTCAAACACAGATTTAGATCCGTAATTAACATCCCATTTTGTACGATCAATCATAAATGCTTCACTAGAAAGACGTAAAGCTTCATTGTTTTTTTCAACCTGAACAGGAATAGATATATTGTTTGTCTTTTCTTTTAAAGTTAAGTTTCCATTTAACATATACATCCCATCTTTCTTATTGATTCCAGTAATTTCGAAAGTAGCTGTGTTGTATTTCTTTACATTAAAAAAATCGCCTTCTTTACCTTCTACGGTGCCCTTAAGGTGCGCTTCTAAATTTTGTTTCTTTTCACCTTCTAAATCTTCAACTTGAATACTTGTCATATCTATAACAAGTTCTCCATGTTCTAGCATATTGTCATTCATGCTTAGTTCACCTCCTTTAAAAGAAATAACACCTTCGTGCCCGCCACCGGTAAGTTTAGCTCCTTTCCAGTTTATAACAGATTGTTCGGTGTCAACTTTGTAAGTAGCTGCCATTTCACTAGCTTCAGCTACTTTTTCCGGTTCTTTCGCTTCTGTTTCGTTTTTCTTGTCATTTTTACAAGAAACGGCAGCTATCCCTATAGTTGCCAATAAAAATACATTTAAAAATGCCTTTTTCATGATTTGATTATTTAGATTTAAGTAATCTCCAAATTTAAAGTTTTCCATAGCGCAGTTTCTTAAATATATATTAAAAAATATAAAGTGACATTTTGACAATTATTCTTTATTGGCAGTACATTTGCCAAATCAAATAAAAAATAATGTTACCATGAGTAAGAAAGAAGAAACTACCAATAAAGAAAACGAAACTGTAAAAGATCAAGTGGAACAGACTATAGATGAGGCTATTGAAGATGTAGAAACCCAGGAGGAAAAGCAGGAAGAGCAAGAAGAGCTTTCTGAAGTAGATCAATTAAAAAATGAAGTAGAGAAAGAAAAAGATAAATTTTTGCGTCTGTTTGCTGAATTCGAGAATTATAAAAGACGCACTAGTAAAGAGCGTGTAGAGCTATTTAAAACCGCCGGACAAGAAGTAATGCAAGCGATGTTACCGGTTTTAGATGATTTTGATCGCGCTTTAGCGGAAATTGAAAAATCTAAAGATAAAGATTTATTAAAAGGTGTTGAGTTAATCAGCAATAAGCTAAAAGAAACACTTAAGGGTAAAGGCTTAACTTTGATGAATGTAAAAAAGGGAGATAAGTTTGATGCTGATTTACACGAAGCAATAACACAAATTCCAGCACCTGACAAAAAATTAAAAGGCAAAATTGTTGATGTAGTTGAAAAAGGATACACTTTAGGAGAAAAAATAATTCGATATCCTAAAGTTGTTACCGGAAAGTAAGAAGTGCAAAATTAGAAAAGAAGATTTTTGATGAAAGAAGATTATTACGAAATATTAGGACTGAGTAAAGACGCAAGTGCAGCAGAGATAAAAAAGGCTTATCGGAAAAGGGCAATTAAATACCATCCCGATAAAAATCCTGATGATCCAAAGGCAGAAGAGATGTTTAAAAAATCTGCAGAAGCTTATGAGGTGCTAAGTAATCCTGACAAAAAAGCACGTTATGACCAAATGGGTCATGCAGCTTTTGATGGTTCTGGAGGCTTCGGCGGAGGCGGAATGAATATGGATGATATCTTTAGTCAGTTTGGAGACATTTTTGGCGGTGCTTTTGGTGGAGGCGGATTCTCCGGTTTCGGGGGTGGTTTCGGCGGTGGCCAACGCAGAGCCAAAGGAAGCAACCTAAGAATTCGTGTAAAACTTAGTTTAGAGGAAATTGCCAAGGGAGTTGAGAAAAAAATAAAAGTAAAACGTAAAATTCAAGCGCCAGGTACAACCTATACAACTTGCTCTACTTGTAAAGGTACAGGGCAAGTGACTCGTGTCACCAATACTATTCTAGGAAGAATGCAGACCGCATCTCCCTGTAATGTTTGTGGCGGTTCTGGACAAATGATCGATAAAAAGCCTCAAGACGCAGATGCGCAAGGCTTGCGAATGGAAGAGGAGACGGTTTCTATAAAAATTCCTCCCGGCGTTGTAGAAGGAATGCAATTGAAAGTTGCCGGAAAGGGGAACGAAGCCCCGGGTAATGGAATTGCGGGAGATTTATTAGTTGCTATTGAGGAAAAACCACACGCAGATTTGCAACGTGAAGGTGATAATTTACATTACGATTTATATATAAGTTTTTCTGAAGCAGCTTTAGGAGCTTCTAAAGAAATTCAAACTGTAGGTGGAAAAGTGCGTATAAAGATTGAAGCCGGGGTTCAAAGTGGTAAAATACTTCGTTTACGTGGCAAGGGTATTCCTAGTATTAATGGTTACGGTAGTGGAGATTTATTGGTTCATGTAAATGTATGGACACCTAAAACACTTTCTAAAGAGCAAAAGGAGTTTTTTGAAACTATGCAGAATGACGATAATTTCCAGCCGAATCCAGAAAAAAATGATAAATCTTTCTTTGAAAAAGTTAAAGATATGTTTTCATAATTCATTTTATTAACAAAAATTTATATATATTTGAATATCACTACAGCATTTTGTAGTGATATTTTTCTTTTTCATAGCAATTTTTTTTCCCATCCTTAATTTGTATAATTTTAAGGGTGGGTTTTGTTTTTTGTCTAAAACTCAACCTGAATACCTATATTTGTTACGCAAAATTTTAGACCATATTTATGAATGATCTTTTAGTAGCTGAAGGAGTTTCAAAATCATTTGGTAATTTTACCGCCTTAAATGATTTTTCATTGCAAATTCCTCAGCAAAGTATTTTTGGCCTTTTAGGTCCAAATGGAGCAGGAAAAACTACTTTCATTAGAATTATCAATCAAATTACCATGCCAGATAAAGGCCAAGTGTTGTTAGATGGTACACCGCTTCAACCTGAAGATATTCAATATATAGGTTACTTGCCTGAAGAACGGGGTTTATACAAATCTATGAAAGTTGGAGAGCAGGTTTTATACTTGGCACAACTAAAAGGTCTTTCTAAACAAGAGGCAAAAAAGAGACTTCAATATTGGTTTGATCGGCTGGAAATTGGCGATTGGTGGAATAAAAAAATTCAAGAGCTTTCTAAAGGGATGGCACAGAAAATACAATTTATTGTAACGGTATTGCATCAACCAAAACTCTTAATTTTTGATGAGCCTTTCAGTGGTTTTGATCCCGTAAATGCAAACTTAATTAAAGATGAAATTCTTCAGTTAAGAGAAGAAGGTGCTACCATATTATTTTCTACACATCGTATGGAAAGTGTAGAAGAGTTGTGTGATTCTTTGGCATTAATTCATAAGTCAAACAAGGTTTTAGATGGTAAAGTTGCTGATATAAAACAGCAATTTAAAACAAATGAATACCAGATATCTATACAAACAAAGGATGATGCGGCATTTTTACAAGCGATAAATGAAAAGTTTACCGTACTGCCTGCAGATTTCCACAGTATCAATCAAGATGTACGATTAAATGTGAAAATTTCTGAAACACATCAACCTAACGAATTGCTTTCATTTTTAATGAATTATGGTGTGGTAAACCATTTTGTGGAGGTAATACCTTCTGTAAACGATATTTTTATAAAAACCGTTAACGATCATGCGTAACCTAAAACTCATCATTCAGCGCGAATATTTAGCCCGCGTTAGAAATAAGACTTTTGTGATAATGACTTTTCTAAGTCCCATAATTATGGTGGGGATGATCGCACTTATTGCCTATTTAAGCAGTATTAATAATGACGAGAAACGGATAGTAGGTTTACACGACGAGGCAAATTTATTTGAGGAAGAATTTGTAGATACAAAAGATATAACTTACATCAACTATTCTACTTATAGTTTAGAACAAGCAATAGATTCGGTAGATGCTAAAGAATATTACGGATTGTTATATATTCCTGTTGAAGAAGATAAAACAGTATTGTCGAATAAAATTGAATTTTTCGCAAAAGATGCACCGAGTAATTCATTTATTTCTGGTGTTGAACAAAAAATTGCAACAAAACTAACCAATTCTAATTTGGTTGAAAATGGCGTAGATTTAACCAAATTAGCTGATGCTAAAACAAAGGTAAATTTGCAAATAGAGACTTTTGAAGGGGAACAAACTTCTAAAATGGCAAATTACATTAAAATGTTTTTTGGCGGTGCGGCCGGTTACCTTTTAATGATGTTTATCATTATTTATGGGAATATGGTTATGCGTAGTGTGATTGAGGAAAAAACAAACCGAATAATTGAGATTATAATTTCTTCTGTGAAACCGATGCAATTAATGTTGGGCAAAATTTTAGGAACCAGTTTTGCAGGTATTACACAGTTTTTAATTTGGGTTATTTTAGGGGGAATTTTATTGTTTGGCCTAAGCGCTGTTTTTGGTTTAGATGTTCAACCACCGGAAGTTTCTCAACAAGCAGTTACTCAAGCAGCCAATGGAGAAATTCAAAAAATTATAACAGATATTGTTAATCTTCCTTTAGGAAAACTGATTTTATGTTTTCTGTTTTATTTTATTGGCGGTTATTTTTTATACAGTGCAATTTATGCAGCTATTGGTGCGGCGGTAGATAACGAAACCGATACACAACAGTTTATGTTTCCTATTATTATTCCGCTAATGTTGGGGATTTATGTTGGTTTCTTTTCGGTAATTGAAAACCCTCACGGAATTGTCTCTACCATATTTTCTTTTATACCATTAACTTCTCCAGTTGTCATGTTAATGCGAATTCCTTTTGGGGTGCCATGGTGGGAAATTCTATTATCGATGCTGGTTTTAATCGGGACTATATTTTTAGTCACACTATTAGCGGCTAAAATATATCGAATCGGAATTTTAATGTATGGTAAAAAACCAACCTATAAAGAATTATATAAGTGGTTAAAATATTAAAACTCTTAATAGTTTTAACGAAAGTTTATTTTTCCGAGGGTTTCAAGCCCAAATAAACGTTAATTATTAATTGTCTTTATTCAAAAATAGTATCTTTCTATGCTTACGAGTTAAGTTATACGGATTGATAATTTTATGAAAAAAAACCTTTTAATTTTTTGCCTTACTTTTTTTGCATTTATAATTACCGCTAAGGCCCAAACAACAGATTTAGCGCGCATAGAATTTTTGCGAATTCCATTTAGTAATGGTAACCAATCTTTAAACCGTTTTAGAGGTTTAGCACAATTACCAATTCCTTTAAATGAAGAAGACTTTTTAGTTATTGGAGGGGAATATAGAAAGTTAGATTTAGATTTTGACGATCGTTTTCCTTTTGAAACCAGTACAATTGAATCTACTCAACGTATAGAAACTACAGTTGGTTACATCAGAAAAATTAGAAATTCTAATTGGCGAATTGCTGTAAAAACGGGGATGAGAATAGCCTCGAATTTTCAAACTACTTTAGGAAGTGACGATTTTATTTTTTTGAGCGCAATTTATGCCATTAATGATGTAAAGAATACAGATGAAAACGGAGTAGCTTTAGGAAAACCTTATCGTATCATTTTCGGTTTAATTTATACCACCACTCCGGGTAGAGGCTACCCTATACCATTATTGAATTATTTTAGGGAAATTGACGAAAACTGGTCCTATACTGCCGGTGTTCCTAAATCTTTATTACGCTATTCTTTTAATGAAAAAAATCACCTACAAACATTTGCTACACTTGATGGTTTCTTTGCCAATATTCAAGAAGATATCGTAGTAGAAGGCAAAAACAGAGTAGGGCAAAATATTTCGATGACCAACGTAACCTTGGGTATAGGTTATGAACATTATTTTACAGAACATATTTTATATTACCTTTATGCAGGTCATACAATTTATAACGAATACCGCATTAGAAACAATAATCGAGATGATGTATTTGTAATTGAAAATGATAATGCTTTTTACGTAAGAACAGGAATTAAATTAAAAATATAACATGGCTAGAATACTTGTCATAGAAGATGAAGCGGCAATCCGTAGAGTTTTAATAAAAATTTTAACTGAAGAAAATAAAGAGTATTCCGTAGAAGAAGCCGAAGATGGCCTCGCAGGAATGGAAAAGATCAAAAATGAAGATTACGATTTAGTACTTTGTGATATAAAAATGCCCAAAATGGATGGTGTTGAGGTGTTAGAAGCTACTAAAAAAATTAAACCCGAAACGCCAATGGTCATGATTTCGGGCCATGGAGATATAGATACGGCGGTAAACACCATGAAAATCGGTGCTTTTGATTACATTTCTAAGCCACCAGATTTAAATAGGTTATTAAACACCGTGCGTAATGCTCTTGATAGGAAAGAGTTAGTAACCGAAAATAAACGCCTTAAAAAGAAAGTTGGTAAAAACTATAAAATGATAGGGGAGTCTGAAGAAATAAATCAGATAAAAGATATTATTGAGAAAGTAGCTCCAACCGATGCACGCGTTTTAATAACCGGAGATAATGGTACCGGAAAGGAATTAGTAGCACATTGGATTCATCAAAAAAGTGATCGTTCAAAAGGACCGATGATTGAAGTAAATTGTGCCGCAATTCCTTCAGAATTAATAGAAAGTGAATTATTTGGTCACGTTAAGGGTGCTTTTACTTCGGCAAATAAAGATCGTGCCGGTAAATTTGAAGCGGCAAACGGTGGGACAATCTTTTTAGATGAAATTGGCGATATGAGCCTTTCTGCTCAGGCAAAAGTTCTACGTGCACTTCAAGAAAAAAAAATATCCCGGGTAGGAAGCGATAAAGACATAAAAGTAGATGTTCGTGTTATTGCTGCTACTAATAAAAATTTATCGGAAGAAATTATAGAGAAAAAATTCAGAGAAGATTTATACCATCGTCTAGCTGTGATTTTAATCAATGTTCCTGAGCTTAATGAGCGTAGAGAAGACATTCCGCTATTGGTAAATTATTTTGCGCAAAAAGTAGCTGAAGAACAAGGTACACCCGAAAAAACATTTTCAGATAAAGCGTTAAAACTACTACAAGAGTATGATTGGACAGGCAATATCAGAGAATTACGTAATGTTGTGGAACGCTTAATTATTTTAGGGGGAAAAACAATTGAAGAGCAAGATGTAAAATTATTTGCCAGTAAATAGTTGTATTTACTTTTTCTTAATTAAATAATAGAAAATATACTTAATTTCGCTTAGCTGCTTGTTTTTTTGGATCGTATTTAAGAAAATACATCGTTTTTCCATCCGGTCTATTCCAGGTGTGAAACAACTCAAAACCAAATTTTTGATAGACAATTGTATTTCTTCTGGTTTGCGTTTCAGCAAATAAGGGTAAGTTATATTTATCTGCACGACTCAAAAATTCATCTTTCATTTGTTTACCTACTTGCGTATCGGCTCCACGACTATCTTTAACAATTCCCCAAAACCAACAGTATAAATAATCTTGATCTTTAGGACGCTGATTTTTTACATATTTTTGATTCCGCAGAATTTTAGAAACATTTTTAAAACCGGTAACGTTTAAGACCAGTTTAATGTTTTCAATGGTATCTTTCCAGAAGTTAGCTTGATTTTCACTATTTCTAAATAAAATAGCAATACCCATTTCGTTTTCAGATAAAACTAAGGCATCTTTTTCAATAGCTTTCTCAACCATGTGAGTTGCTAAATAATGAAAACGTGCATCACGATTGCCCCCTTTTTTTACTATTTCCATAGAGGTAGGCGTTTCTTTAAGAATTTCTGCTACCCGATCTATAATAACTTCCTTGTTCAAACTGAATAAATTTAGGGACAAAGATATAAAAAGAAAAACTAAGCATTTTAAGAAATATTGACTTTCTATTCCATAATGCTTACTAGGCGTAAGTTTAATTAACAAAGATTTATAGCGCTATTTTTCGCTCCAAACTCATTTCAATATATATTTGATAACCCACTTTTAATATAAAGCAATGGCTATAATAGGTTCAATTATCAAAGGAGTTATCGATGTTACCGGAAGTATTTCTACCGAAAATAATCCGATAGAAAATCAAAAAAAAGTGCTCCATAATTTATTAAAGAAAGCTAAAAATACTGCTTTTGGAAAATATTATGGTTTTCAGCGAATTATTGAAAGCGAAAATCAACAAAAAGCTTTTCAAGAGAAGATTCCTTATTTTGATTATCATAAAATGCAAGAAGAGTGGTGGTATAAATTACACGAAGGTTTAGAAGATATTACCTGGCCGGGGGCGCCATCTTATTATGCAATAAGCTCTGGAACTACCGGGAAGACCAGTAAAAAAATTCCGGTAACCGATGATATGTTAGATGCGATTAGACAAGCGGGGATAAAACAAGTTACGGCACTTTCTAATTTTGATCTTCCTTCAGATTTCTTTGAAAAAGAAATTATGATGTTGGGAAGTTCTACTAATCTTCAAAAAAAAGAAGACCATTTAGAAGGTGAAATTAGTGGAATTAGCGCTAGTAATATTCCATTTTGGTTTCGCGGATATTATAAACCGGGAGAAGAAATAGCTAAAATAGACGATTGGGATGAGCGTGTAAAACATATTGCCGAAAATGCTAAAAACTGGGATATTGGTGCCCTAAGCGGAATTCCGTCTTGGATGGAGTTAATGCTAAAGGCTGTAATAAAATACCACAAGGTAGAAAATATTCACGAAGTTTGGCCAAATTTACAAGTGTACACTTCCGGGGGGGTAGCTTTTGAGCCTTATGAAAAAAGTTTTAATGCTTTATTGGCTCACCCCATAACGGTAATAGATACGTATTTAGCATCAGAAGGTTTTATGGCTTGCCAAACGCGTCCTAGTACCTCAGCAATGCAATTGATTACCGATAATGGGGTATATTTTGAGTTTGTTCCATTTCATCCAGACTATATCAATCAAGACGGTTCCATAACCGAAGATGCACCGGTTGTAAATTTAGAAGAAGTAGAGAAAGATAAAGATTATGTATTACTAATTAGTACGGTTTCGGGAGCCTGGCGTTATTTAATTGGCGATACCATTGCGTTTACTGATGTAGCAAAAGCTGAAATTAGAATTACCGGTAGAACCAAGTTTTTTCTAAATGTTGTAGGCTCACAACTTTCGGTAAATAAGATGAATGATGCGGTGCAGGAAGTTGAACAAAAATTTGATATCGAATTGCCTGAATTTACTGTTGCAGCTGTAAAAATCGATGGTGAATTTTATCACGTCTGGCATTTAGGTACCGACGAAAAAATTAATATTGATGAACAGAAATTAGCTGAAGCATTAGATGAAAGTCTAAAAAATGCCAATAAAAATTATAAAGTTGCTCGATCTAAAGCATTAAAAGGAGTAAAAGTAAACTTGATTCCCATGGATGTTTTTTATGAATGGAGCGGAGCTAACAAGAAAAAAGGCGGACAAGTAAAAATGGAAAAAGTTATGGACGACGAAAAGTTTACAGATTTTGAAGCTTTTGTTAAAAAACAACTAGCCTAATAGCTAAACGTTTGGTTTTCTTCTTCGGCTTCTTTTTCAACTTTTTTCTCGACCTCTTCCGTTTTTAAATTGTTGACCAATTCCATGATTTCTTCGGGCGACATATAAAGTCGTTTAATACGGGCTTTATATGTTGGACTGATGCTGGTATTGTTCAAAATAAAGTTTTTAGTGGCTAAAATATATTGATACATCCCGTGTTTTACAGCAAAGGTGTCTGCGGCACGTTCCACTTCTTTAATATGTCGTTTAGAGAATAAATATTTAATTCCGAAAATGAGCATGCCAAGTGTGCTTCGGTCTCTGTAATCCATTACGTGGCCAAGTTCATGACCAATCCATCCAATCAATACATCATCTTCAACATCGGTAATGTGAAATTCTTCATCTTCAATATGAAATTTCTCACTGATTAAAATAATGTAACTTCTGTTTTTCTTACTTCTTAAAAAGCTCTCGTATCTTGGTTGCGCTTGCATGGTAGATTTTTTAATGCTTTTTTTGAATTTAAATGAAATTGGAGTTTCTTTTAATTCAGGATAAAAACTTAGCGCTTTTTCAACTTGTTTTTCTATGGATTTAGGAATTTCTTTATTGCTGTACGTCATAAAATTTTTAACCGATAAATTTGAAAAAGTAAGGTAGTAGAAAGCAACATCTTTTTCTATTAAAGTAGTCTTAAATCTTCTGGTAAAAACAGATTTTTTCAAGTTGAAATAAAATATCTTTGCAAAAAAAATTGGTGCAACTTTCTACCTATACACAAGAATTTCGGAAAAATATAAAAATTGCCTTTCCGGTAATGTTAGGTCAGTTAGGTCATGTATTGGTCGGCTTGGCCGATAATATTATGGTTGGGCAATTAGGAGCTGCGCCCTTGGCTGCAGTTTCCTTAGGAAACAGTTTAATTTTTATAGCGCTTTCTATTGGTATTGGTTTTAGTTTTGCCATTACGCCACTTATTGCAGAAGCCGATGGAGCCGCAGATATAGAAAAAGGCCGTTCTTTTTTTCAGCACGGTATTATTATGTGTTTGCTTAACGGTATAATTTTATTTGCATTGGTTTGGGCGGCAAAACCATTGCTGTATTATTTAGATCAGCCGCCGGAAGTGGTCGATTTATCATTGCCTTACATTAATATCGTAGCTTTTTCGTTATTGCCATTGATGTTGTTTCAAGCTTTTAAACAATTTGGTGATGGACTTTCGCAAACCAAGTATGCGATGTACGCTACTATTGCTGCTAATCTGGTAAATGTTTTATTCAATTATTTATTAATTTATGGGGTTTGGATTTTTCCCCGCTTAGAATTAGAAGGTGCTGCTATCGGAACTTTAATTTCGAGGTTTTTTATGCTTGGTTTTTTATATTACATTTTAAAATCGAAGAAAAAATTTAGCACTTACTTTATCTGGGCAAAAAAATCGCTTCAGAAAAAAGTGTTTAAACGTATGTGGGATTTAGGATTTCCTACTGCTTTACAAATGCTTTTTGAAGTAGCTATTTTTACAGGTTCTGTTTTTTTAGCAGGAATGCTGGGTACCAATCCGCAAGCGGCCAATCAAGTAGCACTCAATTTATCTTCTATGACTTTTATGATTGCGGTGGGAATTGGTGTTACCGCAACAATTCGCGTAGCAAATCAAAAAGGAAGAAACGATTTTAAAGAAATGCACAGAATTGCTTTTTCAACATTTTTATTAGTATTCCTGATCGAAGCTGTTTTCGCAATCGGTTTTATTGTACTAAAAGATATTTTACCAACATTTTATATAGATAATTTTGAAGTAACACAAATTGCCGCACAACTATTAATTGTAGCTGCACTTTTTCAGTTAAGTGACGGACTACAAGTAGTAATTCTAGGGGCGCTTAGAGGTTTACAAGATGTAAAAATACCCATGCTTATTTGTTTTATTTCTTATTGGTTAATCGGTTTTCCAATTTCATACTTTACAGGAAAAGAAGCTGTTTTAGGCAGTATAGGAATTTGGCTTGGTTTGCTGGCAGGTTTGTCTGCTTCGGCAATAATGTTGTATCTTCGATTTAATTATTTAAGTAAAAAATTAATAAACCACGGTGTTTTAACAACACCTTAATTAGATTTTTTTAATGGAATTTCCACGATTTTTATTAGGGGATAATACAGATTATCCCGATGCTATTTTTGTAGTACATACACAGTTTCCTCGTTTTATTATTAATTTACAGGATGATGAGGTAGAGTGGCTGGAAGATTTTGATAAAAATGACGAAGAAGAATTACAAAATGAAGCAGAAAATTTAATTAAAGAAGCTTCTGAGTTTTATGATCGCGAAGTAGAACGTTATCAAGAATAATCTATGGAAGAATTATTACAGCTCGATCAAGATGTGTTTTTATACCTCAATAACTTAGGAACATCTACTTGGGATTGGTTTTGGGTTTTTATTACGCACAAATTTGCTGCCATTCCGCTGTATGCATTTTTACTTTTTTTACTGATTAAAAATTATGGTTGGAAAGCTGTAATCGTAACAGTAGTTCTAATTGCAGGATTAATAACCTGTACAGATCAATTAGCAAATGTGTTTAAAGATTATTTTGAGCGTCCCAGACCTTGCAAAGAAGATTTTATGCAGCAAGGCAGATTTTTAATGGATTACTGTGGAAGTTACGGGTATTTTTCTGCACACGCGGCAAGCTCTACAGCCTTGGCAATATATTTAGGTTCAATTTTAAAACATTGGTATAAATACGCTTTATTCGGGATGTTTTTTTGGGCAATGATTGTCAGCTACAGTAGAATTTACGTAGGGAAACACTATCCGGGAGACGTACTTACCGGAATTATAATTGGAGCATTTTTGGGCTTTGTATTTTATAAGCTTCAACAGTTTTTACTGAAAAAATATATGGCTTAATTTTTATTTTAATTGGAGGCTTTCTACACAGAATGAAGATATGAGATTCTGAATTGCAGGGGGGCATGGTAAAGTGAAATAGAAGATTCAATGAAGTAAATCAAGCTCATGTTAACAAAAGTAAACTTTGTATACAGTCGCTCAGCTTTGTTCGAAATTAAAAGAAATTTAGTTAAATAAAATACTATTCAATGAAAATATTGGTAACCGGCGCTGCTGGGTTTATCGGTTCGCATGCGGCTGAACGCTTAAGTAAAATGGGCTTTGAAGTTGTTGGTGTCGATAATTTTTCTGATTATTATTCGCTTTCCCTAAAGCGTTTAAATGAAAAAGCCCTATCGGCCAAAGATATAGATGTTTTAGATCTCGACCTTCGAAAGCCTAAAGATGTAAATACGCTTTCAACAGATTTTGAGTTTATTATTCATTTTGCTGCACAACCCGGGATTTCTGCAAGCAGTTCTTTTGAAGATTACTTTACCAATAATTTTTTAGCAACAAAAAATCTAATCGACTTCAGTTTAAAAAATAAAAACCTAAAGCATTTTATAAACATCGGTACTTCGTCAATCTATGGACTAGAAGCTACTTTTCCTGAAAGTGTAGCGCCAAAACCGGCCTCTCATTATGGAATTACCAAATTAGCAGCAGAACAATTGGTATTGTCAGCATCTAGAAATAAAAAACTTTCAGCAAGTTCATTACGGCTTTATTCGGTTTACGGACCACGAGAACGTCCGGAGAAATTATATACTAAACTTATCGCTTGCGGTTTTAAGAATGAAACTTTTCCATTATTCAGCGGAAGCGAAAAACACTTGCGTAGTTTTACCTATGTGGGAGATATAGTTGACGGAATTGTAAAAGCAGTAGAACGCTATCAGAAAATTGACGGAGAGATAATCAATTTAGGGACCGAAGTAGAACATACTACACAAGAAGGTATAGCAACTGTTGAAAAAATTTTAGGAAGAAAAATTGAATTGTCTATTGTAGAAAAACGACCGGGCGATCAATGGCGGACAAAAGCCGTAATCGATAAAGCGAAAAAACTCCTAGATTACAATCCGCAAACAACTTTAACCGAAGGTTTAGAACAGCAAGTAAAATGGTATAAAACTAATTTTATTGATTAGCAAGTTTTACGTTATGCTGAGTCCATAAAACGGTGAATTATGACTATAATTTGGATTGAACTTGCAAAAAATAACCTGAAAAATTATGCGTAAAAATGTAGCTCATAAAACTCGAAAATAAATTTTATACGCTTCAAAAAGCTATTTATTAGTTCGTTAATATCCAGTCTTGCTTCTCGGTTCTAAAAGCGAAGCGGTCTTGTTTCTTTACCAGATAATAGTGAGTTTTACTAAGAATTAGCAAGTTGTAATAAAAAATTAGCCGCTTCAAAAGGAGTGGTTTTTTGTTCTTCAATTAATCGCAATTGCTTTTTTAACTCCGTTTTAATTGCGGGTTGATTATAAAAATTGGATTTCAATTTTTCATTGATGGTTTGCAGCAACCAAAATTTATTTTGCTCTTGGCGTTTATGAAAAAAGTAATCGTTTTTTTTGGTTAAATTTTCATACTTAGAAATCATCTTCCAAATATTTTCAATTCCCGTATTGTATAAAGCACTGGCTAATTTCACTTTTGGGATCCATTCACTTTCTCTGGTCGGGTAGAGGTGAAGCGCTTTTTTAAATTCTGCTTTGGCTTTTTTGGCAGGACGTTCATTTTCACCATCGGCTTTATTAATGACAATGGCATCGGCCATTTCCATAATACCCCGCTTAATCCCCTGTAGTTCATCGCCGGCACCGGCTAATTTCAGTAATAAGAAAAAATCGGTCATACTGTGCACCACCGTTTCACTTTGCCCTACGCCAACCGTTTCAATTAAAATAGTATCAAAACCGGCAGCTTCACATAAAATAATAGATTCACGTGTTTTCTTTGCCACACCTCCCAAAGAATCGCCTGAAGCTGTGGGACGAATAAATGCATTTTCTTGCTTTACCAATTCCTCCATTCGGGTTTTATCACCTAAAATACTTCCGTGAGAAATGGAACTGGTAGGATCTACGGCTAAAACCGCTACTTTTTTTCCTTGTTGGATTAAAAAATTACCAAAGGCTTCAATAAACGTACTTTTACCCACGCCGGGAACGCCTGTAATCCCAATTCTAAGCGACTTGTTTGCATGCGGTAAACAACCTTCAATTAGGGTAGAAACATCTTTTGCGTGGTTTTGTTGCTGACTTTCAATTAAGGTGATTGCTCGACTTAAAGCAGTTTTGTTGCCCTCTAAAATAGAATCAAGCAAATTTTTTGCCGATACTTTTTTCTTCCGAAGCGCTTTTATACGATCAGCACTTTTAGAACTTACGCTATTCTCGATAGATTTTCCTTGCTTTTCGTGTAAAGCGGAATCTTTTTTATTGGGCTGCTTCAAATCGATTAAATATTTAGCACAAATTTATGAATTCATTTTTGAAAAGCCTTTCAATCCTTTCTATATTCAACACATAATTAATAACTAAAAAATAAATTTATGAAAACGTTTTATACAGCCAAGTCAACTGCTCACGGAGGTAGGGTGGGAACCGTAAAAAGTGATGACGGTAAAATAGATATGAATTTGAGCGTGCCTAAAGAAATGAATGGCGATGGTGGCGACGGTACAAATCCGGAGCAATTATTTGCTTCGGCTTATTCAGCTTGTTACGGTAGTGCTTTACAATCTATTGCTGAGAAGAAAAATTTAGATTTAGGAGATTTTAGCGTAACAGGGTCTGTAAGCATTGGTAAAACTGATGAAGGAGACTTTCAGTTGTCTGTGGTGTTAGATTCTTATCTTCCGGGAGTAGATGTTGAAACGGGAGAGGAACTAGTAAACAAGGCACATGAAGTTTGCCCATTCTCTAGAGCTACACGCGATAATATTGATGTAACATTAAACTTGTTATTAGACGAATAATATAGTTTTTACTTTATAAAAAAGCTCGCTTATTTTAAGCGAGCTTTTTGTTTTTAAAACGAATTTTATATTAAAAGAAAGCAATTTTTTCTATGGGTTCGGGTAGCGTTGTTATATTGTGAAATAAGAAAACCTCCGTGGGTATTTCTTTATGTGACTTCAATATATATTTAAGAATTTTATCTTCGTGAATAACATGATACTCCCGAATGCCTCCTTTTACATTTAATTCTTTCTGAAAATCTCCATGAATAGGAGTTATATTTTCAGGTAAAGTTTCGTCAATATAAAATAAACGTGTTCCTTTTTCAGGGGAATCTTTTAAGCCTAATTCAATCACTCTTAAGTTTTTACCGTTGATAAGGCTGTCTTTATCCTTTAACAGTTCATGTTCACCTGAAGAAAGCATCCAGATTTCTTTCACTATTTGAGTTTCAGCATTATAAATGGTTGTTTTTTCTTTTTCCTTATTATATACAATCAATACATTAGGCATTTGTATAGATAATCCTGAGTTAGTTTGTTGTGGAGGTAAATAGCGAAATTTAATTCTATTTGGAGTTGCTGTAGTCTCTAAAATAGGTACTAAGGTTTCCTGTTGCATAATTTGGTTAAGAACAGCTAGCGAAAGGTTTTGATTGGCTTGAATACTATCGGGTTGCTTTTTAAATTCAGAAACAACCTTATAATGTGCACGCTGCAATTGTGCAAAAGTTGTCAAAGTACCAAAAACAACTATTAATAAAGAAAGAACAATAGGTTTCATTGGAATATATTTACGTAAATTTATATTTTATAACGTAAATTAACTAATTATGTTGTTATAATGCATGTTTTTAATAAATATGCAATTAATTATTTAACTAACTTCTTTTATAGGAATAGAAATCAGCGTTTTTCCCCAAGCTAACTTCATATTGATTAATCCTTGTTGTTCTTTAAAGGAAATGGTGAATTGCTCCACGAGTTCTTTATTTTCTGTAACGGGGGTTTCTAAAGTAAGTGCATCAAAGCTTGCTTCTCTAGCGGCTTTTTCGGTAGTGAGCTCAATTCCCCAAGCGTACATTTTATCGTTAAAGATCACTTTCCACGAATCTTTATTCGGAATAGTCCACAGGGTATATTTACCCGATTTCAGCAAAGAGCCGTCAACCATTATATCTTTATTAAAGCTAATGGTGGTTGCTTCGTTAGCGCCCGTTCGCCAAACTTCTCCATACGGAACTAAATTCCCAAAAAGTTCTCTTCCTTTTCTATAAGGCCGGTTATAAAAGACTTCAATTTTTAATCCCGCTTGTTTAAAGTTTACGGTGTCTTCCGGACTATAAGATTTGGTTTCCCCTTTCCAACTATAAAATCCAATTGTGCCGCCTAGAATTAGAATAACAAGGCTTAAAACAGTCCATTTAATTTTCTTGTGCATTAAAAAAATAATTAGTTTTAAATTTGTGAGTACCCCCAAAAGGTTTCATACCCCGAGCCTGCCTCGAAATTGAAAGTTTGTTTATAACGAATGCCTTTTGGATTTGTCCCGAGCTAGTTTATATGAACCTTAATAATAAACTGTGTCTTCGTTTTGTATCAACATATTTCTTATCATTATCTACTGATCTTGCTTTTGGAAATTTACTGAAAAAAAATGCAACATCTAAAATTTTAGCATGTCTTTATAAATGAATAGCAACTAACTAAACAAATTTTGTTACAAATTGAATTAATAGAAAAATGCCGGCAAAATAACAGGAAGGCTCAATTAGAACTGTACAATAAGTACTGTGACGGGATGTATTATGTGGCGCTCCGCTTTTTAAAAAATCAGCATGACGCAGAAGAAGCAATGCATGAAGGATTTGTTCAAGCCTTTTTAAAACTGCATCAATTTACAGGAGAAGTAACTTTTGGTGCTTGGTTAAAACGGATTGTTATCAATAAGAGCATTGATAAATTGAAAGCGAGAAAAGTGAATTTTACAGCTATAAATGAACAAACCTTAGGAACGGTAGAAGAAGATAACGATTGGTCTGTTGCAGACGAGGTATCTGTAGATGAAATCAAGAAAGAAATTGAAGCCTTACCTGAAAATTACAAATATCCGGTCTTGCTTTTTTTAATAGAAGGGTACGATCATGAAGAAATAGCACAAATATTAGGAATTACGGCAGTTTCTTCAAGAACGCTGGTTCATCGCGGAAAGAAAAAATTACAAAAAAGACTTAAAACATTATATCATGGCACAGGATCTTAGAAAACTTTTTGAAAATGAAAAAGAAAAGAAGATAGGAGCTCCGTTAGAAAGCGGTCATCAAAACCGTTTTCTAGAGCGTCTTGAAAAAGAAATGCCGGCAGAAAAAAAGAAAGAAACAACTTCTTTTTTTAAGCTGAAAATCGCAGCAATTTTAATTGTGGCCCTAGCAGCAACATTTTTTATCTATCAACAAAATGCAAGTAGCATAGAAAATCCGGTGGTAAATGCTAACGAAAATTTACAAACCGATCCTTCGGTAAAAGTTCAACCGGTTTATTTAAGTGATGTTTCTCCGGAATTTAAAAAAATAGAAGATTTTTATTTAGCAAATATCAATGCAGAATTATCGCAACTAAACATCAACAAAGAAAATAAAGAACTCATAGATTCTTTTATGCTGCAACTTTCTGCCTTAGACAAAGAATATAAAAAATTAAATGCAGAGCTTGATGATACCGGAGTTAATGAAGAAACGGTAAGCGCGCTCATCAATAATTTAGAACTGCGTTTAGAATTGCTTTACAAATTAAAAAAGAAATTAACTGAGATTAAAAAGTCCGCTGCGGCAGAAATGCACGAGCGTAAAATTTAAAAAAAATCATGAAAAAGAATAAAGAAAAATTTGGCTTAACTTTTCTACTGGTGTTCGCATTACTGTTCAGTTCCCAACTCACGCTGGCACAAAACAGTAAAGAAAAAGTTTCAGAAAGTTACGATGTAGAAGATGGTGTTGAAATCTCCTTAGATGCGCGCCAAACTGAAATTGTTGTAGAAACTTGGAATAGAAATTCCGTAGAAATAGAAGCAAGCCTTAGCGGTGAAGAGTTAAATGATGAAGAATTAGATCAATTGGCAGAAGCTTGGAATGTAAATATTATGGGCAACAGCAATCAAATTACAATTCAATCTTCACACCATAGAATACCAAATTCTCACAGTGGCTCTATAAGTTCTCTACATCGTGACTTTGTGGCTCCCTTAATGAAAAACATGGTAGGTCCAATGCTAGAAGGAATCTCTTCAGCACAATTACCGCCTCAATTTTATGAGGGCATGAGTCAACTTAATTTTGATTACGAGGCCTATCAGCAAGAAGGAGAAGCTTATGTAGAACGCTACGAAAAGCAAATAGAAAAAAGCTTCGGAAAAGATTTTGAAGTTGCCATGGAAAAATGGGGAGAGCGTTTTGAAAAAAATGCAGAAGCCTGGGCAAAACAAGTCGAAGAACGAATGAAAATGTTAGAAGAAAGCGGCGAATTAGAAAAGCGTCAAGAAGAATATGCAAAACGAATGGAAGCCTGGGGAAAACGCATGGAGCAAATGGCAACCCGTATGGCACAAGGTGGAGGAGAAGTAACCAAAAAAGTTACCACTAGCCCCAACGGATCTAAATCGGTTAGTGTGTATTACAGAAACTCAGGGAATTCCTCACCGGTGAATGAAAATGATGTTCGTAGAAAAATTCTGATAAAAATGCCTAAAGACGCAAAACTCAAGTTTAATTTACGTCACGGTAGTCTAACGCTAGAAGACCCTGCAGAAAATCTTTCCGGAAATTTAGCTTACACTGCTTTTAATGCCGATGAAATAGCCGGAAAGCAAACCGCTATAAACGTAGCTTATGCACCGGTAGCAATTAAAAATTGGGAGTATGGCGCATTAAATTTAAGTTATGTAAAAGAATGTCGTATAAATTCAATTAAAAGCATAAAGCTCAACTCTAATGCTAGTGATGTTGTCATAGAAAGTATAGATGAAACAGGAATTATCTCAGGCGTTTTTGGAGAGCTTTCTATCGCATCTTTAGGGAATAACTTTAAACGCTTAGACATTAATTTAGAAAATAGTGATTTGGTATTAAAGCTACCGGAGACCTCATTTAACTTTAATTATAGCGGTTCTCGTAGCAATGTAAATGTTCCCGAGAAAATGTCGACTACGGTTTCTGACAGCTATGGAAGTAAATTGATTAACGGATTTTATAAATCTCGAAATACCGATAAAAACATAACGATTAATGCCAAGTTTAGTGAAGTTATGATGCAGTAAGTTGATTTGATATTTTTTATAGTTGTTTGTATCATTTCAAAATTGCCTTGCTATCTTAGCAAGGCAATTTTTTTATATGAATGATTTAGAAAAGATAAATGCGTTAACTTCAACATTTACCCCAGTAATTGATACGGCTTATCAACAGGGAGATTACCTGGCTATAGATTTGTCTGAAGAGAATGAATCCTTGCAAAAAATAGATATAACTTCAGTAGCTATTTTTCAAGATTATATCACGGAACTTTTAGAACAAAATAATGCCAAAGTTGCTTATGGCGGCTATATGGAAAAACGCACTTTATACAAAAGGAGTAAACATTTTTTTGCTGAAAAAGATGAAGATTTAGAGCGAAACATTCATATCGGGTTAGATATTTGGGCGCCTGCGAAAACTAAAATCATGGCTCCATTAGACGGAAAAATTCACAGTTTTCAGAATAATCAGAATTTTGGAGATTACGGACCGACAATAATTTTAGAACATCAACTGGAGGATTTCAAATTTTATACACTGTACGGACATTTATCAATTCAATCCATAGAAAATTGCCAAATTGGTGAGTCCATTGAAAAAGGAGATTCATTTGCTAGTTTGGGAGATCCAAGTGTCAACGGAGATTATGCTCCACACTTGCATTTTCAACTGATACTGAATCTTGAAAATAAGCGCGGGGATTATCCGGGCGTTTCCTCCAGACAAAAGATAGATTTTTACCGAAAAAACTGTCCGGATCCTAATTTACTTCTAAAAATCTATTAATCTTTTTTTCTCATATCTGGTTGATATTACCATCTTGAAAATTTCCGTCACCCTGAACTTGATTCAGGGTCTCACCCCATTCTGAATGAGATGCTGAATCAAGTTCAGTATGACGTTTTTGGAAAAATCATTAATGAATGACCGAAAAACTTAAATTAAAAAACTGAAAGACGATTTTTAGAAGAGAGAACTAAAAAATAAATTTTATCAAAATACGTTATAAAGAAACCTATATAAAAGAAAGCAAAATTTACTATTAACATTTAAAGACAAAAGTTATGAATCTATATTTAACAACAAAAATGAGTAGAATAACACTAATAACTTTAATGTTATTGCTAGTCTCTAATGTAAATAATGCTCAAGTTCAATCAAATCAAACAGATCAAAGAACCGAACGAAAACAAAAAGTAGAAAAACAGCGAGAATCAATCGAAAGTGAAAGAGAGCAAACGAAACAACAAAGAAGACAACAAAGAGCACAGGCTGTAAGTCAAAGAAAACGAGCGGAAATTCAAAGAAAAGAAGTTACTCAACAAAGAGAATTAATTGAAAGTGAAAGAGAGCAAACGAAACAGCAAAGAAGACAACAAAGAGCACAGGCTGTAAGTCAAAGAAAGCAAGCGAGAATCCAAAGAAATGAAATTACTCAGCAAAGAAAAAAGGTAGAGGTGAAAAGACAGAGAGCTAACTAAAAAAGCTAAGGAAGAAATTGAACAGGAATTAAAGATAATGACTCGCTACGACCAGCTAGTGTTCATTGCTTC
Source organism: Mesonia aquimarina (assembly GCF_003667275.1). Taxonomy (GTDB): domain Bacteria; phylum Bacteroidota; class Bacteroidia; order Flavobacteriales; family Flavobacteriaceae; genus Mesonia; species Mesonia aquimarina. The sequence goes on along the minus strand of NZ_RCNV01000009.1, from coordinate 142,833 downwards.
TGACTTTCATTTCGAAAAAGTTCTCACAAATTTACGATCTTAGGTTTAATGCGGAAAATCCTCGTAGATATTCATGTAACAAAGTTGGGGTCTAAAACCTTGGCTTTGAGTAAATTTTCAGGAGGAGCATAGGCAAAGCACAATTTGATTAAACAAATAGGATTCGATCGTGTTTCTGATAATTATATATTTCTTAAAATACTTACTTTCAGTTGATTGATGCTTTTTAAATCTACGTACTTAAGCTGGGTATGCCTAATTTTTTTTAGCTGAATTTTTTATAAAAGCACCTACAATAGCCGACGTAACTATACCCATGGCTAGGTTAAAAACGACGGCATCAATAATGCTAGCTTTTAAATTGTACACATCTTTTGCTTTTTCTATAGAGGTTCCGCCACGTTCAGAAAGTTGTATTGCGGCTTTTTCAAAATATTCAGGAGAAATAACTTCAGAGAAAATATATTGTAGCGCAGGGGTGAAAACACAAATGATCACCGAAATAATTCCGCCGGATACCAAGGCTTGTTCCCAAGAGATGATGCCGTCATAATACATCCTTTTTTTCTCGCGAAGGCCAAAAGTGATAGTAAAAATAAATAGGAGCGGAATAATCAGTAAATTAGTGAATATTTGATGATTAAAAATCGAATTACTATGCCAGCCTAGACTTCTTTCTACATACATCCAGATTAAAGAAAATACAGTAAACACCATGGCCCATTTAAATTCTATGCTGAAATTTTTCATCTAAACTTTTTTAATATAAATTGGTTCAACTAAGGCTTTCAAAGATATTGAAATTTACGCATTTAAGAACAATAGCGTGCTAAACGTTTTGCGTGTTTTTTTGAAAGTACTTGTTATCATTGAGACGAGGATACACTTTTAGTTTATGGGGGCTGAAATCTGGCATATCGAGAATTTTTCGTGAAATTTTATAGTAAAACCGCCGTTTACGCCGGCATCCAACGTATTTGCAGATGTAAATTCAACTTCTTCACCATTATTATTTTGAGAATTTGTGATTTCACCTGTACTATTCCATAAAAAGCCTACTTGTGCACCAAGATCTAAACTTACTTTTTTCAGCACATGAATTTTCGCCTGAATGGGAATATCTATATAATCAAGGTCAGTTTTAATACTGTAAAATTCAGAAAAGCTCCCGTCTCTAACATCAAATAATCCTCCTTTTCTGTTATAAATAATTTCAGATTGTAATGAAAATTAATCGTTTAATTGCAGTTCTGCCAGGCCGCCAAAGTTTATTCCGGAATTACCGCTATTAATACTGCTGCCGGTATAGGTTTACTCCGGCTTTAACGCCTAGGTGTAGCAATTTTTGTGCAAAGGTGAACATCGTTATAAAAAAGCAAGAGACAAAAAGTAGGTTTGTTAGCCGCATAAGAGTAGTTATTATTGCGTGCTAAAATAATAAAGAGGCTGTCTAAAAAGTCTATTTCTGTCAACCTGAACTTGATTCAGGTTCTCATACTAATTTGTATTTCAGTGAGGTGAGATTCTGTTCCGATACTTATCGGAATAAATTCAGAATGACGTTTTTTAAATCTTTTTAGATAGCCTCTTTATTGAGAAAAAATTTGTTCTTAGTTCGCTAAAATCCATTCGCCTTTTTCAAGTAATGGGATAGCTTGCTTATATTTCATGGTTTTATTTTCTCCGCTCACCACATTTTTTATGGTAACCTTTTCGTTTCTACCAATTTTTGGTTGTTCTCTAACAATCGTTTCGGTTACTTGTGGTTGTTGCTGTGCTTGTTCTCCGGCAGCTCTACTCTGAGCGGCGCGTTCATCCATATTCGGAATTTCTTCCTTACTGGTTTCCAGTTGCTCTTTAGGCTTGGTTTCTTTCGCTTCTTGAATGTTGTTATTTTCTTGTTGCGGTATTTCTCCTTTAAATAAGAATGAAATTACATCTCTGTTCACATCATCTAGCATAGCTTTAAACAACTCAAAAGCTTCAAACTTATAAATTAATAAGGGATCTTTTTGTTCGTGAACCGCTAACTGAACGCTTTGTTTTAACTCATCCATTTTTCGAAGATGGGTTTTCCAAGCATCATCAATAATAGCAAGGGTAATGTTTTTCTCGAAATCGGTGATGAGTTCTTTCCCTTCGGTTTCGTATGCTTTCGCTAAATTAGTAGCGACTTGTAAGGTTTTGTGGCCATCAGAAAAAGGAACGGCAATTCGTTCAAATCGATCGCCTTGTTCTTCGTAAACACGCTTAATTACCGGATAAGCTAATTCTGCATTGCGTTTCATTTTTTCCTGATAAGCTTCGTATGCAGCCTTGTAAACTTCTGCCGAAATTTTTTGCGCTGGCATTTTTTCAAATTCAGCTTCGCTTATCGGAGAATTCATCGAGAAGTACCGAATCAATTCAAACTCAAAATTCTTAAAGTCTGTGGTGGCTTTATTGTTTTCGCTAATGAGTTCAGAAATATCAAAAAGCATATTGGCAATATCTACCCGTAGGCGCTCACCAAATAAGGCATGATAACGACGTTTGTAAATAACTTCACGCTGTGCATTCATTACATCATCATATTCTAACAAACGCTTACGAACCCCAAAGTTGTTTTCTTCAACTTTTTTCTGTGCGCGTTCTATAGATTTTGAAATCATCCCGTGTTGAATAACTTCGCCTTCTTCAAGACCCATTTTATCCATTAACTTGGCAATACGTTCACTACCAAATAGACGCATTAAATTGTCTTCTAAGGAAACGTAGAATTGTGAGCTTCCAGGATCTCCTTGACGACCTGCACGACCTCTTAATTGTCGGTCTACACGTCTAGAATCGTGACGTTCTGTACCAATAATGGCAAGTCCGCCGGCTTCTTTAACTTCTTTACTTAATTTAATATCGGTACCACGACCTGCCATGTTGGTAGCGATGGTAACAATACCCGATTTACCGGCTTCTTCTACAATGTCAGCCTCTTTTTTATGCAATTTCGCGTTTAATACATTGTGTTTTACATTTCTGATTTTAAGCATTCTGCTCAGTAATTCAGAAATTTCTACGGAGGTAGTACCAATAAGTACCGGTCTTCCGGCGCGCGATAAATTGGTAACCTCTTCAATAACCGCGTTGTATTTTTCACGCTTAGTTTTATAAACTAAATCTTCTTTATCTTTTCTTGCGATTGGTCTGTTGGTAGGAATTTCAACAACATCTAATTCGTAAATTTCCCAGAATTCTCCGGCTTCCGTTACGGCAGTACCCGTCATACCGGAAAGCTTACTGTACATTCTAAAGTAATTCTGTAAGGTTACGGTAGCAAAAGTTTGCGTAGCATCTTCAATCTTTACGTTTTCTTTAGCTTCAATGGCTTGGTGTAAACCATCGCTGTAACGACGCCCGTCCATAATACGCCCGGTCTGTTCGTCTACAATTTTAACCTTATTATCCATCACCACATACTCGGTATCTTTTTCAAATAAGGTGTATGCTTTTAGCAATTGGCGTAAGGTGTGAATACGTTCACTTTTTACGCTAAAGTCTCTAAATAATTCCTCTTTTTTCTCTGCTTCTTCTTCTTTCGATAAGTTTTGCTTCTCGATTTTAGAAATTTCCATTCCCATTTCGGGCATGACAAAGAAATCCGGATCTTCTTTCCCTGATAAAAATTCTACTCCTTTATCGGTAAGATCTATTTGGTTGTTTTTTTCTTCAATCACAAAATACAATTCAGCATCAACCTTCGGCATTTCGCGGTTGTTGTCTTGCATGTAATGATTTTCTGTTTTCTGAAGCAATTGTTTGATGCCTTCTTCACTTAAATATTTTATAAGCGCTTTGTTTTTAGGCAATCCGCGGTAAACTCTCAGTAATAAGAAAGCTCCTTCTTTTGTTTCTCCTGCTTTAATTAATTTCTTAGCTTCCGCTAAAACCCCTACTAAATATTTTCGTTGAACTTCAACAATTTTTGAAATGGGTTGTTTTAACGCGTCAAACTCGTGCACATCACCTTTGGGTACAGGCCCTGAGATAATTAAAGGTGTTCTGGCATCATCTACCAAAACAGAATCTACCTCATCTACAATGGCGTAATTATGCGGACGTTGAACCAAATCGTTAGGCGAGTGGCTCATGTTATCTCTTAAATAATCAAAACCAAATTCGTTATTGGTTCCGTAAGTAATATCGGCATTATAGGCTTTTCTTCTCGCTTCTGAATTAGGACGGTGGTAATCTACACAGTCAACACTCATCCCATGAAATTGAAATATAGGTGCCATCCATGCGCTATCACGTTTAGCCAGATAATCGTTTACCGTTACCAAATGCACACCACGTCCGGTTAATGCATTAAGGTAAACAGGAAGTGTAGCCACAAGGGTTTTCCCTTCACCGGTTTGCATTTCTGCAATTTTACCTTGGTGCATAGCAATACCGCCAATTAGCTGAACATCATAATGGATCATGTCCCACTTTACTTCTTTACCGGCTGCATCCCAAGTAGTGTTCCAAATGGCTTTATCTTCTTGAAGATTTACATAGTCTTTTTCTGCAGAGAGTTCTCTATCAAAAGAAGAGGCAGTTACCTCTAAGGTATCGTTATGGAAAAAGCGTTTTGCTGTTTCTTTAACAACCGCAAAAGCTTCGGGTAAGATTTCGTTTAAAACGCCTTCAGAAATTTCGTAAGACTTGTCTTTAAGCGCATCTATTTGCGCATAGATATCTTCTTTCTCTGCGATATCTTCTGAGGCTTCAGATTTTTCTCTGAGCGATTCTATTTCTTCGGTAGTTTCTTTGGTTGCTGCTGCAATTTTTTCTTTAAAAAGTACCGTTTTATTTCGCAGTTCGTCAATTGAAAGCTTTTCTAGTTCGCTTTCAAAGGATTTTATTTTATCTACCATGGGCTGGATAGCTTTGACATCTTTTTCAGATTTATCGCCCACGAAAATTTTTAGTACAGAGTCTAAAAAACTCATAATGTTTAATGGTTTTAAATAGTATTCAAATGTAAGCAAAAAAAAAGCCTCAAATTGAGACTTTTTACTATTGTTTTTTTGCTTTATCTAATATTCATCTTCGTTCCAGAGGTAATCCTCATCAGTAGGATAGTCTGGCCAAATTTCTTCGATAGAATCGTAAGAGTCTCCTTCGTCTTCAATAGCCTGAAGGTTTTCTACAACCTCAAGCGGAGCTCCGGTTCTAATCGCGTAATCAATTAATTCATCTTTCGTAGCCGGCCAAGGAGCATCGCTTAAATATGATGCTAATTCTAATGTCCAATACATTTGATTATCGTGTTTAATTTTTGCAAAAATAAATTTTTCGACGTAAAAGTCAAGTAAAAAATCTATTAATTCAATAATATTTTTAAGAACGTAAGTTTTATAGGGTGTGTCACACTATAATTTTTTTCGGAAGTAAATTAAGAATTTTCCTTTTCAGGCATCCATTTTATTTCTTCTGCGTTTAAGTCTTTAGTCAACTTTCGTGCCAGCACAAACAAATAGTCTGATAGGCGGTTGAGGTATTTAAGAATATGCTCGTCAAAAGCTTCGATGTCATACAAAGCAGTCGTTAACCGCTCTGCTCTTCTACAAACACAACGGGCAATGTGACAATATGACACGGTGGTGTGTCCACCGGGCAATATAAAATGTGTCATCTCAGGGAGTTGTTCGTTCATGGCATCCATCTCGTGCTCTAATTCCTCGATGTGGCGACTCGCTATTTTTGAAATAGCAAGCCGCTCTTTTCCGTTTTTTAATTTTGCTTTTTTGGGATCGGTTGCCAATTCTGCTCCTAAGGTGAATAAATTCTCTTGAATTTTTTTGAGTATTTTTTTTGTATGTTGGTCTATAGCTTGGTCTCTTACTAAACCAATATTAGCGTTAAGCTCATCTACGGTGCCATAGCTTTCTATTCTGATATGACTTTTAGGAACTCTGGTTCCTCCAAAAAGTGCGGTGGTTCCCTTATCTCCGGTTTTGGTGTATATTTTCATATTGTCTTTTGTTGATGGCTAAAGGTAAAAAATAGAATAGAAAAGCGGAAGTTTCTTTGAAGTTGATTTTTATTGTTTTTCATTGTTGTCCGGTAAAGAAGCAAGATTTGATATAAGCTATACCGGTAAACAGAATTCGTATAAAACTGTAAAGTGGTTTTATTATTTTCTAAAAAAAAATGATAAGTTTCTTATGATAAAAATACTATAAAGATCAATAGGTAAATGCTTAGTAAGTTTAATAATAGAACATTATTGTTTAGGTATTTAAAGCATGTGTGGTTGTCCGTTCGACCGGAGTCGAGAACTATTCGTTAACTAAAGGTTTCGATTTAAACCTGACTTGAGCGATAGTGAAAGGCTCAACTAGATATTTCCTACTAATTTTCAATCCTGTTCTAAATAATTTCATTCATTCATTTTTTATTCACTCACTTTACTATTGTTTAAGTGTTCATGAATCAGAGATTTCCATTGATGAAAAAACGAATCAAAAAAATCTAGGCTTATGAAACTTTATCTAAATTTTTTGCTTGCCCCCTAAATTTTAGGAACTCGCCTTTAAAAACAGTTTTTGCAGAATGTTCTGGCTGGCTCAAACAGCCTAAAATTTTACGGGGACTTCGCTTCAAATTTCACGATAAATTTTCAATATGCCAAAAAGTGTTTTTTTAAAAAGTAACCTATAAGATTGAAAAATATTATTAAAACCCATTTTAATAAAGACTTTAGCAGTTTATTTTAAAATCGTTTAGGACGCTGTTTATGAATTTTTAATGATTTACTGGGAACTATCTACTGGTTCTATAATTTTATTAAGGTATTTATGAAATGGTATATTTTCTCCTTTAAGAATAGTATTTCGCTTTTTAAACAGTTTTACTAATTTAAAAATTGAAAGGGAGATACTTAAACTCCCCATTTCTTTAACTGATAGGCGCTATCCCAAAACATAAACTCCAATCTACTGCCTGCAATAAATACTTGTGTCATTCTTTTTTGTTGTGCTTCCGTGCAATTTTCTGCTACTGTATCGCAAATATTTTTAGCTTTGGTCACTAATTCTCCAAATTCTTCACCGGCATAGGTATCAATCCATTTTTGATAGGGATTATCTTTCACCAGTTGATTTTCATAAATATAATCGCCTACTTCTTGGTAGATCCAAAAACAAGGTAAAACAGCGGCCATGGCTATTTCTACTTGATCTAAAGCAGCGGTACTTTTTAGAAAATTGATGTAATGATGCGTGGTCGGTTCAATATTTCCTCGATCAGCTAAACCAAATTCTTTAAAATAAGAATCGTGTAGTGCTTTTTCTACTACAATAGCTCCTTCAGCAAAACGAATAAAATCTAACGCATGATCTACACGTTCTGCTCGAGCACCGATTATGGCTAAACTCCGAGAAAAATTCTCTAAATAAAAGGAATCTTGCCCCATATAAAACTGAAATTTTTCTAACGGGAGCCTCCCATTTTGAAGTTCTTCAATAAAAGGCATTTCAATGATTTGTTGGTAAATGGGTTCAATTTGTTGCCAAGTTTTATCAGTCCATTTCATTTTTGATAAGTTTTTGTGGGTTAAAAAAGTGATTTACCGGTCCGTTGCCTTTGCCAATCGTCACATCTTTTCCATGAAAAATTGCTTGATGAATGTAGTCTTGTCCTAAACTTACCGCTTCTAACAAAGATTTTCCTTGCGCTAAATACGAAGCGATAGCAGATGAAAGTGTACAACCCGAACCGTGGGTATTGTTGGTTTCGTATTTAGAAAATTCAAAACGCTCTATATTTCCGTCCGGTAAAAAATAGAGCGAAGTGAGTTTTTCGGTTTTTAAATGTCCGCCTTTTAGTAAAACTGATTGGCAACCGAGTTCCATAATTTTCTTGCCGGCAATTTTCATTTCTTCCACCGTTTCAATCTTCATATGGGCTAAAATTTCAGCTTCATCTAAGTTAGGGGTAATGACATTGGCGATAGGGAACAACTGTTGAATGATGGTTTGTATGGTTTCTTCCTTAATGAGTTTATCGCCGCTTGTGGCTACCATCACAGGATCAAAAACGATGGGTAGGTTAGGAGAGTGCTTTAGTTTTTCAACAATTATTGCTACCAATGCTGAGGTATGTACCATTCCGATTTTTATTGCATCGGGAAAAATATCTTCCATAATGGTTTTAATTTGTTCACCTACCACTTTCTCCGGAATACTGAAAATAGATTTAACGCCCGTCGTATTTTGCACCGGCAAAGCGGTGAGCGCAGAGGTTGCATAGCATCCTAAAGCAGAAATAGTTTTCATATCGGCTTGAATACCGGCACCACCGCTACCGTCAAATCCCGCAATAGTGAGTACCGACGGATAAGTGTATTTTGTTGTATTCATATTTTTTCAATTTCATTTCTCAAGTGTTCTGCTGCTTTTGTAGGATGTTGAGCTCCACAAATTTCGGAAACCACGGCAATACAATCGGCTCCGGCTTTAATAACCTCCTGTGCATTTTCCGCGTTCATATTTCCAATGGCAACCAATGGTTTTTCCGTAATAGATCTAATTTGCTGAATTCCTAATAATCCCCATTCAATAATGGTGTTGGTTTTTGTTGCCGTTTTATATACCGGGCTTATCCCAAAATAATCGGCTGTTTTGACTTCTACAGATTCAAGCTGATTAAGGTTTTCTATCGAATATCCTAAACATTGAAGGTTTTTCCACTCTTGACGGATTTGTGTGGGGGGAATATCAGAAGTCCCAACGTGAATTCCATAGGCTTCTGCTTGTTTTGCCACCTCTAAATTGTCATTAATAATAAGGGGCACATTATAGGGTGCTAAAAGTTCTTTTAGTTGAAAAGCTTTTTGTTGAAATTTTTCAGTCGAACTATTCTTCTCTCGTAGTTGAACCAAATCTACGCCACCTTTTACGGCTTGTTCTGCAACGTTTAAAAAGTGATCGTAAACACAAGCCTCTTCAGAAATCACCAAATACAATTTATAAGGAAAAGAATTAGCCACGTTTTATTTCTAGTTTTAATGAAGAAGTGAATTCTTCTTCAGCAATGTTGTGCAATTTATCTAAGATGTGCATTTGTAAGCTTCCCGGGCCTTTACTTTCTTTTGCTGCCAATTCTCCGGCAACTCCAAGTAAAGCCATGGCAGTAGTTACGGCTTCAACTTTATCTTCGATAACGGCAGAAAAAGCAGCGACTAAAGCTGTAGCCGAACAACCCATACCGGTGATTTTTGCCATGAGTTCACTTCCGTTAGTCAAATGAATTTCTTTATTCTTATTCAGAATAATATCGGTGGCTCCGGAAATGCAAACCGTTGTTTGATAATTTTCGACTAAAAATTTAGCGGCTGCAACAGCCTCGTTACTTTCAGCAGAACTATCTACCCCTTTAGTAGGTGTTGTGTTATGTTTAGCCAAAGCCATAATTTCTGAAGCATTTCCACGAATGATCGTGGGCTGCAGTTGTAATAATTCCGCTAAAACTTCATCTCGATAAGGAGTTGCTCCGGCACCTACCGGGTCGAGTACCCAAGGTTTATGCAATTGATGGGCTTGTGTTGCGGCTTTCTTCATGGAGCTTACCCAATACTCATCAAGCGTACCAATATTGATGACTAAAACTTGGCAGATATTCATCATAGCTTCCATTTCGGAATGCGCGTGTGCCATAATAGGAGAAGCTCCGGCTGCCAATAAAGCATTAGCCGTGTTGTTCATCACCACATAGTTGGTAATGTTATGAACCAGCGGAGATTGTGTTCGAAGTTGTGTGATATTTTTCCAAAGGAGTTCTTTCATCATTTAAGTTTTTTATTGGCACTGCCAGAGGGTATAATACCTCAAGGCTTGCCTCGAAATTGAAAATTTGTTTCCAACGAATGCCTCGTGGACTTACCCCCGAGGTAGTTTACTTTATAAATGGCTGAAGGACGAATTCCTCTAGAATAGAAAGAAATACAAGTTCAACTTTTCCCTACGCCGGTACTAACCGAATCAGGTTCAAAGGGACTCTCTCAATTCTTTTCAGAATACCCCTAAAGCCAACCCAAATGTACGGATTATCTGCTAAAATAGAATAGCGCTTTTACAAGAAAAAGAATTTTCATATTTGTAAAAACGAACAGAAGGTCTTACTTTACAGGAAAAGGAACTAATTAATCTATTTTTGAAATAGATTTGCTAAAATTATACGATGAACTTAGAATCGAAAGCGTTTATACAAATCCAAAAACCGATGGCAGAAGTTTTTGAAGGAATTGTGAATCCGGAGCATATGACGAAATATTTTATTTCTGAAAGCAGCGGACGACTTGAATCAGGAAAAGAAGTAATTTGGAAGTTCCCTGAATTTGAAGAGGAGTTTCCTGTGACAGAAATTCAAACAGAACATCATCAGTTGATTTCATTTGTTTGGGATCCGGAAACTCGTGTGACCATTACACTGGAAGAATTAGCCGATGAAAGTACTGTGGTTCGCATCAACGAAAAAGAAAAAGAATTAAATGAAGAAAATTTGGAATGGGCACTCTTAAATTCCGGAGGTTGGGCGAATTTCCTGGCATGTTTAAAAGCCTATTTAGAGTATGGCATACAACTGCGAAAAGGTGCATTTGACTTTATGAGAGAGTAAGCAGATAATTTATAACAAAAATTAAGATGAAAGTAACCGCAGAAAAAAACGAAAAAATAGCCAACATGAGCTTTGCATCTGTCTATCCGCATTATGTAACGAAGGTAGAGAAGAAAGGCCGTACAAAAGAAGAACTTCATCAAGTCATTAAATGGCTAACCGGTTTTGATGAAGAGGACTTGCAGGGACTTATGCAAGAAAAAGCCACTTTTGAAACATTTTTTCAACAAGCAAACATTCACCCTAATGCAGATTTGATTAAAGGTGTGATTTGTGGTTATCGAATAGAAGATATAGAAGATCAGTTTGCGCTGTATAGACAATGTCGGTATTTAGATAAGTTGGTAGATGAATTAGCAAAAGGTCGGAAAATGGAAAAAATTTTACGAGAAAGAAAGTAAGAGCGCTTGTAAGATTACGCGTCAGCTAAAAAAAGCAAATTGTCACGTCGCGTCTTGGCCTGTTAGTTCGATTTCTCAAATTTGAACTTAAAAACGATTTGTCATCCCGGACTTGATCCGGGATCTCATTAATGAGATAGGTTTAAAAGTTGAATGTTTAATATTGTATTATAGTTAATTTTAAGCATACGGCTTACTGCGAATAGCTTACAGTATAAAGCTTTAAAATTTAACTTGTCATACTGAGCGAACGAAGTGGAGTCGAAGTATCTTTTTTCGAGGTATTCTTTTTACCATGAATTGCTTTTACTTTTTGCCATTGCTGTAAAAATGCATTCCTCTCTAGTTGGTCGTCGGATGCACTAAAGATCTAGGCTTAAGAAACTAATATTATTTACTTTTTACCATTGCCGCAAAAACTAAGAAAAAAGTCTAGGCTTAAGAAACTAGCTCTAAATTTATCGATTGGCTCCTAAATTTTAGGAACTCTCCCGATCGCCATCGGGATCAAACAGCCTAAAATTTTCCGGAGCCGGCTCTTCAAATTTTACGAGCTATTTTTTGTAGGCCGGGGGATTGGAATGTTGAATGTCTAATGTTTAATGTTGTATTTAGGTTTTCAGTAACTTTAAGCCTACAGCTTACTGCTAACAGCTTAACGCCTACAGCTTTAACAAAAAACTTGTCATACTGAGCGAACGAAGTGGAGTCGAAGTATCTTTTTTCGAGGTATTCTTTTTACCATGAATTGCTTTTACTTTTTACCATTGCTGTAAAAATGCATTCCTCTCCCGTTGGTCGTCGGATGCACTAAAGATCTAGGCTTAAGAAACTAATGTTATTTACTTTTTGCCATTGCCGCAAAAACTAAGAAAAAAGTCTAGGCTTAAGAAACTAGCTCTAAATTTATCGATTGGCTCCTAAATTTTAGGAACTCTCCCGATCGCCATCGGGATCAAACAGCCTAAAATTTTCCGGAGCCGGCTCTTCAAATTTTACGAGCTATTTTCTGTAGGCCGGGGGATTGGAATGTTGAATGTCTAATGTTTAATGTTGTATTTAGGTTTTCAGTAACTTTAAGCATATAGTCTAAAGCTTATCGCATAAAGCCTAGAGCCTTAAAATTTAAGTTGTCATACTGAGCGAACGAAGTGGAGTCGAAGTATCTTTTTTCAATGTATTCTTTTCCAAGAGTTGTTTTTACTTATTTACTAACCCACTTTATTACTTTATAAGTGTTCGTGAATCGTTGATTTCCACTGTTGTAAAAATGCCTGTTTAAAATTGTGAATATCTATTGAGTATTTCAGCTTGTTTAGCCGTATTGAAATTCTATTTTTGGCGCTCTAAAAAAATAAGCTATGAGTGCAACTTGGTATGAATGCAAGGTAAAATATAGAAAAACAGATGAAGCTTCAGGCGTTCGAAAAGTAAAAACCGAGCCCTTTTTGGTCGATGCCATTTCGTATACCGAAGCCGAAAAACGTATTACAGAAGAAATGTCGGTGTACATAAGTGAAGGAGAAGAAATCTTAATAACCAATATCAAAGTAGCCAATTACGCCGAAATACATCCTTTTGAAAAAGCCGATCGATGGTTTAAGGCTAAAGTATCGCTCATTGCTTTTGATCAAGAAAGTGGTAAAGAGCGTAAAACCAATCAATATTTATTGGTTCAGGCCAATGATATTAAAGAGGCTTTTGAAAACACAACTCATGTAATGAAAGAGACGATGGGAGAATATAGTATCCCTGCCATTTCGGAATCACCTATTATAGATGTTTTTCCTTATTTTACGGGAGAAGAAGACAATGCAGCGCAGGTAGAAGAATTTATGCGTTTAAAAGATTCTGCTGCTTTTTCAACTACAGAAGATGAAGCTTTAGCTATGGAAGATTCCTTGGTAAGTGAATAAATAAAAATGAGACTGTTTAAAAGGTATCAGAATCTGTCTTTCTGAATTTTTTCAGAATCTTATCTTGATGAATTATAAATCATTATCGGAACCTGAAATCCAAGGTTTAATGAAAATAATCGAGTTCAGGCTAGGAGGAATAGGGGAGTTAAAACTAAGGAAGCTTGTTAATTAATTTAAGAAAGACGACCAAGGTTTTTGATTTAAAGATATCTACTAAAAAATTTTAAAGCTGATTAAGTGTTTTTTTATAAATTTAGTTGATCATAACTATTATTATGTGCAAAATGAACTATTCCGAGAAAACAATAAGAGAACTTGCAGATTTAATCGATTGCGGCCATGTATGCTTTTTAGAAAAAACAACCGAAAAAATTGAATACTATCCGGAAGAAACAGATCTGCTTTATGACGAAGAAATTCCTTGGCAAGATATTATAGATAAGATTGAAAACAATCCGGCTGACTACATTAGAATAGAAGGCATGAATTCTAATCAATCCTTTCGAGTTATGGAAAAATTTACTGGAAATATAGAAGCAGAACCTTTACGTGAAAAAGTTATTGATGCATTAAATCGACCTAAACCCTTTGGGAATTTTAACTATCTAGTGGAAGGCTCGAACTACAGGCAAGAATGGTTCGACTTCAAATTGGCGCAGCATATGTTATGGGTTAAAGACCAGATTTTCGCATCTGAACATGAGTAAAAAGTCAACACTTACGTTGGTAAGAAACTTAACTCTAGTTTTCCACTATAAATTATAATCTACGCTCATCGAACACAAACAATTTTTTACCGCCCTATGGCTAAAGCCTGTTTTGGGTATAGTTTAGTGCTGGATCATGTATAGCTAAGTCGCAGCTCCTTCGAGATTCGGTCGTATCTCGCCCGTAATCAGGGATTTTTTACGGCTTAGCCTCGAACAAGCTACGATTCAGTATTGGGTTAGCTATAGGTTTGCCGGGGAGTAGCTAGCGAGTTGCTGCATGGGGGAATAGTGTTGAATGATTAGGATTTAGCGTATAGGCAGTTAAGGCTAAAGCGTAGGATAGCAGAAGGTTAAAGCGGAGTAACATAAGACTAAAAAGAGCCTAAGACTACGGTTTATAGGGGAATTAGTACTCTCGTCCTGCTAGCGGTATGGACTCAGTCTGGGGTGGATAGGGGGTATCTATGGGGATGAGGTAAGAAAATAAGAGGTGATTTGTAGTTTTTGATAGGCTGGGGGTTGGAATGTTGAATGTCTAATGTCTAATGTTGAATGTTTAATTTTGATGGTTTCAGTTTACAGCTTACTGCGAACAGCTTAGCGCCTACAGCTTTAACAAAAAACTTGTCATACTGAGCGAACGAAGTGGAGTCGAAGTATCTGCTTCTTCATAACGGAAAGATCCTTCACTTCATTGTGTTACACTCTGGATGGCAGTAACTGTTCTCGATACAATTTTTATTCCATTACATTTCTTGAAAATCACTTGAACTGACAAATTTGAACTCAAAATCGATTTGTCATCCCGGGCTTGATCCGGGATCTTAGGTTTAAAGTTGAATGTTGAATTTAGGTTTTCAGTAACTTTAAGCATATAGCCTACAGCCTACAGCCTACAGCCTACTGCGAACAGCTTTAACAAACAATTTGTCATACTGAGCGAACGAAGTGGAGTCGAAGTATCTTTTTTCGATGTATTCTTTTCCATGAGTTGTTATACTTTATGCCAACGTAATCCTCTGCTTACACTGGTCGGTTACGATAAAAAAGAACCAAAAAAGTCTAGGCTTACGAAACTAATGCTATTTACTTTTTGCCATTGCCGCAAAAACTAAGAAAAAAGTCTAGGCTTAAGAAACTAGCTCTAAATTTATCGATTGCCTCCTAAATTTTAGGAACTCTCTCCGTTCAAACAGCCTAAAATTTTACGGAGCCGGCTCTTCAAATTTTACGAGCTATTTTCTGTAGGCCGGGGGAGGGTGAAACTACTGTATTTTTAAATTTAAGTTGTCATTTTGAGCGAACGAAGTGGAGTCGAAAAATCTGCTTCTTCATAACGGAAAGATCCTTCGCTTTACTGTGTTGAGCTCTGGATGGCAGTAACTGTTCTCGATACAATTTTTATTCCATGACATTTCTTAAAAATTAATCTAATTGACAAATTTGAATTCAAAATCGATTTGTCATCCCGGGCTTGATCCGGGATCTCATCAATGAGCTAGGTTTAAACCATGTTTTTACTTTTTGCCATTGCCGCAAAAACTAAGAAAAAAGTCTAGGCTTAAGAAACTAGCTCTAAATTTATTGATTGCCTCCTAAATTTTAGGAACTCACTCCGTTCAAACAGCCTAAAATTTTACGGAGCCGGCTCTTCAAATTTTACGAGCTATTTTCTGTAGGCCGGGGGTTGGAATGTTTAAGGTTTAATGTCTAATGTTGTATTTAGGTTTTCAGTAACTTTAAGTATATAGTCTAAAACTTATCGCATAAAGCCTAGAGCTTTAAAATTTAAGTTGTCATACTGAGCGAACGAAGTGGAGTCGAAGTATCTTTTTGTGATATATTCTTTTTCCATGAGTTGTTTTTACTTTTTGCCAACGTAATTCTCTGCTTACACTGGTCGGTTACGATAAAAAAGAACCAAAAAAGTCTAGGCTTACGAAACTAATGCTATTTACTTTTTACCATTGCTGTAAAAAGTAACAAAAAGATCTAGGCTTACGAAAAAAGCATAAAAAAATACTACGGAACCCGCCGCCACGAATGAAAATAACTCAACCTCCCTTTCGGTCGGTTTCAAACAGATTTTCATCCCATCGCCTCGCTGCTTCCTTGATTTTTAATCCTTTTTTCGATAGGCCGGGGATTAAAAATGTTTAATGTCTAATGTTGAAGGTTTAATGTTATAGTTTGGGGCTTTAGTAATTTTAATCATAAAGCTTACGACTTACAGCCTACTGCTTAAAACAAAAAAAAGAGCCCACGCGTTGCATGTTAAAATACTTAGTGAGTGTAATTGTTACCTCACCTTACGGGTGTGCAAGCACCCTCGGTTATTTCAAATTTTTAATTTCGAATTTCAAATTCAAGAGTTTCTACTATACTGAAAAAACAATATCTTGAGGATGAGACCCTGAATCAAGTTCAGGGTGACGGTACTTCATTGTGGTTTTTTATGAATATTTAAAATTTAAAATTCAAAATTTAGCATTTTATTCCTCATTAACTACTAATTACTCATTACTCACTTCTCACTACCCAACAATCACTTCAATCCCCGCTTTGTTGGCTTTGTATTTTATCTTGGTGATTAATTCGTAATAGCTCCAATTTCGAAATACAAATTCTTCTTCCTTGGCGATGCCGATTTTATCTTCTTGATTCATCAGCATTAATGTTCCTGCTTGTTGTTGAACGCAGAAATCGATTAATCGCCGGCTATAGACGTGTAAGCGATTTTTGATATAGTTCCGTTCCATTTGCCGGTAGCTTTCTAAAGCTTTTAATTTCCGTTTGCGTCCTTTGCCTGATTTGGCATAAGTCACGCCTACCTGTGCGCGTTTTCGAGCGGCTTGTATGGCAAGTCTTCGGTGTAAAAACTCTTCTTTGGTACCGATGGGAAAACGTTTTGTTCCGACTTTAAGCACGAGGGGATATTCCAACGAAAGTGAAACTTCCGCTACCACTCCTGGTTTTAAGGCATGCTTTTCTTTTTCCAATTCGAATACCGCTAGCCAGAAGGTTTTTCCGTCTTTCAGCTGTAAATGGGAGGTGCATAACTTGAGTTCACCTCGGGTGACACGCTGCAACAGTTTCCACTTATCGCTATGATCCCTGCCTAAATAGGTTTTTAATGGAATCTTAAACAAGCGAAAGCAAAAGGCTTTCTTTTCGTTGTCATAGACCAGTTTGCTCATGCCTTCGGTGGTAAAAGGAAAAGGCATATCCCGTTTAAAGTTCATCAAGGAACTTTCGCCCCGCCAATAAGCATCACGGTTCTTTTTAAAATTACTGTACATAGTCGCCTTTAAGCAGGAAATAATGTTGGTGGGCATCTTGCCTTTAAAACGTTTGGAGGTGACCTGATAGATGGTATTCATCCGGGAGGTTTGTAAGATGCCGTTTGGTTCTTTTTGTTCATCGACTAGTTTGTATTGTATCCCTTCCGATAGGTAAAAGAATTCTTTTATCATTTCCTGTACATAGAGGTGCGAAGCCATCAGGTTTGCTGTTCTATACGCGCGATCTTGCCAGTCGTATAGTTTTCCGATGGCTTCTTTGCGTTCTTCCGCTGTGGGGAGATCGACTACCACTTGTATTTTTCGGGTGAGTTTGATCGTATTCTTTTTCATCTTAGATACCGGTTTTTGGCACCGCCAACGGGATTACTCCCCGAGGCTTGCCTTGAAATTGAAAATTTGTTTCTAACGAATGCCTTGGAGGCTTGCCCCGAGGGAGTTTGTTTGTTGTTCGTGCTGTTGCTGCATAAAGCTATAGGCGGTCATAAACTCCTGTTGCGCTTCTTTTTGAGAGCAGTTTAATTCTTCCGCGATACGGGCAAAGGAATAGGCCTCTTCACAACGCAATTGAAACACCTTGGCTTGTTCCTCGGTCATTTTGCCTTGTAGCTTTAGCGCCTTTTGGGGCTTTTCCGGTTCAAGGGCATTGTCTTGCCGCAGGATGCTTTTGAGTTCGGCAATGGCACGTTTTACCTCATTGGCGGTTTGGGTAATTCCTTTTCCCATCACCTCGGCAATGGCTTTATACTGAAAGCCATAGGTAATGCAAAGTTCGATCAGCCGACTTCGCTCGGCACTCAAGTAGGGGAGTACGTTTTTAACCTGTTCAAAGGCTCGTTGGGTAGCTTCTTGTTCCAATAAATGTTCATCTTCCTCCGCCACCGGATCGTGCCCTAGCATATAATCTTCATAGTTGCCGTAAAAACTGAGTCGGTTGATGGAACGGTTAAACTTATTTTTGGGCCGACAGTAATAATAGGTGCATTCCCGTTTCATGACATAGCGCAGGAAAAAGAAGATGTGCTGTGGGGTTTCTAGCGTATCCCGATGTTTCCATAGGGTTAAAAAACTTTCTTGTACCAAGGTTTCAATCACGAACTCATCCCGTATCAATTCCTTGCCCAACCAAAAAAGCATGCGACTGTATTGTTGATAGAGGTGTTCTAAAGCGATGGGCTTACCTTGTTTTAGGTTTTGGAAGTCTTGGGTTTGCATAAGATTTCGGGCTTTAACGCGCATTTTTAGCTTTTTTTAAAGCAGAAATGAGGGTGTGAAATGGGATATTGTGTTTATCAGTTAAAATAATATTTTATTTATTATGATAATATGTTCTTAAATTCGGAATAAATGTATTGATTAAAAGATAAAATCACAAGTAAAAGTTTAGATAATC
This sequence comes from Mesonia aquimarina, assembly GCF_003667275.1. Classification (GTDB taxonomy): domain Bacteria; phylum Bacteroidota; class Bacteroidia; order Flavobacteriales; family Flavobacteriaceae; genus Mesonia; species Mesonia aquimarina. Next base: position 124,473 of record NZ_RCNV01000009.1, on the reverse strand, counting down.
GGAAAACTTTAACTTAAAGCCTAACTTTATGTATTGAAAAGAAGATAAATTGATGACTGAACTAGGGCTCTATTTTGCTAAAAAATCTATTAATAGATCAGATGTTTCTCGTAAAACAGGAATTAGCAAAACTCGGTTGAGTGAATTGGCGAATAATCCAAGCACTCAATTAAGAGTTAGAGAGTTATATTTAATTGCGTTAGCTGTAGATGAGGATCCCGGTTTTCTTTTTAAAAAAGTTTGTAAGGATATTGAGTTGCCGAACAAATAGAGTTAGAATTATACTTTCTATAATTCTTGAATTGGCTTAGAAACTCATTCTTTCTTTACTACAACCATAACAAAAAATCATCTTGGAATAATTATTATAAAACGGAATATTTGTTACAATATAACCTATTGTGCCTAATTAGAAACAGAAATAATAAATGATAATATCACTAATAATAAGACATTATAAGATATATAAAGGAGTTAACTATTTACCATTATCTGACGGCACAAAATTCTCAAGTATTCTTGGTGAAAATGGAGCAGGAAAAAGTTCTATTTTAGAGTCCTTTGATTGTTTTTTTAACAAAAGACCTTTTACTGATTGGTCTATCAATTATGAGGCTAAATCCGAAGGTATAAGTGGAAATAATAGTCCTTATATTCTTCCTATTTTTTTAATTCCTAAAAATAAATTACGTAATTCCTTAAAAGCAGATATAGAACAATATAAAAAAGCTGAAAATTTATCAGATTTTTTATGGAGCACAAATGAAAAGGCAAAGGGAGCATCTTTAGAAGCTTTTTATGAACATAGAAAAAAAATTAAAGAAAAATTTAGTCCTGATGAATACTTTTTATTATTAGTAGGAAGAAAATATAAAAGTAGTGGTTGTTTTTTTGGTTCATATCAAAAGAAACTTTCATTTATAAATGATAAACCTCATAAAGAATATGAAGAAACAGAATTGCAAGAATATTTTAATGGGTTTTATGAATATATAATTTCACATTACTCGTATTTATATATACCTGTAGAAACTGATGTTCAAACTTATACTAAGTTAGAAACACAGGATATGCAAAAATTAATGGACAAAAATGTTCAATCAGAAATTGAAAAAGCAATTACTCAAAAAACTATTAATCAAATAAATGGACATTTAGATAAATTTGTAAAAGACATTGAAAGTGTTTTAGAAACCTATACTTATAAGGGTAAATATAAAAATAACTTAACAATGCCAGATTTAGTTTCTAAAATAATTGAATCTTATTTTTCTATTAAAGAACTTAACAAAAAAATCCCTGGTTCAACAAAAACAATATCTGTAAATGAACTAAGTTCAGGTGAAAAAAGAAAAGCTTTAATAGGTTTAGCATATTCTTTCTTAAAAAAGAATTTGGATAGAGATTCTAACCTAATAATAGCAATTGACGAACCTGAATCATCATTACATATTAGTAATTGTTACGAACAATTCGAAAAGTTAATTGAAATAGCTAGAGAAAATCATCAAATCTTAATTACAACTCATTGGTACGGTTTTTTACCAATCGTAACAGAAGGAACGGCAACTTCAATAAATAAAAATTCTGACAATAAAATCACAACAGATTTTTTCAGTTTAAGCAATTTTAGAGAATTTATAAAACAAGAAAAAGAAAGACATAAAAAAGCTAAAATTAGAGGACCTTTATCAATAGATTATCGTATTAAATCTTATAATGATTTAATACAATCTATTACTATTTCTTTAATTCAAGAAGAACCTTATAATTGGATAATATGTGAAGGTTCATCAGAAAAAATATATTTTGAATATTACTTTAAAAAAGAGATACAAGAACAAAAACTAAGGATACTACCTGTTGGAGGTTACGAAGAAGTAATGAAAATTTATAACTATTTATTGGGACCTTTTAAAGATACCGATTATGACAAAAAAGGAAAAATAATTTGTTTAATTGACACTGATGCAAATAGAGTTGATGCAGAGACCGTCATTAACAATAAAAACCTGTATTTTAAAAGGTTAGTATTTAATAAAAACGATAACACAATTTTACACAAAATTAATTCTGATTTGACTACAGAAACAACAATAGAAGATTCATTAGACTCAACTCATTACATAGAAGCTTTAAAACATCTGTCAAATGACAATGAAGAATTAAAACGATTAATTAAACCTGAAAGTATAAGAGAAGAATCTATCTATTCTAAAAACGCATTAGATTTAAAGGATTCCGAAAAAGATATTTTGAAAGCTTTTTTTAATAAAAATTATGGCAACAACAAAATAGTTTTTGCTGAAAAATATATAGAAATAACTGAAAACTCTGATATAAATAAAACATTAGGTTGGATTGAAGAAATAAAAGATATAATAAAATAACTAGACACAACTATAAGTAATTGCTATATATCGCTTACTTCAGAAAATACTTGAGGATTTTCAGTTTGGCGTGTATTTGCAAAGTTCAGTGCTAATCCACGCAACTACTCATAGCCGGAGGAGACATTGCCAACAGGCTGAAAAAAAGTAAGGATTCTATATAAATTATGAGCAAAAAAGAAAATCATTTAAAGAATTTTACTCTAATAGCAATTTTATTAATAATTATATCTATTGGATATCCTTTTGGCGTAAATTATTTTTTCTCAGATTGGACGAAAAGCGGAACTTTTGGCGACACATATGGAGCACTTAATGCTTTGTTTTCAGGTCTTGCTCTAGCTGGAGTAATTGTCACAATTTTAATTCAAAAGCAGGAATTACAAAATCAACGAGTTGAATTAGAATTACAAAGAAACGAAATGAAAGAAACTCGCAAAGAGTTTTTAATGAATAGAACGACTAGTCTAGTTTATAATCAACTCAATAGATTTGAAAAATATATTGAGAATTTCAACTTTGATACTAATATGGAAAAGTTGAAAGGAGACGAAGCTATTACTTTTCTTGATAAAAACTTATATGAAGTTTATCAAGGTATTGATAAATCAGATGAACAATTTAAAAAAGAAAAGAAAACTGCTATAATCAAATTACTAAAATTATACAATCCTAACGAATCAAATATCACTGAATTTGCACAAAATATTTATAATACCGTAGAAGTTTTACAAAGGTTAATTTTCAAATCAAATTTAGAGATTGAAGAATTAAACGACTTAAAAAATTTATTTTTTGTTAATATTGGATTTGTAAAAATGGGCGTCATTGAAAGAATTTCTAAAATCCAAGAAGATGAATTGGAATTTATGGAGCCTGAAGATTACATTGAAAATGGTTTTAGTGTAGAACAAAGCTACAGATTTAGTAGAGCAAGAATTTTTTTAAAACCAGTAATAGAATTTTCAAATCTACGAATTAAGGAAGAAAACTTTGAGGAAGAAAAAAGGAAATGGGAATCTCGAAAAGGAAATTTAGGATAAGAAATAAATTAAAAGCCAGTTTGCAATACCGCATATAATTTATTGCTAGTGCAAGCCTACTTACGAAAATCCTCGCGGATTTTCTATTTGGTTTGTATTTGCTAAATTAGGTGCTTAAAACACGCAATAAACTATATGTAAACACGGTGTGCGCCATACCCCAGAAAACTATCGTTTCATAAAAAACTGAAGAATTGATAAGTAAGATAAATTTAAATAAAGTAGCGAGCTATAAAAGTCAAGCGATATTAGAAACGGATAAGAAGGTAAATCTGATTTACGGTTTAAATGGAACGGGTAAAAGCACATTATCAAATTATCTGCTCAAAAGAGATCTTGAGAAATTTAAAAATTGTTCCGTTGAGGGTTTAGATGATAATCACGAAATACTTGTATATAACCAAACTTTCATACAAGAGAGCTTTTTCGAATCTGAAAATCTCAAAGGTATTTTCACTTTATCAAAAGAAAATAAGGAGGCCGAAATAAAAATAGCTGAAGCTGAAAAAGAAATTAATGAACTTGATAAAGTAAAAGAAAAAAAGATTGAAGATTTAGGAAAGGAAAAAAAATCGTTAGATAATAAACTTGATAACGCAAAAAATACTGTTTGGAAAATTAAGACTGATTACAGCGGAGGTGATCGGGTACTTGAATTTTGCTTAGAAGGACATAAAGGATCAAAAGATAAGTTATTTAGTCATATAGAATCCATATCAAAACCAACTACAAAGCCAAGTAAAACAATTGAAAACCTTAAAGATGAAGTACAATCAATTTCTGGTGAAAATGCTCAAAAATATACTCACGTCCCAAAAATAAATTTTTCATCATCTGGTATTGAATCAAAAGAATTATTTAGCAAGGCAATTGTTGGTAATGAAAATAGTAGCGTATCGGAATTAATCACTAAGCTAGGTAATTCTGATTGGGTTAAAGATGGTTTGGAATACTTACCCAATCCTCCTTTAGAAGAAAATCAAAATTGTCCGTTTTGTCAAGAAAAAAGCATTACCAATGAGCTGATAAAGAATATTCAAGGTTACTTTGATGAATCATACGAATCTGATCTTAATTCACTTAAAGCCTATTTAGATGAGTACTCTAATGCTATCAAGACAATTCCAGATAAAAGTATATATGAAACAAATCCAAAATTCGAAGACTTTAAACAAGACTTTGAAATTATATATGCCAGATTAACGAAAATAGTTGAATCAAATAAAGAGAAAATAGAGTCTAAAATAAAAACTCCGAGTGTTGCCATTGCCTTAGATAGTTCGGTAAAAGCTACACAAGATTTTAATGAACTCGTAGATCAAATCAATACCTCAATTTTAGAACATAATAAGAATATTGACCAGAAAACAAAAGTTAGATCAAAAATAAAAAGTCAATTTTGGGAGAATATGAGATGGGATTATGACCAAACCATTGAATCCTATAATAAAGAAAAAAATAATTCAAAAATTAAATCGGATAAATTAACCGATTCAATTGAAGCTTTAGATGATAAAATTTCTGAGCAAAGAAATATTATTTCAGAACAACAAAAACAAACTGTCAATATTAAAGAAGCAATTAAAAGTATAAATGACGGTTTAATTGATTTAGGAATAAATGATTTTAAAATTGAACCTCATTCTGAAAATTTATACAAAATAGTCCGAGAAGATAATGAAGAAAAGGTTTTCCGTTCCTTAAGCGAAGGAGAAAAAATGATTATCAGTTTCTTGTATTTTATTGAGATGTGTAAAGGAAAACAGGAAGTTACAGAAACTGGAAAAAAGAAGATTATAGTTATTGATGATCCAATTTCCAGTCTTTCTCATATTTATGTTTTTAATATCGGCAGATTAATAAAAAATGAGTTTTTTGGAAAAAAAGAAAATAAAAAAAATCCAGACACGGGAGAACGAATTGTAAATTGGAATTACAATTATGAGTAAGTTTTCATTCTAACTCATAGCTTATATTTTTTCTACGAGATTACCGAAACCAAACACCAAGAACGAAAAGAAAATCAGAAACTAATTAGATTAATAAAGAATGGTGATGGTAGCTCTTTTCAAAGAATGAGATATGAAGAAATACAAAATGATTATCAAGCATATTGGTATATAATTAAAGATGAAAAGCAACACCCAGCTTTAATTGCGAATTGTATGAGAAATGTAATTGAATATTTTTTCAATTTTGTTGAGAAGAAAGATTTGAACAACTTCTTTAAACAAGAGCCACTTAATTCAAACAGATTTCAAGCTTTTTACAGGTATATAAACAGGGAATCCCATTCTTTAGGACAAAATATATTTGACTTTAAAGAATTTGATTATGATGATTTTAAAGATGGATTTGAGGAACTATTTAAGATTGCGGGTTATGAGGAACATCATAAGAAAATGATTAAGTAGGGTAAGATTCCACAACATCGGTTTACCTCCAATAGCTAGCACCTTTAGAAACAAAATAATTAATTTACCCAACAATTCCAATCATAACCTCATACCACACGTTCTTGATCTCGCACATTGTGGTAACCAAGAAATCATTCTTTTTAGTATATATTGGTTGGGTCAATAAAAAACTAAATATTATGTTTAAAAATTAAATATAAATAGTATATAATTTTTGACTTAAATTTTTTCAATAATTCTACAAAATCCAATGGTAAATCATAGCATAACCCTATACTTTTCCTATATTTAGGCTTTTATTAAGAAAAAATCTAGGTTAGTTTTTAAGCTAGGAAAGATTTACAGGATGTTCAGTTCAAAAATAGTTCCGTTACGTGGAGCAAAACACATAAAATCAATAAATGACAAGTACAGCACAAAGTGCCGAATTAAAGAGCCAAATCTGGAAAATAGCAAATGAAGTTAGAGGTTCAGTAGATGGGTGGGATTTCAAACACTTCGTTTTAGGAACGCTTTTCTATCGATTCATCAGCGAAAATTTTACCATTTACATTGAGGGTGGAGACGAAAGTATAGATTATGCTAGTTTATCAGATGATGTAATTACGCCGGAGATTAAAGAAGATGCCGTAAAAACGAAAGGTTATTTTATATATCCAAGCCAACTTTTTATAAATGTAGTTAAAGAGGCTAATTCTAATGAAAACTTAAATACAGATTTAGCAGCTATATTTTCTGCAATCGAAAGTTCTGCCAACGGTTTTCCTTCAGAAGAAGATATCAGAGGCTTGTTTGCGGATTTTGATACCACGAGCAGCCGACTGGGAAGTACGGTTGAAAGTAAAAACAGCCGATTGGCTAAAGTCCTCAAAGGTGTTGACGGTTTAAAGTTTGGTAGTTTTGAAGATAATAAAATCGATTTTTTTGGGGAAGCTTATGAATTTTTGATTTCTAACTACGCCGCCAATGCAGGTAAATCTGGAGGGGAATTTTTCACGCCTCCCAATGTATCTCACCTTATCGCTAAATTAGCATTGCATAGACAAGAGACCGTAAATAAAATTTATGATCCTGCGGCTGGATCTGGTTCGTTATTGCTACAAGCGAAAACCTATTTTAAAAATCATATTATACAAGAAGGTTTCTACGGACAAGAAATTAACTACACCACCTACAACTTGGCACGTATGAATATGTTTTTACATAACATCAACTACGACAAGTTTCATTTAGTACACGGTGACACGCTGGTAGCTCCTGAATTGGGTGATGAAAAACCTTTTGATGCCATTGTTTCCAATCCGCCATACTCGGTAAAATGGATTGGTAAGGACGATCCAACAATGATTAACGATGACCGTTTTGCTCCGGCTGGTGTTTTAGCACCTAAATCGAAGGCAGATTTTGCTTTTGTTCTACACGCTTTAAGTTATTTGTCCAGTCGAGGAAGAGCAGCTTTGGTTTGTTTTCCGGGTATTTTTTACCGTGGCGGGTCAGAACAAAAAATTAGAAAATACTTGGTTGATAACAACTTTGTAGAAACCGTCATTTCGTTAGCGCCTAACTTGTTTTTTGGGACTTCTATCGCGGTAAATATCTTGGTGCTTTCTAAAAGAAAAACCGATACGAAAACCCAATTTATAGATGTAAGCGGAGAAGATTTCTTTAAAAAAGAAACGAATAATAATGTATTGCTAGACAAACATATCGATAGGATTATAGAGATGTTCGACAGCAAAGAGGAAGAAGCACACGTAGCTACGACTATTGATAATTCAAAGATTGCAGAAAACGATTATAACCTTTCCGTAAGTTCTTATGTAGAACCAAAAGACACCCGAGAGGAAATAGATATCGAGGTGCTGAATAAAAAAGTTGCGCAAACTGTAAAAAAAATAGATACTCTTCGTGCTGAGATTGATAACATCGTAAAAGAGATTGAAGGATGAATTATCTAGAAAAATTATTGGATGGGGTTGAGGTTGAATGGAAAACTTTGGGTGATTATGCCGATTATGAACAGCCAACTAAATATCGCGTAAAATCAAAACTTTATAGTGACGAATACAAAACACCTGTATTAACTGCAGGTAAAACATTTTTATTGGGATATACTAATGAGACCAACGGTATATACAAGGCATCAGAAAATCCTGTGATAATTTTTGATGATTTTACGACTGCTAACAAGTGGGTAGACTTTGATTTTAAAGTGAAATCATCTGCAATGAAAATGATTACCTCTAAAGATGAATCAAAAGCTTTATTAAAGTATTTGTATTATTGGTTAAACACAATTCCAAGTGGTTTAGTTGATGGTGATCATAAACGACAATGGATTAGTAATTATGCGAATAAGGAAATTCCCATCCCTTGTCCCGATAAGTCAAAAAAATCCCTAGAAATTCAACAAAAAATAGTTGATATTCTCGATACGTTTACAGAGCTTACCGCAGAGCTTACCGCAGAGCTTACCGCAGAGCTTACCGCCCGTAAACAGCAGTTTGAGTATTATCGCGACCAGTTATTGAGTTTTGATAAGGAGGAAGTGGAATGGGAAACTTTAGAGGATATTTTTAATGTTAAAAATGGTTATACACCTTCTAAAAAGAATAAAGAGTATTGGACAAATGGTACTATTCCTTGGTTCCGTATGGAAGATATTAGAGAACATGGAAGAGTTTTAGATAATTCTATTCAAAGGGTTAATGAAAAAGGAGTTAAAGGCGGTAAGTTGTTTCCTGCTAATTCTATTATTATTGCTACTTCTGCAACTATTGGAGAACATGCTTTAATCACTGTTCCTTATTTATCTAATCAAAGATTTACTAATTTGAGTCTAAAGAAAAAATATAAAAATAGATTTAATATAAAATTTCTTTTTTATTATAGTTTTCTATTAGATGAATGGTGTAAAAATAATACAACAAAATCTAGTTTCGCGTCTGTAGATATGAACGGTTTTAAAAAGTTTCTAGTTCCTATCCCTTCCCCAAAAGAACAAGAACGCATCGTCTCTATTCTCGATAAATTTGATACCCTTACCACTTCAATAAGCGAAGGCTTACCTAAAGAAATAGAATTACGTAAAAAACAATATGAATACTATCGTTCAATGTTGTTAGACTTTCCAAAAGAAAATATAGAAGTATAAGATGAGTCAATCTTTAGAACAAATAGCGCAAAAACTTGTAGATTCTCAAAAAAGGGTTCAGTTAATGTATGCTTTTAATGGGACTGGTAAAACCAGATTGTCGCGAGAGTTTAAGGAATTAGTATCGCCTAAAGAAATAGATCAAGAGAATCAAGAAGAAGAGACTAAAGTTAAAATCATGTATTATAATGCATTTACAGAAGATCTATTTTATTGGGATAATGATTTAAAGGGAGATTTAGACAGAAAGCTAAAAATACAATCAAATCGTTTTACAGATTGGATACTTGCAGATCAAGGTAAAGGAGTGGACGTTATCGATAATTTTCAATATTATTCCTCAAAAAAAATTACCCCACGTTTTAACGAACAGTACACCTTTAAGAATAGAGAAAATAAAAATGTTACGGTAAAAGCCTATTCAGAAGTAACCTTTTCAATAGAAAGTGGTGATGATGATAGTTTAAGAAATATAAAAATTTCAAAAGGAGAAGAGAGTTGTTTTATTTGGAGTGTATTCTACAGCTTATTAGATCAGGTGATTGAGGTATTAAACACACCAGAACCTGATGAGCGTGAAACAGATCAGTTTGATGAATTAGAATATGTATTTATTGATGATCCAGTAAGCTCATTAGACGATACGCACTTAATTGAGCTAGCAGTAAATATTGCAACCTTAATAAAATCCTGCCAATCTGATATAAAATTTATTATTACAACTCACAATCCGTTATTTTATAATGTGATATATAACGAACTTAACAACAAAGACGCTCGTTATAACTATAAACCTAAACTGGAGAAATATTTATTAGAAAAGTTTGATGATGGTACACTTCAACTTACCAACAATCAAAACGATTCTCCATTTTCCTACCATACACATCTTTTGTCTATTTTAAAGGATGTTGCTTTATCCAATAATATTGAAAAATTTCATTTCAATTTACTTCGAAATATTCTAGAGAAAACAGCTACTTTTCTTGGTCATAAACATTGGGGTAACCTAATAACAAAAACAAATTTAGGAGATAAAGAACCTTACGTAAAACGGATACTTAACGCATCCAGTCATTCTAAACACTCGGGAGAAGAGGCGAATATTGTAACCACTGGCGATAAACTTATTTTTAAACGACTTGTAAAAGAAATTTCGTCAACATATCAGTTTAATGTCGATACTGAAGAAATAATTTTATGAAAGAATATAAACCCATAGCTGAGTCAAAAAACTTTATTGTTTTAGACAAGTATAAAAAGTTTTCAGAAGTTAATGAAGCCCCTGTAAGCTATCAAACCGAAGCAGATTTAGAGAGAGAGATTATCCAAGATCTAAAAAATCAAGGCTACGAAGTGCTTCCGCAGCTTAATCAACAATCAATGCTGGCCAATGTGCGGGTACAATTGCAAAATCTAAACGATATGCAATTTACCGATAAAGAGTGGCAGCGTTTTGTAGTAGAGTATCTAGACAAACCCAGCGATAATAGTACTGATAAAACAAGAAAGGTACACGACGACTATATCTATGATTTTGTATTTGACGATGGGCATATCCAAAATATCTATTTAGTAGATAAACAGAATATGACGCGTAATAAAGTGCAAGTCATTTCACAATTTGAGCAAAAAGGCACACACGCCAATCGTTATGATGTCACGATTTTAGTCAATGGTTTACCCTTCGTACAAATTGAACTTAAAAAAAGAGGTATTGCCATTCGTGAAGCCTTTAACCAGGTACACCGCTATACCAAAGAAAGTTTTAATACTACAAATTCACTGTTTAAATATTTACAGCTTTTTGTAATTTCAAACGGTACAGATACCCGATACTTTGCAAATACCGTAGAGCGAAATAAAAACAGTTTCGACTTTACGATGAATTGGGCAAAATCTGACAATTCACTCATCAGGGATTTAAAAGATTTTACTGCTACTTTTTTTGAGAAAAATACCTTACTCAATATTTTGCTTAATTATTCGGTGTTCGATATAAGTAACACCTTATTGATAATGCGTCCTTATCAAATTGCTGCAACCGAAAGGATTTTATGGAAAATTAAAAGCAGCTATGAAGCTAAAAAATGGGCTACTACAGAAAGTGGTGGTTATGTTTGGCATACAACAGGCTCCGGTAAAACCCTTACCAGTTTTAAAGCAGCACGGCTTGCAACAGAATTAGATTTTATAGATAAAGTATTTTTTGTTGTAGATCGGAAAGATTTAGACTTTCAAACAATGAAGGAGTATCAACGTTTTTCTCCTGATAGTGTAAACGGTTCAGAAAATACTGCCGGGTTAAAAAGAAATATAGAGAAAGACGATAATAAGATTATAGTTACTACTATTCAAAAATTGAATAACCTCATTAAAAGTGAAAATAATTTAGCCTTATACCAGAAGCAAGTAGTTTTTATTTTTGATGAAGCACATAGATCACAATTTGGAGAAGCTCAAAAAAACTTACAGAAGAAGTTTAAAAAGTACTATCAATTTGGGTTTACCGGCACACCAATTTTTCCTGAAAACGCGTTAGGGGCAGATACAACGGCAGGCGTATTCGGCAGGGAGTTGCATTCCTACGTAATTACCGATGCCATTCGTGATGAAAAAGTATTAAAATTCAAGGTAGATTATAACGATGTTCGCCCTCAATTTAAAGGGATAGAAACAGAACAAGATTTAGATAAATTAAGTGCCGCAGAAAACAAAAAGGCATTATTACATCCAACAAGAATCAAAGAAATATCGCAATATATTTTAAATAATTTCAGGCAAAAAACTCATAGAACCAAAGGAGGTAATACCGGTTTTAATGCAATGTTTGCAGTAAGTAGTATCGATGCAGCAAAGTCCTATTACGAAATGATGAATGAGTTGCAAAAAGAGAGCGATAAGCCCTTAAAAATAGCAACCATCTTTTCTTTTGCAGCCAATGAAGAACAAAATGCAATAGGTGAGATTCAGGATGAGACCTTCGAGCCTGCTGCAATGGATATGAGTGGTAAGGAATTTTTAACCAAAGCTATTGGTGATTATAACCAAATGTTTAAAACCAGTTTTGGAGTAGATAGCAAAGAATTTCAAAACTATTATCGTGATTTAGCCAAAAGAGTAAAAAATCAGGATATCGACTTTTTAATTGTCGTAGGGATGTTCTTAACCGGTTTTGATGCACCGACTTTAAATACATTATTCGTTGATAAAAACCTGCGTTACCACGGTTTAATGCAAGCCTTTTCACGTACCAATCGTATTTACGACGCCACGAAAACGTTTGGAAACATTGTCACCTTTAGAGATTTAGAAAAAGCTACGGTAGATGCGATTACGCTATTTGGTGATAGTAAGACAAAGAATGTTGTTTTAGAAAAAAGCTATAAAGAATACTTAGAAGGCTTTGAAGACATAGCCACAGGCAAAGCGCGACGCGGTTACATAGAAATTGTAAACGAGTTGAATGAAAAGTTCCCAAATCCAGATCAAATAGAAACAGAAAAAGATAAAAAAGAATTTTCTAAACTTTTTGGGGAATACTTGCGTGTAGAAAACATTTTGCAAAATTATGATGAATTTACACACCTTCAAGAACTCCAAAAAATAGATAAAGATGATAAAGAAGCAATTGAAGAGTTTAAGGAGGAGAATTTCTTAAGTGATGTAGATATTGAAAAAATGCAAGGCCTTGAAGTGCTGGAAGAACGAACCGTCCAAGACTATCGCTCTACCTATAACGATATTCGCGATTGGCTAAGAAGAGAAAAACAAGGTAAGGAGGCTGAAGAATCTAATATCGATTGGGATGATGTAGTTTTTGAAATAGACTTATTAAAATCACAAGAAATCAACTTAGACTATATTCTTGAATTGATTTTTGAGAATAATAAGAAAACAAAAAGTAAAGCAGACTTAGTAGAAGAAATAAGACGCGTAATTCGTGCTAGTATTGGGAATAGAGCCAAAGAAAGCTTAGTCGTAGATTTCATAAATTCTACCGACCTGGATGCAATAGAAGACAAGTCTAGTATTATAGATGCTTTCTTTGAATTTGCTCAAAAGAAACAAAAGAAAGAAGCCGAAGAATTAATAGAGGACGATAACTTAAATGAAGACGCAGCGAAGCGCTATATGCTATCTTCACTAAAACGCGAATACGCCAGTGAAAACGGTACAGAATTGAATTCTATTTTACCAAAAATGAGTCCTTTAAATCCTCAGTATTTAACCAAAAAGCAAACTGTATTTCAAAAAATATCAGCTTTTGTAGAAAAGTTTAAAGGGGTGGGGGGCAAAATATAAATCCATCAATAAACTACTTTGCTAAAAATGGTTTATGAGTTATACGGTTTAACCAAGAGGAAATTGAGATAGTTGAGAATTTTTAATTTATGGAAAAAGAAACAATAACAGAATTCAATAGGCTTGTTTTAGTTGGGAATGGTTTTGATCTTGCACTTGGGTTAAAAACCGGATACAACGATTTTATACTTTGGCTATTGAAAAAGTATTTCTTTCTAACTTTAAGTAATAGTGCAGCTGTAACCCGTGACAGAAGAAGCTTCAATGGCGGTTACCTTAACAATGATACTTTTGAGATAGGAATTCGGCATAATTATTCTAATGTTTCTTATGAAAATGAAATATCTAAAATTGAATCAATTAAAGATATAAAGGACTTATGGGAAAGATATGGGATCGAATATAAAATTAAATCTAAATTCCTTAATCAAATCATTAAACATAGTGATGATTTAGGTTGGGTTGATATCGAGTCGTTATTTTATCAGGAGCTTAAAAACTGCATCAATAATAAACAAGAAGATATAAACCGTCTTAATAATGAATTAGATTTTTTATCGAAGGAACTGGAATTATACCTATATGAAGTTGATGATTTACCAGAGGGAGAACGGAAATTTGCAGCTACTGTTTGCAGTCAACTTACCCGAGAAATAGGGAAGGATGAATTAGAAGATGAAAGTTTGTTAAGTGAAGGTAAATTACCCGATGTTCTTTATTTTCTTAATTTTAATTACACTAAGTCTTTATTTAATTTAACTCGTAACATAAAAAGTTGGAATCACTTGAGCGAAATCATTCCACAATGGAATTCCATTCACGGACAAATTAGAAATAAAAATGCACCTATTGTATTTGGTTTTGGAGATGAGAGTGATAAAGATTACCAAAGAATAGAAAATCTAAATAAAAATACTTTTTTTGAACATATAAAATCGTTTAAATATTCTCAAACTAAAAATTACCAGCATTTAATTAAATTCCTTGATTCTGCTAATTTTCAGGTCTTTATTTACGGCCATTCTTGTGGTGTTTCAGACAGAACAATGCTGAAAGAAATTTTTGAACATAAAAATTGCAAATCTATAAAGGTATTTTATTACAAAAGACCTGATGGATCAGACGATTTTTTAGAGAAAACAATGGAGATTTCAAGACATTTTTCAGATAAGGCCTTAATGCGCCGGAAGGTTGTAAATAAAGAGTTATGCCACCCAATCCCTCAAAACTATTTCTAAATGCAGTTATTTTTAAATTCCACCTCTCAAGTATTGACTAGTATAAAAGAAAAGCCTTTTAAGTTAGAGAAAGAAATTCAAGAGGTTTTTGAGTCTAATTTAGAGACTATCATGGACTTGCAACTGGTAAAATCTGAATTCTCCATTAAAAATAAGCGGATAGATACACTGGCTTACGATCCTGTTTCTAAGGCATTTATCATTATTGAATATAAACGGAATAAAAATATAAGCGTAGTAGATCAAGGCTTTACTTATTTAAGTTTAATGCTTGAAAACAAAGCAGATTTTATTATTGAATATAATGAAACCTTAAAACCTAATTTAAAACGTACCGATGTAGACTGGAGTCAAACCAGAGTCGTTTTTGTTTCTACAAGTTTTACAGAAAACCAAAAAACAGCTACCAACTTTAAAGATATAGCTATTGAGTTATGGGAAGTGAAACGATACGAAAATAACTTATTATCAATTAATCAAATTCGAAAAGGAAAAGCTGCCGAAAGTATTAAACCCATTACTCAGCAAAATGAAAAATTAAAAGCCGTTAATAAAGAAATAAAAGTTTATACGGAAGAAGATCACCTTGCAAAACATTCTGATGATATCATTGAACTTTATGAGACGTTTAAAGAGGCTATTTTGAATTTAGCTGATGATATTGAAGTAGAACCCAAAAAACAATACATCGCTTTTAAAAAGAAGAAAAATATAACCGATATAGTTGTCTTAAAAAAAGGCTTGAAACTATATATAAACCTCTCTAAAGGAGAATTAGACGATCCTAAAAATATAATGCGCGATATTACCGGAAAAGGAAAATGGGGAAATGGAGATTACGATACCATCATTACGGATACTGATAAGTTAGAATACATATTAAGCCTGATAAAACAAGCAATTTAACATGATAGATGTTCGAGAAACAGTAGAAGCTAAAGTGAATAGCCTATGGAAGGAATTTAAAGGAGAAGAGTTTTGTAGGTTTTCACCCCATTCCATTGCACAAGTGCCTGAGGAAGGTCTACTATTTATTGGGATAAACCCTTCCCTCAATAAAAAAGCAGAACAAAAATTAATAGAAAGAAATGATATTAAGTGCGAGTTTCATACACTCACAAATGACCCTAATGGGGAATATCGGTATTTTAGAAAGTTTTTTGAAGTATCTAAAAAGACTAATTTAGATTGGGGGCATATTGATATATTATATAATAGAGAAACCAATCAGAAGAAAGTTGAAAAGATATTAAAAACAGAAAGAGGCAAAGATTTTATTTACAAACAATGCCAAATTACGAAAGAAGTATTAGATAAAATTATTGATTTGGATAAACCTAGAATATTTGTAGTCACCAATACCTTAGCAAGAAATCTTTTAGGGGATTATCACGAGGAGGAAAATGATCAAAAATCTACTCATTTTATTGGCTATGATTTTATTTGGGATGAGGAATTAGGAACCTATACTTATAAAAATAATCCGTTCTTTTTTACCAGTATGCTTACAGGGCAACGGGCTTTAGATAATGGTTCGTTTAAGCGTTTAGTTTGGCATATTAATTTCGTAAAAAATAAAGTAGGTTAAACGCTAAGTGCACGTTAGTACTTTAGGGCAACGCTTAATTGCTTTGTGTAAAAAAGTGTAATAATTTACATTAAGCAAAGCCTTAGTGCAAAAAACAGCCATATTTTGCATTAGTGAACTTCTTGATGCAAAAAAGAGCTATATTTTGCATTAAGAAAAATGACAGTGCATCAATTCAATCAGAAATGAAATCGTTTAAAGTTAAAAGCAAATACAGCGTTAAAAATACAAACACTGAGTTCACGCGTTAACAATGCGCAAAAGGTAGTATCCGCCTATTACCAAAAATAGGCTACCGATGTTAATAAAGCCATGCTAAGAGAAAAAACAATAGATATTTTTCTTATTGCAATTTAATGATAAAATAAGAGCAATAATTTTGTCTATTTGTTTGTATTTAATAGCTTAAAAATGGTTGAAAAAATTTCTAAGGCACAGGTGCAAGACAGACTTCAGTTTGAAAATTACTGGTGGCGTAACAATACTATTGAAGACGTTGCTTTATAGAAGAAATATTGGATTATCACGAAATTGAAAAATAGCATATAGATATTAGAAGAATGGCCAAGTGTTGGGGAAGTTGTAATACGATTGATATAATAACGATCAACCCGGAACTCATAAAAGCACCTTCAAAATGTATTGACTATGTTATGGTACACAAGATGTGTCATTTTGTATTCCCAAAGCATAACAAAGCTTTTTACAATACACTAACTTTGATTATGCCCAATTGGAAGAAGTGGAAAGATATCCTGGAACGTAGAATGGTTTAAATTGGGGGAGGTCTAACATAAAAGGTCTACATTCGTTTTATTGGAACGCACTATAAATAATTTATGATGTGATGCAAAAAAGTTGTAAATTGCACCAATAGTATTACGTAAATAGAAATGTGATGAGTACAGTAAGAAAATCAATTACTTTTACCGAGCAACAAGAGAAATGGATTAAGTCCCAGATTGAGGAAGGTCATTTTACCAATGATAGCGAGTATATTCGGGATCTAGTAAGACAAGATCAAAGAAGAAATGATAAACTTGCAAAATTAAAACTTGCTATAGATGAAGGCTTTGAAAGTGGTGTTAGCTCACAATCGGTAACAGATATTATGGAGAGTGTAGAAAAAAGATTAAGCCAGAATGGCAAACTATAAACTTTCCACTAAAGCGGTAATGGATATTGCTGATATTTATGAGTATGGAATATTACAATTTGGTATAAGGCAGGCACAAACTTACCTTAAAGGACTTGAGGGAAATCTTGAAGTACTGACCAGCAGACCAGAGTTAAGTCGTAAAGCCGGATACATTACACGTGATTTATACCGCTTTAAATATCAGTCACATATTATATTTTTTACACTGGCAGAAGATGAAGCTTTCGTGGTCAGAATTTTAGAGCAACACAGGGATTTTCCCAGGCACTGATAGAAAATTTATCTCTAACTTGTAAGGAAAGCTTACCAGTTCAAAAAGAAGGAAAAAGATCAGTTAAAAGAAAACGTATAGTTTATAATCTGGACACCATTTTATCTGTGGGTTATCGTGTGAATACGATTTTTCTCTATGGAGCAAAAAACAATTATGCCTATAACTTTTCAATGTTAACCGATAATTGGACTGAAGATAAGCGAGTTGAATTTCTGAAAGCGCTCTTTAAAGAAAATTAAAAGGGACTCTCCATACCATAGATAATAAAAACCGCCCTCTTTTCTCAACCGGAATTTTGGTATATTTGAGATGCCAAATGCGGGTTGAGGTGCTGTGATTTTTATTTTCTATGTGGAGAGCGGGAGTCCGTCGATGAGCTTACTTCAAGAAAATAGAAGCAGGGATGGCAGAGGAGTTATATAAATCTAAAAAAATCGCAAGCCATGAAAAGAATTCTAGCCTTCTTGACTTTTGCAATACTTTTGGGAGCTTGTCAATCCCAAAAACAACATTCAACTATTGTTACCACCGATATACAAAACTTTTGGAAAGCTTACGATAAAATACGTTCGACACAAGATTCCATTTTACAATATAAATACCTGGACAGTCTTTATTTTCAAAAAGGAACGCCGGGATTGGCAGCTATTAGAGAAGCGAGAAATTATACGCCACAAGATTATATTTCAGCTATCAATAATTATCCGAAGTTTTGGTCTTCGGTGAAGGAAAACACTCTAAAAGCGGATCAATTTAGCAGGGAATTGGAAACAGGAATTGAAAAATTGCGTGTACTTTATCCTACGCTCAAACCCGCCAAAATATATTTTACCATAGGGGCTTTACGAACCGGCGGAACTACTTTAGACAGTTTAGTACTTATAGGGAGTGAAATAGCCATGGCAGATAAAAACACAATTTCTGAAGAATTTCCGGAAAACATAAGAAATGGAAGGCGCACTTATTTTAACAGCAACCCGATTGATGATATTGTTCTTTTAAACCTTCACGAATACGTGCATACCCAGCAAAATCCGCAGGTGCACAACCTACTTTCCATTGCCATACGAGAAGGTGTAGCCGAGTTTGTTTCAAGCTTAGCCATGAAGGTAGCTTCTGCAACCCCTGCCATTACCTACGGGAAAGAAAACGCCGAAAAAGTAAGGGCTAAATTTGAGGCGGAAATGTTCTACCCTAACAATCAAGCCAAATGGTTTTGGAGTGATTATCCCAACGAGTTTGGCGTAAGAGATTTAGGCTACTATATAGGTTATCAAATGGCTGAAAATTATTACCAACAGGAAGAAAATAAGAAGGAAGCCCTTACAAAAATGATCGAATTAGATTTTACAAATGATGCTGAAATTGAAGAATTTGTAGCAAAGTCAGCCTTTTTTTCAGCTCCCTTAGAGGAGCTTTATCAAAATTTTGAAAACAAGCGCCCTCAAGTAGTTGGAATAAAAGAATTTAAAAACAACAGTCAGCATGTTGACCCGACAACAAAACAAATCACGATCCTGTTTTCAGCACCGCTTAATGGACACAATACAGGCATTGATTTTGGAGATTTAGGCCCCGAGGCTTTTCCAAAAAATGACATCAACGGCAGGTTTTGGTCAGCAGACCATAAGGCTTGGACAATTTCGGTAGATTTAGAGCCCAATAAGCGTTATCAGTTATTGGTTTCAAATAACTTTAGAACAAAAAATGACATTCCGTTACAAGCCTATCTTATTGATTTTAAAACAGCAAATAACTAATTAAACTAACAATTGATATACTATGTTTTCAATTAAAAATCTATCAGAAAAAGAAACGGAATCAATAATTGAGGTTTTAAAATCTAGAATTGAAAATAGTCAAGATAGGTTAGGGGATTTAAATTGGATAGCTTTAAGAAGTAAGCTAGAGCAGCAGTTGGATAAATTATGGTCGCTTCACGAAATGGAAAAGACCGGGGGAGAGCCAAATTTATTGGAATTTAATAAAAGTAATAAGGAATATATTTTCTGTGATTTTTCTAAAGAAAGTCCAACAAACAGGAGAAGTCTTTGTTACGACAGACAAGCTTTAGAATCGCGAAAAAAATTTAAGCCCGCTGACAGCGTTAAAGACCTCGCCTCGAAAATGGGAATTGAATTAATGAATGAAGCCCAGTACAGGAAATTACAGGAGATAAATGAATTTGATACGAAAACATCCAGTTGGCTGGAAACCCCTGAACGTATTAGAAAATTAGGAGGAGCTATTTTTGGAGATTTCCGCTATGGGCAAGTATTTATCTATCATAACGGGGCAGAATCATATTATGCCTCAAGAGGCTTTCGAGGAGTCGTAAAAATTTAAAACTTACCTTCTCAGCAAGCAACATTGCTAATTGCAACTAGCGAGTTTAATTGAAATAGTGTAATTTTATAAATCCGGCCATGAAAATGAAGGATCCTACAAGTCTGTGTACTTGTTTACTTGGCTTGTGAGTACTGTATTGAGGAACTCTAACTTTAAAACACCGTATAGCGCTTCTTTTTTTTGATGTGAAGGTTTTTTATTGATACCGCCAAAGGGTGGAATACCTCGAGGTAGTTTACGCTAAACTGAATAAATGCGTTGCGCTATATATGTGAAAAGCATTTAAACTAAGATATGATGAGAAGAAATATAGTTTTCCTTTTATTATGTGTATTGATAGGTTGTTCTAGCAAGGATGATTCGGAACCTGATCGTCCGCCAGTTTTGAATAAATCAATTGATATGGTTGCTGAAGCTAACCAATGGTATATCAATGGAAGTTTAGAAGAATTAGACGAAGCCAATGGGATAATAAAAGAGATTAGAAGAAAATTAATATACTATTTTGAAGGTGATACGCTTATTAATGGTTTGCAATTCAAAAAAATGTATAGTAAACAATTGGATTCTATCTATCACCAGCCAATTTCCGGTGGGGTACAACAATTTAACTCCACTTTTAAGGCTATAAATTATGTGGCGGCAATGCGACAGAATGCTGATGTAGTGGTTTACATTGCTCCAAATCAAAGTACAGCAGAAGTATATGCAGATTTTAATATTCAGCTTGGCGATACATTAAATTATAAATGGAATACCTACAACGCAACGGTAAGCGCAATTGATTCTATAAAAATAGGAACGAATTACTTGACTCAATACAAATTAAGCAACGATCAATATTTTTATGAAGGAATAGGGGCTTCCTATGGTTTATTTAATACGTGGCAAACGAATGCTAGGCTCGGAGGCTTTTTATGTTGTTTTAGCATGGGGAATGATAAAATTGCAATTGAAAAAGGCTTCTATTCTCCTGCCAATACAAACTTATGTCCGGAATTTTAAGGGTGCTACAAGAGCTGATATAGTTCATTCCGGTTCACCTATAACATTTAAATCAAATCGATAATGGGATTAGATTCAGTAGAATTAGTGATGACAATTGAGGAAAAATTCGGAATACGCATTGAGGATTCTGAAGCGGAAAAAATACGTACGGTTCAGGAATTTGCGGATATTGTTTTCCGTAAAATTATTTCAACTCCAACCGATAAGTGTCTGACTCAAATAGTGTTTTATAGAATTAGAAAAGCCTTAAGAATTTTGATTTCAACTGAAAAAGAAATAAGACCTGATATGAAAATATCGGAATTATTCACGAAAACAGAACTGGAAGAAAAATGGAGTCAATTGAAAACAGAACTCGGACTTGAATTACCTGAGTTGGTAACACTCGATTTTAATCCGGGTGCAGGTTCTCACGTAAAAATTTTTGGTATTAAAACCATTAAGCGAACAACTCCAGTTTCAAAAGGAACAATCAGACAATTAGTCGATTGGACAATATCTCTCAATCGAGATGAACTAATCGATATTGAAAATATAGCAAGTAAATATGAGGTTGAACGAATCATTTGTGGAATAACAGAAGATAGAATAGGTGTTCCGATAAGCGAAATTGAAGTACATCATTCTTTCGTAAATGATTTAGGAGTTGATTAAATAGGTTATACAACGTGAAAGTTTAAGCACTCGAATCACCAATAAAACACAGGGCTTTATTTCAACTTTTAGGAGTGGGTCTTCAAATTTTATAGGATCAATTAAAGAAAAAAACATGTCGATAACAAAAGAAGCTGAATTAGAGGGAATGCAAAAAATTAGTGAAGTTGTGGGAACTACACTAAAATTAATGAGAGCATACGCACAAATAGGGATGTCCATTAAAGAACTGTTTATTTCTAAATTGGAAACAACACTCCACAAAGAAAGAAATAGCATGATAAAAGAAACCAACCGCATAGCATACAAAGTCTAAGGTGGTCGCCTTTTTAAAGATATAACAAGCCTATGAAAAAAAACAATAACATAAAACCCAGTGATGAGCTAAGTGAGTTAATTCTCTACACAGCCCCAAGTGGCGAGGTGAAAATTGAAATCTATGTTAAAAATGAAACAGTTTGGCTTACGCAGCAAAAAATTGCCGAGTTGTTTGGAGTAGATCGATCGGTTGTTACCAAGCACCTTAAGAATATTTTTACTGAGGGCGAGTTAGAAAAAGAAGCAACTAGTGCAAAATATGCACAAGTTAAAAAAGAGGGTGACAGAGATGTAAAACGAAACATTGAGTTTTACAACTTAGATGCCATAATTTCTGTAGGTTACCGGGTGAATTCTACCAAAGCCACACAGTTTCGTATTTGGGCTACCAAGACCTTAAAGGAATATATTATAAAAGGTTTTGCCATAGATGATGAACGTTTAAAGCAAGGTAAAACTTCCGATAATTTTTTGCGAATGAATTTTACTGCTGCAGAAGAGGTTTATAAGAAAACCGAGCAAGTTCCCAGCAAGTACCACGCAAGTATATGAACTTTTACAGGTTTTTACAGAATATCAGTTTCCTTGAATTTTCCGATAGAAGCTGATCCACATGTTAAAAGAATACTGTTGAGGGTTGATGGAAGTGCTGAATTTTATTCTGGCTTGGGCTGGCATCATTTAAAAGTTGTAATTTCGTAGGTAGGAGTAGTGGCAAATTTTATAGGATCAATTAAAGAAAAACCATGTCGATAACAAAAGAAGCTGAATTGGTAGGAATGCAAAAAATTAGTGAAGTGGTGGGAACTACACTAAAATTAATGAGAGCATACGCACATATAGGGATGTCCACGAAAGAACTAGATGAATATGGCGAGGATATTTTAAAGTCTTATGGCGCAAAATCGGCTCCTTTTGAAACCTATGCTTTTCCGGGCCCTAAAGGGTGGGTTTTCAAAAAAAATGATATATTATTTTATTTAAAATAATGAAGAATGATAAGTTAAAAATAAATGGAATGCACGATGGGGCAACGCCTTCGGTATTTAAAAATGCGGCTAGGTTAAGGGCTTAAATGACTGAACCCGAAATTAAACTTTGGATTTAAGTTTAGAAGGCAGCATCCAATAGGGGGATATATTTTAGATTTTTATTGTCATAAGCTAAAATGTCTGAAATTGATGGGGCTATCACCTAACTTTGGAACAGCAGAAAAAAGATTTAGAAAGAACAAAATACCTAAGCGATTTGGGAATTGTAGAAACCCGATTTACGAATAAGCAAGTATTAACTGATTATAAAAATGTTGTAGCTGAAATTAATTCAATAGTGCGTGATGACAACCTTTAGGGCTAGGGAGCACGCAAATAGCAAGCTTGAAGTTAATTAAGTTTCTAAAAATGATCAAAATAAAAAATGAGAGAACAAGAGCAGAATAACATCATTATTTACACCACACAAGATGGCAAGGCCTCGGTAGCTTTATTTGCTCGTGATGGTAATGTCTGGATGAATCAAAAACAACTTGCAGAACTTTTTGCCACCTCTGTACCCAATATTAGCATGCACATTAAAAGTGTATTGAAAGACAAGGAGTTAAATGAAAATTCAGTTATTAAGGATTACTTAATAACTGCTTCTGATGGTAAAGATTATAGTGTTAGTTTTTACTCCTTAGATATGATTCTTGCTGTGGGGTATCGAGTACGCAGCAAACGTGGTGTACAATTTAGGCAATGGGCTACCAGAAATCTTGCAGAATATATGCGTAAGGGCTTTATAATGGATGATGATCGTCTTAAAAACCCGGACGGTCGTGTAGATTATTTTGATGAGTTACTCGATCGTATTCGCGATATACGTGCCAGTGAAAAACGCTTCTATCAAAAGGTACGGGATCTTTTTAGCTTAAGTAGTGACTATGATCCAACCGATAAAGCAACTCAAATGTTTTTTGCTGAAGCTCAAAATAAACTGTTGTATGCGACTACGAAGCAAACTGCGGCTGAACTTATTGTAAAACGTGCGGATGCCAATAAGCTAAATATGGGGCTTAATACCTGGAAGGGAAATGTTGTACGTAAGCAAGACATTACTATTTCTAAAAATTACTTAACCGAAGATGAAATAGACAGTCTTAATCGTTTGGTAGTGATTTTTTTAGAAACTGCAGAATTACGCGCCAAAAATAAAAAAGACCTTACCATGCGTTATTGGCAAGAAAACCTGGATAAAATTATTGCTTTTAATGATTTTGAAGTCTTAGATCATCCCGGAAAGGTGAGTCATAAGCAAATGGAAAAAAAGGTGCGTGAACATTATGCAACTTTTGACGACAAAAGAAAAAAGTTTGATGCTAAAGAAGCTGATCGTGTAGACTTGGAAGAATTAAAAGATCTGGAGCGAAAATTAAAAAACAAACAACAATGAAACTCCCTCCAACCATCAACCGCAGTCTGATATTAATTGTACCTAAGCAGCCCTTTTACGATTGGAGCAATGCTTTGTTTCCAGATATGGAAAAGCAACAAGCTTCTGAGGAGAGCGATTATAACAGCTACCTTTTGGAAGACGAACTCTTTTTGGACGATCCTAAAAAAGAACTAGCAAAATACTGGAAATCGATTTTTATAAATGAGCTTTTTGGGCAATGTATCGATGAAAGTACTTACCCCAAACTCAGCTGGAAGTTGTTTAACGAGTGGTTTGATTTTTACAAATCTAGTATTGTTAGCGATTTAACAAGTCAACCGCTTTATATTCAGGATGATGAGTAGTAAAGAAGCAGTAATGAATGAAAAAGAAGAAAATATAAAAATACACGAAACGGCATTTGTTACGTCAAGCTTTAGAGCAGTTGACGAACAGTTAAGTCAGGATCATTTTGCTAAACTATGGGAAAACCCAAAAACAACTCAATGGATTAAGGAATACCTTGCCTTAGTTTCCCCTGAAGAACCCTTTACCCATTGTTTGAGGAACCGTTATTTTTTAGAAAGCCTAAAAGCCTTAATCGAACAACAGGAAATTGAAGTGGTCATAAATTTTGGAAGCGGGTTCAGTATGTATCCTTTTCTGTTGCATGAAAAAATGGTTCATATTGAAATAGACAAGCCTGAGATCGTTGATTATAAAAAGAATCAAATTCAAGAATGGCAAGACCAAGAGCTACTTCCCAAAAGAAACATTCATTTTATTGGCGTTGATTTTAGTAAAAACTATCAGGAAGAATTATTAGCTAGCATTCAGTCTATAAAGGCTAATAAATCAACGTTTATTCTCCTTGAAGGGGTGCTGTTTTTTCTAACGAGAGCAGAAACCAATCACTTATTTGAATTTTTTGATTCTATTCAGGAAAATGGGGATTATGTTGGGAGTGCTTCTTTTCAAGATAGCATAAAAGGAACCCAAGCCTTTCAAAATTTATTGAGATTTTTTAATCAAAAAGTATCAAAAACCACTGAAGATGATTACCAAACGATGGAGGATAGCTATTACCATTCGATCAAAAATTATAAAGTAATCGATCATCAAGATTATTTTAGTCTTTCAAAAACATATAAGCATAGCGTTAAGCAAGCTAAGGAATTGATTCTAAATGAAAATTTTTACTTGCTCAAGAAAAATTGATTAAGAACCAGCTGCTTATACAGTAATGAGCCTTTTTAGACAGTTTTCTAGTGAAGGAGCGGATTCTTTAGTCTTCTTCTTTTTTTTTGTTTTTTGGGTAACGTTTAGCTTCTTTTAATGATTTATTTAGCATCCATTCAATTTGTCCATTGGTACTTCTGAATTCATCAGCAGCCCATTTTTCAATGGCTTTGAACATTTCTTCATTAACTCTTAAGGCGAATGCTTTTTTATTGCTCATCCTATATCGTTTCCAAATTTTTTCAATTTTAATTCTTAATGGTTTAAGGTTCCCGCATTTACTACGGGTGAAGCGTCTTTATCTCCGCATAATATAACCATTAAATTACTCACCATGGCTGCACGTCTTTCGGTATCTAAGTCTACTAAATTCTTTTCACTTAATTGTTCAAGCGCCATTTCTACCATGCTTACGGCACCTTCTACAATTTTATGCCTTGCGGCAACTATGGCAGTGGCTTGTTGACGTTTAAGCATTGCACTGGCAATTTCATTCGCATAGGCTAAATAACCAATTCTAGCTTCCAGTACTTCAATACCTGCAATGTTTAGACGTTCTTCCAGTTCTTTTTCTAAGGCATCACTTACTTCATTCATACTGGAGCGTAACGTAATATCTTCATCCAGGCCTTCATCAGCAAAATTATCATACGGGTACATACTGGCAAGCTTTCTTACAGCAGCATCAGTTTGAACCACAACAAAGTTTTGAAAATTATCCACATCAAAAGAAGCTCTGTAAGTATCGAGTACACGCCATACAAGTATGGTGCTAATCATTACGGGATTACCCAGTTTATCGTTTACTTTTAAACGCTCACTATCAAAATTTCTAGCTCGTAAGGAAATTTTCTTTTTGACATAAAAAGGATTTACCCAAAAGAGGCCATTTTGTTTTACCGTGCCTCGGTAATCTCCGAACAGTAACAGCACTCGTGATTCATTAGGGTTTACTAAGATTAAGCCGGGTAATATTAAAAGGGCGATAATTATTCCGGCAATAAACCACGGCGTATGTAAAAATGCAAAGCCTAAAATACTTCCGAAGAATAAAATGAGAAATAAAAACAGCATTATATAACCGTTTGAACCTTTAATCTCTTTTTCTTTATCCATAATATTGATTATTAGTTGATATTAAATTGATATCATAAAAGTATTACTTTAATTTCATTTAAAAAAATTAGAAGAAAAAAATATTGGAGGGTGTGCAAGCACGCTCTAATATCTCAAATTTCAAATTACCTAATATCTAATTGCCTATTCAACAATAATTATGTTTGTTCTTTTTTGCCCACGTCATCCTCTCCTTCCAGTCGTCGGTTAGGATAAAAACTGCCGGTAGGCCGGGGAATGTTGAAGGTCTAAGGTTTAAAGTTGAATGTTTAATAGTTGAAGGTCTAAGGTTTAAAGTTGAATGTTTAATAGTTGATTGTTAAATGTTAAATGTTTAATGTTGATGGTTTTAGTAACTTTAAGCATAAAGCATAAAGCATAAAGCATAAAGCCTACAGCATACTGCGCACGGCTTATAGCTTTAAAAAAACGATTTGTAATCCCGGACTTGATGCGGGATCTCATCAATGAGCTAGGTTTAAACCATGTTTTTACTTTTTACCATTGCTGTAAAAATGCATTCCTCTCCCGTTGGTCGTCGGATGCACTAAAGATCTAGGCTTACGAAAAAAGTATAAGAAAATCTTACGGAACCCACCGCCACGAATGAAAATAACTCAACCTCCCTTCCGGTCGGTTTCAAACAGATTTTCATCCCATCGCCTCGCTGCTTCCTTGATTTTAAATTCTTTTTTCGATAGGCCGGGGGTTTGGAATGTTGAATGTTTAAAGTTTAATGTTGTATTTAGGTTTTCAGTAACTTTAAGCATATAGTCTAAAGCTTATCGCATAAAGCCTAGAGCTTTAAAATTTAACTTGTCATACTGAGCGAACGAAGTGGAGTCGAAGTATATTTTTGTGATATATTCTTTTTCCAAGAGTTGCTTTTACTTTTTTACTCACCCACTTTATTACTTTATAAGTGTTCGTGAATCGTTGATTTCCATTGCTGTAAAAATGCATTGCTCTCCTTTTGGTCGTCGGATGCACTAAAGATCTAGGCTTAAGAAACTAATATTATTTACTTTTTACCATTGCTGTAAAAAGTAACAAAAAGATCTAGGCTTACGAAAAAAGTATAAGAAAATCTTACGGAATCCACCGCCACGAATGAAAATAACTCAACCTCCCTTTCGGTCGGTCTCAAACAGATTTTCATCCCATCGCTTCGCTGCTTCCTTGATTTTCAATTCTTTTTTCGATAGGCCGGGGGTAAAATTAAGAATGCTGTAGCTTTAAAATTTAAGGTGTCATACTGAGCGAACGAAGTGGAGTCGAAGTATCTGCCTCTTCAAAACGGAAAGATCTTTCACTCCGTTGTGCGTCGCCTGTCTTGAGTAAAGCCGAAAGCTTCTGGATGACAGTACTAGATTTTAATTCTTTTTTCTGTAGGCCGGAGGGAATGTTGACTGTTTAAAGTTTAATGTTGTATTTAGGTTTTCAGTAACTTTAAGCATAAAGCATAAAGCATAAAGCATAAAGCCTGCAGCATACTGCGCACGACTTATAGCTTTAAAAAAAAACGATTTGTAATCCCGGACTTGATGTGGGATCTCATCAATGAGCTAGGTTTAAAAGTTGAATGTGCAATGTTGAATGTTTAAAGTTTAATGTTATAGTTTACTATTATTAGTAATTTTAAGCCTAAAGCCTAAAGCCTAAAGCCTACAGCCTACAGCCTACAGCATACAGCATAAAGCATAAAGCATACAGCGAACGGCTTATAGCTTTAAAAAAAAAACGATTTGTCATCCCGGGCTTGATCCGGGATCTCATCAAACTCTTAGGTGCAAAACATGTTTTTATTTTTTTACTCACGTCCTTTATTCATGTTGAATTATCGGGAAGATAAAGTTTCCGGTTAGTAAGTATTTAACTCAACTTACTATCTAAGTTAATCTAATAAGTCAAAATATGATATTCAAAAAAAGAGCTAATAGCAATCGGTTAAAATTTGCCCTTTAGTATTGTATGTTTCAAAAGGAGAAAGTTTATTGTTCTTACAAATTTCCTCTAGGAGTATAAAAATATCATCACGCATGCGAATAGAACCACAAATCATTATAGTGCCTCCGCTTGCAAGTATTTTTGCTATATTTTTTTCATCTCTTTTAATTAAATCCTGAACATAATTATAAGAGCTTTCCTCTCTGGAAAAAGCAACATTATACTGTTGTAAGGTCTTTTTGTCTATAGCTTCTAAAATTTGAGGTTTGTATAATTCTTCCGAAGCTTTAGTTCTTGTTCCCCAATATAAAGTTATAGCGGTTTTTCTTTTTTGATGAATCATACCTAAAAATGGTGCAATTCCAGTCCCGTTAGCTATTAATATTACTTGTTTCTTTTTTTTGGGTAAATGAAATTCTTTATTTCTTTTAATGCTTACTTTTAATTCTTGATTTGGTTTTAAGTCGTTTAAATAATTTGAGCAAACCCCATGCGAATGTCTTTTTATGCTCATTAATAAATCGCCACTAGTATTTTTACCAATAGAGTATAAGCGTTCTGAAGTTTCGTTAGGCGGAGTAACTCCCAATAAGTCTCCAGGCATAAATTTTTTTCGTCTTTGCGCTGTTAATATGAGGTTGAAGGTTTCATCATATTCGTCAGTAATATTCTGTTTTTCAATAACTTTAAAAACAGTTTCTTTTTGTTTTCTGGAGGATAATTCTTTTGGAATTTCTAAGTTGAAATTTAAGGAAGTAGCCCAATTTAATGCCCAGTTTCTAAACTGTTTATAATTTTGGTTATGAATTAATAGAGGGCTTTTTGAAAGCACATTAATTTTATCTTTTAACAACACTTGCCTGTGAATTTCTTTAGCAAATTCACAAAATTTTGGATAGGCAAAAGAACCTAAACCAATTACGTGACAAGTAAAAGGCTTGGATATTTTAGTTTGTTTTAATTTGTCTAAAAACAAATTAGCATTACTAGGCGGTTCTCCTTGTCCGTAAGTTGAAGTGATGATGATTAATTGTTCAATGTTAGGGTAATTCTTATAGTTGTTTAAATCATCTATAAACACTTTTTTATTTGCTCTTAACAGTGCTTGTTGCAATATTTTTCCTAATCTTTTTGTGCTTCCGTTTTCTGATCCAATTAAAATGATAATAGTTGCTTGGTTAGCGCTATAGTTATTTCTGGTTTTAGAACGCAATCTCTTGAATGTGATTATACTTCCTGAATACATAAAGTACAAAATTGAGAGGCAGCTTAAAAATAATACCAAAGACCAAACAATACTTCCTGTTCCTGTGTGTAGGTTAAAACTTAATGCCGCTAAAATTTTTGTAAACGGATAATAAGTTGTTTTTACAATTTCTCCGGTTTTTTGATGAATTTTAAGTTCTTTATCGTGTAAGTTCAGGATAAAAAAATCCTCTTCATCTGTAGAGAAAGGAAATTCTAATTTTTGAATATCTTTTAGGGTGGTGTTTTTAAAAATAGGAAATTCTGAAAAAGGGATGGTATGCTCAGCAATCGATTTTTGTTGAATACTACTAGCCTTGGTTTCCGGTAATAAAGAAAACCGATCCATAGACAAGTAGACTCCTGATAAAGCTATAATACTAATAGGAATTAAGGATAATCTTCCTAGCGCTACGTGATTGTATTGTATAGATTTATCATTAACAATTTTTGAGCAAAATTTTAAAAATCCCCCTTGTCTTTTTATGGCTAACAATAGGCCTGTAATGGCGATTAAGAATAATAAAAAACAGATGATACCCATGAAAATTCTTCCGGGAGTTTTCAAAAATAAGGAACGATGGAAATTGGTTAAAAATTTAAAAAAATCACTTTCAGGAGGGATGTCCCCAATTTTATTTCCGTCAAAAGGATTAATATAAAACTGTCCATTAGTATCTTCATCCATACTAAAAACACTAGCGCTTACAAAGTGATTCTTATCAACTTCAATAGCGAGCACCTCTTCATATTTGTTTTCTAAGCTATCTATTAGTTGAGCTACCGAAACGTCTTCAGAATTTTCGATATGTTGCGTTTGTATTTTTTCTTGAATAGGTTTAAACGCTAAGAAAGCCCCTGATACAGCGGCTAAAAAAAGAAATAAGAAAGAAGATACAGTCAGGTAAAAATGACTGTATCTCCAAATTTTACTAAGCATGTGTTATTAGTTTGCTAGAATTCTAACGTAACGGATGTATCCTGTTCCTTCAAATTTATTTTTAAGATTTTTCTTGTCTAACAAGGTTTCTAAATCTTTTTCATGGTAATCTTGTTGTTCTACAGCGGTTTCAAACCTTAATTTATGACCAGCTTGTAAATCATTTTCATTTAATTGAAAAGTGAAAATAGAACGTTCTCCTCCAGCAATGGTAGCTCCCGTAATGGCATTTACATCAGGGGTATTTGCCGTCTCGAAAAACGACCACCAGGTAGTGATGTCCGGATACCATTTTTCGTCATCTCCTAAAACCTGCAAAGTTTTTACATAATTATTGTCTTTGTCGATTACAGATACTACCACGTAAGCTCCTTCACCTTCGTAATTTTTTAACTGCACCATACACTTGTACTTTTGTGTTGACCCAGTATTTTTTACCGTAGTAAACGCCATAAATGAAAGGCATAGTACCAAAAGAATATATTTAGAGAACCTCATATAAATTTAATTTAAGATTGTTTTAAAAAAATAATTTCTGTATTCTGTAATAATTCATTTTCTTGCGCTAAATCATAAGCACTTTCATCAAAATCTGTACGTATGCTTTTGTCTGCTCCTTTATTGATTAAAAAGTGTAGTATTTTTTCATCAGTAGCTTTCATAGATGCTAAATGCAAAGGGGTTAATCCATCACTGTTTTTTTGATTGATATCTGCACCTAATTCTAAAGCTTTTTGAATTAACTCCATTTCTCCTTTAGCAATAGCAATGTGTATTGGAGATTCGTTTTTTGAAGCATTTTTAAAGGAAACATCTGCCGTGATTAAGGCCTTTACAAAAGCATCAACATGTTCGCTATTTCTTTTGCTATAGGCATTAAATAAATGGTAAAACAAGTTGTTTTCATCTGCATCTTTCACCTGTAAATCGGCACCTTTTTCTTTTAATAAATTAAAAGCATCTATATTTATATGTTGAGTAGCATAGGTGATCGCAGAAAAGCCTTCTTTGTTTTGTTGATCGATGTTTTTAGTTGATGAAATTAATTTTTCTAACACTAAAAAATTATTTCCTTTAGCAGCATTTAAAAAAGCAGTGTTCCCTTCATTATCTTTTTGATGAATATCAACTCCTTTTTTAATGAAAAAATCTACGATAGTAATATCTTTGGTAGTTGATGCAATGTTATGCAAGGCATTTTCACCATTGTTGTTTGTTAAAGTCATATCTAGATCCAAACTGTCAAAATATTGATAAACTTCTAAGGGGTTGCTGTAGCGTCTTCCCCCGTGACTTGCAAAAAGAACGATATTTTCACCTTCGGTGTTCATCTTGTTATAATCGAAACCTTGAGCGATGTATTTTTTCATCAAATTGATATTACCTCCTTTGGCAGCGTAAAATAAAATATCATTCCCATACTTATCCGTTGCATGGATATCTAGTCCTTTTTCCTGAAAATACCTTATAATTTTTCCGTCTTTACTGTGTGGAGCTAATAGTAAAATAGCATTAGCGCTAGCTCGGTTGGTTTCTTTTAAGTCTACGCCATTCTCCTTCATAAAATCATAAATAGCGGTATTGTCATGACCTGCATTTAACGTAAAAGTAAACCAGCTGAAACCATGGCTGTCTAATACTTTTGTATCAGCTCCTTTACGGATTAATAATTTCATAATTTCTAAATCACCCGCATTACCTGCCCACATTAAATAACTTCTTCCATCATGGGTAGATTTATTGATATCGTTTCCCGGTAAAGACAATAGGTACTCAACTGTTTTTACAGGGGCTTTTGCCATAATAGCAAAACAAACCGCATCAAAAGCTCTTGCATTGAGTGTAACAGGATCATTGCCCTCTGCTATTTTTTGTTTTACAAGAGCAACATCGGGTTGGGTTTTCCAAAAAGATCTGTCGTGAAGTTGATTAGCATTTTGTTGTTTTTGAGCAAAAAGAAAAACTGGAGTTAGCAGCAGTAGAATGAGTGATTTTTTCATTACAATTCTTATTAGGAAAGAGGCTGTCTAAAAAATGATTTTCGTCAACATAAACTCGATTCAGGTTCTCATAGTGCTTGATGAAGCAATTGGGTGAGATTCTGAAATAAATTCAGAATGACAAATTTGAACACTTTTTAGATAGCCTCTTAAAATTATTTTTATTCTTGCTATATTAAAAAGTACCAATAAAGTGGCTTCCTTGTACATTTATTAATTCAGCTCCTTTCGTTACTTCACCTGTTTCTGTTTCGATAACATAAATGTTTCCGTTTTGTCCTACAGGAGCTTGGGTTACATATATTTCTGTTCCATCCACTACAAAACCTTGATATTGGAATAAGTAGAAGTTTGGATCATACGGAATAGCAGTAATTTTTTGAGCGGTTTTAGCATTCAAGTCTACTAATGCGAAAAATCCTTGAGCGCCAGCTAGCCCTTCTGCAGATCCATCATGACGGTAAGCCAACACAGCTTTTCCGTTTGCTGCCGGTCTCCAAGCAAGAATGTAGGCTCCTTCTACCCCTAAAGCTTCATCTAAATTGAAATCATAGGCATCATCATATTCATTATCGGCATCAATTTTTAAGATGTGAGAACCTTCGGGATCATTTTGATTTGCTTGATATACACTTCCATTGTATTCAAAAGCATTAATGCTACGGTATCCGTTAGTCTTACCGTATCCTACAGTAGAAGTAATTACTTCAGGGTTTGTTAAAGAAGGATAATCTAATACAATAGTTTTAGAGCCAAGCATTTCGTAATCTCTTTCTCTTTCTAAAGTTTCCGTATCTACCTTTCTTACATCAGCTCCAATATATAGTTTGTTTCCAGCAGCATTTAAAACAGGCATGTCAATTCTCCCTATATAGTAACCTTGAGCCTCTTCTTCCGGGCTTAACATAATATTATGCTCTTGAAATTCTTTTATTAACGAGTTTTCTAAATCTAATGTTACGATACCCATTTTAGCATCTGTACGCAGATAGGTATCGTCTGATGTGTCATTTGGCGTATCATTATCATCTATTTCGTGCTCTGTAGATACATATACAGCAGCTCCTGTTTTGTCTCCATCAAATAATTTAATCCATCTTGGAGCAGTCCCTACGTAAGGAGCAATACTTACTTGGGATCCTGTAGGAGTGAAATTTTGTCCGCCTTCTACCGTATATTTAGTATAGTTACCACCGGTATCTCCTGCGTAGCTAATGTTAAATATGGTATTACCATCTTCAGAAGATTGTAATCGTGCAGTTCTGTTTGAAGGCGCAATAAACCCATTGTCAAATGCTTCAATAGATACGTTAGGGTCTTTAGCATCTTCACTGCTTACCGAGTAAAGTAATGTTCCGCCGTTTCCATCACCTGGATCTTCTCCCATTTTAGCTGCAGCAACTGTTATCCATCTAGAAGTAGTTGGTTCTGGATCTGGATTAGTATTTCCTCCGTTGTCATCATCATTACTACAGGCTGTCATTAGTCCCAAGGATAATGCAAGTAGTGTTATTGCTTTGATGTTTAGTAATTTGCTGTTCATGTTAGTTTGTATTTAAAAGATTAAAATTTATTTATTGAATAATTAAGTTTTACGTAAAAAGCTCTTCCTGGTTTTTGTACAGATAAGTTATCGTAAATAGGTTCATCGAATATGTTTTTGATATCAATACTTGCCACAAGCTTTTTATTAGGAAATGCGTAGCTAATTCCAATGTCTTGCGATAATTGTTGAGGTACTTTAAAAAACTCATCTCCTACCGTGTTTTTTCCCTGAGGAGGGAGGTATGAAAACTCATCGGTAAAATACATGGTGTAAAATAGGTTTAATCGAGAATTTTTCTGAATCAAGTCCTTAAACGAATAGCGTAAATTACCATTCATTGTGAAAAATGGGGTGTTTGGTGCTTCTATTTCTATTCCATTGTTTTTAATTTTCAGCTCAAAACGAGAGACATTAAAATTGAGTCCGAAATTCTTGTTGTATGTATAATTGAATTGAGCATCGATACCTTTAGATGTTCCTCCTCCCTGATTTACATATACTATTAATTCATCATCAATATTTAGCGATGTTTCAATGGGTAAACCAATTTTATCTTTAATATTTCTCGTGAAAATATTGGTTGAAACAGTAAAGCCGTGTTTTTGTATGGTATACCTTCCAAACCGAAAACCTAGATTGTAGTTATCGCTTTGTTCAGGCTTGATACTTGGATTGGCTACTACATTATCTCCATCATTACCAAATACTTCTGTTTCGTTTGGTAAACGAATGGCTTTTTCTGCAGAAGCTAATAAAGTGATTTCGGGAGTAATAGCATACGAACTTGCAAATCCATATCCGTCATAATTGTTGTTACTACTCAACACTTCATCAACGATAACCTTATTTCCATTTGAGTCTTCTCCTATAACAGGATCAATATTGATTGTTTTTTGTTGATAATGTTTACCAAATAAACTGACTCTTAATTTATTTTTAAAAGCAGTTAATTCATAACTTAAGGCGTATATATTTTTATGTAAATCTCGTGTTCCTACAAATGTATTTTCTAATACAGATCTTAATTCATCACTATCTTCTCTATCAATGCCAGTATACACATGATTAACTAAAAATTTATGATTATTATTGATAGCATACGAAACACCTGTTCTAATAGAGGCTACATTTCTTTTAATTTTAGCTAAGGTTGGCCCTCCTTCTTGTTGGGAGCCCCAGGTGTATTGGTATTCATTACCTCTAAAGTCAATTGCTCTCTCTCCATTCCAACTGTATGCCCAAGCAACGGTATCGTTAACCATGCGGTTTCTTTTACCGTAGGTGCCATTTACCGATATATCTAGTCCTTCGGTAAAAAGATCTTTCTTTTGATAAATGAGGTTTGCCAATAAAGCATCTGATTCTAAAAACCGACCTTTATAAGGCATAATTGTCATAAAAGCTCCGTGTTGAACTTCTTTATAATCATCAGATCCTGTGAACCCCACTAAAAATTGATCTGCCCATTTTACATTTGTAAAGCCAATTTGAGCCATTCCCCCTGTAGATCTATACGCATCATTAAATCTTCTAGCTGTAATAGGTGTTTGCACACCCCCTAAACCTGTAACTACAATACTTCTTCCAGAAACTTTATAATCATTATCAGAGTAATTATGAAATGCAGAAGCTTTTACGGTAAAACCTGATTTTTTAAAACGATATAAACCGTTAAGACTCGCTTGAAACGTATTGAAAGATCCATAAGAGACGGAAGCATTTAAATTGTTTTTTGCGCCTTTATGAAGCACTATATTAATAGCCCCGCCTAAAGCATCATCTGTTAAATACCCGGGAACCACTCCTTTGTATACTTCAATATTTTTAATCATTGAAGGCGGAATACTGTTTAGGCTAAATGAAGAACCATAGGTAGCGATAGGGATTCCGTCTATAAAAATTCGAACAGCACTTCCGGATAAGCCATTTAGAGAATATTCCACATTAGAACCTAAACCACCATTTTGTCGAATCTTTACGCCAACCGTAGTGTTTAATAATTCGTTAGTTTGAATATTTCTGAGGCTAGCTTCTTTTGTTTTTACAACATTTACAGCAAAACCGCTCGTTTCTATTTTTGCTTTTTCTGTTTTTCCTTGAACAACAACTTGACTTAAGGATTTTATGTCTTCTTCTAAAGTAATGTCTAGGGTAAGTTTTTTAGTTCTTGTTTTTGTAAACTTTATTTCTTTAAAGATGGTGGCATATCCCATATAGGAAATTTTAACTATATGTTTTCCTTTAGGTATGTTCTTGAGGATATATATTCCATTTTTGTCTGTAAGTGTCGCTTGTAAATTATTATCAATGGAAACAGTGGCCCCAAGGATGGGTTGGTCCAAATGATCTAATACTTTTCCTGAGATAGTATTTTGGTAACCCTGTGAATATGCAAATGATCCATTTGCAAGACTTAAAAATAATAATATAAATAATTTTAACTGCACTTATTTAGATTTATTAAAAATAATTATTTTTGCAAATGTATTTTGTTTAGATTGGTTCTTAATAACGCGAAAGGAACTAATTATAACGTAAAAGGAAAAAATGAAAATTCGATTTGAAAGTTCAGCATGTAAAGAGGAAGTGTTGGTAAAGGAATTTAATAAAGACTTTGAGACGTCTGTATTATTAGAGAAAGAGTACTCAGGTTTTAAGGAAAGTGTGATGGGGACCGTAAAAGAAATTCACTTAAACAATTTATTTGTACTTCTGCAAAACAATAAAAACTCAGAAAACCATACATTATATGTCAGTCAAAATCAACCTGTTTTTTTACTTCAATTTGTAATTGACGGACAGGTGACAATAGCATCGAAAGGAAATATTTATACAGAATTTGTTTTAAATAAAAACATGTATAATTTATTTTATATACCTGCTTCAGGATCTGCACAAACGTATTTCAGTGATGAGAAACATATTTTAAACATTTATTTTACTGAATTTTTTATAGAAGATAAAATTGGGGAGTTTTTTATAAAAAAAATGAAAAACTATCAACAGGCAAAAAAGGGAAATCAGTTTTTTTCGTTTTTTAATAAAGGTCTAGTCTTAAATAGAAAACTAAGAGATATTATAAATGACTTACTAAATTGTTCTTTTGATGGAATTGTAAAACAATCTTATTTAGAGGTGAAATTAACAGAATTGTTAATAATCACCTTAGCATCTAATTATTCAGCATCTGCCGCTAATAAATTAAAGGAAGCAGACAGAGAAAATTTGTTACAAATAGAAAGTTATATAAAAACCCATTTAAAAGAAGAATTAAGTATAGAAAAACTATCGATGTTAGCTGGATTTAATACCTCTAAATTTAAAAGTTATTTTAAACAGGTTTATGGAATGCCTGTATTTAAATATATTACCTCTTTACGAATTGAAAAAGCTATCCAGTTAATTTTAAAACACGACTATACCATTTCTCAGGCTTCGTTTGAAGTAGGTTATAAGAACCCTCAGCATTTTACGGTTGCATTTAAAAAGAAACTAGGCTATTTGCCTAGTCAGTTAACTAAAAGAAGTGACTTAATATAATAGTCAGTATTTGAGGAAAGAATATACCCTATTCTTAAGCGTTAATAAACAATGAGTTTCCCTCTAAATGCAGTAGTCGTAGCTTGAAAAGCTTAATTAGATGTCTTTTTCCTCTCGTTCTTTCTTGCGTTCTTCGAGACGTTCCTTAAAACTTTGAGTATTGCTTCCGGGACGTTTTTGTTTGTTCCGTTTATTGTTGGCTATAACAAGTAAAAAAAGTAAAGCTAACCCGCCAAATACCAATAAGATTTGGGTGAGAGGGGAGAGGTTATCAAAATAATTCATAAACTATTATTTATTCCGTTCGTCACTTTCTATAATCCCGTCGCGTAGGCGAATTATTCTATGGGCGTGTTCGGCAATTTCTTCTTCGTGGGTAACTAGAATTACAGTATTTCCCGCCGCGTGAATTTCATTAAAAAGCTTCATGATTTCGACCGAAGTTTTTGAATCTAAATTTCCGGTAGGTTCATCGGCTAAAATAATCGAAGGTTTATTAACCAGGGCGCGACCTACGGCAACACGCTGGCGCTGCCCCCCGGAAAGCTGATTAGGTTTATGATCCATCCGATCGCCTAAACCAACATTTTTTAATACTTCTTTGGCGCGTTCTTCCCGATCTTGTTTAGATTTTCCGGCATAGATCATCGGTAAAGCAACGTTATCTAAAGCAGTAGTGCGGGGTAATAAATTAAAGGTTTGAAAAACAAAACCGATTTCTTTATTTCTGATTTCTGCTAATTCATCATCGGTTAATTTGCTTACATCATTGTCATTTAAAATATAGGTCCCCGAAGTTGGTGTATCTAAGCAACCTAAAAGATTCATTAAGGTAGATTTTCCGGAGCCGGAGGGACCCATAAAGGCTACATATTCTCCTTTTTCTATAATTAAATCTATTCCTTTTAATACATGAACGGTTTCTTGTCCTAATTGAAAATCTCTGGTGATGTTTTGAATATCGATTACATTGCTCATAAGCCTAGCTAGTTTTCTATTGGTAAGACGTTTTTAATAAGCCGTTGTTACACGATGTGTTATAAAAAATGATAAAGTAACAATCCTGTATTAAATATTTAACTTGTTCATTTTTTAATCACTCGCTTTATTACTTTAAAAGTGTTCGAGAATCAGTGATTTCCATTGATAAAAAAACGAACCAAAAAAATCTAGGTATAAACGATTTTTTTTTAATAAAATTAAGAATTTTTATGATAGTCAATGTTAAGTCTTGACTCTTGTTTTTTATAGCGAAGCGGTCTTGTGTCTTTTTTAGCTTAAAATCTAATTTTAAAATGCTCTTTAGCTTGTTCTTTTCTAAAGAAAATCAAGCCCAAGTAAAACGTATCAACCGTAACTTTAACTTGTTTATTTTTTTTGATTTTTTCCCAAGCAGCATTTATTTCTTTAGACCAGTGTATGTCTTCGATGATAATAACTGAATTGTTATGCACTTTTTTTAAGACTTCTTCAAAAAGTTGTAATGTAAGATCTTGTCGGCGAGTATTACTCAAATAAATACAGTCAACTTTTTCTAGATCACATTTTTTAAATCCGTTTATAAAATCGTCGTTAATAAAGTTGATATTTTTGAAATTGTGCTTCTGTAAGTTTTTTTCGGCAACTTTTTGGGTTTCGCTGCAATTGTCAATTGTAATAATACTGCATTTTTCTTGCGCTGCAAAACAAGAAGTTCTAATGCCGACTAAAGTGCCGATTTCAATAATGTCTTTAAAGTTTAAGTAATCTGTTAAGCGGTTTAAGAACTTACTTCTTTTCCAAGAAGTACCATGAATTTTTGCCAGTTTTGAGAGGCTATAGGTTTTTGCTTTAAAAAAAGTGCTGCAATTTGGGCGAATAGAGATTTGTTCTTTTTGCTGAAAAAGATCTTTTCTATAAGCACTTATTTTTTTGTAATTGGGGCGGTTTTTTCGATTGTAAAAACATTCAGTAACTAATTGATACACAAAAGGAGAATGAACGCCATGTTGATTGGTGGCGTTCATTAAAAAGTTTAAGTAAGACTTTAGTTGATACCACCGCATTAGCTTTCCATTTTTGCCGATAAATCAAACCAGCGCTCAGTTTTTGTATCAATTTCATCAATAACTAATTGCAATTCTTGCGATTTTTTATTGATTTCATCCTCGGCTAAATCGTTTAAAAATTCCTGCTGAAGAGTTTCCTTTTCGCGTTCGAGTTTAGCGATTTCCCGTTCTAATTTTTTGTATTCTTTTTGTTCGTTATAACTTAGTTTTTTTTCATTATCTGAAGTTTTCCAATCTTTTTTAGCCGGTGTTTCTTCCTTTTTTTCTGAAGAAACAGCCGGAGCACTGGCTTCATAAGCGCGGTAATCTGAATAATTTCCGGGAAAATCTTCAATAACCCCTTTTCCTTTAAAGACGAATAAGTGATCTACTATTTTATCCATAAAATAACGATCGTGCGAAACCACAATTAAGCAACCCGGAAAATCTAACAAGAAATTTTCAAGTACATTTAAGGTAACTATATCTAAATCGTTTGTAGGTTCATCGAGAATTAAAAAATTTGGATTCTGAATGAGAACAGTACATAAGTATAAGCGCTTTCGCTCCCCACCGCTTAATTTTTCAACAAAATCGTATTGTTTTTTTCTGCTGAATAAAAACTTTTCTAAGAGTTGTTGTGCAGAAATTTGTCTTCCTTTTTTTAGCGGAATATAATCACCAAATTCGCGAATGACATCGATTACTTTTTGGCCGGGTTTTACTTCGATTCCTTTTTGCGTATAATAGCCGAATTTTATGGTTTCACCAATTACAATTTTTCCGTTGTCGGGTTTTTGACTTCCGATTAAGGTATTTAGAAAAGTAGACTTTCCCGTACCATTTTTTCCGATAATTCCCAAACGTTCGCCTTGCTGGAAGTTATAACTGAAACTTTTGAACAGCAATTTATCATCATAAGCTTTCGAAATATTATGGAGTTCGACTATTTTATTTCCGAGTCGCTCCATATTAATTTCCAACTGAACTTTTTGCTCGTTTCTGCGTTTAGAGGCGCGCGCTTTTATTTCAGAAAAATCTTCAATTCTAGATTTAGATTTTGTGGTACGTGCTTTGGGTTGGCGGCGCATCCAATCCAATTCTTTTTTATAGAGTTGTTTGGCTTTTTCGGTATTGGTTTTTTCGTTTTCTATACGGGCATCTCGTTTCTCTAAGTAATAACTGTAGTTGCCTTTGTAACTATAGAGGTTTCCTTCATCTAACTCAATAATTTCGTTACAAACGCGCTCTAAAAAATAGCGGTCGTGTGTGACCATAAAAAGCGTGATGTTTTCTTTTTTAAAGAATTCTTCCAACCACTCAATCATTTCTAAATCTAAGTGGTTGGTGGGTTCATCTAAAATTAGCAGATCCGGTTTGTCGAGCAAGGTATTGGCTAACGCCAACCTACGTTTTTGTCCGCCGGAAAGTAAGTTCACTTTTTGGTCAAGCTGTTCTAATTTTAATTTTGAAAGAATTTGCTTGTATTGCGTTTCAAAATCCCAAGCTTGTTTTGCATCCATCAAATCGAATGCTTTTTGGTAGTTTTCGGTATCATGCGGATTTTTTAGTGCTTTTTCATATTGAGCGATAATCCGTAAGGTTTCATTTTCAGAAGCAAAAATAGTTTCCTCTACCGTTAAATTGGGATCTAGTTTGGGATCTTGGGCTAAAAAAGCTGTTTTTAGATTATTGCGGTAATTTACCTGGCCGCTATCGGGAACATCATCTAAAGCTAAAATATTGAGAAGCGAAGTTTTTCCGGTTCCGTTTTTAGCGATCAAGCCGATTTTTTGTCCTTCATTAATTCCGAAGGAAAGATCTGAGAAAAGCACGCGTTCTCCGTATGCTTTGGCAATATGTTCTACTGAAACGTAATTCAAGATGTTTTTCTTGCAAAGTAAAAAATAAATTGCTCAGGAAATTAGTTGGTGCAGGGAAATTTAAAAAAATTGTAAATTTCTGTTATTATATAATTTTGTTGATTTATTGAAAGTGAATAAAATATAGGTAAA
Organism: Mesonia aquimarina; assembly: GCF_003667275.1. GTDB lineage: Bacteria > Bacteroidota > Bacteroidia > Flavobacteriales > Flavobacteriaceae > Mesonia > Mesonia aquimarina. The sequence continues at coordinate 82,549 of NZ_RCNV01000009.1, read as the reverse complement.
CGCAGAAGACGATCTGAGTATTTTTCAGCATTAGGTAATGGTTTGTAGGAATTGTTTTGTAGGTGAAACTTACTTTGGTGAAGTGCTTGATAATGAAAAACAGCTTGAATACCTTTATTTTTCAAATAGCTAATTAAGTTGTCCCGCTCTTTTTTTGAATTACATAAAATAAAAAATATATGAGCATTATGTTCATTTATTTTTTTATCATTTAGAAAATCAATGAGATTTTTATTTTTGAGTACCAATAAACTATTATAGTAATGTTGCCATATTACCAATCTTTTATGCGTTACATCTTCAATATCTAAAAGTTGACTGTATAAAAATGCAGCTGTGATTTCCGAAGGTAAAAAAGATGAGCCTTTATCTATCCATTCATATTTAGGGATTTCACCTCTAAAAAAGGCCATTCGGTTGGTTCCTTTCTCCCATAATATTTCAGCTCTTTTTATATATTTTTTATCATTTACAACTAGTAAACCGCCTTCTCCGGCATGAATATTTTTGGTTTCGTGAAAGGAAAAAGTGGCTAAGTGCCCGAAACTTCCTAAGGGTTTTTTTTGGTAAAAAGAATGGATTGCCTGTGCAGCATCTTCAATTAAAACGAGATTAAATTTTTTAGTGATTTTAAGTAAGTCATTCATGTTTACACTTATTCCTGCATAATGAACAATTACAATTGCTTTAGTCTTAGGAGTAATCAGAGATGATAACTTTTCAATATCTAAATTAGGGTTGTTCAAACAAGAATCAGCAAAAATAACTTTAGCTCCTTCTCTAACAAAAGCTAATGCAGTAGATACAAAGGTATAAGAGGGGATTATAATTTCATCTCCGTCTTTACAATCTAAGAGTAAAGCTGTCATTTCTAAAGCAGCAGTGCAAGAAGTAGTTAAAAAGCTTTTTTTAAAATTATATTTTTCTTCAAAAAAAGTTTGGCATTTTTGGGTATACTTTCCATTTCCTGAAAACTTTTTAGAATGAATTAGATCTGCTAAATAAAATAAATCATTAGAAGAAGTATGAGGAATATTAAAAGGAACAATATTCATAGACGCAGGTAGCACTAAAATTATTTTTGACTAAAAATAGTATATTTAAGTACTTTAAAAAAACTATTTTTTATTGGTTTAATTTAAACTCTAATTTCTGGTATAATTCATAATTTATTAATTAATAATGATTTGGCTTTACATTATCTAATATTATATTAGCATATCTTTTATGAGTTGTAAAACCTTAAAAGCTGTTTTATCGTATATTTAAGTGTTTAAACGAAAAAAGATAATAATAATATATAACATATTAAAAATCTGTTTTTTGGATGTATCTTAATCGATATTTTTAACAAAATTTAAATTGATGAGTTGCTTGACTGAGAACCAAAACAACCCCATACACGACATTAGATTTGATAATAATACGTACCCCTATGGAATTCGTGTAAGTAAAGTGGAATACGAAAAAGATATAGAGAGAATCACAAAAGTTTACCGTACTACATTTTATAGAATGATTTGGGTATGTAGCGGTAGTGTTTCTGTAGAATTGGATATGAATTCTATTTCCTTAACAAAAGACCATTGTCTTTTTATAGGAAAGAATCAAGTCTTTAAATTAAAAAATTATGATCATTTTGATGCTTACATCATCGACTTTACGGAAGGATTTTATGCGAGAACGCAATTAGATATCGAACTTTTACAACAAAGTAGGTTGTTTAATAGCGAAGAAGGTATTGTTAAGCTTTACCTAGAAGATCCGTATAAAGAAATTTTGGTTCGGTTTTTAAGTTTTTTTAAAGGAATAAACTACAAAGATTTTAGTCAACTACTTTATCAATTAGCACATAATACAGTAGAGCGAATGTTATTGTTTGCTGAATGGAACGTGCAGCGTGATCAAAATTCTGATCAAATACGGTCTAATAGTAAGGAATATTCTTTGGTTAAGAAATTTCAGAATTTAATAGCTATAAATTATACCACAGAAAAGGGGGTGTCTTTTTATGCCGAGCAATTAAATACTTCTTCACGAAGTTTAGCTTCAGCTTGTACAATTACCAATAAGCCTTCACCCAAGCGCATGATTATAGATCGTGTTTTAATAGAAGCCAAACGCTTATTGAAATTTACGGACTTAAGCATTAAAGAAATCACTTATCGTTTAGGTTATGACGAATACAACAGTTTTATTAAATTGTTTACCTCAAACATCGGTATGAGTCCAATGAATTTTCGAGAGAAATATCAATAAGAAGTATATGTTGTTGTTAATAAAAAGTTAACGCTTTAGCAGGTTTCCGCTAAAGCGTTTTTGTTTTAGAAATAAAATATTTTAACTCATTGAAGAACAGTATTTTGTGAATTTTACGTTTTGATAATGTGTATTTAATCTAATATTATTGCATTTAATCGATAAATTTAACTATATTTGAATCGGTTAAGAGTTATAATTATCGATTAAGTGCAATTTAAAAACGTATTTCATATTATTTTGTTTAGTTTGTTTGCAGTAGCAACAAGCTTTTGTCAGCAAAAAGCCGATGTACAGTTTAGTGTTCACTTGGCAGATTTTCAAAGTATTGTAGTGAATTCTTCTCAACGTCAGCTTGGAGTAGAACTAAACTCTAAAAAAGATGTATTAGAAGGAAAAGCAATTCAACAACAAGATCATATTCAAGTAACAAGTACATCGCAATATGAAATTAATGTTTCCTCATCTACACAATTAATTGGATCTCAAGGGGAATTGCCTGTAGGTATTATTCAGATAGCACCTTCATCAAACTCAATTAATTCATTTTCAAAACAAATTAATTATTCTAAGGTTGCGCTTTCTACACAGCAACAAACCATAATAGATTCTTCAGGAGGCGATATAGATCGTTCTTTTAATATGGATTACTTTATTAAAGGAGGAGAAGAGTTATTAAAAAAAGCTAAAGGAAATTATAAAACTACTATTTCTTATAGTATAGTTCCTAATTAATATTTTAACTGATTGGTTTACAGAGTTTTGTAAAAAAGTAGTATAGAAATGAAAATTTTTACTGCTCATTTGCTTTACATGGCCTTTATATTTGCACTGTAATTAAAACTCATACAACCGATGAAAAAATTAGTAAATACTTTATTTGTAACTCTTGGATTATTAACTTTTGGAACAACTTTAGCTCAAGATACAGATTTGACTGTGAATGTTGATAGTAGTTATGATATCGAAATCAGCCAATCTACAGTAGCCATAGATATGAATTTACCGACGCATTTTACAAACGGTAATGAATCTGGAGCACAACAGGATCACGTTAAAGTTGTAGCAAGTAGCGCTTATAAAGTAACTGCTAAAGCTTCAGCTACTACATTTAACGGACCAAACGGTTCAAGTACACTAGATGTAAGTAATGTAGAATTAACGTTGACAGATAATGGAGATTTATCTGGAAATCAGACAACTCCTTCAACACTTTCTGGTCAGGCTTCAGGTTTACCACTTTCTAACTCAGATCAAGATGTGGTTACAGCTAACGGTGGAGATTTGAATAGAGGATTTAATGTAAATTACGCTATTCCTGCAGCTAATGCAGCAAACTTCTTAAACTTAGATGATGGGGCTTACACAACTACAGTAACTTATACTATTGTTCCTCAATAAGAAGAAATAATGTTTTTATAATATAAGTCTAAGCCTAATCGACTTAGTACCTAAAAGTGTACTGGGAAATGATTAGGCTTTTTTTGTCTAAATTTATACATCTACTTCTTTTGAAAAGAGTTAGTCACATAATTAATATGGTGTTGTTTCTTTGTATGGTTTACCAGTCTTTTGGCCAAAACCGAATAAAGAATCAAGTAGAAATTACTACTTATATAGGCGATGTAAGGAGCATTCAGATTAATCAATCGCAATTTAATGTAAATTTATCTATTGATAATTTATCTGAATTGATGAATGGACAATCGCTAAAGAAAGTGAACCATATAAAAGTGACTAGCACTTCAGAATATCAAATAGAAGTAGTCGCATCATCAGAATTACAAGGGAGGCAAACCGTCATTCCTGTAAATACGGTAAGTATTGTTCCCAGTTTAGGAAATGGTATCGGAAATTACGAAGGAAATACGATATACCTTTCTCCGGTTTCTTTATCTACCAACGGGCAAAGTATTATTAGATCTACGCGAGGAGCAATTACTAAATCTTTTGACGTGTCTTATAGAATATCAAGTTGGTTAAAATATATAGAAGATCATCCTTCAGATACGTATAGTACAACAATTACTTACAGTATCGTAGCAAACTAATCAGGTTTTATTTTTTATATAATGAAATCAACCTAAAAAAAGTGATTTATTTGAAAATACTCAGAACCATAATAAGCTTTTTTTTATTGCTGTTTTTTCCTATGCTGGTAAAAGCACAAATTGGTTCTGCGCAATCTCAAGTAAATTTAATTGTAAATGAATTAATGTCGGTAGAAGTAGCGCAATCTTCGGTTATGATTAATATGAATTTACCTTCTCATTTTCGCTTTGGAAATAATTCTGGAACACAAAGTAATCACGTCAGGGTTACCACTACATCTAATTATACACTTTCAGTTTCTACAACGAATCAATATTTTACCTTAAATGGCTTAAGTACGTCACTTCCCGTAAGTACAATTCAGGTAGAAGCTTCTGTAGGAAATTTAAATCCAAATGTAAATGGTGGAGATATTAACGTAAATTCGAGTGTAGCGTTGAATGCATCTAAGGTGAATTTATTAAGCTCTGTATCCCCGGAGACTAGTCAGGCGTTCGATGTAAAATATGTCATCCCGACTAATACCGTAGCTAATTTTTTAGATCTTCCTTCCGGAAATTATAAAACAACGGTTATTTATACAATAATCCCCCAATAAAAAACTGCTTCAACTAAAAAATGTAACTTTGTTTTTTTAGATTAGACAAAAACTTATATCGATGAAAAATATTTTATTCTTAGCATTATTACTTTTAGGTATATCTCTTGAAGCAACCGCACAAGCCGGGATAGCAGTAACTCCTGGTAGAGTTTATTATAATCTTGCAGAAGGAACTGATGGGACGCAAACTATAAAGGTGACCAATCCTACAGATGTTGAATTAGAAATTGGCGTTTCTTTTAGTGATTGGAATTATTTAGAAAACGGGAATAATAACATTCAAGATCCCGGTACTTTACCCAACAGTTGTGCCGATTGGATACAAGTTTTACCAGATACTTATTTTGTGTTAGATCCGGGAGAAACAAAAGAAGTGGAGGTACTTATGGAAGTTCCTCAGAACGCCAAAAAAGAAACCCCTGTAAGAACTTCCATGATATTTTTTACCCAATTAAATCCTGGAAATGCGAGAGATCAAAAAGGGGCTTCTATTCAAGTTACTGTTAGAATGGGAGTGAAAGTTTACCATTCGTTTACTAAACAAAATGCAGGCGAATTAGAGATCGTGGATTTTAAAAATTACAAAGATGAAGAAGATCATAAAATGATTGAGATTAATGTAAAAAACACGAGTGATATTTGGGTAAATGGAAACGTAAGTTGGGAAGTATTCAATAAAAATACCGGAAAAACCAAAACCTTAGATCAGCAAGAGTTTTATACCCTGCCAGATGACCTTAGAATTGTAAAACAACAATTGCCGGATGATTTAGAAAAAGGTGATTATACGGTTTCTGCAATCTTAACCTATGGCGATAGCGATACAATTAATATCGCCGAACTAGACTTTTCACTTTAAAAAAAACATGATTCAACAGCGGTTTCATATAACATTATTTTTTCTATTACTGAGTACTTCCCTAGTTTTTGCTCAGGGAAATACTCAGCTAAGTTTGCAAGCAGAAGATGGTGGGCAAGTTCAATTTAATACCAATAATGAATTGACCAACGGTAAAAGCCACCCGAACCAAATTAGAACTCGAATTCAAAAATATAATGGAGCTAATACAGTTAAGTTTTGGAAGCTTACCGTGCGTTTAACAAACGATTTTTACAATCAGAATAGTACGCATAGTGTTGATGCTTCTTTCGCTAAATTAATTTTTAATCATGAGACCAATAACAGTACTAATAGTCAGCTGATAAATCCTACTAATGTTCCTGTGGCTCTCAGCAAGTTTAATGAGGTTACGTTATTAGAAAGCGATATTCCATTAAATAACCAAACCCAGCGAACGTTTAGTTTTGATTTATTTATTGAAGGAGGTACGCACTTATTAACGATACCTAATGATATATATCGTGCGAGCTATGAGTTTAAAATTTATGGTAAAAAGAAAGCCAATGCTAATTATAATTTACTAGATAGTTTTACCACCTCACAAACCGCAAGATTTCAGATTAATTATGGAGGTAATTTTGGTTCGCAAAGTATCCAGTTACAAAACTCTGCGAATCTCGTGAATCTTGAATTTTCAAGTTCATCAGATTATACCAATGGAAAATCGGTTGCTATTCCTCAAGGGCTAAAAGTAACCAGTTACAATAATCATCAAGTTTTGGTAAAAACTTCCAATAGTGTTTTTACCTCTTCATCTAGTTCGGCCACCATCCCGGTTTCAAAATTACATGTAAATGTAAATTTAAGTTCACCGGAAAATAATGTACAGTTACATGGCCCGTTAAGCATGTCGACTACAGACCAAGTTTTGATTGATCGAACGGCAACTTGGCCACAAACACTTGTATATGATTTAGAGTTTTTTATTCCGCCAAATACGCTACAAGCAACCGATGTTCAGGAAGCTGGGACATTTTCGGCCTATGTCTTTTTTACCATTTCACCTAATTAGTTAAATGCATAAGTTGGTATGAAAAAGCAACTCCGCTTTTGCTTACTTTTTTTAATTTTCGCATTTGTTCCTTTTCATTTTATGGCACAAAATGTAACGGTGCAGTTTTCTGAAGACCAGTTGGAAGCTTCTAATGGAGAAGTGATCAGTTTTTATATAAAAATGATAAACAATGAGGCCAAACCAGTTGTAGTTGATGTAGATTTTGAATATGATAAAAATGCTGTTCGACTGGCTTCCGGTAAATCTGAGTATGCTTTAGCAGCTAATGATACCACATTTATCCCCTTAAAAGGGATTATTAATAGAAAAGCAATAGCCGGAAAAAACAGTGCTATCATTGCAAAATTTTCTTCTAACAATAAAACCTTAGGCTCTCAAGTATTAAGCCTGTCAATTACCGAGAAAAAAATGGTTCGCTTTTATATGAGTGAAGAAAACCTCACCTTTGAGCATATTGGCGATACCTTGGCTTATGAAGTTACGATAGATAATTTAGGGAATACAAAGCAACGCATTCGCCTTCTATCTAGGTTTCCTAAATCCCCCACAAAAGATGAACTTTCTAGTGAACTTGTGGAGATTGAAGCTTTTCAAGATACTACATTTACTTTGCAGTATATTGTTGATGAGCAAATGATGAAGTTAGACGATTTTAGTATAGCTTTAAAAACACTGTACAGTAATGGGGATATTTTTGGAACTAGTAGACTTAAAGTAAATTCGGTAAAGCAGGCTAGACGTTTTCAAAAAGATTTAAAAAATTATGATCCCAGTAGTATCACTCAAGATAATATTGTAAGCTTAAGTGCAAGAAAAAGTAGAGATAATTATCAATATTATTTTTATGCAAACAACCAGATAGACTTAAAACAAGGGAGTATACAATCTAATATAGATGTTAATTGGTGGGAAACCAGCAATGCGCTTTATATTAGAAATACGTGGTTTCAATACACTACGAATCGCTTTGGGGTAAAAGCCGGAAATCTTTTTAGGTCAGATATTGTGAATTTAATAGGTAGAGGTGTAGAGTCTTATTACCATATAGATGAGCAAAATAGAATAGAGGTTGGCGGAATGAATAAATCTTATTCTTTAATTAATACCACCGACAACAAATACGGAAATGCCGGCTGGGCTAATTTTTCTCATAATGGGGGGTGGTTAGGAGATGGATACGAAGCGAGCGTAATCTATCACGACGACCCAGCCTTGGATTATAAATCTTATATAGGTACCGGAAGAACAAATGTTATTGATCGTGAAAACTTAAAGGTAAAAGCCGGAGCATCCTTAAGTAAAACCAGTTTATATACAGATGAAAGTACTTCTGAAAATGGCGGAGCCGGTGAGTTAATGGTATTCGCAAAAAAGGGACGTTTTCGATTAAATAGTAATAATTACTATAGTTCGGCTTATTACAGTGGTCTCAGGCAAGGAGCGTTAAATTTAACGGAACGATTATCGTATAATTTAGAAAAATATAATTTTTGGGTTTTATATAATTATTTAAGTTTTGCACCCAAACAATTGAGTTCCCAAAATATTAATCAGCAAAATTTTTCTACCGCTCAGTATAATTTCGGGATTTCCAGACGATTTGAAAACTTATCGGTTTCCTTGGTTCCAAATTATTATAAAGAAAAAAGAACAAGCTTATTATTTTCTGGGCAAGAGGCGCAAGAATTTACTATGCGAGCTAAACGATTAACTGCTAATTTGGGTTATAATCACATCATTAGTCAGCAAAGTGTTTCGTTAAATTTAGAAGGGGGGGTTTACAACACCGATCTTCAAGCAGGAGAAACGCCACATTTTAAAGTGAACTTAAATTACAATTGGCGTTTTTTCAATCTCAATGCTTATTACCAATATAATAGCTTTTTTTTAGGGGAAGAATTCTCTAAAATTCGTTTTGCTTCTTCAGGAGCGTATGAAGTGTATAATATTTTACCCAGCATAGAAAAAGATTTTTTTAATGAAAAACTACGAATTAGAACCGGAGTTTCTTTTTCTAAGAGCAGTTTTACCGATGAATATTTGCAATTAAATGGACGAATAGATTATCAACTTCCTGCAAATTTTAATGTTTATTTTTCTACTTTTTTAAGTGATTTTTCTACCAGTTATTACAATACCTCTACGATGCAAGTGGGTATAATCAAACGCTTTTCTAAAATTGATGTAACAGAAAAGCGTCATAATTTAAAGGTATATGTTTATCGTAATACCAACGATAGTCTGAAAAAAGTTCCGGCAGTCGGACAGTTATTATTGATTAATAATAAAGCTTTTAGAACAAATGAAAAAGGGGTGGTAAGTTACCGTCGTTTACCGGCAGATCATTACGATATTAAAGTTTTTAATACAAAAGATTGGTATGCTTCTGATCAAGAAATTGATTTAATAGATGATGCTGAAGTGGTGATTAATATGGATAAAACGGTAACTATAAAAGGGAAGGTAAGTTACAAATCCACTGAATTGAGTTACAATGTTCCAAGAGAATTAGGTAGTTTAACCGTTACATTAATTAATGCCAAAGGAGAACATTTTAAAGCAAAAACCGATGCTAACGGCTATTTTAGGGTGTATGTTCCGGAAGGGGATTATACTGCTAACATAGAGATGTATAATCGTGCCAGCAGAGTTGAAGTTATCGGACAAGGACAAAAAGTGAAGGCTACTTCTGGAACTTTAGAAAATATTAATTTTATTTTTCGCGTAAAAGATCGAAAAGTAGAGCGTAAAAAGTTTAAATCCAGCGGATTCTAGCCTAAAGTGATTTTCTATTTTTTACAACGGCAAACAAGAAAATAAACAAACACAAAAATTGAGCAACTCGTGCAATATAATCTCCAAAACGCACATAAAATGTTTGCTTTTTATTTAAATTGATGGTTCCTTTTAGGCTTCCTCTTTTTTCATATCCAAGCGATTGCTCAATATCTCCTTTTTGATTAATTATTGCTGAAATTCCTGTATTTGCACTGCGTACAATATCTCTTCTTGTTTCAATAGCCCGAAGTCGAGCATAACTTAAATGTTGTTTATGCCCCTGTGTATCTCCCCACCAAGCATCATTCGTGATTATAGCTAAAAAATGGGCATCATTTTTTACATAACCGGTTACATATTCTCCATAAACGGATTCATAACAAATAATAGGAGCAACTTTTTTTGAGTTATTTAACTGAAATACTTCTCGATTCGGTTGCGTTGTTTTCATAGCAACCGTTCCGCCGAGATCAATCATAATATCTCCTAGAAGTGGTTTTAAGGTAGATTGATATGGGAAATTTTCTACCCCGACCACAAGTTTAGATTTATGGTATAATTGCGGGTTCTGTTTTTGATTGATTAAAAAAGCAGAATTATAGTCATTAAACCATAAGCCTTCCCTATAAAAATTTGTCTGAGGTTGAATATTACTTTTGTTCTTGATCCATTGAATGAAAGAAATACCGCCTAAAAAATTTAAATTTGGATATTCTGTAGTTAACTTGTTTGAGAAGAATGAAGCATCAGAAGAATTAAATTTCTGAATCCTTGTTCCATCAGCGAATACCGTTTCAGGAGCGACAACAATTCCGGTATTTTTGCTTACTTTTTTTTCGACTAAATCGACTAACAGCTCTCCAATTTTTCGATCATTTGTATTATATTTTTCATTATACGGGTCTATATTGGGTTGAAGAATTACGGCTTCTAACGAATCGCTTGTATCAATTTTATACCCATTCTTAATCATCAATGAAATTCCTATTGGAATAAAAATCAGTAAAAATGTTTTTAAAATTCCGCGGTAAATAATTCCCTTTTCTTTATGTTGAATATAGTGTAAGGTGAATTTAAAGATGCTTAAGTTGACTAACAGTACCCAAAGTGTACCTCCAAAAGTTCCGGTATATTCGTACCATTGAATCCACGAAGTAAAACTAGAAAAACCGTTTCCTAAGTTAAGCCATGGCCAAGAAAACTCCCAGTTAAGATGAAGTTTTTCAAAGCAAATCCATAAGGTGATTAAAAATGTACTGCTTGCTATAAAGTTAACACGTTTAGCAATAAAATGATAACCTAAAAAAACTAAACTCATTAGTAGCGAATTTGCCAAAACGGCAAACCACATCCCAAACGGCGTTGAAAAATAGAGCCAATTTGTGCTGATGATATTCCAAGTAAAAAATGCAAGGTAACTGAGTAAAAAAACGGTCCCTGTTTTTTTTTCTTTTTTACTCCGCAGATAAAATTCAGCCAAAAGTAAAGGAACAAAAGCGAAAAATAAAAGTCCCGGAAACCCGTAAGTCGGCCAGCCTAAGGCAAGTAAAATTCCGGTGAATAAGGCAAGAAGCAGTGATTTCATGCGATGAATTGAATTGAACTCAAAAATAAGAAAGCTTATTCGTTTTTCAAGTAGAAAAAATAAATATGTGAAAAATGCAGTATTTCAAGAATTTATCTAAAAATACTCCAATCAATTTTTAAGGAAAACACGTTAGAGTACAATGCAACACTTTGATCGCCAATATCTGTAAAGGCATAGTCTAAATGAATTCCACGGTATTTAAAACCAACTCCAAAACCAGGTTGAAAACCAACTCTAGAGTCGCCGTTAAATTGCTCTACATTTTGAAAATTACCCACGCCACCGCGCAAATAAACCAAATCTATATACCCAACTTCAAATCCGAAAGCCGGTGAAATGCTCACCGCACTCGTTGAAATCAAATCATTAGTTTGGGCAAAACGCATGTTTAAATCCAGTTCAGTTTTAAAATCAAAATCGTAACGTACCGTAAAAGTTTTTGCAATACCGACTTGTAATTTGGGTAAGGTTATTTCGGTAGTTTCCGGTAATTCTTGATTTTCTCCCGGCACGGCATCTTGTATAGTTTCAAATTCATCTTCGTTAATGGTCCAAGTGTTGTACGTAGTGGTGATATCTCTTGCCATCGCCCCAAACTGCCAGTTATTTCCGGCATCAAACTGGATGCCAAGATCAAAACCAAACCCCCAGGAAGTGGCAAAATCGCCAATAATTCTTCTAATTACTTTTGCATTTACTCCATAACTAAACCCATCTAACGGGAGTTTTCTAGCGTACGAAAGTGTAAAAGCATAATCTGCAGCGGAGAAAAGACTGATTCTATTGTAATCTATATTTCCTTGTTCATCAATTAATTGTGTGGTGTTTAAAATATCGTCTACTCCAAACCGAATAACACTAAAACCAACAGCACTTTTATTATCAAGCGGCATAGCTCCTGCTAGATAATCGTAATTTGCAATATTAGCAAAATAACTGGCGTGCATTAAGGCAATTTCGTTGTCTTTAATTTTCGTTAAGCCTGAAGGATTCCAATAACCTGCATTTACATCTGAAGTGGTGGCCGATACCGCATTAGCCATTCCAAAAGAAGCCGCATCTACACCGATGTTTAAAAATTCATTGGAATATTTTCTGACGCTCTGCGAAGAGGCAACAGAAATACTCAAACAAAAAAGTAAAAGGAATACATTTCTCACTAGCCGAAATTTTTGGCAAATATCTTATTATTTTACAATATAACTTTAATTAAACCGAGATATTGCCCAAAAATGTCAATTCTAAGCTTTGTTTTGTATTTTAGCTTCTCTAAAAAAAATCAATATAAGAATGCTGAAAAAACAAATTCCCAATATCATTACGCTTTTAAATCTTCTTTGCGGAAGTATAGGCGTACTCTTAGCGGTTCAAGATAATTTAATTACCGCCGCTTTGTTTGTTGGGCTCGGTATATTTTTTGATTTTTTTGATGGATTAGCTGCACGTAGTTTAGACGTACAAAGTGAGCTTGGCTTACAATTAGATTCGTTAGCCGATATGATAACCAGTGGTCTGGTACCTGCAATTGTAATGGTTCAGTTGTTAAATGATGCTACCGGCAGTACAATTGAAGCTTCTTCTGCAAATTGGTCTACTCAAGCACTTGCATTTGATTTACCGGTTTTCCCTTTATTTGGGTTATTGATAGCGCTAGGGTCGGGCTACCGTTTAGCAAAATTTAATGTAGACGATCGGCAAACAACTTCTTTTATAGGCTTACCCACTCCGGCAAATGCGATTTTAATTTTAAGCTTGCCGCTTATTTTGACATTTCAACCACAAGAATGGGTAGTTAATATTATTTTAAATGAGTGGTTTTTAATTGGTTTAACTGTATTTAGTGCCCTTATTTTAAATGCTGAATTGGCGCTTTTTGCCTTAAAATTTAAAACCTGGAATTTAAAAGATAATTGGTTTCGTTACGCTTTTCTATTTTTTGCTTTTGTATTGCTGCTTTTACTCCAATATATTGCGTTACCTATTATTATCTTGAGCTACATTTTATTGTCGGTAGTGCTTTCCGGAAAACAGCATGATGACTCCTAAATCGATTATGTTACATGTTTTTGGAAGAGTTATACTGCAACTTAATTTTTTGTTTAGAAAGTATACAATGGTTCCAGATAGGTGAAAAGCTAATACTATAAAGCTCCAACATATCTTTATACCGGCTTTTAAATCATCTCTAAAATTTAGATAAAAGCGATACAACTAGGAATATAACAAAAGAAGAAAGCATTGGTTGCTACCTAGATTAAAATGGATTCGTTCAATTTAGATGGTAATATTTAATATTGAAGTTTTTAATCTTACTTTATCAGCTTCAATTAATTCAATTTTCTTAATGCTCTTTGTTAGTATTTGTCGAGATTTATCTTCAAGCAAATAACCATTTACATAAATATCATTTGTTTCTTTTAAGCCAAAGAAAATATTTAATTCTTTTTGTGATTTAGTTTTAAAATCTCCTATAATTTCCGCTTTTATAAGACTGTTTTTATGTTGGTCTTCAATAAAAAGATATTTAGAACTTAAAGGTTTATCTTTTACAACATCGAGTTTGTTAAGATCTTTAGAAGAGTAAGTGTTTAAAAAATTAATATCGGCAAGTACTGTATTGTTGATTATTACAATTGGTTTTTCAGATGTCGTAGCAGGGGTGTAGTTTTGAGCGTTTGAGATTATTCCAATAAAAAATAAAAATATTAGCGGACTTAGTTTCATTTTTATTTATATCTAAAGGTTCATCTTGTGAATATAAATAAAGTTGTCTAAAAATATAACTTATTTACTGAAATAATTTCTTCTTTCGAAGTTCGAAGTTCTGCCCTAAATATACTTTTCTGACCATTTGGTCTTCGGCTAACTCTTCGGGTTGACCGTGTTTTAAAATACTTCCTTCGAACATTAAATAAGTCCTATCGGTAATTGCTAAGGTTTCTTGAACATTATGGTCGGTAATAAGGATGCCGATATTTTTATTTTTAAGCTGAGCGACAATTCGTTGTATATCTTCTACCGCGACCGGATCTACACCGGCAAAAGGCTCATCTAATAAAATAAATTTTGGGTCGGTTGCTAAAGCTCGTGCAATTTCTGTTCTACGGCGTTCTCCTCCTGAAAGTAAATCACCTCGACTTGTACGTATATGGCCTAAGCTAAACTCTTCAATTAGACTTTCCATTTTTTCTTCCCGCTCCTTTTTAGAAAGATTGGTTAGTTCTAATACGCTCATAATGTTATCTTCAATACTCAACTTTCTAAAAACCGACGCTTCTTGGGCTAAATAACCAATGCCGTTTTGTGCTCGTTTGTACATCGGGAATTTAGTAATATCGGTTTTATCGAGATAAATATTTCCGGAATTTGGTTTAATAAGCCCAACAATCATATAAAAAGAGGTAGTTTTTCCGGCACCGTTTGGCCCTAAAAGTCCTACGATTTCTCCTTGGTTTACTTCCACAGAAATCCCTTTTACTACTTTTCTTCCTTTATAAGATTTTACAAGATTATCGGCTCTTAATTTCATGGCGTCTTACTTTTAAGCTTGGTTGTTGACTTCCTTTTTTCCTTCTGCTTTGGCTTCTAAAACTTCCCAATATTCAAATGCTCTTCGCAAATGCGGAATCACTATTGTTCCTCCAATTAATGTGCCAATGCTCAGTGTTTCGACTACTTGCTCTCGGCTTACACCCGACTTATGACTAGATTCTAAGTGATATTGGACGCAATCATCACAACGCAAGACAACTGAAGCAATTAAGCCTAATAACTCTTTTGTTTTTTTGTCTAGCGCACCTTCAGTAAAAGAATTGGTGTCTAAGTTGAAAATACGTTTGAGTACCTTATTGTTTTCGCCTAAAATTTTATCGTTCATTTTTTGGCGATAAGCATTAAACTCATCTACTTTATCTATCATCTTAATCACGTTTTGTTAATTGATTTTCACGTTCTTCTTTTAGTTGTTTTCTTAGGACTAATCTTGAAATGAAAATACTTATTTCATATAAAATAAGTACCGGAATGGCAACTATAACCTGACTGGCAATATCTGGAGGCGTAATAACTGCTGAAACAATTAAAATACCAACCAAAGCAAATTTTCGATATTTCTTTAAGGATTCTGGCGTAGCTAAGCCAAGTTTGGTAAGCAAGAATATGATAATAGGCAGCTCAAAAACCAATCCGCTTGCCAGGGCAGAAGTTCTGACTAACCCCATATAACTACTTAAATCAATATCATTAAAAACCTCTTCGCTAACTTGATAGCTTCCTAGAAAGTTAATGGATAAAGGCGAGACAATGTAATAGCCAAATAAAACGCCAATAAAAAATAAAATTGAAGAAATAATAATAAATCCTCTAGAAGCACTGCGCTCTTTTTCGTGAAGTGCCGGCGAAATAAATCGCCAGAATTCATATAAAATATATGGAAAAGCAATAATAAAACCGGCAGTTATAGCGGTCCACATGTGAGCGCTAAATTGTCCTGCCATGGTTCTACTCTGGATTCTAAAGGGAATTTCATCAAAACAAAAGCTCTCGTTCAATCCAAGGTATTGAGCAGCTTTACATAAAATATCATAAGTGATAAAATCGGCGTTTTTAGGACCAAAAAGAATTACATCAAAAATAAAACCTTTTGCCATAAAGGCTATTCCTGCAGCAATTAAAACCGCAACAGTTGCTCTTATGAGGTGCCACCTTAATTCTTCAAGGTGATCTAAAAAAGACATTTCGTCGGCGCTTTTTGTAACTTTTTTTGCCATATTATAATATTCCTTCTTTTATAAGATTATGGAGATGTACGATACCGGCGTACTTTCCGTTTTCTTCTGCAATTAATTGTGTAATTTCATTTGTCTCAAGCAGCTCAATAGCATCTACTGCCATTGCGTTGTTATTAATTAATTTAGGATTTTCTCCCATAATATTTTTTGCTTTCAAGGAAGAGAAATCTGTATTTTCACTTAACATTCTACGCAAATCACCATCGGTTATAATGCCTACAATTTTTTCTTGATCAATTACAGCTGTAACCCCTAACATTTTTTCAGAAATTTCTACGATAACTTCATTAATAGAGGCTTCCGGAGAAACTTTTGGTTTTTTATTTTCAGCAGTAATATCACTAATTCTTAGATATAATTTTTTTCCTAAAGCACCCCCTGGATGATATTTAGCAAAATCTTTACTGGTAAAACCTTTTAGATGAAGTAAGCAGACCGCAAGTGCATCACCCATAACAAGTTGAGCTGTGGTACTTGTTGTTGGAGCCAAATTATTAGGGCAAGCTTCTTTTTCAATGTAGGCATTTAAGATATAATCTGCTTGTTGCCCAAGAAATGAATTTTTGTTTCCGGTTAAAGCAATTAATTTATTCTTGAAATTTTTTATTAAGGGAACCAATACTTTTATTTCGGGTGTATTTCCACTTTTAGAAATGCAAATTACCACATCATTTTCCTGGATAATACCAAGATCTCCGTGAATGGCATCTGCAGCGTGCATAAAGATAGAAGGCGTTCCGGTAGAATTAAGTGTGGCAACAATTTTTGTAGCAATTACCGCACTTTTTCCAATTCCTGTAATAATTACCCTACCTTTTGAGTTATAAATATGCTCGACAGCATCAGAAAATTCTTGGTCAAGCAAATTTTTTAGGTTTTCAACAGCCTTTGCTTCGTTGGAAATTGTTTCTTTTGCAACCGAAATTATGTTGTTTTGAAGCATTAATTTTGTAATATTTGAATTTGTAAGTACTAAAGAAATATGTATCTTTAGTATGACAAAGGTATGTAAAATTGTAACATAAAAAATCAGTTTGGCAGAAATCGATTTACACCACGAATTAAAGAGATATTTTGGCTTTAGCCAATTTAAAGGATTACAAGAAGAAGTAATTAAAAGTATTGTAGCAGATGAAAATACATTTGTAATAATGCCTACAGGAGGAGGTAAATCGCTGTGTTATCAGCTTCCTGCTCTTATTAAAGAAGGTACTGCAATTGTAGTTTCTCCGCTTATTGCGTTAATGAAAAATCAAGTAGATGCTATTCGCGGAATTTCTTCCGAAAACGGCGTAGCTCACGTACTGAATTCTTCTTTAAATAAGACGGAAGTTAAACAAGTGAAGTCTGATATAGAAAATGGAATTACAAAATTACTATATGTAGCTCCGGAATCTTTGACAAAAGAGGAACATATCGATTTTTTAAAAAGTCAGAAGATTTCCTTTTTAGCTATAGACGAAGCACATTGTATTTCTGAATGGGGACACGATTTTAGACCTGAATACCGAAATTTAAGAAGGATTATAGGGAGAATAGGAGATAATATTCCCATCATAGCATTAACTGCAACTGCTACACCAAAAGTTCAGGAAGATATTCTGAAAAACTTAGGAGTAACTGATGCAAATACATTTAAAGCTTCTTTTAATCGGCCAAATTTGTATTATGAAATCAGGCCTAAAACCGCTAATGTAGATGCTGATATTATTCGGTTTGTCAAACAAAACTCCGGCAAAAGCGGAATTATTTATTGTTTGAGTCGAAAAAAAGTAGAAGAATTAGCACAAACATTGCAAGTTAACGGTGTTTCCGCAATACCTTACCATGCCGGTTTAGATGCAAAAACCAGAGGGAAACATCAGGACATGTTTTTAATGGAAGACGCGAATGTTGTAGTGGCAACAATTGCATTTGGGATGGGGATAGACAAACCTGACGTGCGATTTGTAATACACCATGATATTCCTAAAAGTATAGAAAGTTATTATCAAGAGACAGGAAGAGCCGGTAGAGATGGAGGAGAAGGACATTGTCTTGCTTTTTATGCTTATAAAGACATAGAAAAGCTGGAGAAGTTTATGAGCGGCAAACCCGTTGCCGAACAAGAAGTTGGTCACGCACTCTTACAAGAAGTGGTTGCATATGCCGAAACCTCTATGTCTAGAAGAAAATTTATTCTTCATTATTTTGGTGAAGATTTTGATTCTGAAACAGGTGATGGGGCTAATATGGATGATAATGTTCAAAATCCAAAGAAAAGACACGAAGCAAAAGAAGAAGTAGAATTGCTTTTAAAAACAGTAAAAGCTACCAATCAATTATATAAGAGCAAGGAAGTTGTAAATACATTAACCGGAAAGTCTAATGCACTTATAAAGTCACATAGAACTGATGAAAATCCAGTTTTTGGTAAAGGGAAAGCCAGAAAGGCAAATTATTGGATGGCGCTTATTCGTCAGGTATTAGTGAGTGGAATGCTCAAAAAAGATATCGAAACTTACGGTGTTGTAAAATTAACTAAACGGGGAGAGGAATACCTTAAAAATCCGACTTCCTTTATGATGACCGAAGATCACGTTTATCAAACTGATGATGCCGAGAATATTGTAGTTCCTAGAAAAAGTGGTGGTAACTCTACTGATGATAAGCTGATGAAAATGCTTAAAGATCTTCGTAAAAAAGTTGCCAAGAAAAAAGATGTCCCACCATTTGTAGTTTTTCAAGATCCTTCACTCGAAGATATGGCGGTAAAATATCCCATAACCCGTAATGAGTTAAGCAATATTCATGGCGTAGGCGAAGGAAAAGCTAAAAAATACGGCAAAGAATTTTTGGAACTAATAGAGAATTACGTTGCCGATAATGATATTACTCGCCCAGATGATTTAGTAGTGAAATCTACCGGAGCAAATTCTGCTTTAAAACTATATATTATACAGAATGTAGATAGAAAATTACCGCTAACCGATATTGCGAATGCTAAAGGGATGGAAATGACAGATTTCATTAAAGAAATGGAAGCTATTGTTTATAGCGGAACAAAACTTGATATCAACTATTGGTTAGACGATATTTTAGATGAAGACCAGCAAGAAGATTTACATGAATATTTTTTAGAAGCTGAAAATGATAGTATTGATGAGGCTATGGAAGAATTTGACGGTGAATTTGAAGATGAAGAAATTAGACTTTACCGAATTAAATTTATGAGTGAGGTTGCTAACTAACCAGTCTAGTCATTTTTTAAGTTATTCAGCTTTCCCGCGGAATAAAAAATCCTTTTAAACCAAATTAGGAAGAAGCAGCAGAAGCCTGTATATTTGCAGCTTCAAAAAATAAGATCATGGAAAACGGATTATACGCAAAATTCAACACCACAAAAGGTGAAATTTTAGTTCAATTAACTTATGATAAAACTCCAGGTACGGTTGGGAACTTTGTAGGTTTAGCAGAAGGAAAAATAGAAAATGAAGCAAAACCAGCCGGAGCACCTTATTATGACGGAATAATTTTTCACCGGGTAATTCCAGAATTTATGGTTCAAGGTGGCGATCCTCAAGGAAAAGGAACCGGTGGACCTGGTTACCAATTTGATGATGAAATTCATCCGGAATTAACACACCATAAACCCGGAATTCTTTCAATGGCTAATGCCGGACCGGGAACAAATGGGAGTCAGTTTTTTATAACTCACGTAGAAACACCTTGGTTAGACGGAAAACATACCGTTTTTGGAGAAGTGATAAAAGGGCAAGATGTAGTTGATGCGATTGAACAAAACGACAAAATTGAAAGTTTAGAAATAGAACGAGTAGGAGCAGCGGCAGAAAATTTTGATGCGCCAAAAGCTTTTGCAGAATTCAATGAAAGTAAAGCTAAACGAGAAGCTGAAGAAAAGAAAAAGCAAGAAGAACTTATTGATAAGTTAACCGAAGGATTTGATAAAACAGAAAGCGGTTTACATTATAAGATTACTAATACTAGTGACGGGAAAAAACCGAATAAGGGCGAAACGGTAAAAGTACATTACCGTGGAATGTTTGCAGACGGAACCGTTTTTGATTCTTCTTTTAAAAGAAATGAGCCTATTGAGTTTCCTGTTGGTGTTGGTCATGTTATTGCAGGATGGGATGAAGGAATTTTATTGTTAGCTGAAGGAGAAAAAGCAAAATTTGTAGTGCCTTCTCATTTAGCTTATGGAGAACGTGGAGCCGGTGGAGTAATACCGCCAAATGCCACGTTGATTTTTGATGTAGAATTAGTTTCAGTTAATTAGATAATTGAATTTTAACTATAAAAAAAGCCTGTCAATTTTTTTGACAGGCTTTTTTATTTCATCATCAGTTTATTATTTATCGGCTACACTAGTGCCGTTTTCTACAAAATTCTTAAAATCATTCATATATTTTAAAGACTGTTTTTTAAAAGCGCCCGGCATTAAAAACCCCATTACTTTTAAAGCTAAACTGCTAAATTGGAATTCACTATGAGAAATCCAACGCGTTTGATTACTCCCTTCTTCTTTAAAAAAATTCTCTTGAATATTATGGACTCCTTTTGTATCGTAAGTAGCGTGAAACTCTTCGGGTAAATTTCGTTTTTGAATGGTTTCAATCATTTCCATACCACGCTTTCCCATTTTGTATTTTAGCTTCATTTTAGCTCCTTCTTCTCCAAGATTTCCAGAAATTGGTGTAGCTTCTTGCAAGCCTTGCTGCCAATGTTTAAGGTTGTCTAGGTTGTCCATTTTTTCAATAACCTCTTTTCTGGGAGCGTCAATAAGAACTTCGGTTGTATATTTCATCCTAATAAATTATTTACTTTTTAAGCTTTATTTTTAATTGAAATTCTCTTAAATTTTATTCCAGAATTATAGTCTTAAAATTTTCAATAGCACTAAGATACTTAAAATATTCAATCTGCGTTAAGCTATAGCTTGCCAAAAGTAATTGTTTTCTTATTTTTGGGCGCATGCTAAGGAAATGTATTTCATGAAAAAAATATTGTTATTATTACTTTTTGTTAGTCTGGCTTTTAATGCCAAGGCTCAACAAACCGATGAGGTTATTTTAACTATTGATAATCAACCTATTTATAGAAGTGAATTTGAACAAGTATTCTCTAAAAATTTGGAACTTGTAAAAACTTCATCCCAAGAAGTAGAGAATTATATAGATCTTTTTATAGATTATAAATTGAAACTCATCGCAGCGCACGATTTAGGTTTAGATACCTTAAAAACTTTTAAAAATGAGTACGCGCTTTATAAGAACAAATTAGCCGAAAAATATTTAAAGGAAAGTGAAGTTACCGAAAAGCTGACTAAGGAGGCGTATCAGCATTTACAGGAAGAAATAAATGCAAGTCATATTTTGATTTTACTTCAAAAAGGAGCCAGTGCAAAAGATACTTTAGAAGCTTATAAGAAAATTGAAGAAGCACGTAATAAAATAATTAATGGCGAAGATTTTGTGAAAATTGCTAAAGCATATTCAGAAGATCCTTCTGTTAGCAAAAATGACGGAAATGTTGGTTGGTTTAGTGTTTTTAAAATGGTTTATCCTTTTGAAAAAGCTGCTTATAAAACCAAAGAAGGTGAAATTTCTGAGATTTTTAAAACCCGCTTTGGGTATCATATTTTAAAAGTTAATGAGCGACGCAAAAATGATGGAGAGGTAAAAGTGGCTCATATTATGTTGAGTACAAAAGGTAAAGAAGCAGAAGATGTAAAAGCCCAAATTAATAAGATTTATAAAAAACTGCAAAATGGAGCCAAATTTTCTGATCTAGCAAAACAATATAGTCAAGATCAAAACACTGCTTTAAATGGCGGGAAAATGAATGCGTTTACTCGTGGAACTTTAGGCTCAACTGGTTTTGAAGAAACTGCTTTTTCCTTACAAGATTCCGGTGATATTAGTCAGCCAATTGAAACTAAATATGGTTTTCATATTATAAAATTATTAGAAAAAAATCCGATAAGCTCCTATGAAGATGAGAAAAACAGGCTGCAACGTAAAATAAAGTCAGATCAACGTTCTCAACTCATCAATGAAAATTTAATTAAGGACATTGAAAAAATGTACTCGGTAAAAGAAGATAAAAAAGCGATTGATTTTTTTGAAAAGTATCTTGCAAAAAAACGAGCTATAGAAATTCCTGAGAAAACTATTATTTCCATAAAAAATGAAGCAAAAAGCTATCAAGATTTTGCCGATTTTTTAATTGAAAAGTATAAAGTTGATAAAAATAAATTAAGCGATTTACAATTAGGTAAGGCATACACAGAATTTAGAAATGAATTTTTAAGAAATTATCATAAAAAACATTTAGCAGCCGTAAATCAAGAATACAAATTGGTGTTAGATGAATATAAAAACGGACTTTTACTGTTTGATTTAATGCAGAAAAAAATATGGAATCCTGCAAAAGAAGATAGTTTAGCTTTACAGAATTATTACAATAAGCATCAAGAAAAATATAAGTCGCCAGAAAGTTATGATGCGGTTATATATTCTGGAGATGATAAAAAAGTGCTTAAAAGCGTTAGACGTCAAGTCAAAAAAGGAGTTGATCAATCAGCGATCAAAAACAATAATGAAGATATTTTAATTAATTCAGGTAAATACAAACACTCTGCCAGTGCCTTGCCAAAGGATTTTAAAGGGAAAAAAGGTGTTTCAAAAATTTATGAAAACAATGGCTTATTTCTTGTTGTAGACGTTCAGGAAAAATATGAAGAAAGACAATTGAGTTTTAAAGAATCTAAGGGATCGGTAATCACAGATTATCAAAATAAATTAGAAAAAGAGTGGTTATCAAAATTAAGAAGTCAGCATAAAATTGAGTTAAATCAGGTTGTTGTAGAAAAATCAAAGAAGAAATTTGAGTAAATATTTATACATATTTGTTACGTTAATCGTATTAACTGGCTGTCAGTATTTTGAGCAAGAAGATCCTCAAAATGCACTTGCTCGTGTAAACAATGCGTATTTATTTGAAGGTGATATTCAAAAAGAATTGCCTAAAAACATCGCAAAAGAAGATAGTTTGTTATTGGTAAATAATATAATAACGCGTTGGGCAACAGAGCAATTATTAATGGATCAGGCTAAAATAAATTTACCCGAAAAACAGCAACAGAAGTTTGAGCAATTAATAGCAAACTATAAAAAGGAGTTGTATACAGAGGCGTATAAGGATATTATAATCTCAAAGCAATTAGATACCAATTTAACAGAAGCCGCTATTGAAAGTTATTTTGAAGCAAACCGTAATAATTTTAAACTAAATCAAGATTTAGTGAAGTTGCGGTATATTCATTTAAACGAAAATTTTCCTGAAAAAGATAAAATAAAAGAGCGTTTTAATCGATTCAATCAAAAAGATCGGGAGTTTTTAGAAAATGAATCGTTAAAATTTAATTCAATTTCTTTAAATGACAGTATTTGGGTAAGTGCCAGAAATATTTATGAAGAGGTAAAACCCCTAGACATAGAAGATAAACAACAGTTTTTACAAAAAGATAAATTTTTGCAACTTCAAGATTCTACAGGAGTATATTTAGTTAAAGTTAAAGACGTACTTTTGCGAAATGATAAAGCCCCGTTGGAATATGTAAAACCAACAATAAAACAAATATTGCTTAATCGAAGAAAATTAGAATTAGCAAAAAAAATAGAAAAAGAAATAACAAAAGATGCACTTAAAAGCGAAAAATTTGAAATTTATAATTAAAACCAGCCTACTTTTCTTTAGCCTTTTTATAGGTATACAAAGCTATGCACAAATCAATTTGAAAGATAGTACGCTAGTAGTTACCGGAGAAGAAAAATTAGCAAAAACTGCCAAAGTAGATTCAGTAAAAGCCTTTAAAAAATTTAAAGCAGATGGCGTAGCTGCAGTTATAGGCGATTACTTAATTTTAGAGAGCGATATTACAAAAATGAGAGAAGATATGAAAAACCAAGGCTTGTCTTCTCAAGAAATTACCGATTGTCAACTTGCCGGGCGTTTAATGGAAAATAAACTGTACGCTCACAAAGCACAACAAGATACTATGATTATGGTTTCTGATGCACAAATTAGCGGAATGACGGATCAGCAGTTGAGCAGAATGGAGCAGCAAGTCGGAAATATGGATAAACTTTTGGAGTTTTACCGTAAAGAAAGCGTTGCAGACTTACGCGAAGAATTGATGAAAATTAACAAAGAGCGCGAATTAGCCAATGCAATGCAAGAAAGTATTGTGGCAGAGGTTGAGGTTACCCCAGAAGAAGTACGTTCTTTTTTTAATAAAATTCCTAAGGACGAGCGACCAAAATTTGGAGACGAAGTAGAGATTGCACAAATTGTAATTGAGCCTGAAATTCCACAAGAAGAAAAACAAAAAGTAATCGACCAGTTAAATGATATCAGAAACGATATTATAAACAACGGTGCCAGCTTTGCTACCAAAGCGGTATTATATTCAGAAGACGGGTCCAGTTCTAAAGGAGGAAAACTGACAATTACGCGCGAAGATCCACTCGATAAAGATTTTAAACAAATAGCATTCAGTTTACGCGAAGGAGAAATCAGTAAACCCTTTAAATCTGAATTTGGTTATCATATTGTAACGGTAGATAAAGTTAGAGGGCAAAAACTAGATATCCGTCATATTATAATAACACCGGAAGTTACTGAAGAAACCGTAAAAAATGCTCAGAAGAAAATTGATAGTATTCGTACAGAAATTGTAAAAGGAAATATTTCTTTTGATAAAGCTGCGCGTACACTTTCTGATGAAGAGGAAACCCGTGGTGACGGAGGAAAACTGATAAATCCAACTACAGGAGATACCCGTTTTGAGTTGACAAAGGTTGATCCGATCATTTATGATCAAGTTGTAAATCTAAAAGAAAATGAAGTATCTTTAACCTTAACAGATCAAACCAATACAGGAAAAAAATTCTTTAAAATCATTACTGTTACCAATCGTTATCCAGAGCATATTGCAGACTATGCAAAAGATTACTCTAAGATTAAAGAGTTAGCTTTGCGGGAGAAAAAATATAAGGCAATTGAAAAATGGCAACGTGAAACCATTGCAGAAACTTATATAAAAATTAACGGAAACTACAAAGAATGTACGTTTAACAGTAATTGGCAAAAAAAATAAAACATATATGTCTGATGTAAAAGCAGTAGAAGAATTAGTAGAAAAATATGCTGATTTAAAACGCGAAATAGCAAAAGTAATCGTCGGTCAAGACCGTGTAGTTAATGAAATTTTATTATCGGTTTTTTCTGGAGGGCACGCCTTATTAATCGGTGTTCCTGGATTAGCAAAAACCTTAATGGTTAATACTATTTCGCAAGCTTTAGGTTTAGATTTTAAACGAATTCAATTTACACCAGACTTAATGCCGAGCGATATTTTGGGCTCAGAAATTTTAGATGAAAATAGAACCTTTAAATTTTTAAAAGGACCAATTTTTTCAAATATTATTCTTGCCGATGAAATTAACCGAACGCCACCAAAAACGCAGGCTGCTTTGCTAGAAGCCATGCAAGAAAAATCGGTTACGGTAGCCGGGAAAAATTATCAACTTTCTAAGCCTTATTTTGTGTTAGCTACGCAAAACCCGATAGAACAAGAAGGGACGTATCCTTTACCTGAAGCACAATTAGACCGCTTCATGTTTTCTATATTTTTGCAATATCCGAGTTTTCAAGAAGAAATTGATGTGGTGAAAAATACAACATCAGACAAGCAGGTTAATGTAAATGCATTATTTACTGCTGAAGAGATTATTAAATATCAGCAACTGATTAGAAAAATTCCCGTGTCTGATAATGTAATAGAATACGCGGTAAAACTGGTTACTAAAACTCGTCCTAAAGGAGAGCACGCTCCAGAAATTATTAAAGAATATGTAGATTGGGGAGCGGGTCCAAGAGCCTCACAAAATTTAATTTTAGCAGCCAAAGCTAATGCAGCAACGCGCGGAAAATTTTCACCAGATATCGAAGATGTGCAAGCAGTAGCCTACGGTATTTTACGCCATAGAATTATTAAAAACTACAAAGCCGAAGCCGAAGGATATTCAGAAGAACAAATCATAAAGGAACTTTTATAATAATATTGTTTCCGGAAAATTTTATCACTTCACAACAGTATTTATGAAATTGGATGATTTTGCGAGAACAATTGAGTTTAATGCAAACAATGATGAAAACCTGAAAGAAAAGCTTCAGCATTATTTTAGCACCTACAATTTTCAGTTAGCACAAGAAAGTTCAACTGAATTTAATTTTAGTAAAAAAAGATCTTTGTTAAAAACTGCTTGGACAATTAATCCGTTAAACTGGAATGCAAACATTGAAGTGAAATTAATTGAAGGTAAAAAGATAATTGTTGAATATGTTGTTGAAGGAAACGGGCAAATAACACCAGTAGCATATGCCGATTTATTTGAAACCTTTTTGATTAATCTTAAGCGGTATATAGCGACGAAGAAAGATTTTAAAGAAGAAAATCAGCAAGCAATTTCTTCCGCTAAGAAAAAGATGATACCGATTATATTCTTCTATTTAATAGGGACTTTTGCTGGGCTTTTTGCAGGAATAATACTGGGAGAATGGGTTAATTTTAGCTTGTTGAGTACAATAGGTTTAGTAATAGGCTTTCACGGAACAAGTATTCTTATTAATAGTTATTTCAATAAAAAAGAAAAATATATTAGTAGGTTTGTTAATTAATCTACTTTATTTTTTAAGTATTAGTTTCAATAGCTAGCATCTCCTCCACTTTTAAAAAAATAGAAATTTCACTTAATTTTTATCAAAATCTTAGTAGAGTTACTTAAAATTGTTGATTCGTTAAAAATTAGCAGTAAAACGCTTATTTGGATTCATTATAATTAAGAAATTTGATGTTTGACTGCTTTTTTTTAGGTGATTAAGCAAAATAAATGCTTATTTTTAAAATTCATTAAAATTATGTAATTTTGCATTTGTTCAAAAAAAATAATTCCTATGGCATACGATATTGATATGATTAAAAAGGTTTATGCACAAATGGCAGAGCGTGTAGAAAAAGCACGTGAGCTAGTCGGTAAACCACTTACACTTTCAGAAAAAATACTTTACTCTCACCTTTGGGATGGAGCTGCAGAACAAAAATATGAGCGAGGTAAAGATTATGTAAACTTTTCTCCAGACAGAATTGCTTGTCAAGATGCAACAGCGCAAATGGCATTATTGCAGTTTATGCAAGCGGGAAAAAAGAAAGTAGAAGTTCCTACAACCGTTCATTGTGATCACTTAATCCAAGCAAAACAAGGTGCGGCGCAAGATTTAAAAAGAGCAAACGAGACCAGTAATGAAGTTTTTGACTTCTTAGGTTCAGTTTCTAATAAATACGGAATAGGTTTTTGGAAACCGGGAGCAGGAATTATTCACCAAGTTGTATTAGAAAATTATGCATTCCCTGGAGGAATGATGATTGGTACTGATTCGCATACTGTAAATGCAGGTGGATTAGGAATGGTAGCCGTTGGTGTTGGAGGTGCCGATGCTGTAGATGTAATGGCAGGTATGCCTTGGGAGCTTAAATTTCCTCGTTTAATCGGTGTTAAATTAACCGGAGAATTAAACGGATGGACTGCTTCTAAAGATGTTATTTTAAAAGTAGCCGGAATTCTAACTGTAAAAGGAGGAACCGGAGCAATTATAGAATACTTTGGAGAGGGAGCTAAAAACCTTTCTTGTACAGGAAAAGGAACTATTTGTAATATGGGTGCAGAAGTAGGGGCAACTACTTCTACTTTTGGTTATGATGATTCTATGGAGCGTTTTTTACGCGCAACAGATCGTAATGATGTTGCAGATGCTGCAAATGAAGTTCGTGAGCATTTAACAGGAGATGATGAGG
The DNA here is from genome assembly GCF_003667275.1 of Mesonia aquimarina. Lineage (GTDB taxonomy): Bacteria > Bacteroidota > Bacteroidia > Flavobacteriales > Flavobacteriaceae > Mesonia > Mesonia aquimarina. The sequence goes on along the minus strand of NZ_RCNV01000009.1, from coordinate 54,645 downwards.
TTTATGCAAATCCTGAGCAATATTTTGATGAAGTAATCGAAATTGATTTATCTGAATTAAGACCACATTTAAACGGACCGTTTACTCCAGATTTAGCAACGCCTATTTCTGAAATGAGTATAAAAGCAAAAGAAAACGACTGGCCAATTGATGTAGATTGGGGATTAATCGGTTCTTGTACAAACTCTTCTTATGAAGATTTAACACGAGCAGCTTCAATCGCAAAACAAGCCGTAGATAAAAAATTAAAACCAAAATCTGACTTCGGAATTAATCCGGGTTCTGAGCAAATTCGCTACACTGCAGAGCGTGATGGTTTATTACAGATTTTTGAAGATCTTGATGCCACTATTTTCACCAATGCTTGTGGGCCTTGTATCGGTCAGTGGGATAGAAGTGACCGTAAAGGTGAAGAGAAAAATACGATTGTTCACTCTTTCAACAGAAACTTTTCTAAACGTGCTGATGGAAATCCAAATACGCACGCTTTTGTAGGTTCGCCAGAAATGATTGCGGCAATTGCAATTTCTGGTCGATTAGATTTTGATCCCACGCGTGATAAATTAATCAATGAAGACGGAGAAGAAGTGATGTTAGAAGAACCACAAGGTTTAGAATTACCTTCGCAAGGTTTTGAAGTAAAAGAAAACGGTTATGTAGAGCCACTTAAAGATGGTACAGGTGTCTCAATAGATGTTGCTGAAGATAGCGAGCGTTTACAATTATTAACTCCTTTTGAGCCTTGGGATGGCAAAAACTTGATGGGAGCTAAATTGCTAATTAAGGCAGATGGAAAATGTACGACAGATCATATTTCTATGGCCGGACCATGGTTACGCTACCGCGGACATTTAGATAACATTTCTAACAACTGCTTGATTGGTGCTGTAAATGAATTTAACCAAAAAACTAACTTTGTAAAGAGTCAGTTAACCGGAGAGTATGCAGGCGTACCTGATACACAGCGTGAGTATAAAGCAAAAGGAATCCCTACTGTTGTAGTTGGAGATCATAACTATGGTGAAGGTTCTTCTAGAGAGCATGCAGCTATGGAGCCAAGACATTTAGGTGTTAAAGTTGTATTGGTAAAATCGTTTGCACGTATTCACGAAACAAACTTGAAAAAACAAGGAATGTTAGGAATTACGTTTGATAATGAAAATGATTATGGTCTTATTCAAGAAGACGATACCTTCAACTTTATTGATTTAGAAGATTTTGCTGAAGGAAAACCACTTACGGTTGAGATCGTTCACGCAGATGGTACAAAAGATGTAATTAAAGCAAACCATACGTATAATGCCAATCAAATAGAATGGTATAAAGAAGGATCTGCACTTAACTTGATTAAAAAGTTAAACGCTTAATTTTAATTCTTTTTGAAAATATAAAACTCCTGTTTTTCAACAGGAGTTTTTTTATGCACGTTATTTAAATAAATTTTTTAAAAATGCTTTTATAAATGCTATTGAAAATAATGACCCCATAATTCTTAGATCTTGAGGAATTTCAGTTTCTTCATCTAGATATAAGAATATTTCTTGCGGAGAGTTTTTACTGTAAAATTGCTCAAAAATCCATTTTCCTTTTTGATTTTCGCGGGCTAAAACACTGAGGAAAATCTTATCGTAATACTGAAATTTTTTATCATATAAATTTTCCGTCGGACTTCTAAATTCTTTTAAGTTTTCGATAAGCTGCCCCACTTTTTTTTCGGTAGCTTTAAAAGAATAACCGGTTGACGCTTTTACCCAACCGCCGGCAGTGCCAATTTTTGTAATTTTTTTGGTATTATAATTTTCAAAAGGAAAAGTTGTCATAGGGATAATTCCCTTTTCTGTTTCGGTAATGCTAAAGTTCTTAATTTTTAAAATCTCAGAAATATACTTCTTCAGCATTATGTGGTAGACCTCATCTTCAACTAAAAAAGGCGTAAAAAAAGTAAATTCTATAAAAGCTTTTGTTGATGAAATTGGTAAAACATAGGTAAAACTAGTAGAATCTTTCCATTGTAACCGATAATCCATCATGGTGAATTCTGAAGCGTCAAAATAAGGCTTTTCAGTTTCAATCATCCAACCTTTAAAATGCTGTTGAATGCTGATAGAATTATTCGGTTTAAAAAAATCTTTCGGAATTCTACTGTCAAATAAATGTTTGCAACTGTACGAGTTTTCTTTTCCGTGGAGACTAATATTTTCCTCTTCCTCAACGCTATCAATTTCGTCTAAAATAAAAGTGAAATTTGAGTTTTGCTTAATCTTTTGTTTAGCAAAGGAATAAAAATCAAAAGACCGAATCATTTTATACGAATAGGGGGGAAGCGATAAACCTATATTTTTTTTACCACTTATAAATTTGCCTTTTTTCCATGATTTAAAAACAAGTTTATCCCATTTACTGGATCCTTTTTCCCAGAAACACCAGGTTTTATCATTTTCTATTTTAGGAGATTTATCTATTAATGCAATTTTTTTTACTTTAAAAAAATCATCTTCTGCAAAGGCTAGGGCAAGTTGAAGACCGGCAAGACCATTGCCTGCGATGATATAATCAAAATGATTTTTTTGCATCAAAAAATTAAACTATTTTTTCTTGAAATATTTTAGCGGAACAAAAAGCATCCCAAAGTTTTCTCCATCTTCTTTTCCTAAATGTTTATGATGAATTTTGTGAGCTCGTCTAATTCCTTTAGCATACCAATTATTGGCGTTTCTAAAAAGTTTAAAACGTTGGTGGATAAAAATATCATGCACGGTAAAATACGCAATTCCGTAGGCTAAGATTCCTAAGCCAATGGGCAGTGTAAACCAAACATTTTCATATTTCCACAATAAAAAACAACCTATGCTTACCAGTGCGTAAAACACAAAAAATAGATCGTTACGTTCCCACCAGCTGCTGTGATCTTTGTGGTGGTGGTCTTTATGGAGTGACCATAAAAGACCGTGCATAATGTATTTATGGGTAAACCACGCCATAAACTCCATAAAGCAGAAAGTTCCTAAAAATATGAGGATCCAGTATAGCGTTTGCATATTAAATTAATTTTAATCGATATGATATATAAGAGCGACACAATAATCCTGCCTTTTGATAATCTGGCACTCGAATTCTTTTTTTTCTAATTTCTAAAGATGGTGTTTTTTTAAGTTTATGCAATAGCTTAGAATAATAAATATAGGCGGTGTATACCCCTAATTTTGCTTCTACCGGAAGTTTAGCAATTCCGTGTAAGGCTTGCTTAAAATCCGCTTCAATTTCATCTATAATTTGTTGTTTAGTCTCTTCGTCTAATTGCTCAATATTTGCATTTGGAAAGTAGGATCGACTCAATTCTTCGTAATCTGCTTTTAAATCTCGCAAGAAATTTACCTTTTGAAAAGCAGAACCCAATTTCATCGCGTCATACTTTAAATCGGTATATTTTTTTTCATCGCCCTTTACAAAGACTTTTAAGCACATTAACCCCACAACATCGGCGCTACCGTATATATACTCTTTGTATTCCTCATCAGAAAGGTAAACCGATTTATGTAAATCTAAACGCATGCTTTTTAAAAAAGCTTTGTATAATGCTGGTTGAATATTGTATTTATGAACCGTTTCTTGAAATGCGTTTAAAATAGGATTTAAACTAATTTTCTGATCGATAGCTTCATATAGATCTGCTTCAAATTTATCGAGTAAATAAGCTTTATCGTAATCGTGAAAGGTATCTACAATTTCGTCGACAAAGCGAACAAAACCGTAAATGTTATAAATATCTTGCCTTATAGAAGGAGCAAGCAACTTGGTGGCAATAGAAAAAGACGTACTGTAAGACTGGGTTACAGCCTTACTGCATTGTCTTGATACGTTGTCAAAAAGTGATTTCATAGTTTCTTAATTATGTTTTTCAATAAGATCGGCAACCAGTTTCCCTGAAATTAATGAGGGCGGAACACCGGGTCCTGGGACGGTTAATTGGCCGGTAAAATAAAGGCTGTTTACTTTTTTACTTTTTAATTTAGGACGTAAAAATGCTGTTTGAAATAAGGTATTTGCCAATCCGTATGCGTTGCCTTTATAGGAGTTATATTCTTCTACAAAATCATTAACGCAAAAGCTCTTTTTAAATATAATGTTTTTTCTAATTTTTTGTTCGGTTATTCCTTCAAAACGTGATATTATTTTATCAAAATAACGTTCTCTTAACGACTGTTCATCGCTTAATCCGGGGGCTAGCGGAATTAAAAATATACCGGCTTCTTTTCCTTCCGGAGCAATATCATCGTCAGTTTTTGAAGGGAAGCTTGCGTAAAAAAGCGGTTTTTCTGGCCACTTTGGGTTATCATAAATAGCGTTGGCGTGTTTGCCAAAATCGACATCAAAAAATAAGGTGTGATGGTTTACGTTTTGAATTTTTTTATCAAAACCGACATAAAATAATAGGCAGGAAGGAGCAAAGGTTCTTCGTTCCCAATAATTTTCAGAATATTGACGGAATTTTTCTTCTAATAAAGTTTCAGAATGATGATAATCAGCCCCACTTAACACAATATCTGTTTCGAATTCTTTACCGTTAGAAATTATTCCGCAGGCTTTATTTTGTTGAACTAGGATTTTTTCAACCGGAGCATTAGTATGAATTTTTACGCCAAGTGATTCGGCTAAATTTTTCATGGCTAAAATAACTTGATACATTCCGCCTTTTGGATGCCAAGTTCCCAAACCGAAATCGGCAAAATTCATAAAACTGTAAAATGCCGGTGTATCACTGGGTTTAGCGCCTAAAAATAAAACCGGAAATTCTAATACCTGAATTAATTTAGGATTGCTAAAGGCTTTTCTTACGTCTTTAGCAATGGTGCTAAAAAACTGATTGATTTTTTTTGCGGTTTGTGGTGTGACTAATTCTAACGGAGAGACACCGGGTCTATAGACTAGGTCCTTAATAGCAATATTGTAATTACTTTGCGCTTTATCTATAAATTTTTGGAGTGTTTTAGCACTACCGGGCTCAATTTCTTCAAAGGCTTGGCAAATTTTCTCTAGCGTATCGCCAATAGTAATGCTGTCCTTTTTTTCGAAGAAAACTTTATAAGCAGGATTCAATTTTATAAGCTCATAATATTCACTTGGTTTTTTATTAAAGTCAGCAAAAAAACGTTCAAAAACGTCAGGCATCCAGTACCACGTTGGACCGATATCAAAAGTAAAACCTTCATTTTTATACTGGCGTGCTCTTCCACCAACATCGTTGTTTTTTTCAAAAATTTCGACCTGATATTTTTTTTGAGCTAAATAAGAGGCGGCTGCCAATGAAGAAAAACCGGAACCAATAATTGTAATTTTTTTCTTCATTATAATTTTAAAATTAGTTGATTTATATTGTCAAACTGCTGTATGCTTTTGGAATAATTCAATTGTTTCATCTCAGCTGCTTTTCTTCCTAAAATCCAATATTGAGAGTTTAATTTTAAACATATTTCCTTTTCGAATGTTTTAATATGATCTTCTACATCATCTGGTTTTATGGTGAAATAACTAACAAAATAGATGTTTTTATAATTTTCTGCTAAATATTGCAAATTTTCTATAGGTAAGCTATGCCCAAGGTAAATAGTTTTATAGCCGTGGCTCAAAATTTCGTAGGTAGTGTAGAGCAAACCAAGATCATGAATTTCGTCTTCTGGTAAAAAGAGCACAAAAGTTTTATCTTTTTTTTGGGTTTCTTGTGCTTGAAGGCGTTCAATATTTAAGTAAATTTTTTGACGAATTAGGTTTGAAATAAAATGTTCATGAGCGGGATTTATAGTGTCGGTTTGCCATAATAAACCGATTTCATCTAAAAGCGGACTCAATACTTTTTGAAAAATTTCACGAAAATTTTTGGTTTCTAATAAGCTGTTAAAGGTATTGATGAATAAATTTTGGTCAAAATTGATCATTGCAACCTTTAGTGCTTTTATAGCTCTATTTTCGTTACTATTTACTGTAGAAATGCTTTTTACTAAATCGTTTATTTCTTTCTCATCAAGCTTAGAAATTCTTGAAATTTTATAGCCATTTTCATTTAAAAAAGCAACATTCAGCATGCGTTGTAGTGCATTAACATCGTAAAACCTAATATTTGTTTCCGTGCGTTTGGGGTCTAAAATATTGTATCTTTTCTCCCAAATTCTAATGGTATGCGCTTTTATACCGCTTAATGTTTCTAAATCTTTTATATTAAATTGTTGCTTGATATAAGACATGACTTAAAATTATAAAATCAAAATTAAACCATGAAAACTTATTTTGTTTAAAAATTTAGTTAAAAGATTAAACAATAAAAATTAGTTGTTTTTGTTGTTGTTTTTTTCTGAAAAGTTTATAAAGATATTTCTATAAGTTGATTATCTTGCTTTTATAACAAAAAAACGATCATGAAAACAAAAGTTAAGCATATTATTGCAATTTTTTTAATCGGTGTACTTTTTACAATTGCAGGAGCATTTTTTAAAATAATGCATTGGCCTGGCGGAAATACAATTATTACAATTGCATTTGCTGTAAAAATTTTAGCTGTGATTTTAGGAATTTGGAAGGTACTGACAACAGAGCGCTTTAAAAGTTTTCTAAATAGGTAGGGGTAAAGTTTTATTTCTTACGAAAAGGCATATGGAATGATTTTTCGATATGCCTTTTTATATTTTATTGATATGAAGTGATTTTAATTTCTACTAATCTACTTAAATCTTTGAAGCAAATCCGTACTTCAATTTTTCTTCCGTTTATTGCGACAAGAAATTTACTTTAACTTTTTTCCGTTTCTATTCTGAATTACTTTATCAATAGAAGTACAAATTCTTCAGTAAAACCCTTTAATTAATAAACGTGTTTAGAGATCAGTTTAAAGGAAGGAAAAAATCAAACCTAATCTTTACGCAAACTCCAATTAAGATTGATCTATTTTTGAGTATTTAGATTGCAGTCTTTTATTTATATTCACTACGGTGAATTACCTTGCTTATTATATTCCGCAAATTCACAAAATGCTCTTTTGTTTAAGTGATGTGAAGATAAGAAACTAAAAATGAACTCACGTATAACTCACGAATTACTCACGTTTTAGACCTATTCAGAAACTTCTTAATACTTTATAAAAAAAGACAATTATTTGAAAATCAACTAATTGTCTTTGAAAACTATTTTATAGTAATAGTTTCAGTCGGGATGAGAGAACTAGAATACACTTCAGCAGTCTTAGTGATTTCAGTATTTTAAGTCTATTCGTAAATTAGAGGTAACCGAATAGGTCACATTTTATTTGACTTAATTTATACTAAGATAAGAAATAATTACAAATTCTTATTTACTTTATAATTAATTTTAATTAACATTGTATGTATAATTATGATTTACGGTATCGATCGTACTTGCCTACGAATGTTACCCGTTGTGAATTGCTTTCAGAATTGTAATCTTAATCATGATTTACAGCGATATACAAAGCTTTTTTTGCCCTACTTGCGTTGTGAATTGCTTTCAGAATTGTATTTTTAATCATGATTTACAGCTGTTATTGAAGAAAGCCAGTTTAAAATCTTGTTGTGAATTGCTTTCAGAATTGTATTTTTAATCATGATTTACAGCATACTTTTTTTGCTCTCTTATTTTCTGGTCGTTGTGAATTGCTTTCAGAATTGTATTTTTAATCATGATTTACAGCAAACAATTTCAATTAGAAATAACTCCAGAAGTTGTGAATTGCTTTCAGAATTGTATTTTTAATCATGATTTACAGCCAAAGTATGATCGTAATGAGAAATGCTGGCGTTGTGAATTGCTTTCAGAATTGTATTTTTAATCATGATTTACAGCACGTCTTTGGCCTTGGTCGAAAGCATCATTGTTGTGAATTGCTTTCAGAATTGTATTTTTAATCATGATTTACAGCCATTTCAATTTGTTTATAATCTGATTTGTGGTTGTGAATTGCTTTCAGAATTGTATTTTTAATCATGATTTACAGCGACTTTTCCGCTGCTAGTAGTGTTTGCGCTGGTTGTGAATTGCTTTCAGAATTGTATTTTTAATCATGATTTACAGCGCCAGTGCGGTTGTTCAGTTTATCGTTGAGGTTGTGAATTGCTTTCAGAATTGTATTTTTAATCATGATTTACAGCTATAATATTACCAATGTTATGCAAATAGTAGTTGTGAATTGCTTTCAGAATTGTATTTTTAATCATGATTTACAGCGTCTTGAGGTCTGATTTTATATTTGTCATAGTTGTGAATTGCTTTCAGAATTGTATTTTTAATCATGATTTACAGCGGTAATTACCTGGAAAGATTTGATGCAAGCGTTGTGAATTGCTTTCAGAATTGTATTTTTAATCATGATTTACAGCCGGCTTCTAAAATTACAGTTGAAGCTCCGCGTTGTGAATTGCTTTCAGAATTGTATTTTTAATCATGATTTACAGCTATCAAGAAATCGCCACAAGAAAATCTATAGTTGTGAATTGCTTTCAGAATTGTATTTTTAATCATGATTTACAGCCATATCATAGAAATACTACTAAAACGCCCCGTTGTGAATTGCTTTCAGAATTGTATTTTTAATCATGATTTACAGCAGTATGAGTAATTCTAATATCAATAAACAAGTTGTGAATTGCTTTCAGAATTGTATTTTTAATCATGATTTACAGCTAGAGGGTACTATAAACGATGAGTATTATAGTTGTGAATTGCTTTCAGAATTGTATTTTTAATCATGATTTACAGCAATCCCGATCTCTAGTTTTTTCTTCTGCTGTTGTGAATTGCTTTCAGAATTGTATTTTTAATCATGATTTACAGCTAGCAGTAATATCACAAACTAAACTAAATAGTTGTGAATTGCTTTCAGAATTGTATTTTTAATCATGATTTACAGCTCTGAAGCTCTTTTTTATTGGTAGCAATATGTTGTGAATTGCTTTCAGAATTGTATTTTTAATCATGATTTACAGCTGCTGGAGAACAATGGCGAATTAATGTATTGTTGTGAATTGCTTTCAGAATTGTATTTTTAATCATGATTTACAGCGTCTTCATGTATAACGAAATACATTTCTCCGTTGTGAATTGCTTTCAGAATTGTATTTTTAATCATGATTTACAGCCCCATTCCAATTGGTGTTTTTAAACCTGAAGTTGTGAATTGCTTTCAGAATTGTATTTTTAATCATGATTTACAGCAGTAAAGCCTACCGCATTCCCGGTAGATTTGTTGTGAATTGCTTTCAGAATTGTATTTTTAATCATGATTTACAGCCTTCAAGAAAATTATAACATTCTTAATACGGTTGTGAATTGCTTTCAGAATTGTATTTTTAATCATGATTTACAGCTTTTTTCCATTTATAAAATCTGTAACCCTGTTGTGAATTGCTTTCAGAATTGTATTTTTAATCATGATTTACAGCAGAGCTGGAAAAATGAAACAGCTCGGAGTTGTTGTGAATTGCTTTCAGAATTGTATTTTTAATCATGATTTACAGCGAGCAATTGCCTAAACATCGCACGTATGTAGTTGTGAATTGCTTTCAGAATTGTATTTTTAATCATGATTTACAGCAAGCAACAAGATTTAAAGATCTTACTGCAGGTTGTGAATTGCTTTCAGAATTGTATTTTTAATCATGATTTACAGCTAATCGAAGAATTCAAGAAAGACATTAAATGTTGTGAATTGCTTTCAGAATTGTATTTTTAATCATGATTTATAGCTCAAATTTTAGAGATCATTAAATCGCCACGGTTGTGAATTGCTTTCAGAATTGTATTTTTAATCATGATTTACAGCGGAAGTTTTTTGGCGTTTCCGTTATTCTGCGTTGTGAATTGCTTTCAGAATTGTATTTTTAATCATGATTTACAGCTTATATTCTTTTTCGCCTGAATAATAAACGTTGTGAATTGCTTTCAGAATTGTATTTTTAATCATGATTTACAGCCTATGGGAGTCGTTTCCGGTGTCCCTGACTGTTGTGAATTGCTTTCAGAATTGTATTTTTAATCATGATTTACAGCTTAGGATGCGATATAATATAGTTATCAATCAGTTGTGAATTGCTTTCAGAATTGTATTTTTAATCATGATTTACAGCTTTAAAATTTTTGATGATACGGTTATATTTGTTGTGAATTGCTTTCAGAATTGTATTTTTAATCATGATTTACAGCCGCTCGATTGAGATAGCTTGTTTGCGGTGGTTGTGAATTGCTTTCAGAATTGTATTTTTAATCATGATTTACAGCTTAGTAAATAAGAGTGGAAATGTGATTAGTGTTGTGAATTGCTTTCAGAATTGTATTTTTAATCATGATTTACAGCGTTAATTTAAAATTATCACTCATACGCAATGTTGTGAATTGCTTTCAGAATTGTATTTTTAATCATGATTTACAGCATTCATTCACTTGGGTGTTTCCTGTTCCGTGTTGTGAATTGCTTTCAGAATTGTATTTTTAATCATGATTTACAGCAACCGCCTGTTAAAAATTGTACGCTTACAGGTTGTGAATTGCTTTCAGAATTGTATTTTTAATCATGATTTACAGCTATGCTTTAATGAGTTTATTTTTTTATCTGTTGTGAATTGCTTTCAGAATTGTATTTTTAATCATGATTTACAGCTTAAAAATATAACTATGTCTTATTACAGAGGTTGTGAATTGCTTTCAGAATTGTATTTTTAATCATGATTTACAGCCTGAAGTTTCGCAAGTACTTCGCCTTCATTGTTGTGAATTGCTTTCAGAATTGTATTTTTAATCATGATTTACAGCAAAAGTAATAAATAATAGGGCGTGACGGCTGTTGTGAATTGCTTTCAGAATTGTATTTTTAATCATGATTTACAGCTTTCGGTGTCGTGGTAATCAAAATGCTTTTGTTGTGAATTGCTTTCAGAATTGTATTTTTAATCATGATTTACAGCATAATCACGTAGCCAAATTACTGTTATACAGTTGTGAATTGCTTTCAGAATTGTATTTTTAATCATGATTTACAGCAACAAAACAAAATACCAAAGGTTGAACCCGTTGTGAATTGCTTTCAGAATTGTATTTTTAATCATGATTTACAGCAAAACTGGGAAGCATTACAAGACGGTTATAGTTGTGAATTGCTTTCAGAATTGTATTTTTAATCATGATTTACAGCAATCAATGCAATAAGTCAGTAAGCTAGAGCGTTGTGAATTGCTTTCAGAATTGTATTTTTAATCATGATTTACAGCGGGTTCGTTATCATTAGTATTAAACGGTAGGTTGTGAATTGCTTTCAGAATTGTATTTTTAATCATGATTTACAGCACCCTAATGGCACACAACAACGTATAACAAGTTGTGAATTGCTTTCAGAATTGTATTTTTAATCATGATTTACAGCAGTTACTTTGCAGGGTTTTGTGATCTCTTGGTTGTGAATTGCTTTCAGAATTGTATTTTTAATCATGATTTACAGCTGTAATGGGTCAGCATATCGCTACACTAGGGTTGTGAATTGCTTTCAGAATTGTATTTTTAATCATGATTTACAGCATACCCGTGATAAAAAGCTGGTATGCTGTATTTTAAATGTATAATTAGAAATAAAAAAATAGGCTTTTTAATAAGCTTTTTGCTTTGCTTGATAAGTTATTTTTAATGCTATTTTTTTAATTAAAAAAGTTCCAATTGCTGGTGAGGTACTTCAGGCTCTATTTCTTTTTTTCCGTGAAAAAGTTCGATCATACCAAATTGCTTGTCGGTTATTTGCATTACGGCTACTTTTCCTTTTTTGGGTAGATTGTTTTTTGTTCGTTTAATATGTACTGCTGCATTTTCACGGCTAGCACAGAACCTACTGTAAATAGAAAATTGAAACATTCCAAAACCATCATCTAGAAGTTGTTTGCGAAATCTTGTTGCAGCTTTCCGCTCGGTTCTGGTTTCGGTTGGTAAATCGAAAAATACAAGTACCCACATGCTTCTGTATTGATTTAGTCTTGAAAAACGTGAGTTTTCCATAGTATTAATCCATTTTATGGTTTTCACTTGAGTTTTTATTTAACTCTATTCTTTTTATAACTAACGTATTTATATTCTTAAAGCTTTATTGAAAATCCGGGTATAATATTTTTCGGCTACTCCCATAAAAACATTCATATAAACTATTGGTAGTGCGGCTAACGGCATTCATTAACGGGCTTTTCTTACCATCTATATCTACATCCATAGCAGGTATCTGTAAAAGTTCTCCTTTAATTTTCGTTGTTAATTCTTCTAGATTACAACCACTTTGCACCAGATCATTAACTAAAGCATCTACATAAGGTCGGTAAGGTTCCATCACGTCATCGGCTAAAGAAAATGGATTGTATTTATTGTGATGAAAAATACCTACCGAAGGAAGCATCCCGCTACTTACAATGGCACGGGCTGTTATCGCTCGTAAAATGGCATAACCGTAATTTAATAAATTGTTGGGGGGCACGCCCTTTTGATTTCTGCTGAATCCTTCTAAATCAAATAGATTTTGAAAGTAATGAGCCGCAGCAACGGCTTCATGATTTTGCGTGTCCCCACTTTTAACTTCTGTTGCCCACCGCTCTAGTTTAAGGCTATATTTCCCTAAACGTTTAAGATGCATCGCTTGATTATTTATTTTTGCCATAACAGTTTGTTGCCACAACTGTTTTTTAAGTGGGACACTCGCATCTAATTGATGTCGATAGCGTACCGTTTGTTCTGTATGACCTACCAAAGGCTGCAAAAAAGAGCAGGGTAGGTGTTGCTTGTCGCAAGTAATAACGGCAGTTTTATTTTGTACTAGTTTCATAAGTAACCCATTGGTGAGGGTTATTTGCGGATTTTCTAATACTACAAAGCCTAAATCTTCTATAGGAATTGTTTTATCTTCTTTTTCTTCTTCTTCGGGGAAATTTACCACCAATTGTTCATTTTTGGTACTTAGATAAGCTGGATTGCCGAAAAATAAGGTACGTTTAATCATTTTAAAAATTTTAATATTCTCCGACTTGTACTATTTCTCCCAGATGGTTTAATCGTATTTTTACTAGATTTTTTAATCCATTACAGCTTCTAATATTTTCCCAAGTAATAGTTCTTGTTTTTTTATGATCTATTAGTTGAGTCTCCAAATGGTGCCTGAAAAAGTAATTTTTAGTAGCTATTTTTTGCACGCGAAACAAGTTTTCACTAATCAAAACTTTATTATTAGGATTTAATAAATCAATTTCGCTTGGATTAAAACCTTTTTCTTCGTTTGGAAAAACAAACATTTCATTTTGTTTCATCGTAAATAAAAACATCCAGCCTTTTTCATGTTTTTTATTAATGATGGGCAATCCTTCTTTTTTTCTTGCAACTGCTTCATAAAACGAAACGACTTCTTCTTGTAGATTACCTTTTTCGTCTTCATAAATAGCGACGTGATGATTATTTCCTGTACTTACATAATCATTTGGAATAGGACTATTTTTATCATCTAAAACCTGCTTACCTAAATGATTTTTTGAATGATGTAAGGCTTCGGCATTTGAAACGCCTGTAATTTTAACGCGTTTAATTTTTATGCCCTTTTCCTCATTTAACCAAATGGGATTTTTATCTAAATCTGCAAAGGCTTCTTTAGGTTTGTTGTTAAATTCTTTTAGTCTTTCTTCTATTATTTTTTTTACACCTTGATCTAAAATTTTATCTATTTTCAAGTCAGGTGTTATTTCTTTTCTAATGGTAAATCGGTCTTCTAACCAAGCTAACTTTACTTTTTCCGGAAGGGTTTCTTGAGTGCCGTTTAAATAAACCGGATTTTTAGCTAGTGAATTTTTGCCTGTAAATGCTTTTTTAGGATTATTTTCGAATTCTTCCAATCGTTTTAACAGAGCATTTTTATGACTTCGGTTAGCGACAAGTTCAATGCGTTCTTCGTCAAACTTTCCACCGACTTTTTCAAATTTGGTTTCGTAATATTTCGATTTACCATAAACGGTTTCTTTGTGGAGTTGGCCACGTGGCGTTTCAACAGTTTGATAAACAAACGTATTTTTTCCTTTTACATTAATCTTATTTTTATTTTTTGTCGTAACCTTATTTTTGGCTTTATGCGAAATCAAAATTTGCGATAATTGCTTTTTGGATGCTTTTCTGATTTTAGGAAAGGGTGCTTTAAATTTACGTTTGCCTCTATCATCTTTATAGGTATAAGTATTTTCAAGTTTGTAAATTTCCTTATTGGTTTTCGCATTCAGATTGTTTAAATACTGAATCATTCCTGGTTTAGTAAATGCAACTGTAATAGCATCCATAGCGTGGTGTCTATGGTCATTTCTTTTTGACCAATCTTTAATTCTCGGTAGCTTTTTTCCTTCTTTATTTTCTTTATAATAGGTCAATCCCACTTTATCATATTTATCCCAATTCAATTCTTGCATTATTTGAATTAAACCCCAATCATCTCGTAATTTACTGGTTATTTTCCCTGAAGTTAAGCTAACTCGTTTAGTTACATCAAGTAAGATTTCGGCTGCTTTTTTGGCAATATATGCTGAATTACCTAAATCCCGATTTAAAAAGTCTGCAGGAATATCTTTTAATGACATTAAAAGTTTTTGGTGTTTTGAACCTTTTATTTTTCCTGCTTTATAAAGTTCTTCAACTCGATTTCTATAGTTGTCTAAGCCTTCTTTACCGAATTTTCTTTCAACAAAATCTAAGGCCGTTTCATCGCCTTTATCTAGATTACTTTCTCTTGTTTCTAAGGTTTTATTTGAAAAAGAGTCATCAAATAATCTGGATTTTGGGATAATGTGTTCAATATCATATTTTTTGGAAAATAAATCTTCCGGTTTGATGTACTCGTCTGTATAAAGCGTTCTGTAACCATTAGATTCTAATTCTTTATAAAGTTTATATCGAATTAAATCGTTTCGGCTTACGTGTGGTAATCCAAATTTAGATTTTATTTCCTCACGGTATTTCTCGTGTTCTCGTGTAGCTCTGCCAATGGCTTTGGTCATCCGGTCGCGTTGTTCTTTGGTATTTTTGAGTTCGCGAGCAAGCTCAATCCTTATTTCATCTGGACGCCCCATTTTCTCATCTTCAATGATAGTATTTATCACGTTGATGCATTGATTTAAGATTTTTTCTACAACGGGATTTCGTAAACTATTTTTCTTAAGTATTTCGAGTTTTGGTTTTAATACTCGCCTTTCATTTTGTTTTTTGGTTACGGAATTAGAATGATTGTAACCAGCCAATTCACAAGCATCAGAATAGATTTTTCCGTCTTGAAGGTACGGCATTATTTTACGAATAGCTCTTGCACTTAAATTGCCATAATCATCCTGAAAACGAATATTTATTAAATAAGGTAAATGCTCATCTTTAAAGCCAAAGTTATTTTTGAGTTTATTTTCTAAGGCTTCTGTTCCTGTTCTTGAAAAATCATCTTCATATGAATATAGTAGATGCCATAATTCATAGGATTTTTGTTTTGAAAATTCATTTCCATCTAATGTTGCATTAAATTCTAATATTTGCTTATCGATACCAATTTCACCAAAACATTTCTCTAGGATTTCTTGCAGTTCATCAGGTTCAATATTGGAGAAGTTGATATTGTCATAACCTTCGATCTTTAATATTTCTTTATAAGCTGCAAGAAGATTGTAGTTCGTTCTATTGCCTTCGATTTGTTGAAAATTTATTTTCCAATCCTCTGGTTTTAAATTAAATTCTTTTAAAACTTGTTTATTCGTTAATTTATCTGTCCAGTTTAGTTTTTGAAATAACTCAGTATTCGAATCTTCTTCTATATGAAAAACCTCATTGGTTTTTATATGAATAATTCTGATAGAATTTAAATTTTGCCAAACTTTAAACTCCTGAAATAATGGAGAAGATTTTGGAATAACACGATGACCTACAGTTTTATGTTTTACCTGACCATCAACAGTGACATTTTGCTCCCAACTTTCGAATTCACAATAACTAATGAGTCCTTTTTGTGATTTCAACCTTCGTTGGTAGAAAATAATTTCATTTTGAATTTTATCTTTCAACTTTTCAGTTAATGCAGGATAAAACTCTGCCTGTTTATCCCAAATTTTTTGAAATTCAATTAAATAATCCTGACGATAAAAAACTTGGTTTTTTAAACTTTTATGTGGATTTTGTGCAATTTGATTGTATAGGTATTGTCCTACTGTTAAATTATTAAAATGTAGCTCTTTGCTTCGGTCACTAATTTCGCTTAAATAACCACTCGATTTATTGATCTCATTATTAATTTCTTGGAGTACAATTGCTAAATGTTCTAAGTCAATTTGCTCAGTTAGAGCTATTTTTCTAAGCCTAAACTTTTCTATTTTTTTTTCATCTCTATTGCCTTCAAGCTTTATACCTACTATATCGAAAGGTTTTTCGCATATTTTCCAAGTTTGATTTTTATTTTTACCAACAAGTTCTTTACGTAATATTTTATTTAAAATATCGGGGTAAAATGTTTTTTGCCTTTTCCAGACTTTATCAAACTCATTTTCTAAATCAGATCGGTAATAATCGGGTATGGCTTTTTTTCCTTTTTTTAAAAGCTGATATGAAAATTCTCCGGGCGTTAAATTTTTTTCGTAGAGCTTTTTAGTGATGCCCATAGCATCTATAAGTTCACCTTCTTCGCTACTATTAGCTTTACGGCTACTTTTATAACCACGTTTTTTATTTATAGATAGAAGAATACGTGCAAACTCATCTTTTTCTACTTTTTCGGTTACTGCTTGGTTTCTTAACCTTAATAGTTCGTGTGTAGAGTTATTTCCGGTTTCAGTGAGCTTAGAGTTTTTATCTATAAAACCTATATTTTTTAACTGATTAATAAGTGCTTTTCTTCTGAGTTGATATCGAAATTTGTTTCTCCGCGCTCCTCTTTTTAGAGTTCTATCAGCATTAATCGTAATGCTGTTTCCCTTTTTAAAGTCATTCTCTTCATCTGTTGAAAGGGGAACAACCCTAACTCCAGTCTTTATTATAGAAGATTCTTCATTGTCTTTTTCAGCTTCATTCACAAAAGCCCACCCGATAGACGTTGTTCCTAAGTCTAATCCTAAAATACGTTTCATATGCTTTTAAAATTTTAACATTTTTAAATATAGAGATAAAAATTTTAGACAGATTACGGTTATCCGTAAATTTTTTTTAAAATGTTTTTCTATATTTGTTATACAATTCTGAAGCAATTCACAATAAGGATTATTCCGTTGTGAAAACATTCAAGGCGGCAATTTTATTGTCGCCTTTTTTAGTTTTAGAAATTATAAAAGCCATTAACTTTTTACTGCTAATGGCTTTATTATCTGTTTAAAAAGATGTTTGATTATTTATCCAATAATTTTTCTAAATAAGCAATCTTTTCTTTTCAGCTTCCAACAAACGCTCATATAACTTTTTTATTCTATTTAAAACATTCCGCTAGTTTATCAAGCAATTTAATGATATGAAGCTTTCAGCTTATGCAAACTTTGGGTCTAAATATTAATCTCTACCACATAAAAAATCATTTTAAATTTAGATTGGTTTTTTATTTCTGTATTTTATTTAATATTGCACTACAATTTGCAGTCTGTCGTCCGCACTATTCCCAAAAGTAGCCCGCATGTTTAGTGTTCCTGCAAATGCATAACCTCTAATAACTATATCATGTGTACCTGCGGAAAGAGGTATGTAACCAGAGCCATTTAAAATTAAAGGGTTAGTAACTCCTGTAGAATTAAATGTATCTCTCCTGTAAGCTCCAGATGTAATTCCATAATTATTTTCATTGACCGTAATATAAGCCCCATATACTCTTGGAGTTCCGTCGGTAATCAAGTTTCCTTGATTTGTGGTAATACTAGTCCGTACTATAAAATTTATATAAGCCAATGCAACTTCTATTAAAGTTATAGATTCTGTATGCAAAATCATTGTAGAACCGGTGTCTGAATTATTATCATTGAAAGCTTGAGAAGTGTTTAAAAAAGAACTATTATTATTTACTAAAACATTGGTTCGTAGAGTTTCTATAGAAGTAAGAGCTACCTAATTATCTGCATCCCAAAAATAAAATCCGGGGCTTACACCGGGTATCCCAGTAACGGTATTTGTGTTATAAGCTAAAGTTGAATTTTCTGGAGAATTACATTCTACGTTAGTGATAGGTGAAGAAATAGAAATAATTAAATTTAGTGTTTTATAGGGTTAAATAAGAAAAAATCCCTTATAGACAGTTTTTTATCCCTTAAGAACATTTTTGCTTCCTTAACTTTAACCTCATTAAAAGAAAGGGTTATGGAAACCAAAAAGTACATCTTAAAAATTTCTCCGGTTATAGTAGGCATATTATTTCTCTATACCGGTTTAAGAAAATTATGGGAAGGAGATCTTTTTTACCATACCTTACTGAATTCAATCAATATCGAAAACCAGCTTATTATTGAAGGATTAAGTTTGGGGATTCCTATTGTAGAAATAATCACCTCTTTAACTCTTTTGTTTTATCCTAAGAAAAATATTGGTCTGTATACCTGTTTGATAGTATTAATATTCTATAGCGGATATTTGATCAATCTTTTATTTTTCCAAGAAGAAATACCCTGTACCTGTAGGACTATTCTACCGCTACTAGGTTGGTATGGTCACTTATACTTTACACTAAGCTTATTTTTATTTCTAATAGGTTTATTACAGTTACGAGGTTTAAAAATAAAATAATATTACCTGTTTTGTTGCGCGACAAAACCAGGAGGAAGCTGAACACCTGTATAAAATAGTAGGCATATTATTCATTTAAAAATTCAATATTATGAAAAGTAAATTTTTAATTCCGTTGTTAGCGGTAATTTTTACAACCGCGATGTCGTTTACCACGGCAAGAACCTCAGCCAATCCTACAGAAGATTTTGTCTTTACAAGTGGGAGTTGGCATGCCATCCCAGAGATGAGCTGTGATAATCAGAACCAAAGTTGCTTGGTACGGGTATTGTCCGATAATACGAACTACCCAATTTATGATTCACAAAATTTCTCCGATCCCAAACCCGGCAGTGGGGATGTGGTAGGAGAGGTAACCTTAGACTAATCCTTAAAAATAGAAACCGGGTGTACGTCCGGTTTCTTCTTTTTTTAAATATGCAAGTATGTATTTCTGGACTTAAGCTATAAACCTATTCATAAGTAGCAAATTCATACAAGTATTTTTCTTTTACATAGCGTTTGGCTATTTTTTTAAGCAATTTTGGGGTAATGGTATTTACCATTGTTTCTATCCTTTCAAAGCTAACCCAAGGCCTTTCTCCTTTGTAATAACTTAGAAGTCGATTCTGGTATGCGGTGTTTGTTGAAGCCATGCGGATGACAAAGGATTGGGCGGCTTTAAACTCCTCTTTATCAATATTACCCAGTTTTATATCCTCTATTATATTTTTTGCTTCCTGGCGTATCGATGACAGTTCTTTAGCCTTACAGCCCATATAAAATGAAAAGTCATACGATTGAGATTGAGGTAGGGCATTAAAAGGAGCGCTGACCCCATAGATAGAAAAATTCTTTTGGTAACGCAAGTCCATTAGACGTTCTCCTAGCATTCGACTAAGCATCTGTAAACCTAAATACTCTTGACTATTCGGTGGAATGTCGGGCAGTACATAGCGTATTAAATATTGAGTTTTCTCTGAATTTTCTATCGTATCCCCTATATTATTGAGTATAGGGTATTTTTGAGCTTTATTTTTTTTGTTTGAAATAGGTTTACAGGTAAATTTAGCGGTGCTTTGAGGGAGGTTGCCTATATATTTTTGGGCTAGTAAAAGAAGTTGGGGTTCTTCTATGTTCCCCCTCACCACAAAAGTAAAATCATGGGTTTGCCCAAAAAGTTGTTGATAGCTTTGGAAGGCTGTATCTAAATTGGTCTGTTTAATTCCTGTCCATAGTTTTTCGCCTACGTTTTCATAGCTATTGCGACCCATATACTCATCAACTCGATTTTTAAAATTAAAAAAAGAGACATCATAGGGGGATTTAAAATACTCTATCTTTTTCTGCCGCTTCCAATAATCAAATGCTTTAGCATCATAGCGGGGATGGGTCATATAGAGGTACATCATTTGCAACCACTCCTCTAAAGTTTCTGCCGAAGCCTTTCCTTGAATCCCCGATTCATTCGCTTCGATATAGGGTTTAATGGCAAAGGGGCGTGGCTGATTTGCTATAAATCGATCTAGATCAAATTTATCCCAAGAGCTCATACCCGACTGATGTACAATATTTGCTGCATTTTGTGCGGCATAGATTATGGGGTAGGAAAAACAATGGCTACCCCACGGACTAAACCCCTCGATTTCTATTTTACCTTTAAAACGGGCAGTGGTGTCTTTATGGAAAATCAATTGGGCGCCATTCTCGAAGGAAAATCGCTTCCCGCCGCTTTTGGTTATTCCTTTTGCTTTAATTCTTTGAGGAAGTAAAGAAGCTTTTATCTCTTTGCTTATCAAGGGCTCATCCCATGTTTTAGGGAAGTAAGGCTTGACAGGTTCTTGAAGCGTTTTATGAATAAGCTTTCTTACCTGCACTTCCGTATAATTGGCTGCTGCACTTCCTTTTGTGGCAATCACGGCAATGTCTTCTGGTACCAATTGGATTAATTTTTTGAGTTCTTGATTGAATTGGGTGAGACTCATTTTGTTCCACCATTGTTTTAATAAAGTTTTTTTCTGGGCAGGTAAGGCTTCTCCTGCCACAAAATGCCGGTAAATTTCTTTGGACCAATATTTCGTACTGGTGGTGTCTTGGTAATCAAGAATAAGATGTTGGTTTTTTACCACCTCTTCCCATTCTTCAGGATGCACTCCAAATTCTTTTAATTGGTGTAAGTAACTTATAAAGGTCTCTAAAGCTTTTTCGCCGTGTCCCTCTTCGAAATCGATCAAGGCATTATGTGCTTTAAAACTCATAACGACTTGTGAGCGGTAGGTATGCTTATTTAAAAAATTAAAATGTATGTCATAAGACTGCTGTAATTTATTCAAGCGGTTTTGCAAAAGTTGTGTCATGGATTGCCAAAGGAAAAGTTGTTTTAGTCCTTCAAGACGATGTATTTTTTCTTGGGTAGATGGATCTCTAAAGCCTAAATAAAATTGGTTACGGTTGTTTTTGACTTGTGTAGTCTTTTTTTCTCCTTGGGTGATGTTAATCCAAGAGGGAGGTTGCCCCGTCAACTCACATGCAGGGAGTGGTTTTGGCTTTTTAGGCATCGGGATACCTCCAAACATGTGTTCTATTTTTGCTTTGAGCTGTTCTGGATGCTCTATATTACCGACAACACCTATCGCCATCAAATCAGGACGATACCAAGTGTTATAAAACTCCCGTAATTCTGTTGCGGGAAAATGAGCATTGTAGTCGAAGAAATTATCTGAAGAGGAAAAGCAGGGATTAATGTGTTGCAACATCTTTGATTTAGCACGATGCTCAGACAAATTTTGCACCCGTGTGTTAAACTCTTGTAACAAAACGCCCCGTTCATTATCAATATCTTCATCGGTAAGTTTTAAGCCATGGGCAATATCTTTAAACCATAGCAAGGCCGTGTGCACCGCCTCGGGATTACCTGATGTGGCAGCAAAGTGATAATTAGTATTGTAATACCCGCTGGACGCATGAATATCTTTTAAATTACGGATGCCTGCTTTGGCTAAATGTAAACTATCTGCTTTTAATCCTTTTGGAAAATGAGTACTGGCTTTAAATGCCATATGTTCTAAAAAATGAGCGAGGTCAGGTTGGTTTACTCCTTGTTGCATTATTCCTGCTTTTACCCAAAAATTCATCACCAAATCAGAAGTAGGTTCATCTAGCGGTTTAATATAATAGGTTAATCCATTGGGTAGTTGCCCATGTAGAATGCTTGGGTCTACAGGCAGCACTTTTTCTTTCATTGGTGCTTGACCATAACTGACAAACTTTAAAACTACTAGGAGTATAAAGCAAAAGCTTTTGAGGAAATTATCATCTGTTTTCATTAGTATCCGGGGTTCTGAGTTAAGTTGGGGTTTTTTATGCGTTCGTCTTCTGGAATGGGATAGCGTTCATCGGTAGGTTCCCAAAAAGCACTTCCGCTAAATTCCATTGCTGCATTTTGGGTACGCCACAGGTCTAGCCAACGGTGCCCCCATTCGGCAAAGAGTTCTCTTTGGCGCTCTTCTAAAAGCAGGGTTGAAAAATCTTCTACTGTTACATTAGGCTGGGTTTGTGCAATTAGGGAGATGCCTGCTCTTTCTCTAATATCATCTAAATCGGCTATGGCAGCCGACATATTGCCTAGTTTTGCTTGTGCCTCTGCTCGTATAAAATACTGTTCTGCCAAACGGAGCACCATAGAGTATTCTGTAATAACATCACTGGTGTTACCTGTTTTATATTTATAAGGGCGGTAGGTGTTGTTTTCTGGGTGTTGCTCTAGCCAGTAGGTCTTTCGTAGATCTCCCGTTTCAAAATTGGTTTCAAAACCAGCTGTAAGCCGTAATTGTGGAAAAGCAGATGAGAAAATAGTCCACTCATGGGTATTGGTGGTGATATTCCCTCCACCTAGTGGTGAAATCTGCCAAATGGCCTCTTGGCTATTGGCCAGAAACACGTCGTTTACATTTTCTTCTAGACCATAAAGGGAAGTTTGTGCAATGACCTCATTACTGTATTGTAAAGCAGCTTCCCAATTTTCATTATAAAGAGCAATACGAGCCAGTAAGGCTTTTACCGCGTAGCGGTTTACAGTTGTACGTTCTTGTTGCGGGTAAGCTTCAGAAAGAAGACTTTCTGCAGTTTGCAAATCGGTTAGAATTTGAGTGAGTATTTCTTCTGGTGTATTAGAAGCGGCCGAGGCATTCTGACGATAATCACTTGTTAAAATTAAGGGAACTTTTCCATAAAGCTGTTTTAAGTAGAAATAGGTAAACCCTCTTATAAACAAGGCTTCTCCCCGTAATTGGCTAGCTAATTCTTCGGGGATGCTGTCTGAGGCCTCAAGCCCTTCCAAAAATGAATTGACCATATATACGGTCTGATAGGCACTTGACCATAAGTTGAAGTTGTTAGGATTTTGCGGAAGTACTTCATGCTGTAAAAATTCTGTAAAAACCGTGTTCGTAGCATCTACAGGGGTCAAAGTGCCAGCACTTAATCCCGCTAAGGCAGTAACACTACTCGTATGGCCATTACTGAAAGCTGCACTTCTAAAAAGCTGATAATAGATACCTAACATGGCACTGCGTGCGGTTTCTTCATTTTCGAATACTACAGCAACAGGCAGTTGATGGTCCGGAGCCTCCACTTCTACAAAATCTTCACAAGAAGAACCCAAGAAACAGAGGAAGAGTAAAAGGCTTATTTTTTTATATAGTTTCATCAGTAAAAGTTTAAAAGTTAATTTCTATACCGGTGGTAAAGGTGCGTAAAGCACCAAATGCAGTCCCTTGACCAAGAGCCATTTCGGGATCCATTCCACGATAATTGGTAAGGGTAAATAAGTTTTGCCCATGCACAAATACGCTACAATTTTTAATACCAATTTTTTGTAGCGGAGTAACGGGTAAGGAGTAGCTTAAAGACAAGGTTTTAAGACGAATATAAGAGGCATCGGTATAGGGTAGGGCGGTTTGTGTTACATTGTTATAGCCTCTAATCGCATTAAGCTGCGTTGAAATTTCTTGAAATTCATTACCTTCAAGCTCTAAATAGTCTTCCTGTCGCAGAGCACCAATTCTTCCGGCATCAAATAGTGCAAATTCCCCTTCTTTTTTGGCAAACTGAAATAAAAACTGAAGATTAAAATTTTTATATTGTAGGGTGTTTTGCCAACCTCCATAAAACTCGGGGTTTCGGTCTTTAACGACCACTCGGTCTTCATAATCTAACCTTCCATCTTCATTAACATCAGCAATTTGGTAATAGCCCGTCTCTGGATCGATGCCTTCATACTGATATAGCAAGTCAATATTTAAAGGTTCTCCAACCCTATAGGTGTTGGCATAAGAAGACTGTTCTAAATTGGCGTAACTTACCAATTCATTTTTAGGAAGCGTTAAATTTAAGGCGCTTTGCCACTTCCAATGCCGGGTATTTAAGACCTTAGCATTGGCTTCTATTTCCCAACCCCTGTTTTCTACCGTAGCGGGTAAATTGGCCTGTACAGAAGAAAAACCTGTAATACTTGGCAAACTGTAGCCTACCAATTGGTTAGAAGAACGGTTTTGGTAATAACTTACATTAAGGTGCAAGCGGTCTTTTAAAAAACCTAATTGAATTGCCGCTTCCAATTTTTTATTGATTTCCCAAGAGTAGAAAGGATTGGCTAAACGGGTGGGGTAAAGCCCTCCAGGGCCTTGTGTGGCTTCATAGATATCTAAATATCCATAATCACCAATTTGATCGTTCCCGGTGCTTCCATAACTGCCCCGTAATTTCCCAAAAGATAACCATGGGAGTTGCTTAGCCATCCAAGTTTCTTCTGTAAAAATCCAAGCTGCCCCAATAGCTCCAAAATTGGCAAAACGTTCTTGAGGCCCAAAACGAGATGAACCGTCTCTTCTTCCGGTAAGATTAATGAAGTATTTTGTGTCCCAATCTATCCCCAGTCTGCTAAAAAATGCCATATAACGGTACTTCGTCTCTTGGTTTATACCCCTAGATAGGGTAGTGGCTGCTGCAAGATTCCCTATCATCGATCTGGTAGCATACCCCGTACCTGTAACTCCCGTTTGGCGGTTAAGTTGCTCTTGTAGGGTTGTCCCTGCTAAAGCTTTAATTCCTAATTTCCCTATGTTTTTTTGATAGGATAATTGAGGTTCGATAATCCATGAAGCACGTTGTCCTTCTAAATGAGCAGATTCATGGTCTATAAACTCTGCATACTCAGGATTAAAAGACTCCTTGGGTCGTTTGGTCAATTCGTTACTATTAAGATGGGTATATCCAAAATTGGTAGAAAGTTCTAATTTTTCAAATAACCTATAAGATAGGTTAAGGTTAGTAACCATATTGTGGGTTTTAACTTCACTGGTATTGGGGTACCCCTGAAAAGGGTTTTCCCTTCCCACTTGGCTCCATTCTTCCCAGTGCAGGCTCCCGTCCTCATTAAAAATACGGGGGGCATTGGGAGCCAAACTGAACACTTGTGGTATAACAGCGCCTATGCCCACAGTATAGTTACGGTCTGTACCATAGGTAAGCGACATATCCAAAGAAAATTTATCATTTTTACCTTTATGGTTCAGTTGTGCATTTCCTGTAGCTTTATGGTAGTTAGCCCCGCCGGGGTATACGCTACCTTGATTTAAGTAAGAGCCATTGATACGATAACGGGTGGTTGAGCTACCTCCTGCAATAGATAAATTGGCTTGGGTAAACTCAGCTTGCCCTCCAAAAAATTCTTCCTGCCAATCGGTATCCCGCTCCTGATCCCATACCAATAAATCATAGGCATTATTTTCATTAGGTGCTATTCCGTCATTTTCAAATGCCCTTTGGCGTACTTTTAAATAGTCGTTGGTGTTAAGCAGTTCAATTTGGTTAGGAACTTCAGAAAAGCCGGTGCTTATACGTGCCTGTACCGTTGTTTCTCCCGGGGTTCCCTTTTTAGTGGTAATTAAGATGACCCCATTGGCGCCTCGAGAACCATAAATAGCCGTGGCATCGGCATCTTTTAGTACCTCAATACTTTCTATGTTGGAAAGGTTAAGCGTACTTAACGGGTCTATACCTGTAAAGCTGAGATTACTGTTGCTCTCTACCGGGGCAGAATTAATGGGCATCCCATCGATGATGTACAAGGGGTAATTGCCTTCTGCTCGTAAGCTGTTTTGCCCGCGAATACGAATAGTAGGGGCGGAGCCCGGCAGATCATTACCCGGAGTGATTTCTACCCCGGCCATTCGCCCTTGCAAAGCTTGTAACGGACTAACTAAAGGTTGCAGCTCGATCTCTTCGGCGGTAACTTTAGCAATATTTCCCGTGCGTTCCCGCTCGGTAGTGGTATAATATCCGGCATTGATCACCAGATCGCCTAAAGAATTTTCTTCTTCTTGTAAGGTAATATTGATCTGGGTTTGATTGGCGACCGCAATCGTTTGCGTTTGATAGCCTAGATAAGCGAATACCAAGCTGTCTTGTGCTTGTGCGTTAAGCTCATATTGCCCATCAAAATTAGTGCTTGTACCACCAGGTTTATTTTTAAAGGTAATATTTACCCCGGGGATGGGCATCTTATCGGTATTGGTTACGGTACCCGATATTTGCTGTTGCCCCGTGCAGGGAATAGCCCAGCTGCTCAGAACTAAGAAAATACTTAGCCTAAGGCAGGATCTGAATAAAAATTTCATATTTTTGAAATGTTATTAGTTAAATATTTGAGTTTAGTTAATACACGCCTTCTCTGTCTCGCCAAAGTATAGAGAGGGCTTTTTTATGAATATAATTTTACCTCATAAGCTTTTGTTTTAAACAGTTTACCCGACCCGGGCGTAGGTACTCTTCTTGCACTTATGCATACCTATAATTATTACTGCGATTGATTGAAATGAAACCGCTGTGTAAATGTGTTTTAATTGGTTTTTCATAAAAAACAGCGTGCACATTCCATGGGCTTATCTATGGAGTATCTAGGAAGTATCCCAGACTTTCTCTTACGAACAAAGTTTTACAAATAGTTTTTAAAAGATGATTACTGTAACAATAAACACAGGTCTTGTAATTCAGCTCATTAAGTAGTAACTTATTTAGCTTTATTAACTGCCTTTTGGCCTGTTCTTATTAAAAAAAGAAAAAGGCGCAGGTCTCAGCTTATCGCATTGAGGCACTGGTATACCTTACACACAACAAGCAGCCCACGCCCGGGTCGTGAGCATCCTTGCTTTTCCTCTCGTGTGTATAAAAATTACCAGTTTTCAATGCGAGATTCAAAGCGAATGCTTCTAATATTTTACTTAAAGAAGTTTCGCAAATATATTATTATTAATCAAATATAATAAATATAAAATGTAATGCAAGTGCATTACTGTAAAAAATTCAATTATATTGAAATTGCCTTATGGCTAAATTGAGAAAAGAGGATGAAATATTAAAAACAAAGATTAAAGAGCGTCTATCTAAGCTTAGGAATGAATTGGGTGATTCCAAAAGTGATTTATCAAAAAATATTGATATCGACAGACAAAATTTTCAACCTTGGGAAAACTTAAAGTCTAATAGAGGGATTTCAATTTATTCTCTAAATAGAATTTGTAATGCATTAGGAATAACATTGAAAGAATTTTTTGATGATGAATTATTTAGATAGCAAAATCAATTATTTACTTAATCTTATTTATGAAACGTTATTAGAAGAAATTTAAATTTATATAGTTCCAAATGAGATAATTAGAATAACCTCATAGATTAATATGCGAAGAGTTATCTCTTTCAATTGAAAAGAACATTAAAATTATATCTAAGATTGAAGCTCCTTCTAAAAAAGCAAAATATAACATTTTACATCTAAACCTTATTGCAAAAGCACTCGACTGCTCTCCAAAAGATTTTATGCCAGATCGCGCTCTATAATATAAAAGATCGACATCAAAAAATTTCTAATGACTCCTTCAGAAAAGCATAACAAAACTAATTTTTTTGTAAATAAGAAGTTATGCAACTTTATAGCGGAGAAATTTCTCAGAAAATTTTATGAAAAGGAAGGTAATGATTTTTTACTTATCCATATATTCCTGCCATTTGACTATTAGGTATTTGGCCTTTTTAGATTTTTTTGATAAATCTAAAAAACCGTATTCATATACAAATAAATATACATCACCCTGTTTGTTTTTCCAATAATGAGTGAAAAAGTTGGGATTGAAACCTTCTTCTTTTAGATCTTTTTTATTAATAGTACTATAGCCTTTACGGTTTAACGATTTTAGAATTTTTCTGTTAAGTTTCAATTGGCGATCTATCTGGTGATAAAACTTTTCTGATTGCAATCTTTGGTCGTAATGGAAACTACTTTTACAGGTGGGACTACAAAATTTTTTATCTGATCTTCCTTTTATACTCTCTCCACACACAGGACAATTCTTTATCATCATATTTATTTTGTGTTTAATATACGTATAATAAACGTTTGATAGACTACTAAATAGTATTATATGTCGAATTTTACCATATGATCAAGAATTCTAAAAAGGTAATAATTATTTCTCACCTTCTCATAGAAGGACGAGCTTGTATAGGGATAAGGCATCAACACGATAAAAGGATTGAAAAATTATGCAGAAATATTCCATTTTATAAATGGTCTAGTGAATTTGGGATGGGATATGTTTTCAATTCCAAAGAGAATTTAAAACTAATTTTTAAAGTTTTTAAAGGTAAAGCCTGGATAGATACTTCCAAGTTTTTCAAGAGCAGCCCTATCTCTGCTTCCTCCCGAAAGTTTAGTTATCAGGCTTACCTTGATTCAGACTCTAACTCTAAGTATCGATGTCCGCCTTCATTTTTGCACAAACTTGAATTAAAAGGATATTCACTTAATACTGCCAAGTCCTATATCAGTTGTTTTGAAAAGTTTATGTCCTATTATTCCTCTAGTAACGTAGATCATTTGGATGAACAAGATATAAGACGTTACCTACAAAAACTTATCCGAGAAGGAAAGTCATCTTCCTATCTTAACCAGAATATCAATGCGATTAAATTTTACTATGAAATTGTACTAGGCATGCCTCATCGATTTTATGAATTGGAAAGACCTAGAAAACAGAAAAAGTTACCTAAAGTACTTAGTAAAAACGATATAAAATTGATGCTTGCTCAAATCAATAATATTAAGCACTTATGTATAATTGAATTATTGTATAGCGCCGGCTTAAGGAGATCTGAGCTTTTAAACCTTGAATTAAATGATATTCAAAGTAAACGCTTTTTAATTAACATAAGAGATACGAAGGGGAATACTGAAAGATTCACACTTTTATCAGAAAAGACGCTTATTAATCTAAGATTATACTATCGCGAGTGGAAACCAAAAAAGTTTCTTTTTGAAGGTAAGCCAGGCAATCAATATAGTGCTACAAGCGTGGCTACCATTGTCAAACGTTCAGCATCACGTGCCGGAATTTCTCAAAAAGTAAGCCCGCATATGC
The DNA here is from genome assembly GCF_003667275.1 of Mesonia aquimarina. GTDB lineage: Bacteria > Bacteroidota > Bacteroidia > Flavobacteriales > Flavobacteriaceae > Mesonia > Mesonia aquimarina. The sequence continues at coordinate 25,414 of NZ_RCNV01000009.1, read as the reverse complement.
TAAGGCATAGTTTTGCAACACATTTATTGGAAGATGGGGTAGATTTAAGATATATTCAACAACTTTTAGGGCATAAGACCACAAAAACAACTGAAATTTATACCCACGTCGCTAATCATCAATTAAAAAAAATAAAAAATCCATTAGATTCACTATATTTGGATAATCGATAAATTGTAAATAAACGCTATAGCGTTTATGCACATGTTAGCTGCAAGCTGAATAAAAAATAACTCAAAACTTAAACAAAATGGAAAACGAACATAACAGTAAAAAGAAATACGGGAAATTTTTTGCAATGATTGCGACTTCAATGATTGCAATGTTTTTTTTAATGTACACTCATTCTTATCAAATAGTCGACCACTTTTGGTTTAGTGAAACTCGATTATTTATGACCATTATTATGGGTGGCTCAATGATAATCATTATGCTTCTCTATATGCTTAATATGTATAAGAGTAAAAAAGCTAACACTGCAATATTTGGATTGGGAGCTTTGATGATAATTGGAGCAATTTGGTTGGTAAGGAGTCAGGTAACTGTAACTGATACCGATTATATGGAAGGAATGATTCCACATCATTCAATTGCGATATTGACGAGCGAAAGAGCAAAAATAAAAGACGTTAGAGTTCGAAAACTTGCAGACGACATTATTAAAGCTCAACGCAAAGAAATTATGGAAATGGAATGGTTGATTAAAGACATTAAAGAGAACGGAATTGTCGAAACTGAGTTAGAGAAAGAAGAGAGACCAGTTCCAAATTTTAAAGGAAAGTTAGACCAAGAAACAAAAGATATTGAAATTGAATAAAAAAGCCAGCAGCTAACAATGTATATAAAAAATAGGCGAGATAGTAATAAACTCAAGGGCTTTGGCTCGTATCAAAGTTTGTGCGTAACTGAAAGGTTCGAGCTTCAAAAACGCCTACTTTTCATATACTAACCGTTGTAAAACATTTGAAAAAAACAATCATCATACTAATTTTAAGCTGTCTGCTATTGAGTTGCGGACAGAATAACAACGAAAATAAACATACTGCGATTGAAAAACCAATTCAACGCTTTATGACTTTTCGATTGGTTGATAACGAATTAGTTGAGTACGATATTGATACACTTAAAAATTTCAATGAAGTAATAAAGATTTTGGACGAGACTGATTGTTTAAATGAATATGCTATGTTCAAATTGGAAACTGAAGATAAAGTTTATAAAATCCAACCATTACAGATTTGCGAAAGTATATTTGATTACAAATTAAGGGAAATACTTTATGTAAATACGGATAGCATTACTGTAAGTTTCGACCTGAAATTTCCAATAGATAGTTTAAAATCAGTTTTGACAAATCATTTGTTTAATCCAAATAATGATAGAAATTATTCTCTTAAAAACGAGAAAAAACTAATTAGCATAAATGTTGATAGCACAAAAAATATAAACGAAACAGAAAAACTACTCTTGAATATAATTGAGGAATTAAATGGAATTGAAAATAAGCCTAATTTTGGCTTTATGTTTGAGAATAGAGGAATATTGCCAAAACCAATTATGGTGGAATAAAAACGTTTTACAACAACGTATAAAATTAATTGCTAGTGCAAGCCTGCTTACGAAAATCCTCGCGGATTTTCTATTCGATTTGTATTTGCTAAATTAGTTGCTTAACCCACGCAACTAATCTTATACAAAACCGTTGTGGTTAATTTGAAAACAAACTTTGTGAGGAAAATAACCCTACTATTACTAACAATATTTTTAGTCAGCTGTAAAAAGGAAAAAGTTGACGGAATTATTATTGGAGATACTTTGTTTGTTCATCAATCCTTGACTGAAAATCGGAAAATGGAAAATCTTATTTACCAAGCGTTGAAAAAAGAAAAAAGCGCTATTATCGAAATTAAAAACTTTCCGAATGGCGGAGCAGCAAGTAGTTATGATTTAGGATATGTCTTGACCCAAATAATTTACCGAATTGGTGAAAAAGACTTCGCTAATATTTTGAGAGAAATACCAAAATCGGAACGAAATGAATTTGAGGGACTAATAGCAGTTGGACTTGAATACGGAGACAATGATTACGATGGAAAAATGGACAATAAAAAAATGGGATCGGAATTTCCAAAACTGACTGAAATACTGAATGAATAAAAAACTAACCACAACAATGTATAACCGCTATTACGGCGGATTCGACTACGTCCGAATCCACTCGGAATTGCTAACGCCAGTTCTTAACCGAAAATTATTAACTTTAATCCCGTAACTGACGGTTATACGAGACCGTTGTAGGTAATGCAAAAAACCCACCGCACATTAGGCACATTTGATTTTTTGTCGACACACGAAGTCAACGCTAAAAAACCAAAAGAGCCTAATTTTGCCTCCGATTGGACTGGAAATTACAATAAATGAAAGTAAAACTCGATAAAAGACAAGCGTGTTTCCTCCCAAAAACAAAACCCCAAATTGACAGATAATAGATGGACTACAAAAAATCCTTTTCTCAAAAACTTATTGTATCAGTTACACCAAAGATTTCTATAAACCATTGTGCAACATTTCTACAGAATTATTTCTGTACTTTGTATCCATGAAACTGCTCATCATAGAAGACGAAACGGAAATGCTAAAAAGCCTACAAGATTTTGCCAAGGATGAAGGTTATTTCTGTGATACTGCTGGCAATTTTCGGGAAAGTATAGAGCGCATTAATCTGTACGATTATGACTGTATCATTCTGGATATAAACCTCCCGGATGGCAGTGGTTTTGACCTGCTCGAAATTCTCCATAAGGAAGATAAAACTGATGGGGTAATCATCCTTTCTGCCCGTAATTCCCTGGACGATAAATTAAAAGGCTTGGGGTTAGGAGCTGATGATTACCTGACTAAACCATTTTACTTTTCAGAGCTGAATGCCCGTATAAAGGCAATTATAAGGAGAAAACAATTCAAGACAAATAGATTGGTTCACTATGCTAATCTGGTAATAGAACCAGATCAGTACATAGTTGGAATTGATAATCTCGAAAGCCCACTTTCTCTAACAAAGAAAGAATATGCTATCCTTACCCACTTGATCAGCAATCACAAACGGGTGATCACCAAGGTTTCTTTGGCAGAATATATCTGGGGCGATTACGTAGATGAGGTACAGAGTTTTGATTTTTTGTTTTCACAAATCAGAAATTTGAGACGCAAGCTAAAGGAAGCAGGTGCCAACGTGGAAATAACCAATATTTACGGTGTGGGATACCAAATAAAAACAATATGAAGCTGCTTTCTTATACGACCCGTATCCAATTATTCGCATTCCTTTTACTGTTTGGGATATTCTCGACCTTGTTTTATCTGGTGCTAAGCTGGAATGTACTTCAAAACGTAGATGAGGTTTTGAATAACCGTAAGATGAACTTGCTTGCCTATCTCGAAAAGCACCCGGAAATATCCATAGCGAAGGATTACCCTCTGGACGATTTTACATTTTACCCTATTGATATAAATACGTTTCAAGACGGAAAAGAAAGCTATGCCGACACGTTGATCTATGAACCGATAGATGCCGAACTAGATGAGTACCGGAAGCTGATAACATTTGTGGAATTAAACGACAGCTATTACAAACTGGAAATTGTGAAGCCTCACCTGGAAGCAACTGAAATCATTGGTACGATTGCTATTACGCTAGGAGGGCTATTTTTTGGACTTGTTTTCTGTTTTTACCTCTCAAACAGAATGCTTTCTCGAAGAATATGGCAGCCCTTTTATACTATGCTTGACAAGCTCAAAAATTATAATCTTGTCAATGCAAATACACCAGTATTCCCAAATTCCAAAATTGAAGAATTTCAGCTATTAAATAATGTGATGACCGAACTGACTCGGAAAAACAAGGAGGTTTTTGAAAACCAAAAGCAGTTTATCGGAGATGCTTCCCATGAGTTACAGACTCCTTTATCCATTATTCAATCGAAGTTAGAGGCACTGGTTGGTCAAACTCAGCTTACCGAAGAACAAGCGACCATCATAGAAAGTATAATAGGGTCCACACAACGGATAAAAAAACTCAACAAAACCCTCCTGCTCCTTTCCAAAATAGAAAACCGGCAGTTCTTGATGACCGATGAGGTCAGAGTAGAAGAAATAATCCACAGATCGTTAGAATATTTTGAAGAACACAAGGAGGCTTTGAACATTCAGGTAGAGGTAGAAATCGAGGATCATCCTAGTATTCAGGGTAATTATACCTTAGCCGAAATACTCATCCAAAACCTGCTTAAAAATGCTTTTGTGCATAATTTAAAAAATGGCCAGGTCACTGTTTTAGCAAGCAAACAACGGTTGACTGTTACCAACACCAGCAATGAACGAATAGATCAGGAAAAGTTATTTCAGAGGTTTTACAAATCCTCCAATAATCCCGAATCTTGGGGGCTGGGGCTTGCTATCGCTTATAAAATATCACAAGTAAGTAATTGGGAGCTAACTTACAGTCACAAAAATGCGCTTCACACTTTTACCGTTCATTTTTGACTAGCCCAAATTTCTACAGAATCGATCTCTACATTTGAGGTGAATTGAATGTTTGACCTTAAATTTTAATGTTATGAACGCAAGTAAGAAGTTTCTTCGTATTGTTCTATTTTCCCTTCTGTTTATTGGTGGGGGTACCTTTACAGCGATGGCCCAATCCGATTTCAAGGAGCTAAGTGAGGAGACCATTAAGTTTTCTGATTTACCTAAGGCCGTACAGGATGCCTTTAAGAATTCACAATACGCTAAATGGGAGATTGAGGAAGTAGAAAAGGTCGAGACCAATAAGGGTACTATGTATGAGCTTGAGGTCGAGAATGAGGATGAGACCTATTTTGAACTCTATTTTAATCCAAAAGGAGAATTGGTACTCAAAAGAGAGGAAAGCCACTCGGACGGTGATTACGATCATCGATAATACTTCGATGAAGAGTATAGTTGATTTTTTACCAGGTATATGAGCTGGGAAATGCCGGAAAGAGTGATTGATGGCTTTTACATTTCAAAGCTTTTTATGATCCTGTACTTTAATATGTGCCTTACTAAAATATGATTAAAGACATTATGAAGAATATTTATAAACGGAGCTTTCTACTCGGCATTATAGTGATATGCTACTGTAATGTGGATTGTAATGCACAATCTAAACTGGATACAGAAAACCCGAAAACTCCACAAACCATATCAGAAAATAGTTTTCCTATTACTAAGATGTACTTCAGCGTTGTTCACCCCATCAGCACCTTCTCAGGTGGCGAACATAAATTTAATTTTCGTGATAGTTACACGGTGGGTTTTCCCGTAGGGATCAATTTCATTCAAAGCCGAAAAATTGCATTTAGTGTCGAGTTTGTCCCCTCTATTGTAGTAAACGATAGTACGAGTAGAGTAAGCGGTTTATTATTTCACCCTGGGGTTATTTACAGAAATATAGCAGGCTTTAATTTATTGACACGTCTGGCATTCAACACCAATGGCAGGTACGGCTTCACAGCTGTTATAAACAAGCCTATTATCAAACAAGAAAAGGTTACCTATTTTCTGGCAATGCCCATGCTTTTTCGATTTGGAAATGACCATGTGGCTTCAACGACCTTTGCATTTCAATTTGGCGTTTTATTCTAATGAGCAACATAATTTTTCAAACCAATTAAAACATAGAAAAATGGACAGAAAAGATTTTCTAAAAAATTCAGCAATACTGGGAGGGGCAACAATTCTGCCTATCAACAGTGTGTTCTCCCAAAGTGTGAATGAAGGAGGAATTGACAAATTGATAGATGGTAATGGTAACTTCATTCAAAAACCATTACCCTACAACAAGACGTTTCTGGAACCCCATATGGACGAAGAAACCCTGCACCTGCATTATGAATTTCACCACGGAGGTGCGGTCAATGGAGCTAATAAGGATTTGGAAAACATCAAGAAAAACCTTGAGACTGGTGAAATGGATATGGTTGATCTATGGACGCGAAAACTGGCCTATCATTTTTCAAGCCATGTCCTGCATTCTATTTTCTGGACAAACCTTGTCAATAAGAAAACTGAGCCTAAAGCAGAGCTTTTAAAGCAAATAGAAAAGGACTTTGGTTCATTTGATAAACTCAAGTCATATATCGCAAAAGTTTCCAAAAGTGTTGAAGGCAGTGGTTGGGGAATTTTAGGCTATCAACCTTATTCACAATCCCTCACACTTCTCCAGTGTGAAAATCATCAAAAGCTTACCCAGTGGGGCGTAATCCCGATTTTGGTAATAGACGTATGGGAACACGCTTATTATTTGAAGCATAAAAACAAAAGAGGTGATTTTGTTGACACCATATTGGAAATCATCAACTGGGATAATGTAGCAGAGCGTTTTGCAAATGCTAAAAAGATTAACTAGCAAAGCAACGTCACATCAAAGGAATGTCAAGTGTATCCAATCCAACTAAAAATAGAGAGTTACCCTTCAGTGAGGCACTGAAGGTTTGGGTAAAGGTCGCCATCCATAGTTTTGGCGGTCCGGCAGGGCAAATTGCGGTTATGCACAAAATACTGGTGGAAGAAAAGAAATGGATCAGTGAAAACCGTTTTTTGCATGCATTGAATTATTGCATGCTATTGCCAGGCCCTGAAGCACAACAACTGGCCACATACATTGGCTGGCTACTGCATAAAACAAAGGGTGGGCTGGTTGCCGGACTACTGTTTATCCTACCGGGGTTTATTTGCATACTGGTGCTGAGTATTCTTTATGCGGCTTACCGAGATGTAGCTATCGTTGACGCCATATTTTTCGGTATCAAGCCAGCGGTACTGGCCATTGTCATTGGGGCGGTTATAAAAATCGGTAAGAAAGCCCTCAAAAATGAAGTAATGGTAACTATGGCCGCCTTGGCATTTGTTGCCATCTTCTTCTTTGAGGTGGACTTCCCTTACATAGTCCTAGCGGCAGGGATAACAGGCTTTCTTGGAGGCAAATTTTGGGAGGAGAAATTTCATGTCATTAAAGGCCATGATGATAAAGCAGAACAGGAAAATGATTACTTGATTGACAGCCATATTCAGCAGGTCAAACCCTCATTCAAGAAGACCCTCCAAACGATTTTATTGTACCTCTCTTTGTGGGCATTGCCGTTAATTTTAATCGCATTATGGGTTGGCGTTGATTCCATCTTCTTTAGCGAAGGAGTGTTTTTTAGCAAAACGGCAGTGGTTACGTTTGGAGGAGCCTACTCAGTTCTTGCCTACATAGCTCAAAAAGCAGTGGAAGATTACGGCTGGCTGAAAAGTGGAGAAATGCTGGATGGTTTAGGCATGGCAGAAACCACACCGGGTCCACTCATACAGGTTGTACAATTTGTAGGATTTATGGGAGCTTACCGTTTTGCAGGCACTATGGATCCTTTACAGGCTGGAATCTTAGCTTCCTTACTGGTAACCTGGACTACCTTTATTCCTTGCTTCTTGTTCATATTTACCGGGGCGCCCTACATTGAATACCTCAGAGGCAATAAAAACCTGACCACTGCCTTGTCAGGAATTACCGCTGCGGTTGTAGGTGTAGTACTCAATCTTGGTGTTTGGTTTACCATCCATACACTTTTTGGAAAAGTGGACGAAAGCCATTCACTTGGCATAAGGTGGTTAATCCCTGAATGGGAAACAATAAACATCCCTTCATTGGTGATCGGACTTATAGCTGCCTTTGCCTACTTCATCCTCAAATGGGATATGCTAAAAACCATACTCTTCAGTGTGATATGCGGTATCCTTTATTATTTTTTTTCTTAGTGTAGAGGTTAATTCGAATCCCATATTTCTACAGAATTAGCTCGTATTATTGAATTGAGCTTTAGTAAAAAAATAAAAAGGAATATTATGCGACTTAGAAATGTATGTTTCGGAATAGCTTGTTTGTTGGTCATGGCAATAACATCAAGCTGCGAGAACAAAAGCCACAATTTTAAAGAGATCAGCGAAGAGGAAATTGAATATGGTGATCTGCCAGTGCCTGTACAGACTTCCTTTCAGAGTTCAGAATACAAAGACTGGGAATTACAAGAAGTAGAAAAAGTTGAAACCGACAGGGGAACTTTATATGAACTGGAAGTTGAAAGCCCTGACGATAAACACCTCGAAATCTACTTCGACCAGCAAGGGAAGGTTATAGCTACAGAGTAGCATGCAGTATGAGCAAGATGTGGTTAAAAATTATTACATCTTGTAAACTCTGTCGGTTACAATTTTTTAATGGACAGGATTCTTCTTATCAAACATCTTAAGAGATTTGGATTTTTAGGTTTTAAGAAAACGGATAGTGTATTTATTGTAATTGGCAGGACATTGACAGGTTATTTTAACATTAATAAAAAAGTCAACGCTTGACAGCCACACACATTACCAAGCCGCTCAACACCAGCAGCACAAACCAAGCTTGTCAATAAGTGTGTCTGCCCCAACACACGGACGAAAAAGAAAGCACTACCTACAACATTGTATAAGCGTAATGCGGTCTGAGTGGCTCAAATAAAGTATTTTGATTTATCAAAGTTTTGGGCGGGTGGACAGTGAATAGCTCCGAATTCCCGCACTACGCTTATACTTGACCGTTGGCAGTTATTTAAAAAGAACACAATATGAACAGTAAATTATTAATAATAGTTTCGCTTTTAATTTTTATCAAAACTTATTCGCAACAAACAATTAATGCTAATCAAGGTTTTGTGGAAAATAAAGAATATTTCAGTAAAATGAAATATGAAAATAAAAACGGAAAAATAATAATCAAAGTTTTAATAAACCAAAATGAATATGATTTTCTATTAGATACTGGTGCGACAACAGCAATATCAGAAAATTTATACGATTTGATTAAAACTAATAAACTTGGAAGTGTAAAAATAAAAGACCAGTCTGGTATCACAGATAGTTTAGAAGTTGTATCCATACCAGAGATTATAATTAATGAAATAAAATTTAAAGAAATTCCTGCATTTGTCTCAAAAAAGGGCTTAAATCCTATTTTTGAGTGTTTCAAAATTGACGGTATTATTGGTAGTAATTTATTGAGAAATTCAACAATTCAATTTGACTCTCAAAAAAATGAAATTATTCTAACAGATAATAGTAAGAATTTGGGATTGAAAAAACGAGATGCAATCGAGATGAAAGTTAACAAAATTCAAAGTAGTCCATTCATCCCAATAAAACTGATAAAAGAAAAACACGAAGGAAATGGATATGTATTATTTGATAGTGGCGATAATGACTTTTATGTTGTTTCTAATACAGCTTATCATCAACTTCAATCACAAGTAGATATTTTTGAAACTCTCGCAAAAAATGTTGGTACATTTAGTATGGGATTATTCGGTACTGCAAATGAAAAGGAACATTTAGCCTTGAAAATTCCTAAATTAAAAATAGGAGATATAGATTTTAAAAATGTAATTACTAAAACTACTTATGGAGAAACTTCTCGAATTGGCTCAGAGTTATTGAAATATGGAAAAGTTACCTTAGACTATAGAAAAAAAAGATTTTGGTTAGAAAGTTTTAATGAGGGAAAGTCTATGGAATTATCTAAAAAAATGTGGCCTATTGAACCAGTTCTAAATAATGACAATGAAATTGTAGTTGGTATAATATGGGATAAATCATTAAAAGGTAAAATTAACCTAGGAGATAAAATTTTAAAATTTGATACTATTAATTATGAAAAAATGGATTACTGCGAAATTCTAAATCTAACTTTAAAAGTGAATAAATCCAAAGCTAAATTAACTTTTCAGGATAAAAATACTAAAGAAATTAAAGAATTAGAATTAAGCCAATTATAAAAAAACAACTGCCAACAACGTATATAGCTCATAGCTAATTAGTTGCCTAATCAAAGTTAAGGCATATTTGCAAGTCCGCCAAATTTTTTAATTTGGCTTATTGAGAAAAAAAGATAATAAGAAAATTAAAAAATTCGGCTTGTGTTTAATTCGAAAATAATCGCTAATTTACACGCTACGATCCATATACAAAACCGTTGTGCGTCATTTTGAAAACCGAACGAAACAATTATGAAAATTCATTTACAACTAATTTTTCTATCAATTCTACTTTTGACTTTTGGTTGTAAAGAAAAAACAAGCGGCCAACAAACGACAGGAACTGAAGAACAAGTTGAACAAAAAAAATCGTTTGAACAGCCAAAAGATTCCATAGAAAAAAAGGAGAAAGTACAACCAACACATTATGAACATAAATACGTGATTGCCAAGTCAGGTTTAAATTATAGAGATTCCCCAGATGGAAAAGTTTTGGGTAAATTTCCATTAAACACATCTTTAAGATTAGTAGAGTACACAAAAATCACCGACACAATTAATGACGCTGGTAAATTGATTGTTGGAAAATGGGTTGGAGTTCAAAGCCAGATGCTTTCTAGCAAAGAAAAGGATACAGTATATGTATTTAATGGGTTTTTATCAAATTCCTTTGTTCAATCAGATATTAAATTATATTACGCTTCTTCTTTCTATAAAGAAAAAGACGGAAAAACGAGAACAGCGTTTTTAAACCTGTCCGAAACTTATTTTGAAGATGCTTATAACCAAATCGGTAATAAAAATAGAAATTCGATTTTTACCGAAAGTGATTTAGAAAAAGACACAATAAAACTTAATAAAAGTCAAAGGAAGAAATTTCTTAAGTATTCAAATATATCAGAATCAGATAAAGTATTTGTCTATTTAATCTCAAGCGATAAAATACAAACTTACAATGTCAATGACTTGCCTGTAATAGCTTGTATGAACCCTTATGGACCTTCAAGCGACTATAGAAACGATGAATTTGATTATATGTTCGGATTTGATCTAGGTAAGAATATTTCTAACCGGGATGAGAATTTAGTATATGTAGGTAAAGAAAATCCTTTTCAAACAGGTAAAATAAAACCGATTGTTTGGACAACAATTGAAAATAATCAATTTCCAATCGCTAAAGACTTAAAGAACAAAATTGACTTGAGTACCTATTTTTTTGCGACAGAAAAATATGATTATTATTTACAAAAACCCACAGAAAATATAAGCAGTTACCATTTAGTAATAGTAGATAAAATTTCAAAATCAGAAATATTAAATACAAACTATTACGATGGGGAATCGACATACCTAACAGGACTAAAAATTGCGGAAAGTGAAAATGAAGAAGATATACAGCAATCCCAATGGACAGGTGAAATAATAAAAAACAAAGCTAGCGTTGTGTTTGGATTTGTAGGTCATAGTTTTGGATGTCCGTCAATCACAATTTTAGAGGAAACAGAACCAGAAATACAAATACTTTGTGATAACAGACACTAAAAAAAACGAACGCACAACAATGGCTATAAGTAATTGCTTTTTCTCGCCTACTTTGGAAATTCCTGAGGAATTTCCAACTTGGTGTGTACTTGCAAAGTTAAGTGCTAACCCACGCAACTACTCATAGCCGAGACCGTTGGCGGTAATTTGAAAAACACAAAAGCAGAAATGATTTTCAGTAAAATATTTAAACATCTTTTAATTTATTTTTTTCTTTTCTGTTCATACAAAGCTGAATCTCAAAATGTAATTGTAGTAGATTCCATTACAAAAGTACCTTTGTCGTTTGTTGCTGTAGAATTTAATAATACAGGATTCTATTCTTCAATTGATGGTAAATTTGATTTGAAATCGGCAGTGTCTGATTCAATAAAAATTAAACTATTAGGATATAAAACCCAAAGTATAATAACCGCAAATATTCAAGACACAATATTTTTACGACCTCAGTCCTATAAACTCGACGAAATTGTATTAACAGGAAACCCGACTGAAACTAAAAGCATTAAATTATTGAAAGGTGCAAAATCCTTTGGGTCTTGGCCATTACAACCAAAATCCGAAATAATTACTTCTGTTTATCCTTTGGATAAAACAAAAAACTATTATATCAATAAAATTTCAATCCGATTTTCAAAAGTGATAGAAAAAAAAGAATTAAAAAACACTAATGTTAAAGCCTACGTCAGAATTCATATTTACGACTCTGATAAAAATAAGTTATCGGAACCGTTATACAGTAGCGAACCAATTGATGTTAATTCATTCAGCAAAGACATCGCTATTTTTGACGTTTCAGAACAAGTACTTTTATTAAAAGAAAGTGGAATCTTTATAGGTCTTGAATTAATTGGCTATTATTTAGATTCTAAGGAGCAAGAAAGCGTGAATTCTGTCATTAGACCTCAATTAACCTCTAAAACAAATGATTACTTTAAATCAAATTCTTACTTACGATTCGTATTCCAAAATAATGCACAGTTAATACCAATAAATGAAATAATTAAAAAAGGAAATCCAAATGGAAGAGAAATATCGAGAAATTTAAATATTGGATTGGAACTATCAAAATAAAAACTACCGCCAACAACGTGTATAATTAATTGCGGCTGAATTTCCGATCGGAAATCCAATCTTATTAATTATATTTAGGTCTAAGCGGAAAATGACTCGCGTCTTTTTCCGCAACTAATCATACACAAACACGTTATATGGCATTAAAAACAAGAGACGGGTATTGAATGAATAAATCTTCAAAATATAGCAGAAAAAATATTGCATTTCCGATCTTGATGTTCGCTTTGTTGCTAATAGAAATGAAAATACTTGATAGTCTATTCCCTTATCCAGGTTTTAAGGCAATTGTTGCTTTACCAATTATATATGGGATCAGTTCTGTAATTATCATATTGGGAGTATTCTTAACTAAGAAATTGAATTTAAAATTACAGATTGCTAGTTGGATTTTAATTTTTGTAATTAATACAATAGTTGCAGTTCGTTTTTACCCACAACAAGGCAGGCAAACAGCCATTAAACAAATTGTTAATACATATAATGTCATTAGTAACTATGGAACTATAAATAAAAATGATTTAGAGCTTTATACAACGAATGAATATAATGCTTTTGATAAAAATGTTCCAGACGACAAAGAGCGATATATCACTGCATTATTTAAATTTAGAAATGAAATTAAACGTGATGGCAGTAACTTTCTTTACGGTCAAAAAGATAAACCAATACTAGGCGATACCAACATTAAAGAACAACTTGATGACGGAAAAGACAGATTAATATGGTGGATACTTGAAACAAGTAAAAACAAATAGATAATATTCGAAGCTAATTAAAAGAAAAAAACGCCATATAACACCGTATAACAACAATTGCGGCTTTGTGTCCTGCGGACACAACCGCGCAAGCATAAAAGTCGGTAATTTTAGCTATCTTAGTTTCCAATCAATCCGCAACTGATTGTTATACAAGACCGTTGCCTACAATTATGAAAAAAATCCTGCTGACATTAATAATCTTGATTTCATTGACTGCTTGCGAATCGAAAAAAAGCAACTCAACTGAAAAAAATGTGGCGGAATCTGAAACAATAGCCTCTGATTCAGAAACTGAATTAGAGAAAGAAGAAAAATTAAGGTCTGAAATTAACGACCAATATTTGGCTGAACTTTCCAAATGTTCCCAAAATGTAAATGCCGTAACTGACTTTAATGGAAAAACGGAATTCTGGAGGATTTGCGAAACTGATAATGGGAAAAGAATTATACAAATTGACTCGCACAAAGAAACAGTTCTTTACGAAGAAGTTTATTACGAACAAAACGGAGAACTTATTTACGCAGAGGAATCAATAAAATATATGCCAATTAATCATTACACTCTGCAACCTTGGACTTGCCAATTTTACGCAGAAAATGGAAAATTGGTTTCACTAATGTCATTGGGACACGGAAAAACAGAAGATGACGAATGGAATCCTGAAATAATATTTGAAATGCATAAAAACAGAATAGCGGAATTGAATAAAATCGAGAATGAATAAAAATAACTGTAGGCAACAATGTATAACCGCAATTACGGCGGATTCGACTACGTCCGAATCCACTCGGAATTGCTAAAGCCTGTGTCAAACCGAAAATAATCGCTAACTTAACCCGTAACTGACGGTTATACTGGACCGTTCTACGCAATTTGACCAAACCAACGAAATGAAGAAAATACAAGAACATAATCCATCTACTGACGAACTTCTGAATTTGGAATATAACTTTCAACCTGAACTGACCAAAAAGTTAGATAACGTTAAAACTGACTTTAATCAGGAATTGATAAACGAAATTGTGTTGTGGAAAACCAATCGTTACGCTGAATTGAATAACGAAACGCTGAATTTGATAAATAAAATTGACCGAAAATCGGAATTTATCGATTCTGCTCTGACTGGCGAAATCTTAATGCATTTGCTCGAAACCAAAGGAATTCGCTTACCAATGGCTTCGACCATTTTGAGATTTAAGAATCCGAGAATTTATCAAATTATCGACCAAAGAGTTTATCGAATGATTTACGGAGCCGAACTGAAATTAAAAACGAACTTAAACGATAATATAATTCAATATTTGGACTATTTAACCGAATTGAGAAACGTTTGTGATTTATACCAAATTCCGTTCTCTGAATCTGACAGAATTCTTTACGAATATGACAAGATTATGAACTTGGAAAAAATAAAATACTGAATAAAAACTGCGTAGAACACCGTGTATAATTAATGGCTGGTTCAAGCTACTTACGAAAATCCTCACAGATTTTCTATTCGGTTTTTATTTCCTAAATTAGTTGCTCAAACACGCCACTAATCATACACAAAACCGTTATATGCCATTTGAAAAAAACCTCGAGTATGAATGAAAAAGCCCTGTTAATTGGGAATGATATAAATAATGCAACCGAATCTTATTCTTGGTTAGACTTAATAAATGGACTGCTTGAATACGCAAAAATAGACCGAAAATTAAATCAAGTTAATAAACCATTTCCAATGCTCTATGAAGAAATCTATTTGAATTCTGCAAGAGCTCATCAAACACCAGAAAGCCGACTCAAAAAATATATCGCTTCACAAACACGGAAAATGAATCCGAACCAATTACATAAATCCATTTTAGATTTAGGTATCGAAAATATTCTTACAACTAATTACGATTTATCATTTGAAAAAACTGCTGGACTTGAACCTAAAAATTGTCGGAATAAAGGATTTATAAAAGAGAGTTTATATAATATGTTCCGATTTCATCAAACTCAAAACCATAAGATTTGGCATATCCACGGAAGTCAAACTGTACCTAAAACAATTACTTTGGGATATGAACAGTACAGCGGATTTTTACAGCAAATGCGGAATTATGTAGCGACTGGAACAAAAGGAAATTATAAAAAGAAAGACTTTCTGCCACTTGCCAAAAGAATTAAAAATAGTGACGTAAACTATGAAAGCTGGATTGATTTATTTTTTACGCACGACATATATATTTTCGGATTGAATCTAGACTTTGTCGAAATGCATTTATGGTGGCTTATTACTTATAGAGCAAGAGTAATGGTTGAAAACAGATTTCCAGTAACAAATAAAATTTATTACTTCTATCCAAAAAAGTATGAACAGAATTCAAGACACAAACTTGAGATGTTTAATATCAACGGAGTAGAAACAATATCAGAAAGGTTACAAGGAAATCATAGAATCCAATATTACGAACGAATTATAGAACGGATAAAAAACGGCATATAACAATGGTAACCGTTGCACAAGCCTTTAATTCTTAGAAAATCTCACTTATTTAAACCGCTTTTAGGAGGTTTTTTGTTTTTATATCCTTTGCAAATTAGAAGAATGAAGTGTTTTTAAAATGACGTATACTCCCGATTTAAGGTCATTGTGAACTTTAAAAAACAAGGCGAACATTCCTGCTCCACTTTTCACCCGGTTTTGAGTGAACTTGAGGTATTTTTTGAGGTTGTAGGCTATAGCTGAGAGCTGCATACACTTGTTAGCTTGTCTTAAGCCTATAGTGTTTACTTTACGCAGACCAACAAATTGAGTGAGTGTACCAAAAACAGGTTCTACGGTGCTTTGCCGTTTGCTTTTCATATATCTGCCCTGTGGGCTTTCTACCCGGGCGATGTTGCGCTGATATTCTGCTCGGTAATAGGTAACGCTGAACTTCTTTTCCTGTGCGCTTTTTCCTAGACAGCTGCTGCGTATAGGACAATCGATACACACGTGCTTGCGACAGCGGTATTCTTTCTTTCGAGTTCCGGTTCTGTAATCGTTAAACTCCTTGGTAAAGGGGATGATCTTACCTTGTGGGCACAGGTAATGATCTTGGTCTTCAACATATCTAAATCCAGCAGGACCGCCTTTAAAAGTACCGTGAGCAGGTATAAAACTTTTAAGACCCTGTGCCTCTAAAAATGCGTAGTGCTCTCCTGAGCTATATCCGGTGTCAGCTACACAATTCTCCCAAACTAATCCCTGCTTCCACAGGCGGCGCTTTACGCGCTTAACTATATCAGGCAATTGCTGATTGTCTTTACCATCAGCGTGGTAAGCCCTAATGTCGGTAATCACGTGATGACCGGTATCTACACTTAGCTGACTCAGGTAATTGAGCTTTCTGGCCTTGCCGGGCTTGACACTGATACGGGCATCAGGATCGGTAGGACTGTAATGCGTTTTATTGCTGGTATACTTACTGCCTTTATTTCCTGACCCCGGTCGCTGATCCTGATCTTTGCTCCAACGCTTGTTGCGACTAGAGATCGCCTGGAGTTCCTGTTCATTAGCCGTTATACTGCGTTGACCTTTGTCTGATTTATCACCCTTACTCTTACGAAATGGCTGATCTTTATCCATCGCACTAATATGACGAACTCTGTGCAAATGAGATTCTAACTCCTCTTCAGGTACTTTTAGTTCCAGAGTGTCCATCGAAGCGTTGGCCTTTACCGGGGCACTATCAATAGCTTGAGTGTGGCCACTCACCATCCCGGCTTCTACGCAAAGGCTGAAGACTTTGGTAAATACAGACTCAAACACATCTTCCGGAAATAATTGTCGTGTTCGACTGATAGTGGAGTGCCAAGGTAGCTCCTCATCAATATCATAACCAATGAAATAGAGAATATCCAATCGCATACTGCTATGTTCGATAAGCTTGCGGTCGCTGATGATATTCTCTAAATAGCCCACCAGACAGAGTTTAAAGAACACTACAGGATCTATACTCTTTTGACCGCTGCTGCCGTAAAAACCTCGAGTAAGATCATAGAGAAAATCTAAGTTTAAGGCTTCTTTCAATCGGCGGTAGAAATTAGTGGCCGGTACCCGTTCACTCAACTGAAAACTGTTGAATAACTGCTCTTGATATACTTTTTTTCCTTGCATACCATGAAATTAATCTTTTTTAGTAAATTGTGCAACAAGCACAATGTATATAAAACATAGCTAATATAGGCTTTACGAGAGGTTTGTGCGTATTTGCAAAGTCGCCAAATTTTTAAATTTGGCTTTTAAAATAGAAAAGATAAAAACAAAACATAAAAATTCGGCTTGTGTATAATCCGAAAAGTTAGCGTCTATTTACACGCTACGTTTCATATACGAGCCGTTGGCAACAAGCTGAAAAATTTGTTAAACAAAGAAAGATATTGATTGAATTTGATAATTTAGTATCTTTGATAAAAAGAAACTCGAAATGAATATAGAAGCTCGAAAAATAGAATTTATTCAAGAATTCCTAAAACTTCAAAGCGAGGAAGCAATTTCCAAGCTTGAGAAAATATTGAAAAAGGAAAAAGATACTTCTGACGAAAGGCTTTTTAAGCCTATGACCATTGATGAGTTAAACAAACGAATTGACAAATCAGAATCTGATTTCAAAAACAATCGATTTAAAACAAGTTCTGAACTTTTAGCCAAATACGAATAATGAATTTTAAAATTATTTGGTCAGACTTTTCGGAAACTCAACTTGACGAAATTTATGAATATTACGAAAAGAAAGCTAGTTTAAAAGTTGCTACTAAAATTGTTACTGGAATAATCAAAGAATCGGAAAAACTAATCAAAGCGTCCTTTATTGGACAAGAAGAAGAATTACTTAAAAATAGAGAAATTCAATATCGTTATTTGGTTTTCAAAAACTACAAAGTGATATATTCGGTTGATGAACAAAACGGATTTATAAAAATTGCTGACGTTTTCGATACTCGACAAAACCCAACAAAAATCAAAAAAACAAAATAAAGCCAGTTGCCAACAACGTATAACAACAATTGCGGCTTTGTATTCTGCGGACACAACAGCGCAAGCATAAAAGTCAGGGATTTTAGCTATCTTAGTTTTTAAACAATCCGCAACTGATTGTTATACAAGACCGTTGGGCGTCATATTGAAAAGAACTGAAATTTTAACAAAAAAACTGAATTATGAAAAAAGTATGCATTTATTTAATAGTAGTAACCTCTTTAATTGCTTTTGGTTGCGAACAATCTACAAAGAAAAACGATTCAAAAGAATCGACTGGAAAGCTTTTGGAAAATAACGATGAATTAAAGGAGCTTGATATTGAATCTTTAAAATCGGTGTTTGGGATGGAAGGAAAAGAAAAAGACGGACAATTCAAAGTTACAGTTCCTCAAAATGACTTGAATGTAATGGTCGATGGTTTCAAAATCATTCCTCCTATGGGATTAGGAAGCTGGGCTGCATTCGCCCCAACTTCGGGAAAACCTATGGTTATGGGAGATATTGTTGTTACGGAAAAAGACTTAAAACCAGTACAGCAAGAAATAATAAAACAAGGGTTAACAATAACAGCAATTCACAATCACTTTGTCCGAAATGAGCCTGATGTGATGTATATGCATATTGGGGGAATGGGCGATGAAAAAAAATTAGCTAAAAGTGTCAAAGCTGTTTTTGATAAAGTAACTGAAATAAGAGGTGCTAATCCATCAAGTGCAACTATTTCAACAGTGCAAAATACTCTTGACACAAAGTTGATTGATAGCATTTTGGGATATAGCGGAACTATGAATAAAGGAGTATATAAAATCACTATCGGTCGGCCAGATGTGAATTTAAAAGAACACGGTGCACCAGTTAGTACATTTTTAGGTTTTAATACTTGGGCAAGTTGGCAAGGAACAAATGAAAAGGCAGCGGTAGCAGGGGATTTTACGATGCTTGCTGATGAAGTAGCCCCAGTAATAAAGGCTTTGATTGAAAATGATATTGAAGTAGTTGCTCTTCATAATCATATGGTTCACGAAAACCCAAGAATTTTCTTTCTACATTATTGGGGTGTTGGACCCGTAGAAAAATTGGCTAAAGGATTAAGAGAAGCCTTAGACAAGACAGGGGTAAAAAATGAAAAAATGTAGGATAAAAAATACGAACGCCCAACAGCGGCTATGCGCCAGGCGGGAAACCCGTCTTCGGTTGACAGATTACGGATGCGAGAAATGCTCGTTTTCAAAAGAACAATTCCGGGTAAAAGCCCCGCCCGGCGCATAGCCGCGGAACGTTGGCAACAAGTTGAAAAAATGAAAATCACATATTTAATTGGACTTTTGTTATTACCAATTTTGTCTTATGGACAAAACCTTAAAACCGAATTAAAAAACAAGCTGAATAAAATTGACTCAATCGTTGAATTAACCAATAGAACTGAAAAAAAATATCCAAAAGGAATAATGGAAGGACCCATTATTTATAGTGGTATTTTCAAGAAAAATGGTGGATGGGAAGCATATTATTTGCGAGAGAATGATTCTATTCCATTAAGAATTCGATATAATTTGGCACTCAGAAAAACTTATGAAAGCTACGAGTTTTATTATTCTAATGGAAAGTTGATTTACCTAAATCTAAATGTAACATATTATCGGAGAAAAAATAGGAATGAATCTTTTGAAAGAAAACTCTATTTTAAAGATTCGGAACTAATATTCGATTCTAATCCGAAAATTAAGGATTATGATGTAAAAAATATTTTGGAAACTGAAGAGACGACTCGTGAAATGATATTTGAATAAAACCTGTTGCCAACAACGTATAATTCCAACTAAGGCTTTGTGTCCTGCGGACACAGACGCTCACGCGTCAAAGTCAGTTCTTTTTACTATCTTTAGTTCTCAAATTCCCTTAGCTGGGTAATTATACAAGACCGTTCTACGCAATTTGACTAACCATTAAACCCAGAGAATAAATTGACAATTTTTTACATAATATTAGCATTAGTCGGAATTTTTGTGATTTTCGGAGTAATTGGAACTATTCAAGAAAAGAATAACCCAAAATTGAAAGAGTCTAAATCGACTAAAAAACCTCAAAATCGAACAAATAAAACTTTACCGACTGTTCAACAATTAGTTGACGAAGTAAAAACAATAGAGGATTTTAAAAAATTACGAACTGCCTTCAATCGAGCGGAAAAAAGTTACGAAAACAGTCAAACTGACAATCCACAAATTGAAAAAAAATACAGAATTTACGATGATGCTTTTTGGAAAGCGAGTGACAAAATTCTTTATCGACAGTTCGTTCCTGATTTGGATTTGAATATGTCAAAAGACAAAATCGAAAATGCGTATAAAATCATTTCAATTGCGGAATATGAAACTGTACGAAATGAAATTGGCGGAACTGAATACGAATGGACTGAAATATCTGCGAACGACTTTATAGAAAAGGAATTTGAGAAAAAACCAATGTATTTTGACAGTTTGCCAAAGTTTCAGATTATAACAAACGACAACGAAAAAACATACGAGGAAAAAATAGAGTTGATAAACGAGTTTGGAAAATCGAATAAACCATTTGTTGACGAATTTTTTCACGGACTTAAACCAAATGAACTCGGAATTGAATGGATTAAGGAAAAATTACAGGAATTTGGAATTCCTATGGTGGACAAAGTTTATGAACTTGGTTACACAACACCAAAAAAAGTTTTGGAAATTGACATTGAGGAAATGAAAAATATCAGCGGATTTGGACCAAAGAAAATTGAGCAATTGAAACAAGCAATCGAACGAATAAAAACTGCGTAGAACAACGGTAACCGTTGCACAAGCCTTTAATTCTTAGAAAATCTCACTTATTTAAACCGCTTTTAGGAGGTTTTTTGTTTTTATATCCTTTGCAAATTAGAAGAATGAAGTGTTTTTAAAATGACGTATACTCCCGATTTAAGGTCATTGTGAACTTTAAAAAACAAGGCGAACATTCCTGCTCCACTTTTCACCCGGTTTTGAGTGAACTTGAGGTATTTTTTGAGGTTGTAGGCTATAGCTGAGAGCTGCATACACTTGTTAGCTTGTCTTAAGCCTATAGTGTTTACTTTACGCAGACCAACAAATTGAGTGAGTGTACCAAAAACAGGTTCTACGGTGCTTTGCCGTTTGCTTTTCATATATCTGCCCTGTGGGCTTTCTACCCGGGCGATGTTGCGCTGATATTCTGCTCGGTAATAGGTAACGCTGAACTTCTTTTCCTGTGCGCTTTTTCCTAGACAGCTGCTGCGTATAGGACAATCGATACACACGTGCTTGCGACAGCGGTATTCTTTCTTTCGAGTTCCGGTTCTGTAATCGTTAAACTCCTTGGTAAAGGGGATGATCTTACCTTGTGGGCACAGGTAATGATCTTGGTCTTCAACATATCTAAATCCACCACGACCGCCTTTAAAAGTACCGTGAGCAGGTATAAAACTTTTAAGACCCTGTGCCTCTAAAAATGCGTAGTTCTCTCCTGAGCTATATCCGGTGTCAGCTACACAATTCTCCCAAACTAATCCCTGCTTCCACAGGCGGCGCTTTACGCGCTTAACTATATCAGGCAATTGCTGATTGTCTTTACCATCAGCGTGGTAAGCCCTAATGTCGGTAATCACGTGATGACCGGTATCTACACTTAGCTGACTCAGGTAATTGAGCTTTCTGGCCTTGCCGGGCTTGACACTGATACGGGCATCAGGATCGGTAGGACTGTAATGCGTTTTATTGCTGGTATACTTACTGCCTTTATTTCCTGACCCCGGTCGCTGATCCTGATCTTTGCTCCAACGCTTGTTGCGACTAGAGATCGCCTGGAGTTCCTGTTCATTAGCCGTTATACTGCGTTGACCTTTGTCTGATTTATCACCCTTACTCTTACGAAATGGCTGATCTTTATCCATCGCACTAATATGACGAACTCTGTGCAAATGAGATTCTAACTCCTCTTCAGGTACTTTTAGTTCCAGAGTGTCCATCGAAGCGTTGGCCTTTACCGGGGCACTATCAATAGCTTGAGTGTGGCCACTCACCATCCCGGCTTCTACGCAAAGGCTGAAGACTTTGGTAAATACAGACTCAAACACATCTTCCGGAAATAATTGTCGTGTTCGACTGATAGTGGAGTGCCAAGGTAGCTCCTCATCAATATCATAACCAATGAAATAGAGAATATCCAATCGCATACTGCTATGTTCGATAAGCTTGCGGTCGCTGATGATATTCTCTAAATAGCCCACCAGACAGAGTTTAAAGAACACTACAGGATCTATACTCTTTTGACCGCTGCTGCCGTAAAAACCTCGAGTAAGATCATAGAGAAAATCTAAGTTTAAGGCTTCTTTCAATCGGCGGTAGAAATTAGTGGCCGGTACCCGTTCACTCAACTGAAAACTGTTGAATAACTGCTCTTGATATACTTTTTTTCCTTGCATACCATGAAATTAATCTTTTTTAGTAAATTGTGCAACAAGCACAACGTGTATAATTAATGGCTAGTTCTCGCCTACTTACGAAAATCCTCACGGATTTTCTATTCGGTAATTATTTACTAAATTAGGTGCTTAAACACGCCACTAATCATACACAAAACCGTTGCCACCCATTTACTAATCACACTCTGAAAAATGGAAGATACTTTAGAATATAAAATACTTAAACATTTAAAAGATAATGATAATGGCGAATATATTGATATGTCTGAATTCATTTCTGACTTAAAATTATTAAGAATAAAACTATCTTCATTATCGAAAAAACCTGAAAAATATATCTCATTTGACGGCGGAACTGATATTCGTTTTGGAGATGGTGACAATTTTAAAAGAGAATGCACTCTTGCGAAAATTGAATTTAGCGGAATGAAATATCTGAATAAAATTGAAAACGGAAATAAAAGTATAACTAATAACGGTATTTTAATTCAAGATTCTTTTTTAGATAAAAGTCCTATAAAACAAAAAACTAATCCAGCACCTAATAACAATCCCGAAAAGAAGTCTCTGTTTAAAAGAATATATTCAGACCCTTGGGTTGTTGGAATTTCATTACTAATAATAGCAGCACTATTAAATGCCGAAAGGATAAAAAAATGGATTGATAAAATCATTGAAAATATTTAAAATTAATAATCTGAATAAAAACGGGTGGCAACACCGTATATAATTTATTGCTTTGTTCTGGTTTACTTACGAAAATACTCTCGTATTTTCTATTCGGTAATTATTTAGTAACTTACATGTAAAACACACGCAACAAACCATATACAAGACCGTCAGACTGTCTCAAAACCATGCCATCTTTACCGATCATTTTTCAGGATATGATCTTTGGTATGTTTATCTTTAAGGTATGGAATATCAACAAGGACAAGACCGGGAACAGCTCAGCCTTTACGCAACCTGTTTGGATGATATGATCCCTGGGGAGAATAGCGTACGGCTCATCGATCAATTTGTAAACTTGCTCGATTTATCAAAAATGGGCTTTCAGACCATAGCCACTCAGGGAAGACCGCCCTATCACCCGGCAGACCTGCTCAAGCTCTTTATCTATGGTTATATGAACCGTATGCGCTCTTCACGAAGGCTGGAGAAAGAGTGCCACCGGAATATAGAAGTGATCTGGCTGATCAAAAACCTAAAACCCGACCATAATACCATTGCCCGGTTTAGAAAAGAAAATCCCAAAGCAATCCGTAAGGTATTCCGTCAAAGTGTGGCTATTGCTCGTAACTTCAACCTGATCGGGGGAAACCTCATTGCAGGGGATTCTACAAAGCTAAGGGCGCAGAACAGTAAGAAAAACAACTATAATAAAAAGAAAATAAAGCGCCACTTAGAGTATATCGATAAAAAACTCGAAGAGCATAACCAACAACTGGCCACAGCGGATGGAGATCAGAAAAAAACTGAAGAAATTGAAGATCAAATAAAAGCACGCAAACAGCAAAAAAACAAATACAAGGCGATACAAAAACAACTTGATGAAGATACTTCTTCTGAAAACCCACAACGATCGACTTCAGATCCCGATTGCCGGCATCAAATTGTACGCGGTACCGTTACCGAGGTATGCTATACAGCTCAGACAACGGTAGACGCACAAAATAAATTCCTTATTGATTTCAAAATTACTAATCAGAATGATAAAAAAGCAATGGGGCTAATGCTCAGAAGGGCAAAAACTATTTTAAGAAACAATACCTTTACTGCCCTTTATGACAAAGGATACCATACCGGAAGCGAATTCTATATTGCAGATAGCCTAAACATCAATACCCTGGTTGCCATCCCAGCAATTGGCCGTAAAAGCCAGGCACCAGATCCTAAATACAATGCTGAAAATTTTGTTTATAATACTGATGATGATACTTATAACTGCCCACAGGGGAATACCTTATCGAGCAACGGCTCTTGGTACAGAGCCAGAAACTATTCCTTCAAACAATACAAAACCAAGGCCTGCAAGCAATGCCCGGTGCGCCAGAATTGTACCTCCTCAAAAATCAATGGAAAGGTCATTCAGCGTAGCCAATACACTCAAAATATTAAACAGAATGCTAAGCGGATTGCACAAAGCGGGGAACTTTACAAAAAAAGGCAAGCCTTGGTAGAGCATCCCTATGGTACCATCAAGCGCCAATGGGGATTTGATCATATCATAACAAAAAAAGGTATCAAAGCAGCTTCTGCCGACTTTGGACTTATTGCCCTAGCCTATAATTTAAGGAGATTGTTCAATAGTAAAATAGAGCTGATGCAACTGCTATTAAACCTCTTTTTTAACATCAGAAAGCTTATAAAAGCACATATAAGACTAAAACGAACTTTTAAGGCATTGATACAAAAGCAAACAAAAATTAATGCTAATTTTGGCTTTACCCCTAATTTCAATTATTTTTAAAAACAAATTAGGTAGTTTTGAGACAGACTGCCGTTGCCAGTAATTTGAAAAAAATGGATATTTTAAAAAAAATAGATGATGTAATTTATCAAGAAGGCTTTGAAACTAAATTAACTGAAAATGATATTGAGTGGAATGGACTTGCAACAAAAAACTGGACTTTAAGTTGAGTGACTATGCTGCTAGTTTTTGATTATACATATCTATTTCAAATTCTTTAATGGTTCTGTTTCCTAAATAAGAATGTCTTCTTCTGG
>NZ_RCNV01000008.1 GCF_003667275.1 Mesonia aquimarina | reverse complement strand
GTTTTATTCTAAAATTACCTCCTCTTTTTAACTCGATTATAAGTAAAAAGAGGAGGCTGATTATCTATATTCTAAACTAGTTTACTTCTCGGTTGATATAAACCCAGCCTTTCTTAACATTGCCAAAGACAGGATCTTCTGATGAAAACTCTAGCACGTAATAATACGTACCCGTTTGTAAATCTTCGCCATCTTGATCTTGACCACAGAAACTATTTACATAATTTGATTGATCATACACTAAACGACCATGACGGTTATAAACCTTTAAACTACGAATTCCTGTTCGATCATCCAAAAAGCTTAGATCCATACAATCATTCTGACCTGGACTACTATTCGGAGATAAACCTTCAGTAATCACACAGCCGTTCTCATAAGGAGTAATAGATACATCGGTATCAATTGCTCCAAAAGCAGAACAACCCCCTAACACAATCTCTACCTCATAAGTATCGTTATAATCCCCCTCTGAATCATAAACTACCGTATAACTACTACCTGTCTCTCCCGAAAGTACATTCCCGTTCTCATACCAAACAAAATCTACCTCACTTGCCTCTACATTGCTCAGCTCTGCTGTCAAGACAAGCTCATAACTAGGTACTTCATCTGATAAATCACTACAGTATTGTAAATCCATAGCTGAAGATTGATCTGAAATAAGACTTACTCCTATATCATCACGCTCTATAACAGCTATTGATATTGTTGTTGAACAATCTGGAGAATCTGCATAAGCAGTTACCTCATAACTACCATAACCATAATCGGAAGCATTTACTATAGCGCCTGTCTCTGCTATCGAACTCCCCTCATAAGTCCAACTATAAGTAGTCTCCGCTACCGTAAAGTTAGAAGGTGTCGCATCTAATATAGCGTCTGAAAGACTACACGTAACTATTTCTTCCTCCAATGAAGAAAGTGAAGGAGATTCATTTAATACTACATTAACACTTGAGGTCGCCGTACAACCGTCAATTTCTACAGTTACCATATAATCTCCATCTTCGGTCACCACTAAACTAGAAGAAGTCTCACCAGATATAACACCATTAGAATCCTCCCATACATAACTCGCATTACTTGCATCCTCTCCTGTTACTACACTCTCTATCGTATAACTAGACTCATCACATAAATCCTGGTCTGATCCTAAAGATACTGTGAAATCAGAATTTAAAATATCAAAAGTTTTTGTAAATGCACAAGTAAACTCAGTAGGAAAACCATCTTCATCTAAAATAGTCCCTATTACTTCTACAGTATATGTTCCTTCTTCAGAAAAATCTACAGTAGGCATAGTGGAAATTTCATTGCCATCACTATCCATCCAGCTATATTCAACTGGATCAAACAAACTTGCATTTGAAGGAGTTGCATCTAATGATATTTGACTAACACCACATAAAGACACGAAATCAGAATTTCCATTTTGACCTGGTTCAAGCATCAAATCAACATCAGGATTTTCTGAGTAGACTACAGTAAACACCTCTTCCGAAGGAGTTCCTGCTTGATCAAAAGAAACTAGTGTATATACACCATCTTCAGAAACTTCTAATGTAGACGTTTCCTCTCCTTCAATAATTTCATTTTCTTCTGTGTCCGGGTTATATTCATACCAAACATAAGCTAATGCATTTGGAAATTCAGATGTCAAAATCACATCTTCACCTTCACAAGCATAAACTGTTTCATCAAGTATAGTACAATCTGTAGTTCCTCCTCCTGTTTCTCCGAAATTAGTCTGTCCAAGGCTTATATATCCTGGAGACTGATTAAAGTTTGTAATAAGGACTATATAAACTTCATCTGCTTGAGCTCCTGGAATTACCATATCTTCAATTGCTGCTGCAGAATAACTACAGTCCACAATATTAGCATTTGTTAGGTCTTCACAGTTATCTTCTACAGAATTAAACGGACCGTAAACAATAAAGTCCACATCCAAACCATCACCAATTGTAGCTCCTGTTTCATCAAAAGCGGTATTCTGAACAATTTCAAATTCTAAATCACCAGATTCTTGCACTTGTAAATAAAACCAAGCGGGATTAGGTTCACTCCCTAAACATCCATAGTCTGGTCCTTCTTCGGCAACAGATTCTTCTAAATAAAAATATCCATTAGGAAAGATTAATGGTTCTGGATTACCAGATTCGTCTGTTGGTGCACAAAATGGCTCCAATTCACTACAATCTACATTATCCTTATAATCTGGTGTTGTAATACATAAATTAAAATCCTGATCAGAAATACTCGTATCAAAAACTCTAATTTTATAAGTGCTCCCTATAGTTAAGTTATCGGCAACTATATTAGGACTATTTCCTCCATTATCAAATTCTTCACTACAATACACCTCAGTCAGATTATTACAATCACCTCCTTCATAAACAGAGTGATAAAGATCCGAAGCACTATTTCCAGCTTCATCTAGCAATGCAATCATATGTGTTGTGGAAGTAGCTGTAAACTCAAACCAAACATCTTGAGCAACATTCCCCCCACAAGAAACCGAAACATTAGATCCATTAGCAGCAGCCAAAGTTCCCGGAGTTGTAACTTCACAAAACTGATCCCCATTAACAGAAGCAACAATAGCGTTATCACATAAGTCGTTGTCCGGCGGACAATCAGTTTGTGTTAGAGCTCCACTAGAAACAACACAATTCCCATCATCATCATTACTTACAGTTATAACAACATCTGTACCATTTGGAAATGGCCCAAATTCAACAATACCAGCTTCAACTACTGTTTCTACAGCACTTCCTTGATCGTCTTCAACTGAAAGTGAGCCTGCAGACCCCAAATCAACAACATTTACTTCCACAAAAAATTGATCTACTCCACTATCACAGTCACTAACCACTTCATAACTAACATCTGGATTCTCACAGGTTGCACAAGAAGCCGTAATATCTATAGGTGTATAATCATCTTCAACACAACTATTAATCCCATCTGCAACAACTTGAACTGTAATTTGGTCTCCAGAAGACTGGAAAGGCCCTACACCGGATACATCCCCAGCATTACCATAACCATTATACAATTGCGTACCGTCTGAATCTAAAACAATAAATTCATCCCATCCATTTTCTACTTGACCTGAATTAATCACTAAATTAATAGGAGATCCGTCTGTACTTATATAAGTTAACTCTTCGGTTTGACCGTTTTCGTAGCAAAAAACTGTATTAACAGGACCTACTTCACAATCAACATAATTATTCACACAGGTTTCTTGTGTTAATTCTCCACTGGAAATTTGACAATTTACATCTTGATTATTCTCTATTTCAATTTCAACCAATGTACCATTTGTATAAGGACCAAAAGTAAAAACTGCAGGCTCTGTAGCTGTTTCAACATCACTTCCCTGATTATCTGAGATATCCACATCAGTGGCATCACCAATACTAGTTAAATCCACTTCTACAAAAAACTGGGGTCCATTAATACAATCTTCAACTACCGTATAAGTAGCTTCAGGATTTGAACAGGTAGCACAGGACACATTATAATCAATAGAGTCATAATCATTAGCCTGACAATTAACAGACCCATCGGAACTAACTTGAACCGTAATCTGATCTCCTGTCGACTGGAAAGTTAATCCTGAAATATCTCCTCCGTCATTATACAACTCAGTTCCATCTGAATCTAAGACAACAAACTCATCACAACAAGCCTCTAAGAAACCTCCATTTACATTTAAATTAAGAGACGACCCGTCTGAACTTGTATACACAACCTCAAATGTAGAGTCATCATCATAACAAAAATTTTGTGTAGCAGGCCCTACAGCACAATCCACAGTGATTTCTGAACAATAAGCCTGAGTTAACACATTACTACTAATTACACAATTAGAATCCTGATTATTTTCTATATCTATTTCAACCTCAGTTCCATTTGCATAAGGACCAAAAGTATACACATCTACAGAAGAAGCCGTTTGATCTGCACTTCCCTGATTATCAGAAATATTTAAATCTGTTGCATCACCTAAATCTGTTACATTCACTTCAACTAAAAATTGAGGACCATTATTACAATCACTAACAACTTCGTATTCAGCTGCAGGGTTGGCACATGTTGCACAAGAAACCGTATAATCTATAGGATCATAATCATTTGCCTGACAATTAACAGAGCCATCTGAACTAACTTGAACCGTGATCTGATCTCCTGTTGATTGAAATGTTAAACCAGATATATCCCCCCCATCATTATACAATTCTGTACCATCTGAATCTAAAACAATTAATTCATCACAACAAGCTTCTAAAAAACCATTATTAATATTTAAAGTAAGAGGCGATCCATCAGAGCTTGTATAAATAGCCTCAAATTCAGAGTTGTTTTCATAACAGAAGTTTTCAGATACTGGACCTGCTCCGCAATCAACAACAACACTTGGATCTGCTTCAGTGGTAAAAGTATATTCTGTACAGCCTGTAGCAACCCCATTGGAGTTTTCCGGAGTAATAGTAACAAAGTATTCGGTACCGTAAGCAAGTGTTCCTAAATCATACACTGTAACATCACCAACATTAACATTATCCACCACATCTGTACCACCAGAAGTTGTGCCAACAGTAACATTATAAGAAGTAGGTTCTCCAGAAGCTGCACTCCAAATCAAATCTTGATCTATATCAACATCTTCACTAAGATCAGCAGGCGTTGTCATTTCTGCATCACAGTTAGGAGGTGTATCTGTTGCAGTTGTAAACGTAAATGGCCCTACCCATTCACTCACTCCATCAGTATCTCCACAATCTGCTCTTAAATAAAACTCATATTCTGTGGAGGCATCAAGTCCAGTTAACTGAGTTCCTGCAATACCATCGTCATCAACAACTGTAGTTCCTTCATTATCAGGATCAAAACCGACAGCAGTATCATAAACAATATCCCATTCTGATTCAGACGACTCTGAAGTCCAGCTAACATCAGCAGTGTAAGCGGTAACCTCATCTACACTAACATCTGAAGGCTCTAGACACGAAGGCGGAACTTGAGAATTAATAACTGGCGAATCAAAACAAAATCCGTATTCCCAGTTTCCACCGGCGTTGTTCCCGTCATCATCATAAAATATTCTATACTTGAACCCAGAAAGTTGAGTTGATGTAAATGTCGCAATATTTAAAGGAATAGTTACATAGGCTGTTTTTTCAGGAGTGCAAAAATCATCAGTATTCGCACCACCACTACCTTCTGTTGCCGGTATTTGCCCCGCCCAAGTCTCCCAAGAAGACGTATCAGCATTCCAATACTGGAAAGCCAAAAAATCATCTGGAACCACATCAACCGTATTAGCAATACGGAAAAAATATTCAACAGAAACAAGTATCCACGTTTCTCCTGCTGTTTGCGCAGCTGTTAAATCTATAACTGGAGATTCAGCGGCAATTTCATCTACATTACCATTCCCTGCATCATCATCATCAAATGCAAAATTTGAAACAGCAGTAGGATCTGCCTCGAAGGCGTCAGGATCAGTTTCGTAAGAGCCCGTTATAACCCAATTCGAATTAGGCCAATTGGCATCTTGATTTAAAGTTTGACCATTTGTTTTCAAGTTGCATAAAACTAAAAACAAAAGGAAAAAACTGAATGTAATTTTTTTCATATAGGCAATTATTTTAAAATAAAATTAAACAAAAGTATATCAAATTTCAGTATTTTTAAAACTGAAAATGACATGTCATTAATATATACAGCGATAAAGATATAAATAATTCAGCAAAATACTTTGAAATAACAAGAAAAACAGTCCTAAAATATTAACTTTGCTTTGATTATCTTTACTATATGATTGAAAAAGAAAATATCGTTTATGAACGCTCTGTCTTAATTGGAGTAGTTACACAATATCAAGATGAAGAGAAATCTAAAGAATATTTAGATGAACTGGAATTCTTAACCTATACAGCCGGCGGAGAAGTCATTAAGCGCTTTTCGCAAAAGTTAGACACCCCTAACCCAAAAACATTTATCGGTACAGGGAAGATGGAGCAAGTATTAAATTTCGTAAAAGAAAATAATATTGATACTGCTGTCTTTGACGATGAATTAAGTCCGGCACAGCAAAAAAATATTGAACGAATATTAAAGTGTAAAGTAGTTGACCGTACGTATTTAATTCTAGATATTTTTGCCCAACGTGCTAAAACAAGTTATGCGCGTACTCAAGTTGAATTAGCGCAATATGAGTATTTAATGCCTCGATTAGCGGGTCTTTGGACTCACTTAGAAAGACAACGTGGAGGTATTGGAATGCGCGGACCCGGTGAGACAGAAATTGAAACCGACCGAAGAATTGTTCGAGATAAAATTACATTACTCAAGAAAAAATTAAAAACCATTGATAAGCAGATGGAGGTTCAACGTGGTAACCGCGGACAATTGGTTCGCGTTTCATTGGTAGGTTACACCAATGTTGGAAAATCCACCTTGATGAATGTAATCAGTAAAAGTGAAGTTTTTGCAGAAAACAAACTTTTTGCTACACTTGATACAACTGTAAGAAAAGTGGTAATTAGAAATCTTCCTTTCTTGTTAACCGATACGGTTGGTTTTATCAGAAAACTACCTACACAATTAGTAGAATCATTTAAATCAACCTTAGATGAAGTGAGGGAGTCTGATTTGTTATTACATGTTGTTGATATTTCTCATCCGAATTTTGAAGATCATATTGCTTCGGTGAATCAGATTTTAGATGAAATTGAAGGAGCCGATAAACCTACTTTAATGGTTTTTAATAAAATTGATGCTTATCAGCCTGAAAAAATTGAGGAAGATGATTTGGTAACTGAAAAAACAGCAGCGCACAACACCTTAAAAGAATGGAAAAAAACATGGATGAATCGTGTTGGTGATGATGTCTTGTTTATTTCAGCTATTAACAAAGAAAACATGGAAGAGTTTAGAAAAAAAGTTTACGAAGCGGTTCGTAAAATTCATATTACTCGTTTTCCATATAATAATTTTCTATATCCGGAATACGATAAATATACCGGAGAGGAAAAAGAATAATTCTTACTATGATTTAATAAAAAGCGACTTAATTTTTGAGTCGCTTTTTTAATGGCTAATTTTTATATCATCTAATTCATAAGCACCGTCAAACTCCTCATCTCCACTTCCTATATACTTAAAAGCAATATAAGCACTAGCTTCAACACAAGAGAGGTCTATAATTCCAGAATTAATAATACTTCTAAAATCTGCATCATCATTTACAATAGTTGCTGCTGTTATACTTTTCCAATTAGCTAGTAGAATATTTTCTTCAACACCATCCCAATCAAAAGATATAAGAACCTTTAAGTTACTTTGATCTGCAAAACTATTGGATGTTTTAAAAGATAAGGTTTCATTTTCTTGATTGGAAAAATCAATTTCAGGAGAGATTAGCCAAGCAATACTGCTTTCATCTGAACCGGAAGGATCAACAATTGCTCCTTTACCCATGGAAGGAGCGTTGGTATTATCTATAAAAACTTCCCAACTACTTGTTCCTGTCTCTACAAAGTTGGTCCAGCCATTTCCGGAAACTTCATCATTATCATCAAAACTTTCAAAATCTTCAGAAAAAAGATTAATACTACCTTCTTCTTCGCTTAAACCGCAATTAAAACCAATCGGTTCGCAACGTTCTTTATCAAACGCAATATCTGCAACAGTATTCACACGCAGAACGTAAAAAGTATCTTCAAAATTTCGACTTAAAATCCCTCTTATTTTTCCGCTTCCGTCAGGTAAGTTTAGACTTTTAAAATCTGCAAAAGTGCTTGTGCTCATGGTAAATGTGTTATCTACCAGACAGCTTTCTACCGTGCGTTCGCCATCAAATTCATCAAATGACTCTCCTGCAAAACTTAGTTCATCTGAGATAAGGTTTTCAGGAAATTGCACTTCATTTATTTCAACCAATAGATTTTTATATTCCTCAGCTATTTCATTAATTTCAATTGGTAACGGAATAATATTAGCGGTTATAGAATCTCTAATTATTTTTTCTTCGAATTGTGCCGGCGCTGCTTCCATAAACTCCCCATTGGAGACCCCAAGTGAAATCACGCCGTTTTCTCGTCCAACAGAAAAACCGTGCAAAGCAACGTAAATTTTCTGACCGATTTGATAATGGGTGTATAATGAATTTACAGCGATACTTATTTTTATACCTGCAGTCGGATTTTCAGGTTTATCTTGAACAATTAATTCTTGATAAAAGTTTCCGCTTTCATCTGAAGAAATTACGTAGCCCTCCATAAACTTATCAGAATCTGCATAAGAAAAACGCTCTTCTTCATTTTGCGCAAAATCATTTATGACATCAGCAATCTGTATTATTTTATTTTTTGGCGGAATGTTTTCTTGTTCTCCTAAAGATTCAGGTAAATCAAAATCATCATCGGCTACACAAGAAAAAAGTAAAAAACCGATTAGAAAAACTCCTGTTATTTTTTGAATTTTATAATTTTTCATAAAGATGATTCTATTTTTATTAAAATCTAATATAGACATTCATATAGTAGGTTGTACCGTACCCAAAGAAATAGCGATTACCAAATAAAGCGCCGTTTGTTCTGGACTGATCTTCGTTAAATTTTGTATAATTTCCGTAACGTGACTGCTCAAAACCACCGGTTTTATATTCTTGATTAAATACATTATTAATGGTTGCGAAAAAACCGATAAAGTAATCGTCTACCTTAAATGATTTCCCTCCGATAATATTAACCAGCATATAATCACTAAATTCTTCCTGCCGTAAAAGCTGTTTTGCTTTAGTTGGGTTGTAATTTGCTATAGGCAAACCATCATAATCGAGTATAAAATTTGAAGACCTTCGGAGAGCAGAAGGATCTATATAAGCATTAGCAAAATAATTACTTGTTGCACTCACAAACCAATAATCTGGATCTCTATATTCAAATCCTATTTGTAAGGCACGTTCCGGACCATTAGCGACGTGGTAATTTTTTAAATTAGTTTTACCGTTTCCGAAACTTTTTTGTTTAGAAAAATCATCGCTTGTTAAGTAAAGATTCGGGTTGTTCGTATATACATATTGGGCTATAGAGCCGGATGCTTTTAATTTAACCGTAGAAGTTATTTGTGCTTCTATGCCAAATTCAACACCCAAATTTTGCTGATTAATATTGGTTACTATTTCTTGAACAAACGCATCGCCATTATCTAAACCCAAGCCCGCAAGATCTTGTGTAAAATAAAAGCCTATATCTGTTTTGTCACGAAAATTAGCATAAAACCCGGTTAATCTAGCTTTAATCATTGGAGATCTATACAAGTAACTAACATCTGCAACTTTCATTTTTTCTGATTGAAGATTTTGCACTATTTCATTATTTTGTCGTGCATTGCTAAATGAGTTTTTGATTGTTGGGGCTTTACTAACGTATGCAATATTTGACTGTAGCACATGTCTTCCGGTAATTCTATAGGTAAATCCGCCTTTTATTGCAGGATTATTAAAGCTTAATTGTTCACTTTTTCCGAAGCTATTCTGTTTAAAATATCCGTTTTGAAATAAACCAATACGCTGGTAAGAGGTTTTTGAAAAATTTGCTCCAATAAAAAAATCAATTACATTATAATGAAATTGTGCTTGTGCAAAAGCTGAAATTACAGTAGCATTAATTTCATAATTATATTTATAACGCTCACCTTCTTCAACAACTCTATTGATATTATTAAGATCGCTTTGTGCAATATTACTTAATTCTTCACTAACCCCTTCGCCCTCTTCTGCAAAGAAATCGACATCTAAATATCCATTTCCGCCTAACAAATCATTTAATTCAGCAAAGTTTTCACTTTTTAAATATCTAAAATTCAATCGCCCGTTTAGGGTTAGATAATTATTTAATTGCGATGACATAATTGTGTTTGCCGTAATTTGTGTATCGTCTTGTCGATCTTCTTGAATAACATAAACCGAATTCCCGCCCGTTCTATTGAGGTTAGCATTATATAGTTTTCCCCAGTTTAACTGCCCATTATTTTGAAACTCTTGTTCTGCTAAATAAGCAGATTGATAATTAGTTGCTGTTAGATCTGAAGAACGTAAATGATAGCTCGGAAGATTTTGATAATATTCCGGTGTTGGGTTTCTAGCTCCTCCAACATAGGAAACTTGATCATCGGCACTATAGACTAAACGTGTACCTCCGTTGTCTATTCTTGTATTTCCTATTTTACCCGTTTGCAAAGCCAAATTTGTATTCAAACTTGTTGTATTTGAAATATCCCAAAAATGATTTAGCATCAAAACCGGTTCTGCTACTTCTTTAATTCTTGAATTTCTGATTTCTCCATTTTGATAACCCCATAAGGGATTGTACTCAATTGATTTTAAATCTCTCACTTCTTGCGTAATTGCCGTTGATTTCCCTCTCCGATTAGGGGTATAAAAAGCCGTAAAATTTAAACTATGCTTTTCTGATAATTTTTTTTCTACCGATAAAAAAATAGAGTTCGCATCATACAACGTTCCTTCTTTAAAACCTTCATTTCCAAAACGTCTAGACACTAAAAAACTAAACGCCCAACCGCCTTTACCTATACCGGTATGATAAGAACCCATTACTCGACCACGATAAGAACGATTAGCAGATGCATAGGAAACCCGTCCTCCCTTTTGGTATTGTGTTGCCCGCATAATAATATTATTAGTACCGGCAATTCCTCCAAAATTGTAATCATTTGCTTCAATACCCATGGAAAATACTTGATTTCGTTGAACATCATTTAAACCTCCCCAACTACTCCATTGTGGTCTTCCGCTATATTGCTTATTCATTTCTATTCCATTGATAAGAATAGTACCATTAGCATTATCATAACCTCTTGGGTTAAAAAAAGTGGCACTAAAATCATATGCGGCTGCTTTTAAAAAAACATCCTTAGAAGCCTGTAAAAGTCCGGTAAAATTAGATGCTGTTCCTTCTTCGCTCGTCAGTTCATTATCAGAAAGACTAATAACACCTATTTGAAGATTTTCTTCATTAATAGCAACTTTTAGCTCTATAGCGCTTAAATCTAAGACTTCATCCTTTTTTATGATCACAGGAAATCGTTTAGTAATATATCCTTCTTTTTCAAAACGGATAATTTGATTACCTAAAGCTATAGCCGGCTCATTAAACCGGAATTCACCCTTAGAATTGGTGTTGCTTTTCACCGAAGAATCTTCAATAGTAATTGTTACGTCAGGAAGCAATTCACTAGTAATCGCGTCTTTAACTGTACCTTTAATATAAGCTTTTTGAGCTAACAAATGGGAGGCAGAAAATATCAAAAATACAGAAAGTATAAGTGTGTTTTTCATACTATACTATCTGCTAATGTTTCAATAAATCTAACATTATTTTATATAAACAACAAAAATATTCATCTATTATTTATTTTATTTATAAATTCATCAATATTTTAAAATATTTTATATATGAGAATTGTAAAGCATTTATGTGTTTTAATTGGTTTACTGTTAAGCCTAAATACATTTGCTCAAGCAGAAAAAAACTATAAAATAACTTGTATTGCTTTTTATAATGTAGAGAACTTATTTGATGTAAAAAACGATCCTAAAAAATACGATGAAGCCAGTCCGATAATGGAAATGTCCATGGAGCTTAGAAAAAAAGCTTACCAAAATAAATTAGAAAACATTTCTAAAGTAATTGCTGAAATAGGTAAAGATGTTACTAAATATTCACCAGCAATTATCGGGCTTTGTGAAATTGAAAACAGAACGGTTGTAGAGGATCTACTAAATCAACCTAGCCTAGCAAAAAAGCCGTATAAAATTGTTCATTTTGAATCACCAGATGAACGTGGAATTGATGTAGCGCTTCTTTATAATAAAAACATTTTTAAGCTAATAAACAGCAAATCGCAAGAGCTAGTTTTATTTGATGAAGATGATAAAAAAAATCGCGATTACACAAGAGATCAATTAGTGGTTAGCGGCTTATTGGATGGTGAAAAAATGCATTTTATTATAAATCATTGGCCTTCTAGAAGCGGTGGAGAAGCTGCTAGTCGTTATAAACGAGAAAAAGCAGCACAACTAAATAAAAAGATAATTGACTCACTTCAATCTAAGAATCCTTATGCAAAAATTATAAGTATGGGCGATTTAAACGACGGCCCTTACAACGAAAGCTTAAAAACTATATTAAATGCAAAAGCTAATAAAAAGGATGTTTCATTAAAAGGAATATACAACCCGATGGAAAATTTACAGAAACAAGGTTTTGGCACAATTGCGTATCGAGATAGTTGGGATTTATTTGATCAAATACTGTTAACCGAGCCTTTTTTAAGTGAAGATTATTCTTCATATCAAATTTACAAAGCAGGAATTTTTAATCCAAATTATTTAACGACGCCTTCAGGCAAATATAAAGGCTACCCGTACCGCAGCTTTTCTAACGGTAGTTTTTCAGGCGGCTATAGCGATCACTTTCCGGTTTATGTATATTTGGTAAAGGAAAAAGAATAATTTTAAATCTTCTTACAAAAAATTAAATCCAAACAGACCAAGGGATCATCGCTAAGATTGCAACAAAAGCCAAGGTGTAAAAAACAGCTAAGGTTTTAAATTTTGGTGCAGAAGCCAATTTCTTTTTATGCTTAGAATAGCCAATGGTAATTAAAGCTATGGCAATTATCATTAGCAAAGGATGCTCTACATTATACAAACGCAATAAATCATTTTTCATAATTAAGCTAACATCTAAATCACTATCAAACCAACGGATTTTATCCGAAATAAAAAATAATACTAAGCCTAACAAAAGTTGAATATGTGTGACGATTAAGGCAAACAGTGAAATTCTAAAATCTTTTGGGGCATAAGAACGTTTAGCAATACTCCCAATAATCGCGTTGAGTGTCGCTAAAAAAACTACCAATATAACTAAGTAAGCCCAGAAGGAATGAAGGTGATAAAAAGCCGTGTACATAAATCTATATTTTAAAGTCTAAAGGTACATTTTTTAACTAAAAAAACCGCTAAAGATTTCGAGCGGTTTCATAGAAATTATTACTTATATTTTTTTGAATTTGAGTTCGTCTAATTCTTTCTTTAGCGGCTCAATCGTTTTAAAGTATTCCGGCTTCAAGGTTTCTTTTAAGGGCTCTGAACTTGGCAAATTCTGTTTGTAGGGGTCAACTTGTTTTCCATAAACCCAAAAACGATAACAAACATGCGGTCCGGTTGCCAAACCTGTACTTCCAACAAAACCTATAATATCGCCTTGTTTAACACGTTGCCCAACTTTCACATTCCGTTTGGTCATATGTAAATATTGCGTTGTATATTTTTCATTATGACGCACTTTTACATAGTTCCCGTTTCCTCTTGTGTAACTCGAACGAATAACAACTCCATCGGCAGTACTCCAAATTGGTGTTCCTCTTGGCGCCGCATAATCTGTACCTTTATGAGCCTTCCATCGTTTTTGAACCGGATGAAATCTTCGTTTGGTATAGCGAGATGAAATTCTAGAAAATTTTAATGGTGCTTTTAAAAAGAAACTTTGTAGCGATTGCGCCTCATCATCATAAAATTTAGGAAAACCACTTACGCTATCTTTTCCAAACTGAAATGCATAATACGGACTGTCATAATGTTTTAAAACAGCTGCTTCTATATTAGCGATTCCGGCGTAAATGGTATCATCTATATATTTTTCATTATAAATTATTTTGAATTGATCTCCTTTTTGAATTTTAAAAAAATCAATTTTCCATTGGTAGAGATCAGCTATTTTATCGGCTAAAAGAATGCTTAATCCTTCATTATCCATTGCTGCAGAAAGTGAAGAAGTAATAACTCCGCTTGCTGTTTTACGCTTTATGGTCACCGGTTTTTTAGCTTTCTTAACTACAATACTATCTTGGAGATCTATAATGGTATAGTTTATTTTATCATGTTGATAAATAAAAGCTTGCACTGTTTCTGAAGTGTCTTTAGATTTTAAGATTGTGTAAGCTTTTCCGGCGACAATTTTTGCTGGGTTAAACGTGTCTTTAATTCTCTCTGCTATCTGGAAAACTTTACCGCGAGAAACACCATTAGAATCCATAATGGCCCCAAAACTATCACCCAACCGAATAGTATCTCTACTTACTTTGTATTCATTTAAGGGATATCCGAATTCTTTTATAACCGGTTTTGCTTTTTTTGTTTCAACTTTACTTATTTGCTTTTCTTTTTTATCGTCTTCACATGAAGATAAAATCAGTAGGCTGCAAAATGTTAAAAAAAAGAGGGTTATTTTTTTCAATGCTGTTATATTTAAAGTGTTAGGGCTTATGAAGCTTCAAAAATATTTAAAGCTACACTTCTATACAACTTAATTTTATACTATTTATTTTATTAGCATTTTTAATCCATAATAATTTTAAAAGGATGCTTTAATCCTTTAAACGCATCAAGATCTGCTTCTAAAGAACCAACGGCTAAATCGGCTTCAACTTTTAAAGGAATTTTATTGGCATCATCACTCACCCAAAAGGTTAAGCTTTCTTCTTCTTCAAAAACTCTTCCGGCTTGAACGTAGGGTCTAAATTTTAAGGATGCTACTTTTCCGAATTTTGTTTTCAAAATTTCTCGTCCTAAAAAAACGGTTTTAAATTGATAGTTTTCTTCATCAAAAAAAAGATCAACTAAAATTTCGTCTCCCTTTTCTATTGAATTTTCATCAATTTTATTCCTTAGATAATAAAATACAGAAAGCATATCGTGCACATTTTTTCTTACAGTAAAATTCTTTACTGTATTGTGCTTTTTATCGTGGACTTTAGCTAGATTTTTACTCTGATTAAAATCTATAACTTTATTTTTGGTATGTCCACCTTCATTAATATCTCTTACAAACCGAAGTGGCAAGGATGAATCTTTAGCAATGTAAGTTTGATAATTATCATCTACTTCAAAAAATAAATGCAATAAGCCTGTAGATTTTCCTTTACCAACCACATGATGAACTGCTTGATTATTAAACACATCATCTTTAACCTCTAAGGTTGCAAAACTAGCATTAAACCAACCGTAATGAATTCTGAATTTAAACCATTCTCCAGTTTTAAAAGCTTCTTTTTCTTGTGAGAAAACTTGAGAAAAAGACAGTAAAAAAATTAAGATAAACAGGCATTTATTTTTCATAAACTATTGACTTGCAAAGCGAAGTGCTTTTGGTTGGTTGAGTAATTACAATTACTATTCCAAATGTATAAAAACACGAAACCCTGTCAAATTAATTGACAGGGTTTTATGCTTATTAACCAACTAAAACTTAAATTTATGAAAAAATACTTTCTCAAAAAATGCTTTTTCGGTAACCACCCCGAAAATGCGGTGCAAAAATACTTTCATTTTAAAATATCCGCAAGCAAAAAGTTATATTTAACATTTTAATGAGGATTTTTCAATACATGTTTAGTTTTAGTGATTATTTTATAATCTTTTTAAGGCTTAAGACAGGGTTCCTCGCAATCCTTGTTCACGCTCAATAGCTTCAAAAAGTGCTTTAAAGTTTCCTGCGCCAAATCCTCTAGCTCCCATACGCTGAATTACTTCAAAAAATAAGGTTGGGCGATCTTCTACTGGCTTTGTAAATATTTGCAATAAGTATCCTTCTTCATCGGCATCAATCATAATACCTAACTTCATCAGCTTTTCCATATCTTCCCGTAATTCGTGATCGTGCTCAGCCAATCTTTCTGGTACTTCTTTATAATACTGCTCAGGAGGAGTAGATAAAAATTCTACCCCACGACTACGTAAATCAGCTACAGTTTTAATAATATCGTCAGTTGCTACCGCGATATGCTGCACTCCAGATCCTTCATAAAAATCTAAATACTCTTCAATTTGAGATTTTTTCATTCCTTCTGCAGGCTCATTGATAGGAAATTTAATTCTTCCATTTCCATTACTCATTACCTTACTCATTAAGGCAGAATATTCTGTGTGAATTTGTTTATCATCAAAAGATAAGAAATTAACAAATCCCATAACATCTTCGTACCATTTCACCCAGGTATTCATTTGGTTCCATCCTACATTTCCTACCATATGGTCAATAAATTTTAAACCTGTAGGCGCCGGATTGTAATCAGATTCCCATTCAACAAATCCCGGTAAAAAAGCACCGTTATAATTTTTTCGCTCTACAAACATGTGAACGGTTTCACCATAGGTATAGATTCCTGCACGTACAACTTCTCCGTGCTCATCTTTTTCTACTTTTGGTTCCATAAAAGATTTTGCTCCGCGAGAAGTAGTTTCTTCCCAAGCTTGTTTGGCATCTTCTACCCATAAAGCAATTACTTTTACACCGTCACCATGTTTTACAATATGGTTGTTTATTGGGTTTTTAGAACTCAAAGGTGTGGTTAAAACCAACCGTATTTTATCTTGTTGTAATACATAAGAAACAGTGTCTTTACTTCCAGTTTCTAATCCTTTATATGCTTTTGATTGAAACCCAAATGCAGTTTTATAAAAATGAGCTGCTTGTTTAGCGTTTCCTACGTAAAACTCTACATAGTCTGTCCCTAGCAGAGGAAGAAAGTCTTCTGCTCCTTCAAAAATTTTCTCTAATCCGTAATCTACTGATTTTATATCTTTAGCCATAATTTTATTTTTTTGGTTATTTATTCATGTGATTTTATTAAACGATAGTTGTTTAAAGTTACCACATGGCTCGCATTTGTGCTGAAATAGCTAAGGTTCTCAAAATAATATAGTTTAATCGTGATCAAGCCAAGAAGTATGATA
The DNA here is from genome assembly GCF_003667275.1 of Mesonia aquimarina. GTDB lineage: Bacteria > Bacteroidota > Bacteroidia > Flavobacteriales > Flavobacteriaceae > Mesonia > Mesonia aquimarina. Next base: position 159,841 of record NZ_RCNV01000008.1, on the reverse strand, counting down.
GCTGTCATCTGCTATTTTCATTCCTTCTTCTGTAACTTGTAAAGGTTTAAATGTATCTACCATTACGGCCAATTCTTCGGTTTGGGTTTGCCCGATACTGCGTTCTACAGCTCCCGGATGCGGCCCGTGTGGAATACCCGCGGGATGTAATGAAATATGACCTTCTTCAATATCATTTCTACTCATAAAATCACCATCTACATAATATAACACCTCATCACTATCAATGTTACTATGGTTATAAGGCGCCGGAATACTTTCTGGATGATAATCATATAATCTCGGACAGAATGAACAAACTACAAACGCATCGGTTTCAAAAGTTTGATGTACCGGTGGCGGTTGGTGAATTCTTCCGGTAATAGGTTCAAAATCGTGAATTGAAAAAGCATACGGAAAATTATAGCCATCGTAACCTACAACATCGAATGGATGCGTGGCATAGACCATATCAAAAATTTCATCTTGTTTTTTTACCTTCATTAGAAACTCTCCTTTTTCATCATTAGTTTCTAATTCATGCGGCCTTCTTAAATCGCGCTCACAAAATGGCGAATGTTCTAACAACTGACCAAAATGATTTCTATAGCGTTTTGGCGTGTAAATCGGTCGGCGTGATTCTACAATAAAAAGTCGGTTATTTTCATCGTCAAAATCTAATTTGTAAATCGTTCCGCGGGGAATCAATAAATAATCCCCGTATTTAAAATCTATATTTCCTAAATGCGTACGTAATTTCCCGCTTCCTTTATGAATAAAAAGCAATTCGTCTGCATCGGCATTTTTATAAAAATAATCTTCTGTACTTTCTTGTGGCGCTGCCAATGTAATAGTGCAATCGCTATTGGTAAGTACTGGCGTTCTGCTCTCCAAATAATCTGGCGCCGGTATTGTTTTAAAACCTTTAAAACGATAACTTTTTATGTTATTTTCAACAGCCACTTTGGGTGCTACGTTGTAACTTCCTTTTATTTCTTTAACCTGTGTTGGTCTGTGTTCGTGATATAAATTAGATGACATCCCATCAAAACCTATGGTTCCAAAAAGTTGTTCGTAATACAAACTTCCATCCGGTTTTTTAAAAACGGTGTGTCTTTTATGCGGTATTTTTCCGAGTTTATGATAGAAAGGCATAAGTTCTGTAATTTTCTATTAGGAAATAATTCTTCTAAGTTTTACAAATATCGGTAAAAATTAATAAAAAGAGGCTTAAAACCTTACTAAAACCAGAAGCCTAAACTTAATAACCATTCGCTTTCTCCACGTTCTGGCGAATAGGAATATTTTGCTTCTAAAGGTCCCAGAAACGTTTCTATTCCGTAGCCAACGGCAAAACCTGAAAAATCGGGTAAACTAAACCAGTTCCCTGTTTTATAGAGATCGTCTTCTACATTTGCAATATTGTAGCTTGCAATAATGTGGTTTTTCCTGAAAATTTCATAATCAAGTTCTACTAATGCCTTTATATAACTATCGGCTGAAAGTCCTAAGAAATTATAGCCATAAAACTGTGTGATATTATTGACATAATTATTTCCGTAACCGCCTAAGAAAAAATTCAAGGTATTCATATCATTGTTTCCTATTCTAAATCCGGTTTCGGTATTTGCCCTAACGGAAAATTTATCTGAAAGAGAAAAGGCATGACCTACCGATCCTTTGGCTATAGAAAATTCTGAAAAACTAAAACTTGACTGAGAATCAAAAAGATACAAATGAAAATCCCCCATAAAATGTGTACCACTGCTCGGAAAATAAGCATTATCGTATGTATCTAATTCTAAATAACCAAATGTACTGAACAAGTTACTTTGCTCTAAAATTGTTCTTGGAGCTGCTAGATCTTCTTTATCTTCTATAATGGTTTCGGTTTTTAATTTTGTGTATTTATGTTCTGCTCCCATCCCAAAACGAAAAGCTTTCACAAAAAATGTTTCCACATAAAATTGATTGGTAAAATCTAAATAATCTATTTCAACTTGATTAACATCAAAATCGCCAATGGAAGAATTTTTCTTTACAAAATCAAATCCTACATCTTCTTCAAATTGATCTACACTAGAATTTAAACCGATACTCCAGTAACTTCCTTTATCTATATAATAATTAAAATCGTATCTAAAATTATCGCCAATAATTAAATCTATTGAAGTAATATCATTCGTTAACAGCAAAGATTTATGTGTAATGTTTGCCAGCGCTGCGCTTCGATACAACTCATCGTAATGCAAAGCAAAACGCAAGGAAGTATTCGTGTTGTTTTCGTGAACAATAAGCTGAAGATCATTGCCTTCTTCTTGCGGAATTAATTGATAATCTACTCGTCTAAAATTTCCTGTAGCCGAAAGGTTATTTAATCCGCTATTTAACGTTTTATAAGCGATTTTTTTATCGGTAGGAATTTTTAATTTTCCGCGAATATAACTCCGAGGATAGTTATTATTTCCCGTAATATTTATCCTTCTGATGTAAACAGAATCGTTTATAATTCTTTTTAAATGTAAATTTCTGTTATCCGCTTTTTGTCTATTGGCAATTGCTTTTAATTCATTCAAAAAGTTCCTACTTTCTTTTTCACCTTCATTAATAATGGCTTCTCCTTTATCAAAAGATAAAATAGAAAATTTTGTAATATCAGGATGAATATATAAATCGGTCAATTTGCGTTTGGTACGCATATCATTAATAGTTCTAAAATTATTAACCTGCGTAAGAATTTCAAAAGCTGATTGCAGCTCTTTTCTATTCACCAAACTATCTTGTACATCTATACCAATAATATAATCTACCCCACGCCTTCTCAATTCTTCTACAGGATAATTATTGGCCACGCCACCATCGGTAATCAACTTCCCATTCATTGGAACAGGACTAAACAACGATGGAATTGCACTGCTTGCTGAAACCGCTTGCGGCAGAGAACCGCTACTTAAAATTACTTCTTTTCCGGTTTCTATATCAGTACCGGTACAGAAAAAAGGAATGGGTAAATTTTCAAATTTTTGAACATCACTTACGTGTGATGTTAATTGCGAGAGAAGATTGTAAATATTTTGTCCTTTTGATAAGCCTGAAGGAAAACCAATTTTAAAATCATCAAAAGGTAAGGTAACTGCATAACGCTCTGACTGTTCTTTTTCGTAAAAACTTTTTACTCCACGCGGTAAATCGTCTTGAATTAAAATACTGAAATTGGTTTGATTAAAAATAGAATCTAACTCTGCTGGAGAATAACCTGCGGCATATAAAGAACCTACAACCGCACCCATACTGCTTCCGCTAATATAATCTATACGCACACCTGCTTCTTTAATAACCTTTAATGCTCCAATATGAGCCAAACCCTTGGCTCCGCCACCACTTAACACTAATCCGACTTTTAAATCTTCTTGTGTTTTAGACGTGTTATTTTGAGCAAAACCGCCAAAATAACAACATAATAAGATGAGAAAAGTTATTTTTTTCATCTACTTTTTTGATTGATAATAATTATGCACCAAAATTGCTTTTGAATTTCCTATAATTTCTGCTAACTCCTTTTTACTGAGTTGCGCTATTTTTTTTGTCGACCTAAAATGCTTCAATAATTCTACGGCCGTTTTTTCGCCGATACCCGAAATTTGCTCTAGTTCTGTTCCTAAAGCTGCGTTGCTCCTTTTGTTTCTATGGAAAGTTATTCCAAATCGGTGAGCTTCATTTCTAAGCTGTTGAATCACTTTTAAGCTTTCTGATTTCTTATCTAAATATAATGGAATTGAATCACCTGGATAATATAATTCTTCTAATCTTTTTGCAATACCAATAATGGCTATTTTTCCGCGTAATCCTAAATCGTCTAAGGCTTTTACAGCAGAAGAAAGTTGACCTTTTCCGCCATCAATAATTATAAGTTGCGGCAAGGGTTCCTCTTCATTTAACAATCTTCTATAGCGTCTAAAAACCACTTCTTCCATCGAGGCAAAATCATCTGGACCTTCTACGGTTTTTATATTAAATTTACGGTATTCTTTTTTGCTTGGTTTTCCGTTTTTAAAGACCACACAGGCTGCTACGGGATTTGTTCCTTGAATGTTAGAATTATCAAAACATTCTATATGACGCGGTTCTTCATTTAATCGTAAATCTTTTTTCATCTGCGCCATTAATCGATTTACATGCCGATCTGGATCTACAATTTTCATTTGTTTGAAACGCTCTTGACGGAAGTATTTTGCATTCCTGAGCGATAAATCTACAATGGCTTTTTTATCTCCTAATTTTGGGATTGTTACTTTTACATTTTCACCAGCATCAATTTTAAACGGCACATAAATTTCTGGTGATTTAGAATTGAAGCGTTGCCTGATTTCCGTAATACCAAGTTCTAATAATTCTTCATCGGTTTCATCTAGTTTTTTCTTCATTTCTATGGTATGCGACCTGATGATAGCGCCGTGAGAAAGTTGTAAAAAATTTACGTAGCCATAACTTTCGTCACTTAAAACAGAAAAAACATCTACATTATTTATTTTCGGATTGACAACCGTAGATTTTACTTGATAATTTTCTAGAATTTCAATTTTTTCTTTAATACGTTGCGCATCTTCAAATTCCATCTTTTCAGCATGCGCTTTCATTTGATCTCGAAACTTGTAAATAGAATCTTTAAAATTTCCCTTTACAATTTGCCGAATGTGCTCAATATTTGCGTTATACTCTTCTTCTAATTGATACCCTTCACACGGACCTTGACAATTTCCTAAATGATATTCTAAACAAACTTTATATTTTCCTTGTTGAATTTTTTCTTCAGACAAATCATAATTACACGTGCGTAATTGGTAAATTTCTTTGATTAAACTCAGTAAAGTTTTAATAGTTTTTACGCTGGTAAAAGGCCCATAATATTCGCTGCCGTCTTTTATAACACGACGCGTCATAAACACACGTGGAAAGCGTTCTTTTTTTATGCAAATCCACGGGTAGGTTTTGTCATCTTTCAGCATCACGTTAAAACGCGGCTGGTATTTTTTTATCAAGTTATTTTCCAGTAAAAGCGCATCGGTTTCAGAATTGACAACAATGTGCTTGATTTCCTGAATTTTTTTTACCATCACCCCAATTCGGTGACTATCGTGCTTTTTATTGAAATAAGAACTTACCCTTTTTTTTAAATTTTTTGCTTTTCCTACATAAAGAATTTTTCCGTTTTTATCATAATATTGATAAACTCCCGGACTGGAAGGCAAGGTTTTTAGCTGAATTTCTAACGGCGTTGTTGTCATCTCTCCAAAGGTAAAGCTTATGCTGAATTCAAAAAAATAATCGTTTTACAATTCTGTATATTAAAATTAAGTGAAGCTTACTAAATAGTTATTTTAGTAAAAAAACAGCTTCATTTTTTTAGTTATTATTATAAACGCCGTGCTTTTACTATATTGCAGTATGAGTAAAAAAATTATTGGAAGAATAGACAAAGCCGACTTTCCGGACTTACATTTAGAAGATATCGCCATAAAAATTGATACGGGCGCTTACACTTCTTCTATTCATTGCGAAGACATTCACGAAGAAAACAACCAATTGCATTGTAAATTTTTAGACAAAGAGCATCCAGATTACGATCATAAAGCCTTTGTTTTTGACAATTACAATACTATTACCGTTCGTAGTAGTAACGGAATTGCACAAAAACGTTACGAAATAAAATCGACCATAAAAATTTTCGGAAAAACTTATAAAATTTCGCTTTCTTTGAGCGACCGAAAAGAAATGAAATTTCCGGTGTTAATCGGAAGAAAATTTTTAAACAATAAATTTATTGTAGATCCACAATTAAAAGATATATCCTTTAACGCTCAACAACGCTCATTATGAACATCAAAATTTTATCTAGAAACCCTAACCTTTATTCCACCAAACGCTTAGTTGAGGCTGCATCTAAACGAAAACATAACGTAGAAGTAGTAGATCCGTTAAAGTGTGATATTGTTATAGAAAAAAGAAAGCCCAATATTTATTACAAAGGCGGCTATATAGAAAATGTAGATGCCATTATTCCTAGAATTGGTTCTTCGGTAACATTTTACGGAACCGCAGTTGTAAGACAGTTTGAGATGATGGGCGCATTTACCACCACAGATTCTGAAGCTTTAGTGAGAAGTCGCGATAAACTGCGTAGTTTACAAGTATTATCTCGTGCCAGAATCGGATTGCCAAAAACAGTTTTCACCAACTATTCACGTGACGTTGAAGGCGTTATTAAACAAGTTGGCGGCGTACCTTTAGTCATAAAATTATTGGAAGGAACACAAGGTTTAGGTGTGGTTTTAGCTGAAACAAGAAACGCTGCAGAATCTGTAATTGAAGCCTTTAACGGATTGCAAGCTCGTGTAATTGTACAAGAATTTATTAAAGAAGCAAAAGGCGCAGATATTCGAGCTTTTGTTGTAGACGGACACGTAGTTGGCGCAATGAAACGTCAAGGAAAAGAAGGTGAATTTAGATCTAATTTACACCGCGGGGGTTCTGCTGAAGTTATTCAATTAACAGATGAAGAAGAAATTGCAGCAGTAAAAGCTTGTAAAGCTATGGGACTTGGCGTTGCCGGTGTAGATTTGCTACAAAGTAGCCGCGGACCTTTAATTTTAGAAGTAAATTCTTCGCCTGGCTTAGAGGGAATAGAAAAAGCTACCGGAAAAGATATTGCTAAAACAATTGTCCGCTATATCGAAAAAAACATATAAGTCTTTATGGGATTTATCGACAATAATAATGTGCTAAAATTACTGGGAGAAAATATAAATCCCGGTGCTAGCATCAAGATAAATTTTAATACAGCAAAATTATATACCACAACCGCAGTAGAGGTGCCTATTATTATAGAGCGTTCTAAAAAACCTGGGCCTACGGTTTTAATTACCGGAGGAATTCACGGAGACGAAATTAATGGTGTAGAAATTGTACGTCAACTTATTGCCAAAGGAATCAATAAACCAGAACGCGGTACAATTATTTGTATTCCCGTGGTTAATGTGTTTGGTTTTTTAAATATGACGCGAGAATTTCCTGATGGTAGAGATTTAAACCGCATGTTTCCAGGCTCTAAAAAAGGACCGTTAGCCAGTAGAATTGCCTATCAATTTAAAGAAGAGGTTTTACCGGCAGCAGATTATTGCTTAGATTTTCATACCGGCGGTTCAAGCAGGTTTAATGCCGCACAAATTCGCATTCGGCCTGAAGATGATAAATTACTAAAATTAGCCGAAATTTTCCACGCGCCATTTACCGTTTACTCTAAAAATATTTCTAAATCTTATCGCGATACTTGTGCCAAAATGGGAATTCCATTTCTTCTATTTGAAGGGGGAAAATCGCAAGACAGTAATAAAGATATTGCAAAACATGGCGTTGAAGGAACACTTCGCTTTTTAAGTCATTTAGGAATGTTGCGTAAAGATTTTACCGCGCCAAAAGCCATAACGCCAAACATTATTATTAATGAAACATCTTGGATGCGCGCAAAATATAGCGGACTTTTACATGTGAAAATACCGATTGGTAAATATGTAGAAAAAGGAGAATATATTGCTATTATTACTGATCCGTATGGTAGTTTTCGTCATAAAGTAAAAGCAACTGCCACCGGTTACATTATTAATGTAAATCAATCGCCTATTGTTTATCAAGGCGACGCTATTTTTCACCTTTCAAAAAGTTAAGCATGAAAAGTGAACTTAGAAAACGATATAAAAAAAAGCGAGCACAACTTTCTGAACAAGAACTAGAAGAAAAAAGTTTAGCAATTGCCAATAAAACCTTAGAACTCGATATTTGGCAATATTCTTTTTACCATATTTTTCTAAGTATTGAAAAACTTCACGAAATAAATACTGAATTTTTACTTCATATTTTAAGCGGAAAAGATAAAAATATAGTGATTTCTAAAAGTGATTTTAAGTCTTTAGAAATGAAGCATTTTTTATTAACCGATTCTACAGCGATTAAAAATAATGAATGGGGAATTCCAGAACCCGTTAACGGAATTGAAATTCAACCTAACCAACTTGAAGTTATTTTTATTCCACTTTTAGCCTTTGATAAAAACGGACATAGAATTGGCTATGGAAAAGGGTTTTACGATCGTTTTTTAGAAAAATGCGCTCCTAAAACTATAAAAATCGGCTTATCTTTTTTTGAAGCCGAACAAGAAAACTTTAAAGCTTTACCTACTGATATTGCACTGGATTATTGTGTAACTCCTGAAAAAGTTTATAGGTTTTAATTCATAAAATGTTAAAAAAATTATTCGATTGTAACAGGATTTAATGGCTCCTCATATTTATAGCTTAAAATAGCTTTATCAAAGACAAAGTTTTTACCTCCAATTTGGATATCTGTTGAAAATTCTCCTTCAAAACAATAATCCGTATTTCCAAAAACCTCACTTTTAAAATTCTCTGGTGTTAAATCTATCGTATAATATTCAGGATTATCTGATCTTTGAGTATAAGAAAAATGAATTTTTTCAATTACATTCTTACCTGTTTTTTTATAAGGAAACTTTATTGATATATTTATAGAGTTGCTTTCACTATAATAAGAATAGAATAAAGAAACTTCGTACCCGTCTTCTCTCAAATCAATTCCTCTTCCGGTAGTTTCTAACGTATAATTTTCATCATTCAAATTAATGTCACCTATAGATTCTATATTTTCACAATTATATTTATTGTCTTCATCATCTTTGGAACATCCAAAAATTATTAGGCTTAGTAGAATAAAAATTAAATTTCTCATATTACTTTTTCTCCTCCTTCGGAAAAGCTTTTTTATTAAAAATGATCAATAAAAATACACCAATCGTAATGGCAGAATCGGCAATATTAAACACCGGTTCAAAAAAAGTAAAATATTGCCCGCCCCAAAATGGGATCCATTCCGGCAAATAACCACTCCACAACGGGAAATGAAGCATATCTACAACCTTACCATGAAATAATGTACCATAACCGCCCGCCTCGGGTAAAAAACTAGCTAGTTGATTATGACTATCGTTAAATATTAGTCCGTAAAAAACCGAGTCGATTATATTCCCAAAAGCGCCGGCAAAAATTAATGCTACCGATACTATTAAAATTTTAGAGCCATTTTTTTGTACAGAATCCCAAAGCCAATAGCCAATACCACAAATTGCAACTAAACGAAATAAGGTTAAAATTAATTTGCCGTATGTTCCGGGAATTTTTGCTCCCCAAGCCATACCTTCATTTTCTACAAATAGAATTCTAAACCACTCAAATACTTTTACTTCTTCTCCTAAAACAAAATTGGTTTTTATATAAAACTTAGAGATCTGATCAATTATCAGTACTAAAAGAATAAGAAAACTTGCCTTCTTTAACGACATTTATATAATTTTTGAGCGTAAAAATACATTTTTTATTGGGGATTTTTCACCAAAATATCGCCATAGATTGATTTTATTCTTATTTCCTTACCAATCGTATTATTTTTAGGAATATAAACTTTACCATGATTAGATGTTGCTTTAATGTTGCTTTGCGATGTTTCTACATACACATTACCCTTAAAGGTATTGATAAGCGCATTTCCGGTAAAGTTTTTTAATTCACACCTGCCTGCACCTAATTCTGCTTCAAAATAGGCGTATTTTCCCTTCGCAAAAACAGAAGCAATATTAGAAGTAATCAATATTTTTTTTGATTTAGGAATTTCAATAACTAAGCTTACCGAAAAAACTTTATGTGCGCTTAATTTGTCGTAACCACTGGTTAAAATCTCAGGATATGCTGTAGAAACCAGCAAACGATTTTCTTGAAGTTCTGTATGAACATTGATATCTTGTAGGTATTCTCCTTCAGAAAACACCGTTAATTTTAACTGATTTGAAGCTGAAGTTTTAAGAGTGATTTTAAACACCTCATCTGCATCAATTTCAACCCAGTCGGCCGAAAAATTCTCAAAAACCTTGACACTTTTTTTCTGACCGAAACTTACCGAAGATATTCCGATACAAAAAAAGGCTACAAAAAAATAACAAATAGTAAATTTCATACTTCTACATAAATCAAAAAACGCTCCTAAATTAAGAAGCGCTTATTGATTGTAGAAATTTATTTCTGAAGGTTTTTCGCTTCAATACTTAGCGTTGCGTGCGGAACCAGTTTTAAACGCTCTTTCTTAATGAGTTTTCCGGTTACACGGCAAATTCCGTAAGTTTTATTTTCAATTCTAATCATCGCGCTTTTTAAATCTCTGATGAATTTTTCTTGACGAATAGCTAACTGCGAGTTTGCTTCTTTACTCATCGTTTCGCTACCTTCATCAAAAGCTTTAAAAGTTGGTGATGTATCGTCTGTACCGTTAGAACTATCGTTCATGTAAGCACTTTTATACATTTCTAACTGTTTATTAGCACTATCTATTTTCCCTTGAATAATAGCTTTGAATTCTGCCAAATCTTCATCTGAATACCTTTCTTTTTCTGTTGTATTTGTTGCCATAATTTTTAATTGTGTTTAGCAATAGACAATTTTGTGTTCACATCATCAAAATTAATCTCAGTACCATTGTCTACTGTATCTACTAATTCGAGTTTAGCAGTTAATGTTTCGTTTTTAATATAACTCATATTTTCGATAACAGCGTTCTCGACTACGCCATCCTTTTGTATGTTAATTTCAATTTTATCTGTAACTTCAAAACCGGTATCTTTTCTCAAGTTCTGAATTCTGTTAACAAGCTCTCTGGCAATTCCTTCTTGCTTCAACGCCTCTGTTAATGTAACATCTAACGCAACAGTCATTCCATTATTGCTTGCAACAAGCCAACCTTCAATATCTTGTGAAGAAATTTCTACTTCATCGAGTCGCAAAGTAGTCATTTTTCCATTAATATCAACATCAATTTTTCCTTCAATTTCTATCGCAGAAATATCTTTTGCTTCCAGTTTATTTATAGCTACAACAACCAATTTCATCTCTTTTCCAAAACGTGGTCCAAGCACTTTAAAATTGGGCTTTATGGTTTTTACCAAAATACCAGAAGTATCATCAATTAACTCCACTTCTTTTACGTTAACTTCCGATTTTATTAAATCGGCAACAGCTTCAATTTCTGCTCTCACCCCATCATCTAATACAGGAATCATCACACGTTGTAACGGCTGTCTCACTTTTATCATTTCTTTTTTACGAAGCGATAAAACTAAAGATGAAATAATTTGTGCCTTTTCCATTTTTCGCTCTAAAGCCTCATTTATAAAGTCTTTGTTTTGCAATGGAAATTCCGCCAAATGTACACTTTCTAATGCTTCTTTTTGGGTGACTCTTGTTAAGTCTTTGTAAAGTTGATCCATATAAAAAGGAGCAATTGGTGCACCCAATTGAGCAACTGTTTTTAAACAGGTGTATAAGGTTTGATAAGCCGAAATTTTATCTTCTTTATAGTCGCCTTTCCAGAAACGTCTTCTGCTTAAACGTACAAACCAATTACTTAAATTCTCTTGTACAAACTCCGAAATTGCACGAGCAGCTCTTGTAGGCTCATATATTTCATAAAAGTTCTCTACTTTCCCTATAAGCGTGTGCAATTCTGATAATATCCAACGGTCTATTTCCGGACGTTTTTCTAGCTGAATATCATCTTCAGCATAGGTAAATTTATCAATATTCGCATAAAGTGAGAAGAACGAATACGTATTGTATAATGTTCCGAAAAATTTACGGCGGACTTCACCAATTCCTTCTATATCAAATTTTAGATTATCCCACGGATTTGCGTTAGCGATCATATACCAACGTGTAGCATCTGGACCAAAAGCAGCTAAGGTTTCAAAAGGATCTACAGCGTTCCCTAAACGTTTAGACATTTTTTGTCCGTGCTTATCGAGAACTAATCCATTTGAGACCACATTTTTATAGGCTACATCATCAAAAATCAAGGTTGCAATAGCATGTAATGTATAAAACCAACCTCTGGTTTGATCTACACCTTCTGCAATAAAATCTGCTTTTCGATCTCCTTTATCTACAGCTTTCTTATTTTCAAATGGATAATGCCATTGTGCGTAAGGCATAGAACCAGAATCAAACCAAACATCTATTAAATCTGCCTCACGTTTCATCGGTTTTCCTGAAGGAGAAACCAAGGTAATTTTATCGACCACATTTTTATGAAGATCTACTTTCTCATAGTTTTCTTCATCCATATTATCCACTTCAAAATCAGCAAAAATATCTTCTTTCATCAAACCGGCTTCTACGGCTTTTTTCATTTCTGATTTTAACTCCGCGATAGAACCGATTAAAATTTCTTCTTTCCCGTCGTCTGTTCTCCAGATAGGAAGCGGAATTCCCCAAAAACGTGAACGAGATAAATTCCAATCGTTTGCATTGGCTAACCAATTTCCAAATCGACCTTCTCCGGTTGATTTTGGCTTCCAGTTGATTCCGAGGTTCAACTCGTGCATTCTATCTTTTACATCGGTTACTTTAATGAACCATGAATCTAACGGATAATATAAAATTGGTTTATCAGTTCGCCAGCAATTTGGATAACTGTGAACATATTTTTCTACTTTAAAGGCTTTATTTTCTTCTTTTAATTTAATGGCAATTTCTACATCTACCGATTTTTCCGGTGCTTCCCCTTCATCGTAATATTCATTCTTTACATATTTTCCGGCAAACTCGTCCATCTCTTTTCTGAAACGTCCTTGTAAATCTACCAGCGGAACTAGGTTTTCGTTGTCATCATAAACCAACATCGGCGGTACTTCTGGCGTGGCTTGCTTTGCAACCAAGGCATCGTCTGCACCAAAAGTTGGCGCGGTATGTACAATTCCGGTTCCGTCTTCTGTAGTTACAAAATCTCCGACAATAACTCTAAACGCATTTTCGGGATTCTTGTAAGGTTTTGCGTAAGGTAAAAGCTGTTCATATTTAATTCCGACTAAATCTTTCCCTTTAAATTCATCTTCAATTAAATAAGGAATTTTTTTATCGCCTTGTTTATAAGAATGCAATACATCTGCACTTGTGGTTTCTTTAAATTTTTTATCGAATTGTTTTTCGACTAAATTTTTTGCCACAATAATATTTATAGGCTCGTAGGTATATTGATTATAGGTTTTTACCAGCACATAATCTATTTTTGAACCAACTGTTAATGCGGTATTACTTGGTAAAGTCCACGGAGTGGTTGTCCAAGCTATTAAATAAATATCGCCACCTTCTCCCGCTAAAAAGTCGGGTAAACTATGCGGAATTGTTTTAAACTGTGCTGTTACTGTTGTGTCGGTTACATCTTGATAAGTTCCCGGTTGGTTTAATTCGTGTGAGCTTAAACCTGTACCCGCTTTTGGTGAATATGGCTGAATAGTATAGCCCTTATAAATCAATCCTTTTTTATAAATCTCTGAAAGCAACCACCAAACGCTTTCCATATATTTTGACTTATAGGTAATATATGGATCGTCCATATTTACCCAATAACCCATTTTTTCGGTTAGTTTTTTCCATACATCGGTATAACGCATCACGGCATTTTTACAAGCGTGATTGTATTCTTCAACAGAAATTTTTGTACCGATGTCTTCTTTTGTAATTCCGAGTTCTTTTTCTACGCCAAGTTCTACCGGAAGTCCGTGTGTATCCCACCCGGCTTTACGTTTAACTTGAAAACCTTGCTGAGTTTTATAACGGCAAAAAATATCTTTAATAGTACGCGCCATTACATGATGAATACCCGGAAGTCCGTTTGCTGAAGGAGGTCCTTCAAAAAAAACGTATGGTTTTTCTTCATCTCTTGTCTGAATACTTTTTTCAAAAATATCTTCTGCTTCCCAAAATTGTTGAATTTCTTCAGCAATTTGAGGAAGGTCAAGTCCTTTATAATCAGCAAATTTTCTGCTCATGAATACAAGTTTTCTAATGATTTGCGAAATTAATGATTTTTGGCAAACCCACTTCAATAAAACCTAAAAAACTGAGAGTCGTTTTCTTGTACGTTTTCAACTAATATTTTTGAAAATTATAAGAACTTAAAAAAAGTATTTTATGCACACATTCTGTATCTTTGTAGTATAAAAATTTTAGAATTATGTCATTTTCAGATTTATTTGATTCGGGAGCACACCGAAAAAATTTAGGCCACTTCGCTAACATTGTAAATTTAGCTGCGGTTGATGGAGAAATTAATGCAGAAGAAGAAAAAGTATTACGAAGATTAGCTGTTAAATTAGATATAAATGAGACCGAATTTAAAGAGGTCATGAAAACTCCTGAAAAGTTCCCTATAAATCCTCCTAACACAGCAGAGCGAAGATTAGAGCGCTTATATGACGCGTTAACTATTATTTTTGCTGATCACGATATGGATACACAAGAAGCGTTTTTATTAAAGCGTTATGCCGTAGGACTTGGTTTTTCTTCAGAAGATTCTGAAAATATTATTAAGCGGTCTATTAAAATTTTAGGTCGTCAATTAAGTTTTGACGATTATCTTTATTTATTAGATAGAGAATAAAACACTTGCTTTTTTTTAGCTAGAAAACGCTCTCTATTCGGGAGCGTTCTTCATGAATTCTTCTGCTTTTTCTACCATCTTTTTGCTTCCACAGAAAAACGGAACACGTTGATGTAATTCTTTAGGTTTTATATCCATAATTCGCTGAAAACCATCGCTTGCTTTTCCTCCTGCTTGCTCGGCAATAAAAGCCATCGGATTACATTCGTACAATAAACGTAATTTTCCGTTAGAAGATTTAGAACTTTTAGGGTATATATAAATTCCGCCTTTTATCATATTTCTATGAATATCTGAAACCAGCGAACCTATATAACGCGAAGTATACGGACGATCCTCCTCTTCTGCTTGGCAATATTTTATGTAGTCTTTTACACCTTGCGGAAAGTGATTATAATTTCCTTCGTTTATAGAATAAATTCTTCCCGTTTCTGAAAATTGCATGTTTGGATGCGATAAATAATACGTTCCGATAGCCGGGTTTAAGGTAAAACCATTTACGCCATGACCTGTCGTATAAACCAGCATGGTTGATGTTCCATAAACTACATAACCGGCAGCTACTTGCTTATTTCCGGGTTGTAAAAAATCTTCTTTAGTTACGGGAGTTCCTATAGGTGTAACTCTTCTGTAAACCGAAAATATAGTTCCTACTGAAACATTTACATCAATATTAGAGCTTCCGTCAAGCGGATCCATCAGCAACACATATTTGTTTTGATGATCTTTATTTTGCCCTTGAATAGTAATAAAATCATCATTTTCTTCAGAAGCAATCCCGCAAACAATTTCGCGATTCGTTAAGGTCTGAATAAACTTTTCGTTGGCATAAACGTCTAATTTTTGCTGCTCTTCTCCCTGTATATTTGTTTCTCCTACAGCTCCTGTAATGTCTACCAATCCGGCTTTATTTACTTCGTGATTTACTACTTTTGCCGCTAAGCGAATAGAGTTTATTAATCGAGAAAGTTCTCCCGAAGAATAAGGAAAAGCTTCCTGATTTTCAATAATAAATTCGCCTAAGGTTTGATTTTTTCGAGCCATAATAGATTTGATATTTCCTGACAAAAATAGAAAAAAAGCGATTGATATGCTTATTTTTGAAAGCAAACTCGCAAAGCAATGGATTTTAACCTTAGAAAAGCACAAAAAAAAGATAGTGTAGCAATTTTAAAATTAATTGAAGAATTAGCTGTTTTTGAAAAAGAACCCGATGCTGTTGAACTTACTAAAGAAGATATAGAAAGAGATGGTTTTGGCGAAAACCCACTTTTTACATGCTTTGTTGCAGAGGTTAACAAACAAGTGCAAGGAATGGCTTTGTGCTATTTTCGCTATTCAACTTGGAAAGGAAAAACGGTACATTTAGAAGATTTAATTATTCGTGAAAGCTACAGAAATAAAGGTTTAGGCAAGGCTTTGTACAAACGCGTTATGGAGTTTGCTCTTGAAAATAAGGTGAAGCGTGTAGAATGGGTTGTACTAGATTGGAATATAAATGCGGTTAATTTTTATAAAAATTCTGGTGCTACTGTTTTTGAAGAATGGAACACGGTTCAATTTTCTGATGATGCGATTAGACAGTTTTTGCAATAAAAAAATCATTTCAGAATATATTTTAAATAAGAAAGTATGAATGTTTTTAAATTTGGAGGAGCTTCAGTTAAAAATGCCGATGGCGTAAAAAACTTACTTCATGTATTAACGGAAACCGGACCAAACAAAAAGCTTGTTGTTATTTCTGCTATGGGGAAAACCACCAATGCGTTAGAAACAGTAATTGCAAGTTATTTTGATGAAAAAACAGCACTTTCTCAAAGTATTGAAACCGTAAAAAGCTTTCACGAAGAAATAATCAATAAACTTTTTTCCGAAAAAACCGATACGATTTTTAGAAAAATCAACCGCTTTTTTGAAGAATTAGAAAGTTTCTTGAATCGAAATAAATCACCTAATTACGATTATGTTTACGATCAGGTTATTTGCTATGGCGAATTAATTAGCACCACCATTATAAGTGAATATTTAAATCAACATCATATAAAAAACACTTGGATAGACGCCAGAACGTTAATTAAAACTGACAATACGTATCGTGATGCAAAAGTAAATTGGGAGCAAACCCAAACTAATATTGCTGCTAACGTACAAAAAGATGAACTAACTATAACGCAAGGTTTTATTAGTTCTGACAGTAATAATTTTACCACCACGCTAGGTAGAGAAGGAAGCGATTATACTGCCGGTATTTTTGCGTATTGTCTTCATGCTAAAAATGTAACCATTTGGAAAGACGTAGAAGGTGTGTTAAATGCAGATCCTCGAGAATTTAAGGAGACTACACTTTTACAGGAAATCTCTTATCAAGAAGCTATTGAGCTTGCTTTTTATGGTGCCTCGGTTATTCACCCAAAAACTTTACAGCCATTACAAAAAAAGGAAATTCCGTTGTTTGTAAAATCATTTTACAACCCCACAGAAAAAGGAACTTCAGTAGGGAATGCAAATAAGATAACGCCTTACATTCCTTGCTTCATTGTAAAAAAAGACTTGGTTTTATTATCACTTTCCGCGTTAGATTTTTCATTTTTTGTGGAAGAAAACATCAGTGAGATTTTTGCTCTTTTTCATAAATATCAGATCAAAGTAGATCTTATTCAAAATTCTGCCATCAGTTTTTCGGTTTGTGTAGATAACAAATTCAATAATATTGATAAACTCATCAATCATTTACAAGCAAAATTTAAGGTCAGTTTCAATAAAAATGTTTCGCTTTACACCATTCGTCATTTTACACAAGAAGCTATAAATCAACTAGAAAAAGGTAAAGATGTGCTTTTAAAACAGCAAACACGAGAAACTGTGCAGCTTGTTACTAAAGACTAAGGTCTCTTACAACCTAGATTTTACTATATTTGTATAAAAAGTAGATGGGATTTGTAACGGCACGTGAAGTGGCAAAAGGCTTGAATTTAGAGAAGTTCGGTTTCTTAGGAACCGCTTTTGGCGCTGCACTTATGCAGGTTACAAAGCTGAGTCATTTTAATAAAGTCTACGAAGAACGCAGGCATCTTTCTGGTCCGGAGTTTTTAGATTCTATTTTAGATTATTTAGAAGTTAATTATGAAATCCCAGAAAAGGACCTGAAAAGAATTCCTAAAACCGGTCCGTTTATTACCATCTCAAATCATCCGCTTGGGGCTATTGATGGCATGTTGCTGATGAAGATTTTAATTGAAAAACGACCCGATTATAAGGTAATTGCTAATTTTTTATTGCATCGATTAGATCCATTAAAAGATTACATTATGCCGGTAAATCCTTTTGAAAACAGAAAGGAAGCAAAATCTAGTGTCTTAGGAATTAAAAGCGCTATTGCCCATTTAAAAGAAGAACACCCATTAGGGATTTTCCCTGCCGGCGAAGTTTCTACGCATAAAGAAGACAAAACTATTGTTGATCGGCCTTGGTTACCTGAAGCTATGAAATTGATTCAGAAATCTAAGGTTCCGGTTATTCCTATTTATTTTCACGCAAAAAACAGTGCTTCTTTTTATAAGCTTTCGCAATTAAATGAAACGCTGCGGACAGCAAAATTACCCAGCGAAATGCTCTCGCAACGCAATAGAAAAATAAAGGTAAGAATTGGAAATCCGATTTCGGTTGCAGATCAACAAGAATATACAAACATTGAAGAGTTCACTTTTTTTCTTCGGAAAAAAACCTATATGCTTTCTAGCGGATTTGATAAAAAAAGCCTGCTGAATAACCTTCACATCCCCAAACAAATTAAACTTCCGCGAAGTCCTAAAAAAATTGTTGGAGAAACTGCTGAGCATCTTATGCAAAGCGAAATAGATTTTTGCAGAGAAAATGATAAACGTTTATTATGTAGTAAAAATTATGAGGTTTTTTTGGCAGAACGTGAACAAATTCCAAATATTGTTAATGAAATTGGCCGATTACGTGAAATAACCTTCCGTGCAATTGGAGAAGGTACCAACAACCCAACAGATTTAGATGAGTTTGACGATTATTATCATCACATGTTTTTGTATGATAATGATGCACATAAAATTGTAGGAGCTTACCGAATGGGATTTGGAGCTAAAATTTTCCCGAAATATGGAATCGATGGTTTTTATCTCCAGCAACTTTTTAGATTTGAACCAGAATTGCATAAGCTGATGAGCGAATCTATAGAAATGGGACGTGCTTTTATTGTTAAAGAATATCAGCAAAAACCGATGCCTTTATTTTTATTATGGAAAGGAATTGTGCATTGTACCTTACGTTTTCCTGAACATAAATATTTAATTGGTGGCGTTAGCATTAGCAATAAGTTTTCTTCTTTTTCAAAATCGATGATGATCGAGTTTATGAAATCTCATTATTACGATCCCTATGTTGCACAATATGTAAGACCAAAAAAAGAATACAAAGTAAAACTGAAAGACGTTGATAAAGATTTTGTATTTGATGAAAGTAAAGCTGATTTAAATAGATTCGACAAATTAATTGACGAATTAGAACCCGATAGTTTACGGATGCCTGTTTTATTGAAAAAATACATCAAGCAAAATGCAAAAGTGGTTTCTTTTAATGTAGATCCACTTTTTAATAATTCTGTAGATGGATTAATGTATATTAGAATTGCAGACTTACCAGAATCTACCGTAAAACCTGTTATGGAAGAATTTCAGGAAGAATTGGAGAAGAAATTAGATGGAAATCATTAACCTCTAGAATTTCTAAAGTCCCAAAATTAGCACTATCTTCTTTGTTACATTTTCTCGATATGAAAGGCCACGATTGAATTCTCAGCATATTTCTACCATATTCATTGATTTTTAAACTTAACTCTGAACTTCTAGCTGTGCCTTTAAATCCATCGTTACAGTTAACTTCTAAATACAAATTTTTTATTGTGCCATCATGAGAAAATTCACCTTTTGATTTCTAACAGGACTTTGAACATTATTCACCTGATAATAAGCGGTTATCTTTTGTACTCTATAGGCATTTATAGTTTTTATTTCATTAACTATTTTTGATGAACGAAACATCTCATTCAAACAAAATTTAATAACTGAGTTTATAAAAACAAGCTTTTTCATAACTTTATAAAATATAAAAGCTTAATTCTATTTTATGCCTTTTAAAATTTTTAATCCATTTGCACTAAATTATTTGAAGCCATTACTCTTCTTCAATATTTTATTTTGCATCTTTTTCCTTCCTACACTTTGCTTTGCACAACAGCAATTAACTGGAAAAATAGTTGATCAGGAATCTGGAAAAAATTTAGAAGGTGTAAATATTTACATAGATGGTTCTAGCTTGGGTACAATTACCGACAAGGAGGGAGTCTTTAAATTGAATGTAGAAGAAAATACAAATGCGTTGCTTATTGTTCGTTATTTAGGTTACGAAACCAAAGCACTCCCCATAAACCAAAAAGGAAAACTAGTAGATTTCGGGACAATTGATTTAAAATTGCAACCTGAAAGCATAGAAGGCGTAGTGTTAGAAGCCGATCCTTGGTCGCGCGAAAAGAAACTACGTTACTTTAGAGAATATTTCTTGGGAGAAGATTACCAAGAAAAAGACTGCAAAATTTTAAACGAAGATAAAATTCGATTAAGATTTAGGCCTTCAAAAAAAGAATTAAAAGCTTGGTGTGAGGTTCCGCTTCAAATTGAAAATCCGTATTTAGGATATATTATAGAATATTCTTTAAAAGACTTTTCAATAAATTTTACTTCATCAAAAAGAATTCTTTTGAGTGGACAACAAGTATATCGTCCGCAAACTTTCTTTTTATCTGGTTCTAGTTATTTTAAAGAATTAAAAAAAAGAGTTCGAAGAAGATATATAAAGAGAAGAGAGGAAACCTATTACGGTTCTATTATGCATTTTATGCGGTCCTTATCTAAGGAGAAATTAGAAGAAAATGATTATCGTATTTTTCACAAGAGATATGAACGACCACTATATCAATATTTAAAAGTTAATCAAAAAGAAAATCAGTCTGAAATTACGTTGCTAAAACCCCGCTTAACAATTCTTTATAATAATAATTTAGATCACCAATCATTTGTTCAGTCAGCTTATCCTAAAAAAGATAGTTTAATGTTTACTATTGATAACTATGGTAATTTTTATCCCGCAACTTTATTCTATTTTGGTGGTGCTATGGGAAAACAAAAAGTATCGTCATTACTCCCTTTAAATTATCAACCTCCAGATTAACGCTTTTTTTGAAAAAAATCTTTTAATAATTTAGAGGCCTCTGTTTCCATCAAACCAAATTCCACCTTAGTTTTTGGATGCAATTGCGCTCCCATTTTTCGATATCCACGACGTTCATCTGGCGCGGCAATTACCAAACGAGAAAGCTGACTCCAATACAACGCACCGGCACACATTTGGCAAGGTTCTAACGTGACATACATCGTACAATCGCGTAGATATTTTCCACCTAAATAATTTGCCGCGGCTGTTATAGTTTGCATTTCGGCATGAGCGGTAACATCGGTCAGCATTTCGGTTAAATTATGACCGCGAGCAATAATAGTTTGGTTGCTCACAATCACTGCGCCAACCGGAATTTCGTCACGTTCAAAAGCTAAATGTGCTTCTGCAAGCGCTTTCTTCATAAAATAAGAATCGTCAAAAGCTTCTATCATATTGTTTATAATATCATTTCAAAACTTACCTTTGCAAGGTATGCAAACTTCAATTTTAAATACCATAAACACGCCGGAAGATTTAAGAAAAATTCCTGCTGAAAAATTACCGCAACTCGCTAAAGAATTGCGTGAATTTATTATTGATGTTGTGGCTGCTAAAGAAGGACATCTAGGCGCAAGTTTAGGTGTGGTAGAACTAACAATTGCGTTGCATTATTTTTTTAATACGCCAAAAGATTTATTGGTTTGGGACGTGGGACACCAAGCTTACGGACATAAGATTTTAACCGGCAGAAAAAATAACTTTGGCACCAACAGGAAATTAAACGGCTTGAGCGGTTTCCCGAAAAGAAGCGAAAGTATTTTTGACACCTTCGGCGTGGGCCACAGCTCAACCTCCATTTCAGCGGCTTTAGGAATGGCTATCGCTTCTAAGTTAAATGGAGAAAACAAACAACATATCGCCGTAATTGGTGATGCTTCTATTGCAAGCGGAATGGCGTTTGAAGGCTTAAACCATGCTGGCGTAACCAATACTGATTTATGGATAATTTTAAACGATAATGCTATTGGAATTGACCCAAGTGTTGGCGCGTTGAAAGAATATTTAACCAAAGCCGGCATCGAAAAAAAACCGAAACAAGCTAATATTATTGAAGCCTTAAACTTTCATTATTCCGGCCCAATTGACGGGCATAATTTTGATTCACTTTTTTCAGCTTTTGAAAAATTGAAAAAAGTAAACGGACCAAAATTTTTACACGTTATTACCAAAAAAGGGAAAGGTTTACAAAAAGCTGAAGAAGATCAAGTAACCTATCACGCACCCGGAAAATTTGATAAAAAAACCGGGGAAGTTTTTCCAAAAAATGATCAACATCTTCCTCCTAAATTTCAAGATGTTTTTGGGTTAACCTTAGTTGACTTAGCCCATGAAAATAAAAACATTATCGGCATTACACCGGCCATGCCAACCGGAAGTTCGTTAAAATTTATGATGCAAAAATTTCCCGATCGCGCTTTTGATGTAGGAATTGCCGAACAACACGCCGTAACGCTTTCTGCAGGAATGGCAACCCAAGGAAAAGTAGTTTTTTGCGCTATTTATTCCACGTTTTTACAACGCGCTTATGATCAGGTTATTCACGATGTTGCCTTACAAAATTTACCCGTTATTTTTTGTATTGATCGTGCCGGTTTGGTTGGTGAAGACGGCGCTACGCATCATGGTGTTTTTGATATTGCCTATTTACGCTGTATCCCTAATATGCTAATTGCTACTCCTTCTGATGAACTAGAGTTAAGAAATATACTATACACAGCTTCTTTAGGCTTAAATCATCCAATAGCTATCCGATACCCCCGCGGTCGCGGAACGATAAAAGATTGGAAAAAACCTCTTGAAAAAATTAAAATAGGAAGCTCTAAAAAAATTCAGTCGGGCAAAAAAATAGCGGTATTAAGCGTAGGGAATATGCTTCAAAATGTAAAAGAAGCAGCAAAATCTTTTCCTGAAAACTCTATTGAAATTATTGATATGCGTTTTGTAAAACCCTTAGATGAAGAACAATTGCATCAAATCTTTAAAAAATTCAAAAAAGTAATTACGATTGAAGACGGTGCTGTTTGTGGTGGTTTTAATGAAGCCGTGTTGAGTTTTGCAAACAAAAATCGATACCAATCTTCAATTATCCCTATAGGAATTCAAGATGAATTTATAGAACAAGGAAAAACCGCAGAACTTCATGAATTAGCCGGAATTTCTGTTAAAAAAATTATAGCTGCTTTAGAAGAGGAAATTTTATCAGGCCACTAATGATTTAAAATTACTTGTGTTAGTTGTTGTGGAAACGTTTTTATTCAATTGGATGAAAACCTTTTTCGCTACTCATACCAATTCTTTTTTTCTCAACTGACTTTCCGTAAAACATAATTGCTACTATCACAGAGGTTTTTTCAACTGGTTTTTCCCAGCTCAGATTTTGGTCAATAATTTCTTTTAAGTTTAATTTTTCAGTAGAAATATTCGTTTCATTATTCACACTTAAAAGACAGGATTTTCCATTTAGGTCTACTATGATTTGGCAACTCAACAGTCCTTTGATTTTTTGTACATTTTCTTTTTCCAAATTATTTGCTAAAACGTAAACCAAATCTTTGTCAATTGACTTAACTTCTATTGAGTCTTTTTCGGTTGCAAATCTGTCAGTATTACAACCTTCAAATTTTACTTCGAAAATGTTTTGGGCTTCAATTCCAAAAGATATGCAGAACAGAAGCAGAAAGATTAATTTGTTAAAAATTGGTTTTATTTTTATCATTTTGTGTTTTTCAAATGTACTACCACTATTAATAAAATAACCTACTCCACAATTAATTTTTCAGTTTGTATTTTTTCTCCTGATTGAATTTTTAGAATATA
This sequence comes from Mesonia aquimarina, assembly GCF_003667275.1. Taxonomy (GTDB): domain Bacteria; phylum Bacteroidota; class Bacteroidia; order Flavobacteriales; family Flavobacteriaceae; genus Mesonia; species Mesonia aquimarina. The sequence continues at coordinate 136,198 of NZ_RCNV01000008.1, read as the reverse complement.
CACCCCAGTAGTCAAGCTAGACACGTCTACAGGCTGACTTGCGGTTGTCGTTGCCGTAAAAACTTCTCGTCCGTTGATGTCAAAAATATTTATTTCAGCTGAATTATTCACGGAGTTTTTTGTGCTGATTGTCACTAAACCATTCGTTGGATTTGGATAAACTCGCCATAAATTTTCTTCAGTAGCACCTATTCCTAAACTACAATCTAACACAGCGTTTGGTGGCATATCAAAAGCTTCGGTTTGATCTGTTCTCGATAAAGAACTTCCTTGAGTTGCGCTATAACCCAATCCTCGATTAGCAAAAACCGACCAAATTAAACATTGATTATCGCCATTATTTTGTAAAATATCGGCTTGTAAAATAGCATCACGCCCATCTACAAAACCGGGATTACAGGTTTGTAATTTAAGGCCGTCAATTACTAATTGCATCACTTTATTGTTTCCTCCCGTACCGTTGTAAATATCATCATCAAAACCATATTCGCCAATAAACGCCCAATGCAAATCCCATAACATTGTTGCCCAAACAAAACCTACGCCGTGCGGAGCGCTAAGTTGCGAGGTGTTATTGGTATCGCCATAAGTAAAATCATTTACTGAAAAATCAGTTGAATAGGGTGCATTTCTAATCCCTGTTCCGTCGATTGGCTGATTAGTTACATAAGTCGCTATTCCTTTTGCATCTTCAGCCTGGTCAGTAGTTTTTTGAGTCATCACTAAAGCAAAATAATCGCTCCAACCTTCTCCCATTTGTTCGGTTGCTTGAATGCAATTTCCATTTTGATCGTAATCTACACAACCTACTAAACAATCTGCACTTGCGGCACCTCCTGTTAATCGGTTAGAAATACCGTGACCATATTCATGTGCAATAATACCGGCATCAAAATCGCCATCTTTTCCAAAAGGTCCTATATTTTCTAAGGTTCCGTTAATTGTTTGATTTGCTATTAAACTATTGATTAATGGAGTTCCATCGGATTGAGAAATCATAATGGCTGGAATAGTAATATTTGGCGTAGAATTACTTTGCATATAAATTACATCTCCGCCAACATTATTGACAATAATTGCGCCTACTGCTCCTGCATTTTGTACTTTCTGAATTTTCTCTAAAAAAGAACAGGTTCCTCTTCTGATGACTGCAATATTCCCATTAAGTTGATTAGCGTTAGCAATCGTTTCGCAAGCGTCATATGGATCTGATGTAAAAGAGTTTGATTCCTCAATTAATACTAAATCTGACTGAATACCGCTGATCGGAATATTTGCCGCAAAAACCGCTTGTAAAGCTTCATAATTACCGGCTAAGGATTGTGGGGAATTAATTGATAACAAAAAAGGTGGATCAGTAGAACCCCACGTAAACATGCGCATAACACCACTTTGCCCATCTGGCGGTGTTCCAAAAGTAGCGTTATTTCCAGGTCCGTTATTTGCTCCGTCTTGTGCTCTAGCTAAAACTTGATCTGAACCAAAACCTACACTTCCATAATTTGTAGTTTGAAAATTTCCGCTGGCTTCATCAAAACCGTATTCGTGCCAAACATCATGCATTAAATTATTCCAGTAAAATAAATTAACCGTTGCTGCATCTACATAAGCTAACGGATCTTGATTTAAATTTAAATTTTGGTCAAATACCAAATTTGTTCCACCTTCAGCAAACCTACCTACATTATTATCACCATCTCTATTTTCATAAGCCCAAACATTATTTCCGCGTGTATCGGTGTATTCTTCGCCATCGACCCCGTTATCATCGTGCCAACCAAATGGTGAGGCATTTAAATTTTCGGGCGAATTTACTAGCGTTCTACTCCCGTGATCCGGAGATGCAATAGGTCTTTCATAAACGTTATAACTTGCGTTAGTAGAAAAAACTATGGCATTTTTCGCAAGTTTTTTTTCTAAAACACTTTTTTTGTCATTTTCAAATGAATCAAAACTACATTCGTTAACCCAATCATTTTTCCAAAGGATCTTACCCGAATTGGCATCAACGGCAATTGACCACCAATGATTATTTTTTTTGATTACTAATTTCCAGCTTAAGCTTAATTTTTCTTCTTCAGCAATATAAATTAAGTCTACAGGAATTGCTTGGTCACTGATTTCTGGTGCTTTTACAAGGAGTTTATTTTCTGATTCAATTAAGCGAACTTCTCCTTCGTAATTTATTTTTACGTTTTCTGTTGCCTTTTTTAATGCCTCTATTGGAGAAATTTTCGGCTGACTTATATTTTTTTTCGCATCAATATTTCGAATAAAATTGCCTTGATAAGAAACTACTTCTCCATTTTTGATAACAAATGTACCCATAGCATTCTGAATAGGATTTTCATCTAAAAATTGTTGAACATATACATAATTGTATGCTTTATTTTGTGAATAATGCTCAGAAATTATCTTTAAATCTTGAACATCACTTTCAAGAAAACTCTGTTGATTTTTTAGTAAATAATCCTTGCACAATTGTTCAACTTGCTCTTGGGCTTGAAAAGAAAAAGACACAAAAAGCGCCAGTAAAAATAAAAAAGTAGTTTTGTACATCGGATGTTTTTTTTAAAAATACAGTTTAATTAAAAGACTATCTATTATTTGCTACAGCAATTTAGTAACTATCGAAACCGGAAAGTTTTCTATAAATCCGTAAAGCATTCCCATCAGTTAAGGATGCTACTTGACTCGATAGGCTAATTAGCCATTCATAAGTTGACTTGTTTTCAAACTCGTTTTCGGTTAGCAAACTATTGATAATTAACTTATCGTAATTAGTAGCTTCATGGTTTTTATAATTTTGAACAGCAACAGTGTACACCTCTAACAACGTAGAAATTATTTTGTAGCCCGCGATTTCTTTTTCCATCACTTCATTACTTTGATAAATTTTATTTCTGCTAATGGAAAGTATATCTTCTATTTGCGCGGTAAAATTTGATCTTTCTAATAATGAAAACGAAAATCCTCCGCTTAGAATTTCTTCTTCGTTTTCAATAAAAACACGCGTAGCTTCTTGGATTAACGTATTGATTGCTAACGAACGCAAATAACTCAACCGACTGTTTTTAGTAGTTAACGCATGATATTTTTCAATATCAATCGTGTCTTTTACCAGTTTTATTAAATATTCTAAGGCAAATTCTTCTTCGATTAAACCGAGGTTTATTCCGTCTTCAAAATCAATTATGGTGTAACAAATGTCATCTGCGGCTTCCACTAAAAAAGTTAACGGATGCCGTTTAAAATGAACATCGTCATCGTTTCCTGTGGACAATAAACCAAGCTCTTTCGCCACATCTTCAAAAATATTTTTTTCACTTTGAAAGTAACCGAATTTTTTATCACCTATTTTTTTTGAAGGTTTATGCGGAAGCGATTCTTTTGGATATTTCGTAAACGCGCCAAGCGTAGCATACGATAAACGCAAACCATCTTTTGTTCCGTTTCTAGTTTCAGTTAATAATTTAAATCCATTGGCGTTTCCTTCAAAATGGGTTAAATCGTGGTATTCTTTTTCGCTTAATTGCTCTTTAAAACGTTTGCCGTTTCCGGTTTTAAAATATTCGCCAATTGCTTTTTCTCCTGAATGCCCGAAAGGCGGATTCCCAATATCATGTGCTAATGCTGCGGCAGCGACAATTGCTCCAAAATCATTAAATTGGTAGCCGTAGGTTTTCGCTAATTCTGGATATTTTTCTAGTATTTTTTTTCCGACAATTCTTCCTAACGATCGCCCGACAACCGAAACTTCTAAACTGTGCGTTAATCGCGTGTGGACAAAATCGGTTTTTGAAAGCGGAATTACTTGCGTTTTATCTTGCAGACTTCTAAATGCGGAAGAAAAAATCACGCGATCGTAATCGACTTCAAAACCTAAGCGCGTTTCATCTTGATCTTTACGGAGTCTAACTTTTTTATCGCCTGCGCGTTGTAAGGAAAGTAATTGTTGCCAGTTCATAGAATTATGTTGAAAAGGTAAAAATATAAAAAAGAGGCTATCTAAAAAGTTATAAAACTGTCATTCTGAATTTTTTCCGATAACTATCGGAACAGGATCTCACCAATGATTAAAAAAACCAAATGAGAACCTGAATCAAGTTCAGGTTGACCAACATCAACTTTTTAAATAGCCTCTTCGTTTATTAACTATAAAATAAAAATTAAGAACCGCACATTAAACAATCGTCTCCTTCAGATTCTTTAGACTGTTTAATTATGTTTCGTAATTCTTCCGGAGAAAGCGAGGTTCCTTCCGGCGTTACGGGTTCTTCTTTCTTTTGTTGTGCTTTAAGTCGCTCAGCTTTTAACGTTTCCGCAGCTTTTGCAGCAGCTTCTTGTTGCTCTGGTGATGCTTTTTTCTCATTACTCAACGTAAATTTAATGGCATCTACGGCAGATTTTGTTCTTAAGTAATACATTCCCGTTTTAAGTCCGCTTTTCCAAGCGTAGAAATGCATTGAGGTTAATTTTGCCATCGTTGCGCCTTCCATAAATAAGTTGAGCGATTGCGACTGATCTATAAAATACCCACGCTGACGCGACATATCAATAATATCTTTCATTGATAATTCCCATACGGTTTTATACAGTTCTTTTAATTCCTGAGGAATCACATCAATACCTTGAACAGATCCGTTTGCGCGCATAATGGCGTCTTTTACATCATCGGTCCATAAATCTAAACGTACCAAATCTTCCAACAAATGTTTATTTACCACAATAAATTCTCCTGAAAGTACACGTCTTGTGTAAATGTTAGAGGTATACGGTTCAAAAGCTTCATTATTTCCTAAAATTTGAGAAGTTGACGCTGTTGGCATTGGCGCTAGTAATAATGAATTTCGAACACCGTTTTTCAATACTTTTTCACGTAGGTTTTTCCAATCCCATCTTCCGCTTAAATCTTCATCTTTAATTCCCCACAAATTATATTGAAATTCTCCTTGACTAATTGGTGAACCTTCGTAAGTTGAATAAGGACCTTCTTCTTTTGCTAATTCCATCGAAGCGGTTACAGCACCAAAATAAAGCGTTTCAAAAATTTCTTGGTTTAATTTTTTCGCATCATCACTGGTAAACGGCATGCGTAGTTTTATAAACGCATCGGCTAAACCTTGAATTCCTAATCCAACCGGACGATGACGAAAATTAGAATTTTCGGCTTCTTTTACCGGGTAGTAATTTCTATCGATTACTTTATTTAAATTCTTAATAACACGCTTGGTAATTTTGAACAATTCTTTGTGATCGAACTGACCATCTTTTACAAACATTGGTAAAGCGATGGAAGCTAAATTACAAACCGCAACCTCATCTGGACTCGTATATTCCAGAATTTCTGTACATAAATTTGAAGAACGAATAGTTCCTAAATTTTTCTGATTCGATTTTCTGTTCGCCGAATCTTTGTACAACATATAAGGCGTTCCGGTTTCAATTTGAGATTCTAAAATTTTCTCCCAAAGTTCACGCGCTTTTATAGTTTTTCTTCCTTTTCCTTCTTCTTCGTATTTGGTGTAAAGTTTTTCAAATTCTTCACCGTGAACGTTGAATAAATTTGGGCATTCATTCGGACACATCAGCGTCCACGTAGAATCTTCTTCTACTCTTTTCATAAACAAATCTGGAATCCACATCGCATAGAATAAATCTCTGGCACGACGTTCTTCCGCTCCGTGATTTTTCTTCAAGTCTAAGAAATCGAAAATATCGGCGTGCCAAGGCTCCACATACATAGCGAAAGAACCTTTTCGTTTTCCGCCCCCTTGATCTACATAACGCGCTGTATCGTTATACACACGAAGCATTGGTACAATTCCGTTAGAAGTTCCGTTAGTTCCTGAAATATACGATCCCGTAGCGCGAATGTTGTGAATAGACAATCCTATTCCCCCGGCAGATTGCGATATTTTTGCCGTTTGTTTTAAAGTATCGTAAATTCCGTCAATGCTGTCATCTTTCATGGTTAAAAGGAAACAAGACGACATTTGCGGTTTTGGAGTTCCTGAATTAAATAAAGTTGGCGTAGCGTGAGTAAAATATTTTTTAGACATCAACTCATAGGTTTCTAAAGCTGAATCGATATCGTTTAAATGAATTCCTACGGAAACGCGCATCAACATATGTTGCGGACGTTCTGCGATTTCTCCGTCTAATTTTAATAAATAAGAGCGCTCTAAAGTTTTAAAACCGAAATAATCGTACCCGAAATCGCGGTTGTAGATAATTCTAGAATCCAGAATATCTTTATTTTCCATAATTACTTTGTATACTTCATCTGAAAGCAATGGTGCCTTTTTACCGGTACGTGGATTTACATATTCATATAAATCGGTCATTACTTCAGAAAAAGTTTTCTTGGTGTTTTTGTGCAAATTAGACACCGAAATTCTTGCAGCCAAATGTGCGTAATCCGGATGCGTGGTTGTCATGGTTGCCGCTACTTCTGCTGCTAGATTATCAAGTTCGCTTGTCGTTACACCATCGTACAAACCTTCAATTACGCGCATAGCGACTTTTGTAGGTTCGACTAATGGATTTAAACTATAGCATAATTTTCTAACTCTGGCGGTGATTTTATCGAACATCACCGGCTCTTTTTGTCCGTTTCTTTTAATTACATACATAGCGCTACTCTATTTAAATTAAGCGGAAAAAGTGGCTGCTCGCCGCTGTTTCGCAAGGTTGATTTTTTCTTATTCTAAACTTAATTCCGTTAAAAAATTAAGTGGGTTTCGGGTTATTTAATTTTGGATTGGAGTGAAAAGTTGACTAAAAATCGGCGTCGAAACTGATTCTGTCATCTTCTTTATCTTTATTCATCACACCGGCTTTTTGATATTCGCCTACGCGTTTTTCAAAGAAATTTGTTTTTCCCTGTAGGTTAATCATATCCATAAAATCAAATGGATTAGCGGTACCATATTCTTTTTCGCATTCTAACTCTATCAATAATCTGTCGGTTACAAATTCTAAATACTGCGTCATTAATTTGGCGTTCATTCCGATTAAGCTTACCGGTAAAGATTCAGTTATAAACTCACGCTCGATATTTAATGCATCAACTAAAATTTCCCTAATACGTTCTTTTGGAACTTTATTGACCAAATGCTTATTGTGTAAATGCACGGCAAAATCACAATGAACACCTTCGTCTCGAGAAATCAACTCATTTGAAAAGGTTAAGCCCGGCATAATTCCACGTTTTTTCAACCAAAATAGAGAGCAGAACGATCCTGAAAAGAAAATTCCTTCTACGGCTGCAAAAGCAATAAGACGTTCTGCAAAAGAATCGGATTCGATCCATTTTAATGCCCAATCTGCTTTCTTCTTGATTGCTGGAAAGTTTTCGATGGCTTTAAACAGACGATCGCGCTCTTTTTCTTCTTTTACATACGTATCAATCAGTAACGAATAGGTTTCAGAATGAATATTTTCCATCATTATTTGAAAGCCGTAAAAGAATTTTGCTTCCGAATATTGTACTTCATTAACGAAATTTTCGGCTAAATTTTCATTTACAATACCATCTGAAGCTGCAAAAAATGCTAAGATGTGCTTTATAAAATAGCGCTCGTCATCGTTTAATTTGTTTTCCCAATCTGAAAGATCTTGGTGTAAGTCAATTTCTTCTGCCGTCCAAAAGCTAGCTTCCATTTTTTTATACCATTCCCAAATATCTTCGTGCTGAATTGGGAATATGACAAATCTATCTTTGTTTTCTTGCAAAATTGGTTCTACTTGCGCCATTTTTTTAAATTTTTGATTAAAGAAATACTAATACAGGGGACTAACAAATATCGAAAATTAATATCCTGTTTAGTAAAATTAATCATTGACTTTTTCAACAAGTTTTTAACACAGCGCTTAAAGCCAGACAGGATAAGGGCTCAACTTCATAAACTTATAGATGTCACGTAATCATACATTTAGTGTAAATGAAAAAGAAAGAAACCTTTAAAAACAAGGCTTTAGAAAATATGATTGTTGTTTTAAAAAACCTTCATCTCAGGAATCATATTTATTTCAAAAAAATTAAAATATCATTCAATTAAACGTATATTTATAGTTAATTATTTAAAATAAATATCGATGGAATGAAATTTTATTTATTAATTTTATTTTCACTACTTTTTAGTATCACCTTCTCACAGAGTATTTCTGTTAACAACAATAATTCACCTGCTGATGAACTAATAAATTTTTTAATTAATGATGGATGTATAGAAATTTCTAACGCAGAGTATTCGTCTCCACTATCAGTATCTAGTTTTAACAATAATGAAGGGAGTTTTCCTATTTCTGAAGGAATTATTATCCGAAGTGGCGAAGCAAATTTTTCTGAAGGTATTTATACAGGCAATAACCTAAGCAGTCAAATAAACACTCAAGGAGACGAATTCCTTCAAAGCCTTGTAGAAAACTCCGGACAAGATGTTACAATTACAGATGTTGCTTATTTAGAATTCGACTTTATCCCATTATCAAACAGTTTCAGCTTCAATTTTCTTTTCGCTTCAAACGAATATGGCGAATGGCAATGTGTTTCTAACGATGCTATTGCTTTTGTTCTGACTAACTTAAACACTCAACAGTCTCAAAACTTAGCTGTACTCCCATCTTCTACAATACCTATTTCTGTAAAAAACATAAGGAACAATTTGTATAATAATTCTTGCTCTTCTGAAAACCCTAGTCTTTTTAATACCTATGTTGTTTCTGATCCCAATGCATCTACCCTTAACATGAGAGGCTACACTAATATAATGACAGCTTCGGCAAACATAAATTCTGGCGATCCGTATCGCCTAAGGTTTATTATTGGCGACTCTAATGATAGCGATTATGATTCTGCTATATTTATAGAAGCCGGTAGTTTTGAAACCACATTAGACTTAGGAGAAGACCAACGACTTTGTCCTGGTGAAATTGAAATATTAGATACTGGCTTAAATTCAAACATCTACGATCATACCTGGATATTAAATGGAGAAATCATCAATGGTGAAAATTCATCAACTTTAGAGGTTTCTCAAGGAGGAACTTATGAACTTATTCTTAACAACAATAATGGTAATTGTGAAGTTTCTGACCAAATAACATTTACCGATACAAACGTAATCCCTCCCACAGATCTAAATCTATGTTTCTCAAACGGAGGTTATATTATTAATCTCATAAACAGAATTTACTTTTCATTAAGCAATGAAAATATTGATGATTTTGAATGGAGTTTTTTCACTTCATTAGATGATGCTCAAAATAATGTTAATGCTATAGAAAACCCTCTTGTTTATGTCCTTTTTCCAAATTTTTCCGAAGAAACTATTTGGATCAGACTACACACCACAGATGGATCGGACTGTTTAATGTATTATAGTTTTGACATAATTGAAAACCCACTTCCTGAAACGCCCGATATAGAAAGTGTTGTAGCTTGTAGTAGCTATACACTTCCTGAAATCAATAATGGTACCTACAGAAATTCTGACGGTGAAGAATTAGAGCCCGGTTATGTCGTTGAAGAATCCGGAACTTACCTGATTATAGTTGGACCTGATGAAAATGGATGTAGTAATCAAACTGACTTTTATATAAACTTAATTGATGAATACAACCTCCCTGAATTATCGTGTGGAGAATACACTGTTCCTGTACCTCCTGTTGGTGGATTTTATACTGCTATCGATGGACCTAGTGGTAATGGTACTGAAATCCCAGGAGGAACAATTTTAGAAGACACAACAACACTTTATTATTATGCAGAAATTGACGGTGTCATTTGTCAAAACACACCATATACAATAGAAATTGAACCTCTCCCTCAAGTAGACGATTTGGAAAACGTTTTATCTTGTTCTCCATATGTTCTACAAGAATTAACCAATGGAAAATATTATACAAATCCCGACGGACAAGGACAAATTCTTGAGCCAGGAACCACAATCTATTCATCACGAAATATTTATATTTTTGCTGATGATGGAACTTGTACTAATCAAAACAATTTTTTGATCAAAATTGTAAACCCTAAAGAAGATGTTACAGAATGTGGAGAATATATATTACCAAACATAACTCAACCTAATGTTACTTATCGTACAGCTCCCGAAGGTCAGGGGTTTGAAATAGAGGGAGAAACTGTAATCACAAACTCCCAAACCATATATATTTATGCCGAAAGTGCTATTGATCCTAACTGTACTGATTTCCTCTCTTTTAACGTTACTATTTTAGAACTCCCCCCGGTAGATCAATTAGATGATGTTTCATTAGCATGTGAAGAAGATTTTTACATCTTACCAGAATTACAAAATGGCGAGTATTTTACCGAACCTGAAGGAGAAGGAACTCAACTATTCGCAGGCACTATCCTTACAGAACCTCAAACTATTTATATTTATAATGATGATGGGACTTGCACAAACAATAGCTCATTTGAAATTATAGACAACCCATTACCGCTTATCGAGAATTTTAGTGATGTATATACCTGTGAACCATTTGAACTCCCGACACTTCCTGTAGGCAATTTTTATACAGAACCAAACGGAAATGGAACATTACTCAATCCTGGTGAAATTATTAACGAAACCCAAACTATTTATATTTACCTTGATAATGGCGAAAACTCTCCTTGCTTTCAAGAAAAAACTTTTACAATTTATGTCATAGGAATAGAAGTTGAGGATTTTGAAAATGTAGAAGCCTGTAATAACTATATACTTCCGAATTTAAGCATCGGTAATTATTTCACTGAACCTGGAGGAGAAGGCACTCAATTAGCTTTTGGAAAAATAATTGAAACTAGTCAAACCATATATATTTATGCTGAGAATGGCGACCGATTTACTTGTGAAGATGAATCATCTTTTTCTGTTACTATTTCAGAAACACCAGAATTATCAATATTTGAAGACATAGAAATTTGCGAAAAATATATGCTTCCAAATTTATCTAATAATCTTTATACTGTAAACTATTATAGAGCTCCCAATAAAGTAGACCTTATTGAAGAAAATGAATATTTAATATCTACTCCAGGACAACAAACAATATATGTTTATGCTGAATCTAACACCAACTCAAACTGTTTTATAGAGAAAAATTTTAATCTTACAATTCATCCTCTATTAAACCTTTCTATTGAAGGTGGAACATTATGTTTTGACACTAAAACTGGGAAACTTATTTCTGAACTTACCCTTTATTCTAATTTAAATCCAAATGAATTTATAGTGAATTGGTATTTAAACCAATCTTTAGTTCACACCGGATCAAGTTTCAATGCCAAACAATCAGGCAAATATACTGTTATAACTGAAAAGCTAACTGACGATATCGGCGGAAACTGCAATTACAAACCCACACAGATTATAGTAGAAAAATCAGCTAAACCTATTATTAAAGTAAAGCAAACTCAAGATTTTGCTGATTCAGCAAATATAAATGTAATAATAACTAATGGTGTTGGCGAGTATTTATATCAACTTGATAACAAACCATTTCAAACTAGTGCCATTTTTAAAAATGTCACATCAGGAATACATTCAATTACTGTAAAAGGAAAAACTGGTAACTGTGGAGAAACAAGTACCGAAGTCTTAGTTTTAAAATACCCTAAATTTTTCACCCCAAATAATGACGGTTATAATGACTATTGGAATATCGAAGACTTATACCTCCACAAAGAAGCTGTAATTTACATTCATGACAGATTTGGTAAACTTCTAACAACCATAAATCCTCAAGAAAAAGGATGGAATGGCTTTTACAATAACACTAAAATGCCCAGCAATGACTACTGGTTTAGAGTTACTTATGAGATTAACGGAGAACCTAGAGAATTTGTCGCTAATTTTACATTAAAACGATAAATTTAGCTCAATCTTTTTGCCGTTGCTGCTAACTCTTCATACCAATCTTCGCCAAACTTTTTTATAAGAGCTTCTTTTACAAATTTGTAAATTGGGGTTTGCAACTCTTTTCCTAAACTACAAGCATCATCACAAATTGGCCAGCGGTGATAATTTACGGCTGAAAATTGAGAATACTTTTGAATTCTCACAGGATATAATTCGCAAGAAATTGGTTTTTTCCAGTCAATTTCTCCGGCTCGGTAAGCTGCTTCTATACCGCAGAGTGCTGTGTTATTATCATCAAAAGTAACGTAAGCACATTCTGCTCCGTTTACAAGTGGTGTTTCTAATTCTCCAAAATCATTTTCTGTATAAAGTCCTTGCTTTTCTATCGACTCAATTCCATCTTTACGTAAATAAGGTTTAATTTTTGGGTAAATTTCTTTTAAAATTTCGCCTTCTTCTTTTTCTACCGGTGCGCCAGCTTCTCCTTCTACGCAACAGGCACCTTTGCAAGCCGATAGGTTACACACAAAATCCTTTTTCAGGATATCTTCTGAAACGATAGTCTTTTTTAACTGAAACATGCTGCAAAGGTAGAAGGATTTTTTCCGAATACCACAACTCTCAAAAAAATAGCCGCTTTTTTTATAAAAATATTAAGTCACTTTGGTTTTAGTTTCAATAGAATTCAATTAATTTTGCGCGCATTTTTAAGACAGAGATTATGTATTTTGATTTTAAGGAAATAGTTACTGCTAGTATGATTTTATTTGCCGTAATCGATATTATTGGCAGTATTCCAATTATTGTTGATTTACGAAAAAAAGCGGGACACATACAAAGTGAAAAAGCATCTATTGTAGCCGGTATTTTGATGGTTGTTTTTCTATTTGTAGGAGAAGAAATATTAAACCTTATTGGAATTGATGTAAACTCGTTTGCTGTAGCCGGTGCTTTTATTTTATTTTTCTTGGCTATAGAAATGATTTTAGGAATTCAACTTTATAAAGATGATGCCCCCGAAACAGCTGCTATTGTGCCATTGGCATTCCCATTAATTGCTGGAGCCGGAACTATGACCACTATTTTATCTTTACGAGCAGAATACCACATTGTTAATATTATTGTGGCTATCATCATAAATATTATCTTTGTTTTTTTGGTTTTAAAATCTTCAGGGAAAATTGAACGGATTTTAGGAAAGCAAGGAATTAGCGTGGTGCGTAAAATTTTTGGTGTAATAGTACTGGCCATCGCAGTAAAACTATTTGCAGCCAATATTCAAAATTTATTTAGCTAGTAATGAAATATTTTATCTACTTTTTAATACTTTCAGCAATTGGAATGTTAATCTACAACAGTACTTTGCTTGACTTTAATAATTTATTTGGCAAAGAAAGTAGCATTGCCTTAGCTTGCGTTTTATGCTCGCTTTGCGTAATTGTTTTAATGCTTATTTTATTAATATCAAGAGAAATTAAGCGTAAATCTGAAGCTTAATTGTTAGTTGCTTTTTCATCTAATTGAAGAACTTTTTGAATCATCGCATCATTTTGATTCACAATTTTCTCAAAGGCATTGCTTCCAAAAAGTTGCTCGGCCATAGTTGCTTTTAAATATTGCTTGAGTAAACTTTTATAAGTTCCTGTTTTATAATCATAATTAAATTGACGTAGGTAATCTATAAATTCTTGCACCGTATTTTCGGTAACAATATCCTCTTTACTAAACTCTTCTAAACTCAACTGATTATAAAATTTACGATCCTTTTCCAGTTCATTAAAAATAAATCGATCCATTACCCCGCCACGTAGCATATACGTTAAACTTTCTTTTTGCTGATTAATATCTTTCGGCACAAAAACATCAGGAATAATACCGCCGCCGCCATACACAATTTTGCCTTTTGGCGTGGTATATTTTAAGGAATCGTTTACCGTTATGCTGTCTTTATGAACTAGTTCTCCGTTTCTATACCTATTTTGATATTCTCGATGATAAGCTTTATTTCCATTTGTGTAAGGTTTTTGAATAGATCTTCCGGTAGGTGTATAATATCGCGCAACAGTTAAGCGCACAGCACTCCCATCGCCAAGTTCCATTTCACGTTGTACCAGACCTTTTCCGTAAGAACGTCTACCTACAATAGTTCCTACATCATTATCTTGCAGAGCTCCGGCTACAATTTCGCTAGCTGAAGCAGAATTTTCATTAATAAGCACATAGATTTTACTATTTTCAAATCGCCCTTTTTTGGTGGCAAACGTTTTTTCTATGTTTCCGTTTTTGTTTTTGGTGAATAAAACAAGCGTATTTTTTTGTAAAAATTCATCGGCAATTTTTACGGCTTCATCTAAATAGCCTCCACCATTATCTCTTAAATCCAGCACCAATTCTGAAGCACCTTCCTTAAGCAGCTTTTTTATAGCTTTCTCAAATTCATCATACGTGGTTTCAGCAAAACGATTGACCTTTACATAACCTAATTTTGAATTGAGCATATAAGCTGCATCAACACTTTTAATGGGAATTAGACTTCGTTCAACTTTAATGTCTAACAATTTTTTTTGTCCTTGACGATGTACTTTTAAATCGACTGTTGAATTAATTTCTCCTTTTAAGATATGCATTAAAGAATCGTTTGTAATTTCCTGATTAAATAAAGGAATTCCATTCGCGTACAGAATACGGTCACCGGCCTCTATTCCTGCCATTTCACTCGGACTGTCGGGCAAGGGACGAATAACAGCAATAGTGTCATTAATTTTATAAAAGCTAATTCCAATTCCTACAAAATCACCTTTCATATTTTCGGCAACTTCTTCGTAATTCTGCTTCGGAATGTAAGTAGAATGTGGATCTAAATTCTTGAGGATATTATTTACTGTAACATCTACAATACTATCAGTATTTACCTCATCTACATATTCATAGTCTATATAATCTATTAATCGATTGAGCTTTTCTTTTTTTGGGTTTGAGGTAAATAAACTTTCAGATGAATCTGAAAAATCTAAAGAAGATCCCAAAAAAACACCCAAAGCACAGGCTGTGCCAATAATTAATGGTAAATATTTTGATGCGTATTTTTTCAACTTGCTGCCGTGTCTGTTATTTGTACAATTTCCACACCCGCTTTTTCAAGAAAAACTAAGCCCGCATCATCCTTATAACCTTGTTTATAAACCAAACGTTTTATTCCGGCTTGATGAATGAGTTTACTGCAATCTTTACAAGGCGACATCGTAATATATAATGTAGCATTTTTACAAGATTGCGTAGATCCGGCTACTTTTAAAATGGCGTTTGCTTCGGCGTGGAGCACGTACCATTTGGTTAAACCTTCTTCATCTTCGCAACAATTTTCGAAACCGGTTGGCGTACCATTATAGCCGTCAGAGATAATCATTCTGTCTTTTACGATTAACGCACCAACTTGGCGACGTTTGCAATGTGAGAGTTTGCCCCATTCTGAAGCAATACGGAGATAAGCCTTATCGAATTTTAATTGTTTTTTTACAGACATTTTTCAATTCTTACAAATTGTTTATAGTTAAAGAAATTCTGTGTTTTTTATTGTGTTACCACACCCAATTTTCGCGAAGCATTGGAATAATTAAACCTATTATTATTGATGAAATAACCAACACCCAGTCTCTTTTTGAAAATCTGAAAATAGATTGAAAGATAAAAGCAAGCAATAAAACTACAAAAACTACAATAATTTGAGCGGTTTCAATTCCTAGAGCAAATTCTAAAAGTGGCAGTAATTTTGAACTTGTTCCTTTGGTTATTAATTTAAAATAACCCGAAAAACCTAAGCCGTGAATAACACCAAAAAATAAGGTAGTAAAAAAGAGCAAACTCATGCCACCATTACGCTTGCTGGATTTGCCTACGGTAAAAATATTATATAAAGCAGTAATTAAAATAGTTATCGGAATTAAAAATTCTACATAAGCAGAATTTACTTGTACAATTCCATAAGCTGCTAAAATTAAGGATAAGGTATGCCCAATGGTAAATAATGTGACAAGCCACAGTACGCGCTTCCATTCATAAAAGGTAAACGCTGCTACCAAAACAGTTAGAAAAAGCACATGATCATAAGCATTCCAATCTAAAACATGGGTAAGGCCTAATTTAAAATAAATCCAAAATTGATCCATAGATTAAATTTAAAAGTAAGGTTTCACGAATGTACAATATATCGTTGAACTTTTAAGATTTTAATTAACAAGAAAATTCTTCAAAGACCTACTTTTTCACGAAATTGAAATATATTTTATTACATTTACTTTTTCAGAAAAAGCCTTCATGAATATTAAGCATTCTTTATTAAACATTTTTCAAGACAACCCAACATGCTGGCAACTTATTCTAGATCAAGCACTTTATGGTTACTTGATAAGCCAAAAAAATTCTCCTGAGAATTTTTATATTAATCCTGCTTTACAAGAACACTTAAAACTTTTATTAACTGATTTTAAATCAGAAGAATTTTCTTTTGAAATTAAAGAACCTCTTGAAAAAAGTGAGGCTAAATCTATAAAAACAGAAGCTTATTTCTTTTTAAATGGCAAAAAAATTGCTTCTAAAAAAGCACATTTTTTAAGCTTTAGTTTTCAACAGGAAGAGTTTTATATAGCTGTATTTTCTTCAGAAAAAATTACACGAGCCAATGCTTATCAAAAAACATATGATGTAGGCCTCGCTGAAAAACTTAAAATAAGTGAAAAAGCATTTCAAAATAATTTTGAATATGGTGCAACGGGAATGGCGCTTGTGTCTCTAGAAGGAAAATGGCTAAAAGTGAACAAGCGCATCAGTTTAATGCTGGGCTACACAAAGGAAGAACTTTTCAAGCTTACATTTCAAGATATTACCGTTCCTGAAGATTTAGAAAAGGATTTAAGTTTACTGAAAAGACTACTTGATGGCGAAATTGACCACTACCAATTAGAGAAACGCTATTACCATAAAAACGGTAGTATTGTTTATGCTATTTTGGCGGTTTCAATAGTGAAAAACAATGATGGTTTAAACTTATATTTTATTTCGCAGCTCATTGATATTACTGAAATGAAGCGTGCAGAAAAACGAATAAAAAAATTATTTAAGAAAAGTAAGGAACAAAATGAACGCTTAGAAAACTTTGCCCACATTGTTTCTCACAATTTACGTTCTCATGCCGGAAATTTTAGCATGTTATTAGAATTATATGAAAGTCAACTGGACGAGGAAGACGAAATTATTACTATGCTTTCTAGCGCTTCTAGCAACTTACAAGAGACAATTGAGCATCTTTCTGAAATTGTAAATATGCACAACAGCATAAAAAACACAATGGAGTCTATTGCCGTTCTTCCTGTTGCCAAAAAAACCATTGAAAATTTAAGCTCTCAAATACAGCAACACAACCTAAAAATAACACTGGCTGTTGATGCTTCGCTTAAAGTAAAAGCGGTTCCGGCTTATTTAGAAAGTATTTTCTTAAACTTTATTTCTAATGCCATAAAATACAGCTCACCTTCTAAAGCTAGTTTTTTAGAAGTAAATGCTGAAGTTGAAGACGCTTTTATTCGTATAGATTTTAAGGATAATGGATTGGGAATAGATTTAGAAAAACACGGACATAAATTATTTAAAATGTATAAAACTTTTCACGAACACGAAGATGCACGCGGAATTGGTTTATTTTTAACCAAAAACCAAATTCAAGCGATGGGCGGAAAAATTGAAGTAGAAAGTGCTGTTGATGAAGGAACTACATTTAGTATTTATTTAAAAAAAACGACCTAAGTTATGAGCACTTTAAAATTAACTTGCATTATTGATGATGATCCTATTTACGTTTTTGGTATTCAAAAAGTGATGGATGTAATTAACTTTTGCGAAAGCACATTAATCTTTAAAAATGGGCGTGATGCACTGGATAATTTATCTTCAATAATTGAAAATAACGAGAATATTCCCGACGTTATTTTACTAGACCTTAATATGCCAATTATGGACGGTTGGGAGTTTTTAGATGAGTTTATTAAAATTCCTTCTCCTAAAAAAGTTTACATTTATGTAATTTCTAGCTCTATAGACCCAAAAGATGTAAACCGCGTAAAACGGTATCAAGATGTAAAAAATTACATCATAAAACCTGTTGGCCCAGAGCAGCTTTCTACCATTTTGAAGGATTTTAAAGAGGATAATTTTTCTTAATATATAATTATTCAATTATTTTATTTGGGTATTTCGGGAAGAAATCTTCGTAATTAGATTTCCCTATAAAGGTATCCTCATTTTTATACACTTTAGCAACTCTAACAAAATCTTTTAGCAAACGCGTTTCTCGCTTAAAGGAAGTAGGTTCTTCTAAGGTTATGGTTAAATCTAATTCTTCTTTTTGAAGCAAGTTTTTAAAATCATTTTTACTAAAATGCCTTTTTAAACGCATAAGAACCTCTACGTTTAATAAATATTGACTTAAAAATTTTTCTCTAAAAACTCCTTCAACAATTTTTTTATCCATTGCGATAAAACCAACATTCATATAACTAAAATCAAGTCTCATCAGCATTTTAAAAATGAGTTTTACATACAAACTATATTTTATTCCGTTGGTTTTTTTTGCCACTCCAACAGTTACTCTATTTTGTTGAAGCGGTAGTTTTTTCCAAGATTCAATGGCGGGAATAAACCAAGTATTAATATAACCCACAAAATCTAACGAAGAAATTCTGTGTAGATATAAAACCGATAAGCGAACTGCTTCAGAACGTTTTAGAGGTTTTTTAAAATTATAAATAATAGTTTTATCTTCTCGCCCTTTTCGTATTTTTTCTATTTCAGCTAAGGTATTGTCGGTACTCCCGTTGTTGGCAAAACAAATAAAACAACCGGAAGTGTTTTCTATAAAATTAATAAACGCTTCACTTTTAAGTAATTTCTCATTATTTTGAAGCGGAATTACCAAGCCAATAAAGCTTTTCTCTACACGAGCCTTAATATCTTCTCTTATATTATCATTGGGTTTACCTAAGACTTTATTTATTCTAACAACAATTTCTTTTAAACTGATTGGCTTTTTTAAATAGTCATTTACGCCAAGTTCAAAAGCCTTTACTATAGAAACTTTATTTACATCCCCTGTTAACACAATTACCGGAATTGTTAACTGCGCTTCCTTTCGTATGTATTCAACTATTTCTAAACCCGAAAAAAATGGCATATTTAAATCTACTATTACCAAATCTGGTTTAAAATCAGCAATAACCTCCTTTGCTTTTCTAGGGTTCATTAATCCTTTAAAGTCATAACCTTCTCTTGTAAGTGTTTTTTCTAAAGGGTACAGGCTAAGTTTTTGATCGTCTATAGCAAGAATTCGCATAAGTTGGAAAATAAGATATGGTAAAGCAAATTAACATTTTTGAATTGAAATTTGACTGAAGAGATTAAAAAATTATCAAACTTTTAGCTGATTTTATAAGGCTTTAGATAAAATAAAAACCAATATAACCAACAATATTCTAAAAATATTTTGGATTAAAAAATACTATAAATCTTAATAACGTAAATATAATTTACTAATAATGTTAATTTATTAGTTATATTAATTTCAATTATTTATAAAAATCATTATTTTTATATCATCCTTTTCTATGAAAAACTAACCAAAATATGATAAGCAAAATACTATTTAAGCTAAAGTTGTGTGTCGCGTTTGTATGTTTTTTAAGCTTTCATTCTATACAAGCGCAAAATGATTCGCTAGTTCTTACCAACAATAACGTTATTGTTGGCGAACTAAAAACCATGAACCGTGGCGTCGCCACAATGGAAACAGATTATAGCGACGATGATTTTAAAATAGAATGGGATAAAATAAAAACTATTTATACAACCAGTTCTTTTTTAATTAATTTAAAATCTGGCGGTCGTTACAACGGAAAAGTTGAAAGTAGCGGAGAAAAAACTGTTAACATAATAAGAGCTACAGATACAATTCGCGATGTACAAAAAGACAATATCGTTTTTTTAAATGCTGTTAAATCTAGCTTTTGGGATAAACTTTCTGTATCCCTTGGCTTAGGCTACAATTACACAAAAGCCAACAACCTTAGTCAATTTAGCATCCGTAGTACATTAGGATACCAAGAACGACGTTGGGCTCTAAATGGTAGTTACAACGATATTCGCTCTATACAAGACAGTGTTGCAGACATACATCGCTTAGATGCAGCCTTAGGATTTAAATATTACCTAAAGAAAAATTGGTTTACTTTGGCAGAAGTTTCTTGGCTTTCTAACACCGAACAAAATATAGATTTACGTACCTTAGGAAAATTAGGTATGGGAAAATTCCTGGTCCGCACAAATCAGGTTTATTGGGGCGTACAAGCAGGAGCATCGTTTAACAATGAAACCTTTGGCGTAAATGGTCAAAAAACTTATAACAATAGTGGTGAAGGTTTTGTAGGAACAGAATTAAATTTATACGATATCGGCGACCTCAGCCTTTTAACTAATTTATATATCTATCCTAGTTTTACAGAGTCCGGCAGATGGCGGGCAGATTACCGATTTGATTTTAAATATGACTTACCTTTAGATTTCTATATAGATCTTGGGTTCTCCTTAAATTACGATAATAAACCGGCAGAAAGCGGAAGTGAAAGCGATTTTGTTTTTCAAACTATTTTTGGCTGGGATTTATAAAACGACTTAATTCAACATAGAGTTTAAACAAGGGCTCACATCAAAATACAACCCTTTAACTCCGGCATTATTTTCTAAAACCGTTAAATAATCATAGTGTTCAATAAGTTTTTGAGAACCTCCAAACTCAAAGCCTAAAACAGCTAACAAATCATATTCGTGCATAGTGTAAATAACATAAAAGGCATCTTCTTTACTTGTTCCGTTTCCAGAACTTATAAGGACATCTATAATAATTCTTAATTGTGTTACTTTTTTATTAAGAGCTTTTTTACGGTCCATTTTTTCTAAAACGTATGATTGATAATTTAAGGCTCTTATACTGAATGGGTTTGCCGATAAAATTGAATCGCTAAACTTTAAAATTTTATCGAGATCTTTTGGGTTATGATTTTCTTTTTCAAGCACAACTTTTAAACTGTCATTATAAGCTGACCGCGCATAAGGAGAATATTCGTCTTGAAAAGTGTAACCATAATAGAGGTGCCTTTTTTCTTGAAGCGTCATGGTAGCATCTGCTTGTAAATATTTCTTCATTAAGGTTTCATAAAACAGATTTGATTTTTTCTGTTGAATGTTTTTTTCAATTTTATCGTAGTCTGGAGCTTCAAAATCCCAATCTTGAGAAAACAAAGAGAAGCTCACTAGTAAACAAAATAACATCACAATTATTTTCATAATTTTAAGGCTGGATTAGATTTATTTTATATCATCAAAAAACAACAATTAAATATATATAATTTATTTGAAAAGAAACTTAGCAATCTTTATTTCACTTTATATAGCTTTCCTGTTTTAAGAGTTTTTCCCATATAGCCTTCAAAATATACAGGAATAGCAATATCATTTTCCTTTCGCACAACAAAATGTAAATGTGGACCTCTTGTATAACCGGTTAAGCCAGAAACTCCAATTTTATCTCCTTTATTTATGCGTTGTCCTTCTTTAACAAAACTTCCTTTGTAATCTAAATGTACATAAGAAGCCATGGTTCCATCATCGTGAAGAATTACAATTTTATTGGCCGCATGTATTAATTCTTTGCCACCTTGTTTAGTAAACCAATCAATTACTTTAACTACAATTCCTCCCCTGGCAGCATAGACTTTCTCTCCTGCATTTAACTGAAAATCTATCGCATATTTAGATTTTTTACTATGATGAGAATTTTTACCGTTAAAACTCTGGCTAACCTCATACTTACGCCCTTTTTTAAATGGAAGCCTGTAAGGATAATCTAACTTGGGATGTATTAAAGATTTATGTCCGAAAAAATAACCAACTCGAATACTGTCATTAAATCTATTGGTGATTAGGGAATCTTCTTTAGTACTAAAAATACTAGCTAACACCACACTATCCTTTGGTTTCAATAGAAATGAATTGAGTTCTGAATTGTTTTTTCTTGAATAAAAATAAAGTTGAATAGGAGCAAAAATTTTACTTCGCGCAATTAATTTTAACGTGTCATTATTTTCTTTCCACCCAAAGGACAAATCATCTTTATACGTAGTTGGCTCATCTGCTTTTTTCTGACTAAAAACAGCAAGCGTAAAAAAGAGAAGAATAACCGATAAGATATTATTTTTCATTACAGATTTTCTAACTATTTTTTTAAAGCTACAATTCTTAACGGCGCTCCACTACCTTCTTTAATTTTCATAGGCAATGCAATTATTTTAAATTCAGTGGCGGGTAATTTATCTAAATTAGTCAAATTTTCAAAAGCCGGAATATTTTCAGAAAGTAAGATAACATGACTCTCAAAATATTCAGATTGACCGTAATCTATACTTGGGGTGTCAATTCCAATAGCATTAATATTCCGTTTTTCCACAAGCCAAGTTGCGGCTTCTTTAGAAAGCCCTGGAAAATGCAATTGTTTTATAGCATCTTCTCCCCTATCTACAGTCCCCATATATTTTTCTTTATCCGGATAATATTTTGAATACCCTGTTTCTAACAACACAATACTAGCATTTGGAATTTTCATTTTCTGCTGATTTTCCCACGCAAGTAGATCATCAATTGCAATTAAATAATCAGGATTATTTAGTGCTTTTGCAGAAACATCGATTTTAATTCCTGGTCCTATTAATTTTTCAAGTGGAATTTCATCAACTGAAAGCCCTCCTTCAGCAAAATGTATAGGCGCGTCTATATGTGTGCCGCCGTGCTCTGCCGTACTAAAATTATTCGCACAATAATAAAACCCTTTATCGGTTTGACCTTTAAATACAGTATCTAATTGAAATTCTTCAGCAGTAACCCAATAAATTGTTTCGTTAGAATAATCGTGCGATAAATCTATTATTTTTTGATTTGTTGTAGCTCGATTTTTTTTCTCAACCTCCTGTAATGAAGATGTATTTTTCTCCTTACAAGCAAATAAGATTAAAAATACTGGTAACAAAAAATATAACAACTTTTTCATTTTAATATACTTATTAGTTAACTTGCTGTAAGAGCAGCTATTTGTACCACGCTAAAAACTATGAATCAAACAATTATAAAGATACACAATCTCAGCTTTACAATTATGAAGATATTTTTTATCCTCCCACTTTTATTCAGTTTTATGCTTTGTAAAGCACAATCGCCCGTTCTACCAAGGTATAGCAACCCAGATTACGCTTCAATAGCGGGCGCCTATTACAAAGATACGTTTAATGATTATGATAGATTTGAAGGTACTTGGCAATATAGTAGTGGAAACACGCTACTCACCATTACCCTAGTAAAGAAAGAAATGCAATACATTGACAATTCAGCAAGTCCTATGCTAGGCGTAAATTATTATGAAGACATTTTAATTGGTGAATATCGTTACGTAGAAAACGGAATTGAAAAAGTAAATACATTACCAAACTTACAGATTAACTATAGCGATCCTTATGCATATAACCTATACGGTGGGATCATTCAAAAATATAGTAGCATACCAGATGTTTGTATAGGATGTAATCCAGGGGAAGTAAGAGTAGCTCTTCTTTTTAATGAACCTAATATTAATATACCAGGCAGCGTAATGTTATATTATTTCAGACATTTTACAGAAAATGGTGTGGAAAAATCAGAATTAACTATGACGGATCAAGGGTTTATTAGCCATGAACAGGGTACCGTAAGTCTTAATAACAAATATAGTATACCTCAGCAGAGTTTTATATTAATAAAAGAATAAATGAAATAATTCAACTTTTTTAAGAATAAGAAAAATGTTATGACAAATACCACTTTTAAAAATTACTTTTTACTACTATTATTTCTCGCTTCAACTTTAATCTGTAAAGGGCAAATAGTAATTGAAAGAGGAAAAGAATATAATTTGCCAGCAGACTTCTATAGTTCAGGCTTATACTATTATAAAGATGTTAATGGATACTTAGACTATTTTGAAGGTACTTGGGAATATGTAAATGGCAATAAAAAGTTTGAAATTATTTTACAGAAGATCACGAAACACCATACGGTTACACCTGATGTCAATCTATATGAAGACGGAATTGGTCTAAGTTATAAGTTATATGAAAATAATACGTTAGTTTATAGTTCTCCTTTAGATAATTATCCTAGTTTATATGCAAAGTCTGGAACTTTATTGCAAGGATTAATTATAGATTATGGTAGACTAACAGAAGCATACTCTATTCCTTCTTTGAATATCTCTTTAGATGCCCCTGGAGGCGAACCAATAACACCAAGTGCGTTAATATCGAGAGTATTGAACTCTGACCCTAATAGTCCAGATAAAATTCATTTTGAAATTGCCTGTGTCTTTTGTGGTAATTATGATGAAGATGCATATCAAGGAGAGCCTTATTTTAGCATTCCAAATGATATAACCTTAGAGAGAGTTAATTAATTTTAAAAAAATAACCCTATTGTTATTCCAAATCGAGCATACCACAAACTATAAAAGTCTATTATTTTTTTGCATAGAGATCGTTTCAATCTTATAGATTTTTTACAACCCAAAAAACAAAAAACCCCTGAAAATTCAGGGGTTTTGTAATTAAGTACTCGAGGCGGGAATCGAACCCGCACTTCCGAAGAAACTGGATTTTGAATAAACATCCGCTGTTTTTACAAAAAATAGGGTTTGATTTTCAGGCTTGTATATTTTAAAAGTGAAATTTTTTACTATTAAATAGGTACAATTATAGGTGCATTTTTTGTTCACCTAAAAACAAGGTTTATTATGATTTGCTATTTAATTTTCTTAAGAATTCCGGAGGATCAAATCTATAACCTAAATAAAATACCCCAAACCAAATATTGTTTGTTACATCATCACTGGTTGTATTAAAATACGCCCCTTTAAAACTTCCTCGCAACCCCATAAATAATTTATCGGTATTATAAGAAAACTGAACACCACCTCCATATTTTGTAACAAAGTAAGAATCTTTTTCCTCTATATCTTCCCTCGTATATTTATAAAACCTAGGACCAATACCTGCATTTATATAAGGAGATATTACTAATTTAGATGATATCGCCCAATTATAATAGTAACCCAAGGCAGCATTAATATCTATTTGATTTTCTTTTGAATCAACCTCATTAGTACGATTAGTTAATTTTATAAAATCATATGACAGCTGAGGCACTAAACTTCCTACGCTTATAATTTGCCATTCCTGCTGATTGAGAGCAGATCTAATTGAAAAATCAGGATTTAGCACATAACCCGTACTACCTCCCCACGTAGTGGCTTTTAAGTCAGGAAACTGTAAATAAGCATCCTCGCCTTCTGTCCAGTTAGAGAAAAAGTCTTCTGTATTTTCCACATAGAAACCTTTTATTCGCCGATAATGTAAGCTTTGAACAAATCTCCCCGGAAATAGATTAAGCTGATAATCGGTGAGTGAGCTTTCCCCTTTTAATTCATCATCATCATTACCTGGTAAAAAACTTGGCGCAAAACCAAAACTAAAATTTATAAAACTATAATTGACTTGTGCCGATAGTTTTACTGAATTATTAGATTCTAAATGTACTGATATATCACCATCAGATATAAAATACTCTTCTATATCTGTACTGAAATTCAGAGAATACGCTAACTTATCTGTATAGCTTTTAACCGTAGTACTGTCTGCAGTCTGTGCTTTTACTTTTACGATGATAAGAAACAAAAACAATAAGGCAAGTTTAATTTTATACATAAATTCAGTAATTAAGATTAAAGAACAATCAACCTAAGCGGCCAAAAAAAGAGTTTTTAAATTGAATAAATCAAGTGTTAAGCTTACAATCAATATACATATAACTAAGTTTATTTACCTTTAGAACCCCACGGACACCTCTTGATCAGATAATCCAAAGTAGCCTTATAAGAATCTAACGATGAACCAAAAGAATTCCTTTTTACACTATAAACATTGTTCCCTTTATCATTATAAATAGTCATCTCTATATTTGTATTATACTCCTCAGTAGTAGAAGAGTAATTAGAACCATAGGATTTACCTGTTGTTTTGCCTTTAGATTTTTCATCTTTTTCTTTATATACACTGCTTGTACTACCTGAAGATCTAGAACCTTTGTAATTAATGGTCGCAATACCATACACAACGTATTCAACTCCTAAAATTTCTGCCAATTCATTAGGCATAAACTGTTTTATACTTTCTGATGTAATACTATTTTTAATCAGTAACGCATTAACTTTTAAAGGATCTACGATGGTTAATCCTGTTGTGTGCTTTTCAAAGGAAATTACTGAAGAATGCTGTATATCTTCCGCTACAGTTTTTTGAGTTAGAGCGGCATCGTTAGACACCATGGTAAATGGAATAATAGCAAGTTTATTTTTTGTACTTACAGATGCAGTCTTGTGTTCTACTGGGTTTATTTCTTGTATACGTCCACTAGAAAATTCTATTTTATGAATTTTTTCTTTTTTAAAAGAATACTCCAAATCTTCACCTGTATAAATAAATTTAATAGAATTTTGTTTAATAGCGGTTACCTTCCCTTCATTAACTTTGCCGTCTAACATATAAACCATGTCACTAGTTTGAGCAACAATTATGTTTATAAAAAAAAGTAATACATAAAAGTAAAGCTTTGGAATTCTGTAGACTTCAACCATAATTTATAAACAATTCAATAGATAGCTTATAAAATTATGACTTTTAATTTATTTTAACAACATTATTATTTAAATGTCAATTTATTTTAAAATAAGATAATATTATATAAACAACAAAACCTCTGCATTTACAGAGGTTTTTAATTCAGTACTCGAGGCGGGAATCGAACCCGCACTTCCGAAGAAACTGGATTTTGAATAAAGATCCTCTGTTTTTATAAGAAATAGGCGCTGATTTTCAGGCTTATATAATTTTAAATTAAACTTTTTTAGTCGTAAATAGGTGCACTTATAGGTACACCTCCTTACAACTATATTAGGAATTTGATTTTAAAGAATTATTATAGACTTCAGGAAAATCCTAAGCTCAAATAGATCATTAAAATATGAAAGAAGATAACATTAATTAAAAGTCATCTAAAAAAAGAATTCCCTGCCTATTAACGTGTCTAGCTAACTTCGACTGAATTTCACTCAGAATTTGTCTTCTAAGACGAAAAACTATATTTAAATTATCTTTTTCTTTTATACCTCCTTTCAAAATCGTAAAAAAATAGCGAAAATCACATATAAGTACCATGCTTTTACCTTCAAATGTAAACTTTGGGGATAAAAAAACTGCTTCAGACTTAGTGTCAATATACTCAAGAAAACTTGATTCGATTAATAAGCCATATACACATCTGTTATACTTGTATTTTGCTTGGGCAAAATCACAAAGAGGAGTTAAATTTACGTATATTTTCTTCCAGTTTTCCCGCATTTTCCCTCTAATTTTCTTAGCCTCCTTATCAACCTCTTTAGCTAATTTTCTTTCTTCTAACTCTGAGGATTCTTTTTTAATTCTATCTATTAGCAAACCTCTATTTATTAAATTATTTTGAAGAGCTTTAAAATTTCCTTCTTGAGTATGATTTAATTCCTCCACTACACATCCAGGGTATTCGAAATCATTTTCATTTCTAGAAATTAAAAATTTCGAATTAATACTATGATTTATAGTAGTATTATTTATGCTATCTAACGTTATTTCTTGATACTCACGAAGATCTAAAGAATTAATTTTTGTTTCTAGGGTGTCATTAAACAAATAAATCATGGCATTAAATGAACTACTAATTTTTTCTCTTGGTGATGACTTTTTAAATGAGGATTTTCCAAGTGTATTTAAAGATAATCTGGAAAAAATATAATTTGCGTGATGTTCCCACTCTTTTTCGTCGTGATAATCTTTAAAAATGTCTTGCAAAGTTGAATCAGCGGAATTATGAATTAAATTTTCCCAATGCAAAAGATATTTATATACAGGTATCTTATTCAACAAACCTGTTATTTCTTCAAAGAGAGAATCAATAAATTCTTCACTTCCTTCCTTCATTTCTCCGGCGTAACTGAAAATCTTATCTTTTGAAACACTTTTAAAAGCAATAGGAGCTCTATCTTTAAGATCATTTTTAAAGATATCATTTTCAATCATTTTCGTATGATCCTCCTGACGAGTCCAATAAACGATTACATATGGATAGTTTTTTTTTGTGATAATACGTTTCAGTACGGGGATCAATTTTGCTTTAAGTTCTTTGGGCTTTCTAACTTTGTTGTCTAAAAGATTTACATCCAAGAATAATACTCTTATATCATTTTCTACATTGTCTTCCTCAGGAAGATTTTCATTAGTTGCATCAAAGTAAGAAAAAGGAATTTTTCTTTTTGAAAAATTATTCATTAATGGGAGAGCCTGTTCAATCTTATCATCTACAATTGCAATACGGCCATTAATAGGTAAACTCATAATATTTATTTTTTAAACTCAAAAACTACTGATGCACCCTCCTTAAATTCATCTGGTATATCAAAATCTCCTTCATCGGGAAAAATTAACCTCCCCTTTTGGGCTTCCATAATTTCACTAGCGATATGAAGACCTAACCCTATACCTCCTGATTTGGCCGTAACGAATGGTTCAATCATATCTTCGGTAGGTATCATAAATCCAGTTCCATTATCAGCGATAATTATATTAATTGTCTTTTCTTCAACTACAATATCAATAAAAAGTTTTTTTATGAATTTCTCATTATTTTCAATCTTGTTTATTTTTTTTCTATCAAGCCAATAAATTGAATTATCTATAATATTCATAATACTTCCAATCAGTAAATTTTTGGCAATTTTAACGTTAGGGAAATTAGGTTTTTTCTCTTTATACCCTTTTATAACTTCTATTTGATGCGATTGAAGTCTATATTCCACATTAAAAATTGCCTGCTCTACAACATTTAGCAAATTACTGCTTTGTTGATCTGAAGTTCTGATTATTTCCGAATAACCATCTATTAAAGATGAAAGGTGCTCAACAAGTTTTAATACTCGCTCAGAAGCCTTTTCTTTTTTAAGTACAGTATTAACTTCATAAATAATCTTCTCTACCTCATGAACCACTACTGACATACTCAAACCGGCACCGGCAGCTTTTAATAGATTTTTACTTAAAGCTTTATAATCTGCTTCAATTTTATCAAAATAATTTATAATCGTTTTCTGTGTATTACTTTCTTTTACCTTATCATGAACAAATTGTTTAGCTTCATTCAAAGTTGACATAACAGGAGCAGATTTTGGAGTTGGCCCGTATCGTTCCTTTAATTTTCTTTTGTCCTGTGCTCTTATTATTTCAATGATTTCAATACAATGAAGTATAGCCCCTTTAAATGCTTGATATGCATTATTTTCTTTAAATCCTTCTCTATTGGTTTTTTCTTGTAAATCACCGCTTTCACTACGCTGTAGAGATACAGCGCCTATTAAAATATTATTACTAATTCTTTTAGCAGGTTGTTGAAATCTCCGGTAATCTAGTCCTAACCAGTCATTTTCACGCTCTCCATAATCATAAACCCTCAGGTTATCCCTAAAAACCCGAACACCTCCGTTTGAATTTAAGTAACCCTTAAAACCTGATTTATCAGAAACCCCCATTTTCATTACAAAGCTATCACGATCAAACACATATCCCTTAAAATTAATTTCTCCAATATTATAATTATTCAAATGAATAGTTTTACCTGCAACCTCCTTTTCAAAACTATTAGGATACTCTAAGTTTATATAGTTACTCACTATATTTGCTTCTTCTGTAATTTTATTAGGAAAAACTTTACTCATAGTATTCCATGGAGTAAAATTATATTCAAATTTTTCTATTTTGCTTCCAGATAAAGTAATATCAAAGTTAAACAAAGAATATTCCTGGATATCTTCCCACTCCATAATACCATCAAACCATTTCGGTTTATCTACAACTTCATAATTAGGCTGAAAAAAATCTGATCTATCAAATGGAGAGGATAATGCATTTATAGATCTTTTTACATTTCTTGCCATTCCTCTAGTCCAAGATTCTCTTAATTTTGATATAGTTATATTAGTTCCGGTTTTTCCCTTAGAAAAAAGTTTAGGCTCTTTCCGTTCAATAATTGTTATAGGTACATCGCTTAAATAATCATATTCATCAAAATGTTCCCAATTAATTTTAACGTATACTTCATTACTGTTTTTTGCTTTTGTAGTAAGCTCGATTATATTTCCCAGCTTATGAACTCCAAAACGACCAATACCCTTTTCTCCAATTGGAAGTCTTTTGTATTTTGGTGTTTTTTCTTTATTTTTTATTTGTTTTGATTTAAAATCACTACCTGGTTCAAGCCAAACATCTTCCACAATTTCAGGAGTCATACCAAATCCGTCATCTTCAATTATAATAACACCCTCTTCTTTATTTTCAACATTCTCCATATAAATATTGACAATGTTAGCGTCGGCATCATAGGAATTTTTAACTAATTCAACTAAAGCAATACTTTCATTTTTTATAAGCTGATCTCCTAATTGCAAAAGCAATCTTGCTTTAGGCTTGAAATTAGCCTCGTGTTCTTTTGAAATATTTAAATCTGACATAAATATTCTCTCATTTTATTTGCAATAGCACTGGCCATTAATGGCGGTACTGCATTTCCAATTTGTTTAAAAGCAGCTGTTCTTGGCCCTTCAAAGAAAAAGTTATCTGGAAAAGACTGAAGTCTCGCAGCTTCTCTTACAGATATTGAACGGCACTGTTTAATATCCGGGTGAATATAATGATGTCCGTCTTTT
This sequence comes from Mesonia aquimarina, assembly GCF_003667275.1. Taxonomy (GTDB): domain Bacteria; phylum Bacteroidota; class Bacteroidia; order Flavobacteriales; family Flavobacteriaceae; genus Mesonia; species Mesonia aquimarina. Next base: position 105,364 of record NZ_RCNV01000008.1, on the reverse strand, counting down.
GCAATATGAGCGACCACCGTATGAGAAACACCCTTACCATCTACAACTTTAAACCTGTCAATAAACGAAGACTCATTCTTATGTGTTTTAAGATGTGAGGGCAAATCCGGATATTTAATACGTACTCTTTCTCTATTCCACTTTTTAATGGCTGTTTTATATATATTTAAATCTCTCTCATTATGAGGTCTGGCTATGTGTTGAGTAACAAAATCTACTCCGTTTCTCAACTCATACTTCTCTAAATATTCATTTTTATTTAATGAATATGGTGTAACCTTTAATGCCTCACCAGGTTTTAATTTGGGCAGATCCTGAAAGCAATCATTAACTGTAAACTTTCTTTTAATTTTTTCAATAGCTGGGAACCCATGATCATTATCTTTTCTCCATCCTACTATTATAATTCTCTTGCGCGCCTGTAACACACCATAATCAGCTGAGTTTAATTTATCATGATATACTTCATAACCCATTTTACGAAAATATGTTTTTAGGTTTTTAAAATGCTGACCTTTCTGTGCGCTCAATAAACCCGGAACGTTTTCAAAAACAAAAGCTCTCGGTTGATATTTTTTTAAAAATCTACCGTACTGAATATATAATTTATTTCTAGGATCGTTTTCTATATTTTCTTGATGCCTTCCTAATATAGAATATGCCTGACAAGGAGGACCTCCTATAATCAAGTCAATTTCTTTATCGCCCAGTCTTTTATCTATTTTTTCAAAAATAGATTTTATAGATTTATCATTAATTTCAATATTTAAAACGGAATCTAAAATTTGTTTAGGAGCATGCTCATATAATTCTTCCCTGGAAATATTCCCTTTTAAATAATCATTATAATAATCTTCTTTATCATTTTCTTTTAGATAATGATAAACCGCTCTGGTTCTGATAGAATCACAGGCATATTTATCCATTTCTATATGTGAAACAGGTACAAAGCCAGCATTAATAAAACCCTCTGACATACCTGATGCACCGGCAAATAAATCTATAAAATTCATTCTATTCTCAGCTATAAATAAACATATATTGGGTCAATATACTAATTTATTCAGACCAGACCTGGTAAAATTCCATATATCTATATATAATTATACTCTAAGATATAAAATTTATCTAATAATTAGGACTTAGTATATTCATTTTGACTTACAGTTTTTCTAACACAGAATCCTATCGCTTTTTAATTTGTCTCCACAAAAATCTTAGCACATCCGAGCAATTATAAATTTTATTTTTTTAATGGTAATTCGTATGTGACTTTTTGAGGTTTAATAAGAGTTCTTAAATAATAATTATGTCCATCTTCAGTAAATGAGTAAAAAGACTGATGAGGATTTTTTAGCGTTCTTACTTCTTTAAGCAATTTAAATCTTACTAATTCATCTGCAGTCTTCTTATCATCACCTAGAAACCAATTAACATTGACAGCAAACGAAATTCGCCGTAATGCTTGATATAAGTCTAACTCGATTCCATCAATTTTTGTTTTATGTCTCTTCAATAATTCTGTTAATTGCTCAAAACTCAGTCCGTTATAGAGTACATTTTCTTGAGAATTTGCTTTTTCTCTTAATTCTGAATTCTCCTTTGTAAGTCTTGCAATTTCTTCAGCTAAAGCTCCTGAATTTACTTCTTGATCGCCTCTTACCCAACCTATCAACTTTTTAGTATGGCTGAATTCTGCAACAGTTTCATGAATGGCTAATTTAATATCTTTTTCATCGGACCAGAACTTTACCATGTTTTGTAAAACTTTCTTTCTAAACGTTTTTAATTTTTCAGCGTTGGTAATCTCAATAACATCCGACCCGAATTTTTTTACTCTTTCCTCTATAATATCTTCATTAATTACAACAGAAAATAATGGTTTTTCTAGTTCCAAAGCATAATCATATTCTAACTCCGTATAGCTTTTTTTAGTAGTTTTTTCAAGGCTTCCATATCTACCCCCTAGAATTAAAAGAAATATATCAGATTCGTCAATCCACCTTTTAATAACAGTCATTTGTGATTCATCACCCGCCGAAAACAACTCCATTCCAGCAGGAATATTACTCGAACTTAATATAGCTTCAACAGCTGCTTGACGCTCATTGATTAAATCTGTATAAGTTGAAGAAACAAATATTTGAAATTTCTTATTTCTCATCTTTTATAAATATAATTACGGCTTAAAATAAACCAATTCCAAACAAATTTTTTTAGCTTCGCTCCCCATTCCAAACTACACTTAGCCGGCTTTGTTAGGCTTATTGTTTTCGCTTTCGTACTTTATTTTATACAATTCAATACGATCTTCTAAAAGTTCAATGGTTCGAGCTTGGGTATTTTTAAAGTCAGTCAAGGTTTCAATTTGAAGTTTTAACTGCTCATTCTCTTTCAATGCTTCTTGAAGCTTATTTTCTAACTCAGTATCTGTTTCTTTTGAAAACTCCGGAAGATTATAATTTAGAGCTGCTTCCTCGCCTAAATATTCGCCAAAAACATAAGGAAATAATTTCTTTATTGTATTACTAGGCTCTCTTTCTCCTCCTTCAATTTTTTGAATAGTTCCAACTCCCACACCTAATTTCTCACCAAATTCTGTCTGTTTTAACTTGGCTTTGTGCCTAATTTCTTTAAATAAATCACTGTAATTCAAGAGTGTACAAATTTTAACAAAACAAATACCTCTTTTGTACACGTTAAACCAAATATTTACATGTATATTTGTTGTACAAAATGAGTTTAACCCGTACAAAAAATTGTTTAGCCGCATTTGTGCGGGTTATTAAACGCTAATATATAAATTATGTTTACTGAAAAGGATAAAAAAAGGTTAAAAAAGATATTTCCGCATAGGTACGGAAGTTTCATAGAAGCCCAACTTCTAAGAGAAGGCATCACACAATTAAACGGTAAACCATTTAAAAACCAATCAATTAAGCTCTGTATAAAAGGTAAAAGACCAAACCTTTATTTAGAGGAGGCGATTGAAAAAATAGCTGAAAAAGTTAAAAATAAAGAGCTGGTTACTCTGAACTCTACTCACAACGCAAAGCAACCAAGATCATAAAATGAGCCAATTAACTGCAAATAGCGTACTGCCAATTGTTTCTTCTCTACCCCAAGAGGAGCAACGTGCGCTATTGCAGAAATTGCAGCAAATGGTAGAGCCGGTAAAGGCTAAGTCAAAATCTAAATCACGAAAAACAATAGAAGATAAAGTAGCAGAGCAATTAGGTGAAGAATTTAGACCCGAAAATATAGAATCGCTTGCTGCACTTATAGCACTAGAAAATTAAAAATTATGAATGATAACGAATTAGCAGTTTACTTAATAGAAAGTTTCCCAAACAGCAGAATTATTTGGAGCGAACACGAAGTGATTATTCGCTTACAAAATCTAGATCAACTAGACAAAGCTATACAAAAAGTAGATCGTTTAGACAGGACTTTTTCTATTGATGAAAATGAATACCTCATTAAGGTAAATAGAGATTTAAAGCAAAAGACAACCGAAACAGAAACCGATAAAATTGTGAATACGGTTTTAGACAAAATAAGGGATTCTATTGAAACTGCGGTTCGTTTAAAACCCAAAAGCATAGGAGTTGAAATTCATATTGAGAGAAATTAAAATGAGTTTCAACCAAAAATACCCACAGGCAAGATGCCTATCCGGGCGCTTAGCAAAAGCGGCGCTCGGTTTTTTAAGTATAAACCAAAAAAAAGGAAGCATTAAGGTTACAGCCCTGCTTCCTGATTTTTCTAAATAAACTACCAAATGCACAATAACAGCAGCTTATTAGGGCAAATTACGCAAAAAATTCTGAATAACCAAAACAATCAAACCGAAAAAACCGTGAATCAAACCGCCACGGTTGGTGAGCAAAAAAAACCGGAATTTATACACCCTATTCTTACTACTAAAGATTTTAAGGAAACCATTAAACAGTACAATTTATACGTTAAGAAGTACAATATTGAGGTTTGGAAGCTTAATGCAAAGGTTAGAGACTACAATTTAAAAGTTAAGCGTTTCCGTAAAGGCTTACAACAAAACATGGAAGCTAAGGTTCGGGAAGAAATATGGAAAAAACAGCACCGCTCCTACCCACCTAAAGAATACAACAAGCTAGTTGAAAAATACAATACAAACCGTGACGGTTGGTATTTACAAAAAAGGAATTTACGAGAAGAAGTTAAAAAAGAAAGCGAGAAGGTTTTTATTGCCATTCTTCATCAGCTTAACCAACAATTGTACAAAAGGAAGCAAATAAGAAAACGTCTAGGGGTTCATATTGCTGCCGAAATGCCGAAAGTTGATATTTACCCTAACAAGATTACTACAATAGAGCGAGACGGCTACACCAATTTACCTGTCTCAAAAAACACTTTTAGGCATCATAGAGAACGTTTAGAAGAAGCTAGGGTACTTGTTGACTATGAATTTAAAGGCTCTAAAAGGGCGGTTAAAATGCGTATAAACCCTGAAATTTTAACGCTTACCGACAACAAAACACCAAAATCGACCGCCACTGAAAATCAGTCGTTTAACTCAGTTGGAACTAAGAAAGTTGTACATGACAATGTATCTAGTAGAACATTATCAGATAAGAATAAGATAAGGGATGAAAGGAGTTTGCTACCGCAAACAGATAACAACTGTACTGGAACTTCTACTGGAACACCCAACAAGCAAGATTCAGAAAAAAATTTTTCCGGCGAAAATTTAAAGCCGGTTTCTGAAAAATTATTGAGCGTGCTTGAAGATCAAACCGATGTTTGCAAAGATTTGGCCGCCGGCGATTATAACGACTACTCCCCTATTTTTAAAAAATACATTCACGAAGAAGCCTTGCGCGGCTCGATGCTTCAGGAAGATTTTAAAGAGTTGGCCATTCAGGATATTTTAAAATTTTCCGCAAGATTGTTCGGAAAAATGGAGGTGCATCCGGGAAGCTGGCAAAATGCTTACAAGTATTGGTTACAGGATAAATTTATTTCGCCTAACGGCTATGTTTTAAGCAAACCGATAATTGCTGAACGCTGGGAAAAATCGCTAAAAGTTTTAAAAGAAGCTTATAAATACCAAAAAAATAACCCGGAGTGGGATATTCGTTACCCTTCCATTTATTTCGACACCGCTCGAACGCATAAAGAAGAAAGCAGTTTTGAATATGCGTATAGATTCTTCCGCTTAGAAAAGAAACCGGCTAAATCTAAAAAAGCCCGAAAATTAGAACATTTACGCAATTCAAGAAAACACACCGACCTTAAAAAAGCGCAAAAAGCGGCTAGAAAATACGTCCAAGGTCAGATTAATTTACAAAGCGTTTTTGAATACGTAGAGCATAACTGTAATGCTGAAATTTTCGAACAAATTACAGAAATAATCAAGAAAGAGTTTAACAAAATTCACCGTCAAAAATAACAGTCATGAGAAACGATAAAAAATGTACTTGTGGCAAAAGAAACAAAATATTTTGCCCGGTTTGTAGCAAAATCAAAATGGTAATTCTCCTAAAAAACGGAAATGAACATTTACAAATTATCAAAGGTGATAGAGTAATTAACCCGGTTTGGTACTCAATTTTAAAGTATAACCGATACGATTACAACCGTATAACCGAAAAAATGGAAGAAGCCTTTAGAAAGTCACCGCTATTTTCGGCTGCAAATTGCCTCCAGTTCTATTTAACCGACAATCGAACGCATTGTATAAAAAAAGTAAGACTATGAAAGCTCATTTATCAGACAAATACGGAAAAAAGCAAATTAATAAGCTTACAAAAAGTGAAATTAATGCAATTGCCAACGGTTTAAAACTACATCAGGAATTGCTGGAGACCTTTTGCGAATCACTTCAAAAATCAGAATACTACAAAGATTACAGCATTTGCAAATTGATACGGTTTGAGTTATTCAGAAAAGCAAGCAGTAAGCGACCACCAAAAAGCATTTCGTTAGAGCTCCATGAAGAATTTGTTTTTTTCGATGCTATGCGAACGCTTCAACAAGAAGGAAACCCATACGAGAAAAGTATAGCTTATCAATTAATTGCATTAATACACAGCCAGCTTCCTTTTACCGAAAAAACAGGAATGCGAAAAATAGAAAGTAAGATCAACTAATACCAAAAACCACAGAAATATGAGTATTCAAAAAGAACTTAGAAATAAGTGGCTTCCTGTCTTAAAACAGGACGAAATTTCAGAAGAAGACCAAAAAGCCTATGAAAAAGATTTAGAAAAGTACCAAAAAACCACCACGACACAAGCGTAACCGTTAACAATATTAATCAATCTGTAGTAACTTAAATATCTGTAGTAAATGGACGAGGAAAAATACTTGCCGCTTAGCGTAACCAAAGGAAAAGTAGTAGAAATGTATTTAAAAATACATTCCGAAAAAAAAATTAGAGCTTGGATAAGAGATATTCAGGAACAAACAAGAGGTAAATTCTTTAGTAAAGACGATCATAGCTTAACGCTGTTTGAGTGGCTCATTTTCATTAAAATATTTCAAACACCACCGGGTTATAACAGGATTTTCAATGACTTTGAGCTTGTGGAAGATAAAATAAAGAAGTTTCCCGATATACAAAAACATACTTAAAATTAATTCAAACCGTGAGACAAACCGCCACGGTTTGAAAATCAAATCAAGAAAAATGAAAAAATTACTATTTATAGCAATGATGTTACCAGTTGTAACTCTAGCACAAACCGAAAACCGATTTAAGAAAAAATTCAAAGAAGCTGATTTAGAATTTAGCAAAAAAATAGACTGGCAAGAGTTTGAAAAAGAAGTAAAAATTGCTTCCAAAAAAGCGGCTTTATTAACCGATTATCAATTGAAATTAGATGATATAATAGGGAATGAAAAAAGAGTAGAACTATTAATGATATTTACTAATTACCTTGAAGAAAAAAAGCTGTTCGATTCTTATAGGGTAAATCCATTTTACACTGTACGTAGGTTTATTGATGATACCAGTAGAGAAAAATAAAAGCATAATTTAACTATGGTTTAATTAACCATAAATCTTTTCCACGGTTAAACCAATAAATATTAAATGAAATATTCTGTTGAAAATAAAGATAAACTCTATTACTTTTCAATAAAGGTAAAAGCTTTAAGGCAAGATAAACCTATTGAATTTCTATACTGGAACGGATTTAATTTGCACGAATTTGTAAGGTGGAAATGGTATTTTAAGTATAGAGAAGCTTTGCTTCGAGTTAAATACCCAAAACATTTTTTTGACATCAATTCCGGGTTTTATTTTCCCGAGAAACCAAAGGATGAAAAGAAAGTTTTAAAAAACAAAATAACTTCTGCAAAGAGAAATTTAACCAAATGGAAAAATAAGCTGAATAAATATAAAGAAACCGTTCTACATGAAAATAAAAGCCGACTTATAAAAAAATCATTTGACGATGATCCCAACTATGAAAAAGCAATATTAAAAATAGAAAAATTAGAATTTGAATTAAAAGAAATACTTCACAAGAAGAAAATCGCTTATTATCCAGATTAGCGCAAAAGCAAGGGGTTATTATTGACAACGTCTATCGTATATGAAAAGAAACGTGATTTATGAGATTACTTTTCCTCCGTTGTGATTGTTTTGTGATAAACTTTAATTTTTCGGGTTATCACTTGCCAAGTTATTTTTTATATACAGTTTTGGCAACAGTTTTGTAAGCTTCATTAAAATCTACTTTGTCTTTTGTAAGAGGAGGATTACTTATAACTTCATATATAACTTTTTTAAATGAATCTAATTCGGTGATCTTATGTTTGCACACAATAAAATGATTAGTAACTTTACCTTATTGGTGTAATTTTTAATATAGTTCATTATGGTTCCTATTATTAATGGTTTTTATGATTTTGAAGAAGGTCTTGTTAAGGTTAAAGACTTTTGCTTTATTGGTGGTTTACTAGAAAAAGTTATAGTTTATAAAATAGTGAATACAGAAGAATTTTTAAAAGATAAGCACAACATTGAAACCGAAGAAGTAGAATATCTACATCCTAAAATACCTCACAATATCGAATCAATTGTATTTGCTTATAAAGATATGAGTCAATCAATGAGTGATTTTAAATATAACAATCAGTGTAATAAATAAACTTATTTTTTAATCACGGATTATCGTAAACTACTTATCGTTTAAATATTCAATTTTATATATCTAACTTAATTTAACTTTTATGAAAAAATTTATTTTACTTACTATTTTATCAACCTCGTTAATTTCTTGCGGTCTTGTTGCAGGTAACACTGTAGGTAATAGAGATTTGAAAAAACAAGTATCCATCGAAAAAGACTGCCCTTTTGAAAATATTGAGATAACAGATAAACATACCGACAGAGGAACGGGAACTTACAAAGTAAATGCTTGTGGTGAAACTTATATTTACAAATTGACAGGAACAGTATTTCAAGAATCTAAATAATTAACTAAAACTATTTTATTATGGCACAAAAATTTCCCGATGGTTCTATCGTTTGGCTCAAATCAGGTAGTCCTGCAATGACCGTAAATACATTTCACAACCCTACACAAAGATATAGATGTGTTTGGTTTACAGGAGATGATGATAATTATGGTCAATTTTATGAGAACGCTTTAACCGATAGCGACCCTTCTAAGAATTAATCCTTTTATTTTATATACAACTCTGTGTATATTTTGTTTATAATCGAAATATATACAGTCAGTTTTTTCATTTGAATTTTCTACGGTCATTTTGTAGTTATGTGTATTTCCTTTTACGACATCTCCTGTTTTTAATTCATACGAGTTACACATTTTTTAAATTGTTGCAAGCTAAGGATAAACAAAAGTTTACCATTTATAAGTATTTACAAAAACTTCTAAAAATAAATTCAAACCGTGAATCAAACCGCCACTATTTTTGGCGGTTTGATTTTTAAAATAACTAGTCAATTCTAGTCGAAACTGGTTATTTCTAGCAGAAACTAACCATAACTAACCAAACCTAGTCGAACCTAGTCGAACCTAGTCGAAACTGGTTTTTAGATATTTTCTTCTCCCAATATTTGTACTCAATCAATCGCATAATATTGAGTTTAGTACAACAAATATCAGCACCATTACAGCGACCAATCAAGGACGGAAAACGTTACAACAAGCTTTTTGAAAAAGTGAGTTGTGCCGTTTCTAATTTTGGAGACGGTAGCAATAACACTTTTGAAGGTGTTGAGTTTATGGCAGAGTGGATAGATAAGTATTCTTATCAAACCGATAAACTTGCCAAGCTTCTTATTGGTCAAACCGTGAGCCAAACCGTGAATAATATTTACGAGTGGTTATACAATCATATTCAATACTTAGCAGACGGCCAATTGCAACAATTACGCTCTCCAGCTTGTGCGTGGTCGCAACGAAAAAAAGGTATAGACTGTAAAAGTTATACCGTTTTTGCTATGTGTTTACTTAAAAGCATGGGGCTTACCGGTGTAATACGTCAAGTAAGACAACCCGGTGAATATTCTCACTTATGGACGCATGTTTATGTAGTTGTACCTACCAATCAAAATGCAAAAAACATAAAAAAAGAACTCGCCCATGAAAACTATTTAGTACTAGATCCTACGACGCACCACAACATAGAAGTAAACTTTTTAGAATCAAAAGACAAAATCATGCAGCAGCATAAATACGTGGGGCTTAACGCGGCGCAACCAAGCATAGCGTTAAATCAAAAGCAAAAAAACGCCTTAGAGGTTTTTAAACAAACCGTGGAAAACCGTTACGGTTTCACACAAAAAACCGCCACACAAATGGCTGGTTATATTCAATATTTAATTAGTCAAGGTGTTACAAGAGAAACATTAGCCTTTAATATTACTAGTGAAGGAATTAGAATTTCAGCCGTAAATAAAGGCGGTTTTTTATTTGAGTTCCCTAATCGTGGGTTAAATGCCGGTAACGGTGGTTCGGGTAATGGTATAGATTGGGAAAATTTACTAAAAGACGGAAGTATAGGAGATTGGATTAGTGATATTTGGGGAGACGTTGAAGATTTTTTTGATGTAGAGCATTGTAATTATTATAACAGCGGTTGGTTAAAGCCAAAAGAAGCGAAGTCCAGAGCAGATAAAGATTTTCCTTTTATAATAAGTCAGTCATTAGCGAAAGGAGTAAATCAAAAAAATTATGATAAATATTTACGTCTTTGCAATCTGTATTACAACAAGTTAGACAAGAATATTAAAGGAGATTGGAGTAGTTGCACTATAAAAAGTTGCGAAATGTTATTAGATCTTCTTAAAGAGTTTAGAAGTAAAATAAGAAAGAAACTTACAGATGCCGGATATACTTTTAAAGATACTTTTCTTAATCCTGCTGTATATTCTATGAATGTTCAGTTTCCCGGTTGGGGAAAAATAAGCTATTCGGATAACATTTATTTTCAAGAGAAAATAATAGCACCTAAAAATGAAACTAACGTTGATTTTGGGGATATAGGTTCAGGAAATAATTCTTCTAACAATAACGGTAGCAACAATAATAACAACGGTGGGTTTAATCTTGGAGATTTAATAGATACAGTTTTTACCGGAAAAGAAAAAAACAAAGGAAACAATCAATTTCAAGTACCTAACGAAAAGCTAAAAAACGTTCAAGGCAATACTTCTACTGCCAAATTTGGCGGTTTAGGTGTTTTAGCTGGAATTGCACTACTCGCTTATCCAAGCATAAAAAAGGCGATGAATGAAAATGCCAAAAAAACGAATACTCCAACCAAAAAAACAAACAAGAATGCAACAAAGTAATACAGGATTAAACGGTTTTTTCGGCGATTTATGGAATAGTGTAAAATCTTCTATTGCAAAAAACTTAGCCAAAATTGGTGGTGCTTTAGGTTTTCTTATTGGTGGCCCAATTGGTTCTGCTATTGGTTACGGTGTAGGACAATATTTTCAATCAAGGATATTGAATTTTAAAGATCAAAATAACGGTAGCGCTCCGGGTGCAATGGCACCAAAATTAACGTTAGCTAAAGAGCCTACAAAAGAAGAAGTAGAAGAACTAAAGAAACTTGAAAAATGGGTGGAGAAAACCTTTAAACCTTATATCTATGCTTTAGGTAAAACAATTAAAGGTTCTCAAAATACCACTTATTTAAAATCGGCTGAATATAGATCGAGAATAAATAAGGTAATTGAATCGCTTAGCGTAGCTCACTTATACTATACGGTAAAGCGTAAAGAATTAGGATTAAATGGAGTAGGTTTTGAAGGTGCTGATTATTCACAAGATGAGACCAAGCCGGAGATCATCAATACTTTTTTAACGTCTTTAAGAGAAAGCTATATAGAAGCTTTAAAGAAAGTCGGTGTAACCGCTCAAGTAAAAACCGTAACGCTACAAGGTTCAAAATATTTAGGAAAAACACCTGAATTATTGAACTGGAATAAAGACGGTAAAACAAGCTTTGAAGTATTTGTTGAACCGGGTACAGGAAAAAAACCTACTAGAGCTTTACAAATATTACAAGGTAACGGCAAAAATAAAGGAGGTTTAAGTCCATTTAATCCAAATGAAAAAGTTTTTGAAAGCTTAGACGATAATCAAAAATTAGTAGATAAGGGCTATTTACAGAATAAAGATAAAGGGTCTGTAAATAAGGAAATTAATCCTGAAAATGTAGAAGGTACAGGCACTTATCAACCTACAATACAAGAGCCAACCACAACACAGCCGGAAGATCAAACCAAAGAGCAACCAACCGAACAAACCGTGAATCAAACCGCCACGGTTTCTGAAGAAAAAAAGAATAGTGGTTTATGGTGGAAGCTTCTTTTTGGCGGTGGAGTTATTTACTTAATAGCAAAAAAATAACAAAGAAAGTTCAATCAATTAATAATTATTTATCAATCAAAAATCGAAACGTATGAATTTCAAATTAAGTAAGAATACGCTTAGCGATTCAGTTATAATGCTTGCTGCCGTTGGTGCCGGTATTATGACTAGTAATGCCGGAATGGCTTTAGTTCCTGAATCTCAAAAACAGATCGGGCAAGGCGCAATGACTGCCGGTGGCTTAGTAGTATCTAGTGGTTTATCAAAAGATAAATCTACAGCAGGTAAAATCTTAAAAGGTGTGGCTTTAGGAGCTTCCGCAAAACAAGGTTATGACCTAGTAACAGGATTAGTAAAAGACAAGGTTAGCGTGCCAACTGAAAATGCTTCAGTAATGGATAAGTTAACTGCCGGAGCTTTGGGCTTAGCTTGTCCTTGTGATGCAACCGGAGCAATGGCTAGTCCTTTTTTAGCCGAACCGGTTTTTAATTTCGGCGGACTTCCTGAAAATGATGTAAGAGTTATTGATGAAGGAGGGAGAAATGAAAACGATACAGAAGCTATTGCAGCTTTAACGTAAGAAAATAGAATGCCTTACAAGGCTTAAAAAATTAAATCAAAATCAATCAAAAAATTATTTCAAAGATGAAAGTACAATTAGATAATTTAAACGCTACACGAGCTATTTTTAAAGCTTTAGCTAATCAAGGACGATTTTCTGCTGAATTGAACGAGAGAATTAAAGCAGACGATTTTTCAATCCGTCCTATTTCTCATTTTGTAACCAAAGATATTTCCGGTAAGAGCGGAACTATTGATATTTTGGATGCACAAACCAAAAAAATTGACGGAGTTTCGACAATTTCTGAAAACACTTTGCCTAGAAATGAAGGTCACCTATCTTCTATGATCGGCGTAAGTCTAGCTAAAGGAACAAAAGCCGGAGATAGCAAGTTTAACCAAAACTTCCCGGCTGGCTTAGAAAATGCGACTTTGCAAATTATTCAACGTGGTAATGTAATTGTAGAACGCCCAATGTCAGACTTAATTGCTGAAGCGACAAGTGATGATCCAAGAGATCAAGTAGTTGATTTAGGTATTCCGTTTTCTTTACGTGATGCTGAAGAAACCAAAATCAAAATCGCATTCCCAGCAGATTCAGAAATGACCGCTGCTGCTGATGCAGACAATAATTGGTTCTTTAAGATTAAAACTTGGGGCTATTCTACTGCACCAAAATCATAGACTTTTTTCGTGATTATTCATAATTCTAAAAGCCTTGCCTAAACAAGTAAGGCAAGGCTTTTTTTAATCTAAAACATTCCCATGAAACCAAATTATAAAAGTGTTCTTTTTGTACTTAATGAGAACGAACAAATAAAAGATAAAAAAGTAACCTTAGATAGTGGCGAACGTGTTTTTGTAGCTGCTGTAAAAGGAGGTACTTCTAATGAATCTGTTAGAGTTTCTATAGATGAAAATGGAAGCGAGTTACACCCACCTATGGACGTTAAATTTTATGACGGTCAGTTTGGAAATTTTAAGCAACGTGCTTTAGAATTAGACCATAAAGGTGGTTCAGATTTAACGGTAAAATTAAATGCAAGTGCGCCGATTGCAAATGGAGAAAAAGCCATTATTGAAGTAGTTTTTTTAACTGAAAAAACCGCATCATGCTAAATGTAAACTTAGCAAATAAGCAGATAACTAGCGATGATCTTCAATTTTCAATTGATGCTATGATCGAGCCTAGAATACACAACGTTGGCGATACTAACGTGTTAATAAACGGAGTATTGCTCCAGCCAAAAGAAGCTTTTAATGCCGGTTTTCAAGGGGCTAAATCTTACGGCAGATTATCTATAGAGTTTCCTGAAAATCAAGAAGGAGTTAATCGCTTGGTTTGCTATTACGGTGTAGAGAGACAAGAGCCTGAAAGCTGCTAGAGACAAAACACTATTCCACACACTAACTAAATTAAATTTATGAATTTACAGGATTACATAAAATGGCTATACAAAGCAGATACTCATTCACTTGAAGTTTACAATTATGCTGATGAAAAGGAATTGAATAAAAGTGTAACTTCTGAATGGTTAAGTGAAAAATTTACAGATCCTATGGATTATTTTGCTGAGCTTCTTGATAAGGGCTACAGTAAAATAATTATTCAACGCATAAGAAAATGGGGATCTTCTTCTCGTAGAATAGGAATAGCAAAGCCTTTCCTACTTTCAAATGACAGCAAACCGAAACAATCAACCAAAGAAGAGCGTGTTGTGGAAGGGGGCGGAAATTCAGCACAAGCTGCCGCCCCTACACAACCGCATTTTCATCAACCGGCTATGAGCTCACCCGGTTTAAGTGGTGAACAATCATATAAGATTATAAATCACGATAAGTTAGAAAGGAAGTTTGAAACTCTAGAAGATAAATATGAATCTGCTAAAGAGGAGAATCAAGAACTAAAAATTAAACTTTTAAAATACGAACTAGGTGTTGAAGGAAAGCCCGGAGTTTTTGAGAAGTTAATGGAAAGTTTCAACCCAGACACTATTTCTACAATTGTCAATGGTATTGTGGAAATGAAAAGCAGCAAACCGGAAGCTGTTGAACCCGCCTTGAATGCTGTTAACTTATCTAGATATAAAGGAGAGCTAATTAAAATAGTTAGTCGAAAAGATGTATCGGACGATGCTGTTCAAATGGCTTACCAAGTTATAGATCGCTTTATGAATAAGGATGAAGAATTTTTAAAACAATACACGCAATTAGTTCAACAATCATATAAAAAACAAAATGAAAATGCCACAAGTTCAAGTTAGATCGCTCAATCCGGTAGATGCTGAAAAAAGAAGGGAGATACTTCAGCATATAGAAGATAGCCTAGACAATCAACAATTAGAACGTTTAGGGAAAATCGCCCAAAGTTCAAAAGCTAAAGAATATTTAACAGCAAATAGCAAATTCTTAATGCTCAAATCATTTTTAAAACTCTAAACTATGCTATTAGCCAATCCTTTTGCCATAGGAAGCCTAGCCTTAACGGCACTATCTACCGGAGAAAAAGCCAAATCTTTTATCAAAGATAATGGTAAAACTATTGTGGTAGGTGGTGCTGCATTGGTAGGTGGTTATTTTATTTATAAGCATCTAACCGATAAACCTACCAGCATTACCATAAGAGAAGATCAAAGCAAAACGCCTTCTTCTTTATCTAGTTTTGATGCAAAACAGGCAGCCGATACACTTTATGAAGCGATGCGTTATCCGGGAACAGATACCCAAGATATTTATGAAGTCTTAGACGGAAAAACCTACAACGATTTTGTAAAAATATCAAATGCCTTTGGTAAGAAGTATTATCAAAAGCAGCTGGGGGCTGACGGTGGTTCTTGGATTGACAACGCATACGGGTTATACGAATGGCTAAGGTTTGAACTAGACAATGATGAAATTAAGCACCTTCAGCAAATAGCACCGCAAGTAATTACAACGGCTATGCCGATTAATGTAGGTAGCAAAGTAGCTTCAAACGTACAAGGTTTAGCAGTTTACGAAGCTGAAGAAGTCAACAATCTTTGGCAGAAAGGGGCTTTTTCTCAAAACTACAATAAGGGAGACAAAATCGGAACGGTAGAAAAATTAATCCCGGACGGAAACGGCGGTGAAATTGCAATTATTGATAAGGGCGTTTTTTCGTGGACGGAAGTCATGGCAAATGTTAATGATTTAATTGTAGCGTAATGGAGGAATTAAGCAAAAAAGTACAGTTTTTAGACGCTAATTTACAACCGATTAGCAACGTTTACGTGCAGCCAAAATACGGTAATTCTGTAAGTGGTTCAAATGGTTATGCAGTTGTTTCCGTAGAAAATGAAAATGAACAAATAAGCATTACGCCTTATGGTTTAGAAAGCTTTTCTGTTGCTTATCATAAGCTTAAAAGCCCGGTTATTATTACTAAAAATAACGGACGTTTTACTATCGCCACAAAACAGCAACCGAAAACTGAAAACCAGCAACAAACGGCAAGCATAACGGAAAATCAAACCGAAAACCAGCCAACACAAACCGTGAATCAAACCGCAGAACAAACCGCCACGGTTTCAGGCGAAAAGTCAATTATTCAAAAGCATTGGGGCAAAATGGCTTTAGGAGCTTTAGGCTTATTTATGATCGCAAATAACAACAAAGAAAAATAATCTTATGCCAACCAAAACTATAACCATACTAGACAGTAATGGCAACGCTTTAGAAGGAGCGCACATTATTCCCGAAAATGGCGAGCCAACTATTTCGGATAAAAACGGAATGGCTACCGTAAGCGTAGCAAATGCAAATAACGATTGGGTTAAAATCACCCACGTTAGCGGAGCAACCGCCAATTTACCATTTGCTGATATTGACGAAATGATACACTTAGGCGATAATGAGCTTCAGGCTGTTACCATTACACCGAAAAAAAAAAGCTTGTTCCCCTTGCTGCTTATCGCAAGCGCAATAGGGCTGGCAATACATCATCAAGCAAAAAATCAACCGGTAAAAGTAACACTATAGAAATGCTTATATACGAAGAAAATATACCGTCAAGTTATCGAACTGCATTTGTGGCAAAGCTTAAACAAATAAGCAAGGAATTAGGTATTAATCCTAATTGGCTTATGGCTGTAATTAATTGGGAGAGTGCGAAAAGTTTTAGCCCTTCAATTAAAAATCCTTATACCGATGCTACCGGTTTAATTCAGTTTATGCCGAATACAGCTATTGATTTAGGTACTACAATAGAACAACTTGCACAAATGAGTGCTATTGAGCAATTGGATTGGGTAAAAAAATATTACGCTCCGTATAAAAGTAAATTAAAGCGTTATACAGATTTATACTTAACAACCTTTTATCCGGCAGCCGTTGGCAAACCTTCAAACTATATTTTAGGAAGTAGCCAATATTGGCAAAAAAAAATAGCAGAACAAAACCCGGCTTTTGATCCTAACAAAGATCAAAAAGTAACTAAAGGCGAAATTGAAGAAAGTATGCTTTCTAAGATTCCCGATTTATGGAAAGGCGAGTTTTTAAAAAACACGCTATCCATAGGATTAATTGGAGTTTCACTTTTAGCCGGAGTAGCCTTATTATCATACAAATTAATAAACCAATCTTAATATGCCCGGATTTATATTTATGCCTAATGTTTCAGGTGGCGGAAATACACAAAACACTAATAAAATAGCTTACGGAAAATTTATTGTTTTCAAAAAAGAAGGTAACAATAATCAAGAAGCCATAGAGCAAGGCGATATAGTTAAAGGAATAAGCGAAAATATATTTTTTGAAGGAATTTATAAAGGTGGCGATCCTTTAGAAGTTACCGAAGCTAACTATCAATTTATTGTAAAAGATCAAATCGACTAAAAATGAAAAAATTATTTTTAATATTACTATCGGTATTTATTGTTTCAACTTCTTGCGCACAAGAAATTACAAAGGAAATACCAACAAAACTAAAGCTTACTAACCTAGCAGAACAAACCGAAAATGACAGAATTTTAGTTGTAGATCAAGACGGTTTAGTAGGTTATATTTTAAAGCAAGATTTAATTTCTGCTGCAAATGCCGGTTATGGTTTAGAAGTGGTAAATGATTCTATTAAGTTAGGAAAAGAAGGTACTTTTCAAGGTCAACCACTTAGACAGATTAATATTTTTGAAGGTTATAATAATTTTGCGTTGGGAGATATTAATAATGATAGTCCTTTATTTAATATTTTCAATGCTCCAACTAAAGGCGGTTATTTTGTTGCATCAACTAGGGGCGTTACGGTTACAGATGATTTTTCTAGTACAATACAAGGTTCTTCAGGTACAGATGAAAACAGTACTTTTTTAACTTCAAAAGTTGTCGAGCCAAACGGTTTTTCAGAGGAAACTATAAAACCAAAAAGCCACGAAATTGAAGTTTACTATGGAGATTCAGCCGTTAAACAGACAATAACGGATTTATCTTATATTATTGATAGCTCCGGCAGTTTTGCCGGTATTGAATATGCTGAAGATTATTCAGAAAATTTTTCTGCTAGAAGTTTAGTAGATAAATCTTATGTCGATAACGCTATTTCAAATTCAAGCGGTGGCGGTGGCACGTTAGAAGAAGCTATTTTAGCTAGTCCAATTGTCAAAGCTTTAAATGATACGTTGCATTTTGAAATGGCAAATGTAAAGTTAGACAGTCTTTCTACGCATCACGTTATTCAAGGTTCTATTTCTAAAGTTCACGGTGCTTCCGAATTTGAAGTTTTTGGAAATGCTGCTTTAAAGGCGATTAACGGTGCTAATGTTTTATTCGATCAAAGTTCAGATGTAGATGTACTTAATTCTACTATTAATATGACCGGAGATTCAAGTATCAATATGGATAGTAACGCTACTCTTAATATAAGCGGTTTGCCGGCTGTAGATATTTCTTCTACTAATTTAGATATAGGAAATTGGTTGAGTATGACTTCCGGCTCGTCTATGACTTTAGACGGTAGCGTAAATATTACTTCACAAGGAAGCACGCTTAATATGTCGCAAGGAAGCCAAATTAATACTTCACAAGGTTTTGGAATGACCGGAGATCAAGAAGGCTTAAAATACAACAATCCGCCTAGTTCTTATACTGATCTTACTATGATTAATAAGAGTTATGCTGATGATAATTATTTAGTTAATGGTAATAATATTGGAAATGTGGTTATTGAAGAAGAAACCGCTTCCCCTGCTTTATATTTACAAGGATATGGTAATTCTACTAGTCCTACTTTAAAGATATTTAATCATAATGACGGAAGTACTGGTTGGGTTACTCCCCTTACAATGACTAATGGTTTTATGGTAGATGATTCAAGAGCTGTTGTAAGACTAGGTAAAACACGTTCTTATAATAATTTAGCAAATTGGCTTTTTAAGTATAAAGGCGATTCAAGTGATGATAATTCAATGAGTTTTGGTTTTTGGGGTAATTATGATTTACTTGAAATATTTGGTAGTGGTAATGCTGCTTTTTCAGGTAGAGTTTCGGGAGCTGATGCTGTTAGTGCTGATGAATTTACTACTAAAAATCAATTAGATGCAAAACTAGATACAGGCGGTTATGCCGGTACTGGTCAAGATTTATCAAATCAATTAAATGGATTAAGCGCAACAATAAGTTCACTTTCAGCACAATTTGCTTCTAAAGGTTCTAATAACACTTATTCAGGCAGTAATACATTCGTTGGCAATGCTCGTTTTGAAGGTACTAATACTTATACCGGCAGTAATACTTTTAGTAACCCTGTTAAAGGTGCTGATGCTGTTAGTGCTGATGAATTTGTTACAAAAAACCAATTAGATAATGCTATTTCCGGTGTTGATACCGGTAGCGGTGGCGGTTCTACTTCTTACGAAAGTTATGACGAACGAGGTACAAGAGCCGGTAATGATTTAGTCGTGAATATTGGAGATTATGACGATTCTAGCAACGGCAGACGTTTACAAATTGATACTCAAAACGGTACGGCTAATTTTAACGGAGAAATAAGTGCAGATGTATTAAGGTCAGGTCAAGCAACAATTAAGGATGATAATTTAACTGCTAATAGAGAATTTCAATTACCGGATGAAGCTGGAACGGTAGTAACAGAAGAACGTTTAGACGGACTTGTATTTCCGTTAGGTGGAGATTATAATGATGTTCTTATTAAAGGTTTTTCAGAAGGACAATATTTTTGGGATGATAGTTTTTTACGTTCGCCTAGTCAAGAAAAAGAAAACTTTGTGTTATCTACAGACGGAAATGGGGATTATTCTTGGGTTGATAACGGTTCTGTACGGAGCTTTTCTGAAGAAATAGAAGAGGGTTCAATTAGTTTTAGTCAAGGAGCAAAACATGTTTATTTCTATAATGGCGCTCCCGGTGGTACGGTTGATATAGGTTCTTTAGGTAGTAATAATAGCTATAATATAAAAATAGTAGCTAGAGAAGATTTTGTTTTTGAGGAAACTTATTATGATGCCAACGGAGTTGGTTTATATGGGGAAACTATTAGAAAAGGGGAAATATTACACTTACAAAGTGATAGTAGTAGAAATTGGTTTCAAGTTAATGCGCATCCAAGTAAAACATCAATCCGTACAGAAAATGCTACAGACGGTTTTAATTTAAGCGCTAGAGATAATCACATTGTTTATTCAAATTCAATAGAAGCAGCTTTGCCAACCGGCGCAACATGGGAAGGCGTACAATTAACCATGATCTTTCAAGATGAATGGTGTTTTACCAATACTACCGGAGAAATTCTTAACCCGGACGGTTCAATATTTGAAACTTGCCAATCTACCGGCGCAACGGTTAATTTAATTTATCACGCCGATAAATGGTTAATCAAATCTATCAATCAATAAATCAATCAAAAAATGAATACTTCTAACGTAAAAACAGATAAAAAAAGCACTATTGTAGGCGTTATATTAATGCTGCTTGGCTTTGCCTTGCTTTTTATTAAAACTAATTACAATATACCTCAAATTGTGCTATGGCTGCTAATTATTGCCGGCTTCCTATGCCTTTTTGTGAAAGATAGACTTATAGATTTTCTTTTTGAAACGCTTAGATCATTTCGAGCTAAACACTTAAAAAAGTAATGAAAATGAGACTAACCGATTTAAAAGTATATATGGCACAAGCTACAGCATTTATTTTTTCATTCGCCCACGTAAAGGAAACCTTGCAAATTTTCTTACTGGTCGTTTCCATTGTTTATACGGTTTACAAATTTTCTAATGATTACCGGAAAAACCGCCAAAAAAAAAACAACGATTCTGAAAAAGATTTATAATGACTTTAAATTTACAGCCCGATTTTTCTAAGATGCTAAAAGCCCTGTTTATTGGGCTTTTGGCGTTGTTATTATTTGCTTGTAAGAGCAAGCAGAAAACCGTTACCCGGAAAGCTGAAACCGTTTCAGAATTAGAGCAAAAAGATATTGAAAATCAAGAGATCACAACGGAAACCGCTACGTTTAAAGAATTAGAAAATACACTTATAGAACGTGAACAAAAAGATACTGTTTCAGAGCAAAAAACGGAGTTAGAAGCCAAGCTAACGCCTATAGATACCACGAAATCAAGTAGTGCAACCATTAACGGAAAAACCTACACTTGGCAAAATGCTAATCTTGTTTTAAGCGAAAAAGAAACGGAAACGAACGCCGGTAGTTCTGAACGTTCTAGGCTTAATATTACTAAGAATACAACCGAAAAAAAAGATAAAAAGCAGCAGAAAAACAGCAGCGATCAATCGAGAAAAGAAACCGATAAATCAAGTTCAGAAATGAACAAGAAAAAAGATACTAGCGGTTTTAATTGGTGGTGGCTTTTGCTTTTGGCTATTCCGGCAGCTATTTATTTCATCTACAAAAAACGAACATCAATCTATAAAAAATTACTACCATGAAAAAATTACTTTCCATAGGCTTAATAGTGGGCGGTCTAGCGTATTACGTTGGTCGCACTAAGTTTGACGAGTATTCGCAAACCTTCGATAAAATGAGTGTTGAATTTTTAGGCTTGCAAAATGTAAAAATTAAAAATGGCGGTTTAGAATTTGAAACCGATTTGAAGCTTAAAAATGCTTCTCAAAAGCCTTTAGATTTTGATAGCAACAAAAATATTGTGCTAAAAAAAATACGCTTTTTCTCGCTCGATAATCAATACATAGGAGAAGCCACGCCTAATATTTCAGCAATTAGTGTACCGGCAAATGGAAGTGCAAAACTTGAAAATATACCAACCTACTTACCGCTTTCAGATTTTGGCGGAATCATTACTAATGCTTTAAACATTGTTAAAGGCGAAAAATTAAACCTACAAATAATTGTAGAAGCTTTAGGAAAAAATTACACGATTAACGCATAAAACACAACTAACCAACTATGAAATCAATTCAACAATACAACGGACTTAATGGGGCTTATACCAGTAGACAAGATGTAAAAGAAATTATAAAAACCGCTAAAAAAGAAGAGCAAAAGCATATTGCTGATAAACTTTTAAACTTACTGCGTTCTTATCCAAAAGCCAAAGAGTTTGAAATTGATCTAAGCGAAAAACAGGAAGAAATTTTGCCCGAATCCCTTTTACCGGGAATTGATTTTATGGCCATTCCTGAAGAAGGTGATAATCCCGGAATGGGAAAAGCAGTTAGTCCGGATGAAATTTACCAGTACATAACCGATTTAATGCTTAGCACTATTAAAGAAGTTGGGCATTTACCATGGCAAAAAGAATGGAAGGAAAGCAGCCTTGCTAATGGTAGTGAAGCAATGAACTGGAAAACAAAAAAGAAATACCGCGGCATTAATTATTTTCTGCTAAATTTTGAAGAAAAAATTATAAACGGTGAAAGGGTTATGTTGCCACGAAAATTTAAAAATCCGTTTTTTCTCACTTTCAACCAAATTAAAGAAGCAGGCGGAAAATTAGAAAAAGGCAGTAAAGGAGTAAGGGTAGTTTATTTTACTCGATTGTATAAATACGAACAAGCAGAGCCACAATTAAAGTTCAGCACATATAGTTTTCCTAAAATGGTAAACTGGCTAAAGAAAAACAAAAGTCAAATTCGTCTCCTAAATAGTTTTGCTCCCGAAAGTATCGCATCACAAAGCGCTATTCCAATTTTAAAATATTACAATGTTTTTTCTGCTGAAGATGTAACCGGGGTTGAATGGGAGATTCCTGAACCTAGAGAACTAACCGAAACTGAAAAAATTAATATTTCTGATGCAATAATTTCTAAAATGCCACAAGCTCCGCAAATTAACCATGGCGGTGGGCGTGCCTTTTATGTTCCTTCAGCAGATTATATTCAGATGCCAAATAGAACTGACTTTAAAAAGATACAAAGCTATTACACTACGCTTTTTCACGAAATGGTTCACAGTACCGGACATCATACAAGATTGGATCGAGAATTAAAAGGTAGTAAAAAAAGTAAAGCTTATGCATTTGAGGAACTCATTGCCGAAATGGGAGCGGTTTTTCTTTGTGCTGAAAGTGGAATTTTATTTGAGACCAGAGAAAACAGCGCAAAATATTTAAGAGGTTGGAACGGACGCTTAGTAAAAAAAATGAAAGAAGATAATCGTTTCTTTTTTCGTGCATCTAGCAAAAGTCAAGCAGCTGCCGATTATATTTTAGACAGAAACAAAGAAGGCGTACCGGCATATCAAATTGAACTAGAGAAAAAGCGCAAGCAAAAACCTGAAAAAAAGGAAGAAAAGCAAAAGAAGAAAAATAACGATATTGATAAATCTACTTTAAATCAATATTCAAAAGTTCACTTTGTTTTAAATGATTTACCTAAAAAATACGAAAAACGCATTTTTAATTCTTCCTTAGCTGAATTGCGAAAAGATGCTATTCAAGAAGAAGATAAAATTTTACAGTTTGCTGCTATGAATATGTTGTGGCTGTTAGATAAAAAACTTTTTGTACTACTTAATTTTAAACACGGTTACGGTAGAAATTCTAAAAAACAGCAACATAGAAACGTACCGGTGGTTTACCGTAAACTTTTAAAGAAAGGTTTACAAAAAATCGATAATGAAAAAGCCTTAAAATTTATACTGGAGAAGTTAAAGGAGTATCATTATGAAACCGCTTGGGAAGAATACTCCTTTAATGGTAAAAATGCAATTGAAATAAATAAAATTGTAAAATTCAACATTAGAAGTATCGAGCGTTTTTTAGAGAAAAATACCGAGCCTAAAAAAGAAGAAAAGCCTAAAAATTCACTTAAAAGTGAATCAAAACCAAAAGAAAAAATTAACGATAACGGTCAAATGGCTTTATTTGGAGCTTCCGATTTTTCAAGCCTAAAAGAGTTTGCAAAATATGCTTACGAATGGGCTAAAAAACATCTTACCGGGAAAACTTATTTTCATGATGAAATAAAAGAAACCGTGCATTTTAAAAATAGTGGTATTTACCACGCTATTAGAAGTAAAAGGAATCAATTGAAAATTCAATTGATTTTCAAAGCTATGGAAATGCTTAAAAACTCAACCTTCATAAAATTTGAAGAAGATAAAAAAGGACGAAAAGAAATTGCCGGCGTTTATAGAATGAAGTCCTTTACAGTAATTGAAAAAGTTCCTTATGAAGTAATTTTAACCTTACGCAAAGGAGAAAACGGAACAGTATATTACGATCACAAAGCAACAAAAATAAAAAAGCTTACACTCGATGCAGAAAGCGACTGTAAAAACAGTACCCAGTCTGCTGTTAAGCGTAAGCCTTTGAACAAAGATAATGAAAAAAAGAATGAAAGCTTAAATGCTCCACCAGAAAATTCAGAAAAAAAGATTGAAGTTGAACCTTTGCCAGTTAATTTGAATGATTGCGAAAATGAAAACTTACCAAGGCCAGCTGAAAAAGAAGTTCAACCTGTAGAAAGTAAATCCACGAGTTTAGCCAGCAGATTGCAACAAAACCAAAATAGAGATTTTGAAACTTATAAAATTTCAGATCCGGAAATTTCTAAGTTTTTAGGTAATGTCGAAATTAAGGAAAAAGATAGTATAGGTATAAGTATTACAGCTCCACAAGGTGCTGGTAAAACACGTTTTGCATTTCAACTGGTTAATGCTTTTGCTGAAAATTACAAAGTGGGTATTGCGAGCATGGAAGAACATCCGGAAAGTAATTTATTTCTTAGTAAAGTACCTGAATATATTTCTAAAACAAATTTGCACAATGTAGATGCGCCGGAAATTGAATCGATGCAGGATTTACATAAGCTAATTATGGCCAATGATGTAATTATGATCGATAGTTTTGAAAAGCTCAGAGAAATAGATAAGAATGTACAAGTTGACAAAGATTTACGTAAAAAATATAATGGTAAATTATTCATTATCATTTTTCAATTAACGTCAGACGGAAAAATGCGCGGCGGTTCAAAAAGTCAATTTGACGTAGATATAGTTTTAGAAACTGAAAAGTTTGATGATTACAAAGAAAACTATGTTTATGCGAATAAAAACCGTTACAACAATATACCGGCAAACGAATTAAAGTTTTCTATTTACTATCGAAAAATGTTATCATCCGCCCAGGAAGAAAAAAATAATTCAGAAGAAAATCCTGTTTCAAACAAACCTAAAATTGTGGCTACTCCAATTGAGTGGTAAATTTTTCATGAATAGTTGGTTAAAACCGTAACGATATCGTTACGGTTTTTTTTCTTATATTCGTAAACGTATCATAAAAATGATACTTTTCTACTAAACTCCGGGCGAAAACTGGTAATTATTTCCCGGAGTTTTTTTAAATATCAATTGAATAAATATCGCTATGATCGTCAGGAATGAAAGCCTGTATTTCTCTTAAATAATTTCTTATTCCAGTTTGTGATTTATGACCGGTTATAGGCATTAGTTTGATAATTATTTCCTGTTCGTTTAAGCCTTTCTTTTGTAAATTATTGAATAAATCTAAAATTGCCGTGTGGCGACAACTGTACAAGCCGTAATTATCAGTATAACCCAATTTTACCAAGATTTTTTTAAAACGTTTTCCTAACAAGGTAACTTTACTGCTCAATTTTTTGGTTTCCCAAATTGCCGGCTTATCGTATTTGGTTATCAAATGATAATTACCCGGATATTTTTCAAGCTCCATAGCTTTAATGACTGGCTTTAGTTTATCTATAATTCGAGAATATCCTAACGGATGATTTTTCCTTTCTACACCAAGAATCCAATCTTTTGTGTTTATATCTTCTACTTTTAGCCTTACAATTTCGCGAGGTCGCAAAATTGGGTAAATCATTAAACTAAGTACATTTATTAAGTATGGATCACTTTTTACAATTTCTTCCTTAATATCACTTAATTGTGAAACGGTGAACGGTTTATTTTTTACTGGTGTGCTTTTTGTTTTCGGAATATCATTCACAAAATTATGCGGAATAATTCGCTTATGCTGCAAAACGGTGAAAAGTGCCGATAACGCACGTTTGTAATTATCAATTGAAGTGTTTGAAAGTCCTTTTCCGCTGGGTTGCTTGTACTCTAATTGAAGAAAATCTAAATATCTATAAATATGTTCAATTGTTACTTTTTCAATCGACAAGCCTATTAAATTGTTGTTTTTAAGCCATTCAAAAAAGAAATTAAGTCTAACGGAATAATCATCTTTTGTCGCTTCTTTTACTTCTCGACTTTTAATTTCAAAAGCATATTGAAGAGCTTCTTTGATAGTTTTACTTTTACTATAATTGTCGGAATCACCTATTTTATTTTTTACTTGGTCTGGAATCCACCCCCTACTTAGTGCTAATTCTGTAGCCTTTACTATAGCATTTCCAGCAGCCTTTCTGTGTTTAACAGTTTTTAATCTATTTATTCCTTTTGTGAAAGTAACTTTAATATCAAACCTATCTGTTTTCGGGTTTCTCCAGTAAAAATAAACATACCATCTTTTCCCGGGTTTAGCTGAAGGCACTCTTTCACCGTTCTTGTTCTCGGTAGCTTTAAATAATTTAACTTCGCTATATTGTTTTTCACCCAAAATAATTTTTATTTCAATAGGGGCACTTTTAGGGGCACTTTCAATTTTATAGGCTTTTTTCATAACTCAAAAGTAAGCCCTAAAAACGACAAAACCCCTATAAATACAGGGGCTTTTAATTCAGTACTCGAGGCGGGAATCGAACCCGCACTTCCGAAGAAACTGGATTTTGAATCCAGCGCGTCTACCAGTTCCGCCACTCGAGCAAATTTGGATTGCAAAATTATAAAATAATTTTACATCTTTGCTTAAAAATATTGAAAATATTACTTTTTAGCTTCAAATAAATTCCTAAATTTGCAGCTTGTTAAAAGAAGCATATAAAATAACTTTTAGAAGCGTATCTCATTATGGTTAAAGCAATTACAGAAGCACAAATTTTCGCTTGTTCACAAAGCACAGAACTCGCTGAAAATATTGCAAAATCCTACGGAATTCCGTTAGGAAATGTAATTACTTCAACCTATAGCGATGGTGAATTTCAACCTTCGTTTGAACAATCTATTCGTGGAGCGCGCGTATTCATTATTGGCTCCACTCATCCGGGAAGCGATCATTTAATGGAAATGCTCCTAATGCTAGACGCTGCAAAAAGAGCTTCAGCAAGACATATTACTGCAGTTATGCCTTATTTTGGGTGGGCACGCCAAGATAGAAAAGATAAACCGCGTGTGCCAATTGCTGCAAAATTAATAGCAAAAATGCTAGAAACTGCAGGAGCTACAAGAATTATCACAATGGATTTACACGCTGATCAAATTCAAGGGTTTTTTGAGCGTCCAGTAGATCATTTATTCGCTTCCACCATATTTTTACCGCATTTAAAAGCTTTAGGATTAGACAATCTCACTATGGCATCACCAGATATGGGTGGCTCAAAAAGAGCGTACGCCTATTCTAAAACTTTAGAAAGCGATGTGGTTATTTGCTATAAACAACGCGCAAAAGCTAATGTAATTTCACATATGGAATTAATTGGAGATGTAACAGGCAAAAACGTTGTTCTGGTAGATGATATGGTAGATACTGCAGGAACGCTAACCAAAGCCGCAGATGTAATGATGGAAAAAGGCGCAAAAAGTGTTCGCGCAATTTGTACGCATCCGGTTTTATCGGGTAATGCTTACGAAAAGATAGAGAATTCAAAACTAGAACAACTTATAGTAACCGATTCTATTCCATTAAAACAAGAATCAAAAAAAATAAAAGTCGTTTCGTGTGCAGAACTGTTCGCTGATGTAATGAAAAGCGTACACGAAAATAAATCAATCAGTTCAAAATTTTTAATGTAAACTATTTTATTAATTAATATTTTTTAGAAATGAAGTCAATTACGATCAAAGGATCTAAAAGAGAAAGCGTAGGCAAGAAAGCAACAAAAGCCTTACGTAATGCTGGAGAGGTTCCTTGCGTATTATACGGAGGAGAAAACCCATTGCACTTTTCAGCACCAGAAGTGTCTTTCAACAGTCTTATCTATACACCAGATGTGCATACGGTAATTCTTGAATTAGAAGACGGAACAAAAGTGAACGCTGTCCTCCAAGACATTCAATTTCACCCAGTAACAGACGCTATTTTACACATGGATTTCTATGAATTCGATGATGATCAAGAAATCACGATGGAAATTCCTGTTCACTCAGAAGGCGTACCAAAAGGTGTTAAAAATGGTGGAGTTTTACGTTTCAATTTACGCCGTATGAAAGTAAGAGGTCTTGCAAATAAATTGCCAGATTATATTGTAGCAGACGTAACACCACTTAAGATTGGTAACAAATTATATGTAACCGCTGTAAAAAGTGATGATTATAATATTTTACACCCAGATAACACGGTAATTTGTCAAGTTAGAACATCGCGTAACATTGTTACTACAGATGATGATGAAGATGAAGTTGATGCTGGAGATGTACCTGCAACAGAAGTTAATGACGAAGGAGCTGCGGCTGCTTCTAATGATGGATAGAATCATTTTTTATCTCTTATACAGAAAAGCATCCTATAATTGGGATGCTTTTTTTATTTTTACTGAAAACTAAACAATGCTATCATTTTTCGGTAGAATTTTAAGTAAGAAAAAGAAAGATCAGGAAAGCGACAACTCCATGAAAAAATTTTTAGTGGTCGGTTTAGGAAATATCGGACCTAAATACCATAACACGCGACACAATATTGGCTTTAAAATTTTAGATTATTTAGCTGAAAAAGAAACCCTAACTTTTGAAACCGTTAAACTAGGCGATAGAACCGAATATAAATACAAAGGCCGCACTTTTATTTTACTCAAGCCAAGCACTTTTATGAATTTAAGCGGAAAAGCTGTTAATTATTGGTTAACCAAAGAAAAAATTTCATTAGAAAATCTTTTAATCATTACAGACGATTTAAATTTACCTTTCGGAACTATTCGGTTAAAAACCAAAGGAAGTGACGGCGGCCATAACGGATTAAAAGATATTCAGCAACAACTCAATACCAATAAATATAACAGGTTTCGGTTTGGGATTAGCGATGAATTCTCCAAAGGAAACCAAATTAATTACGTACTTGGCGAATGGAGTGAAGACGAAAAAAAACAAATGCCCGAACGTTTAGACAAAGCTGTAGAACTCATTAAATCATTTGGCACCGCTGGCATTTCAAACACCATGAATAGCTTTAACGGGAAATAAACGGAAGTATTTTTAAAATCAACTATGGAAGAATTTCTTCAGAAAAAAGATGCAGTAATAACCATTGGTACATTCGATGGCGTTCACGTGGGTCACCGCAAAATAATAAAACGCTTGGTAAATTCAGCAAAAAAAAATAATTTAAAAGCGACTGTGCTCACATTTTTTCCGCACCCAAGAATGGTTCTTCAGCAAGAAAGCGATATTAAACTCATAAATACTATTGAAGAACGTAAACAAATTTTAAAAAAAGCCGGCGTAGAAGAAATAGTAGTTTATCCGTTCACTAAAGAATTTTCTCGCCTCACCGCGCAAGAATATGTACAATCTATTTTAGTAAAAAAACTACATGCAAAACGCGTAATTATTGGTTACGATCATCGCTTCGGAAGAAATAGAACCGCAGATATTAACGATCTTAAAAAACTCGGAAAACAATTTCATTTTGAAGTTGAAGAAATCTCTAAAGAAGATATCGAAGAAGTTGCCGTAAGTTCAACTAAAATTAGAAAAGCCTTAGAAAACGGTGAAATAGAAAAAGCCAATACGTATTTAAGTAAACCGTTTATGCTTACCGGAAAAATTGTAAAAGGAAAAGGTTTAGGAAAACAATTAGGCTACCCTACCGCAAATTTGCAAATTGAAGAAGACTATAAACTTATTCCAAAAGGCGGCGTTTATGTGGTGAGTTCTGTAATTGATAAGAAAAAATATTACGGAATGATGAATATTGGAACCAACCCAACCGTTGGCGGAAAAGAACAAACTATAGAAACTTACTTTTTCGATTTAGATAAAAATCTCTACGGAAAAGAAATAAGCATTCACTTACTTACTCGAATTCGTGATGAGCAGAATTTTAATGATGTAGATGAATTAATTTCAGCAATGAAAGAAGATGAAGAATTTAGTTTTAATTACCTTAAAAAACACAAATCAACCTAAAACGCAATGCTTCAAAAATGGTTGTTCAAACAAGTAGATAATAGCGCGTTAATTGTTTTTCGCGTATGTTTTGGTTTACTCATAACTATTGAAGCCTGGGGCGCAATTTTTACCGGCTGGATTAGAAGAGCCTTAATTGAACCTACGTTTACCTTCAATTTTATAGGGCTTGATTTTTTACAACCGCTTCCCGGTAACGGAATGTATTATTATTACGCCGTAATGGGTCTATTTGGCGTTTTTGTTACCCTCGGCTATAAATACAGATTTAGCATGGCAAGTTACACGCTTATGTGGTCTTGTGTGTATTTTATGCAAAAATCGAGTTATAATAACCATTATTATTTATTGATTCTCATTTGCATTTTTATGCTAATTGTTCCCGCGCATCGCTATTTTTCTCTTGATGTAAAGCAAAACTCGGCATTAAAAAAATTCTCAATGCCCAATTGGGTAAATATTTTCATTATTCTACAATTGTGGATCGTTTATACGTATGCTTCGGTAGCGAAACTTTATCCCGATTGGCTCGACGGAACCGTACCAACTTTATTAATGAAAAGCAAACAGCATTACTGGCTTGTTGGCGACTTTTTACAGAACGAGTGGGTTCCTGGAGTAATCACATATTTTGGATTAATATTCGATTTAATTGTAATTCCATGTTTACTGTGGAAACCTACACGAAAACCCATTTTTATTGCCGCGATTTTCTTTCATCTTTTTAATAGTTTCATTTTTCAAATCGGAATTTTCCCTTATTTGTCGCTTGCTTTTTGCTTGTTTTTCTTTCCGGCAAAAAGTATTCAGCAACGCTTTTTACCGAAAAAGAAATTTTACGAACTTGAAGAAGTCAACATTCCGAAATACAAACCTGCTCTGATGAGTTTTTTTGCGGTTTGGTTTTTACTTCAGCTTTGCCTTCCACTTCGCCATTGGTTTATTCAAGATAATGTTTTATGGACAGAAGAAGGTCACCGATTAAGTTGGCGAATGATGCTTCGTTCCAAAAGCGGAAATAGTACGTTTAAAATCGTAAATAATACTACCGGAAAACGGACAATTGTTCCTAAACGGAATTATTTATCGAAAAAACAAATGCGCATCGTTTCTACAAAACCAGATGTTATTTGGCAATTTTGCCAACGTCTGAAAAAAGAATATGAAGAAAAAGGAGAAGATATTTCAATTTATGTAAATGCAAAAGTTCGGGTAAATAACAGATCTTCGCAACCATTAATCGACCCAAAGGTTGATATGGCAAAAGCCGAATGGAACTATTTCTCACATAACGACTGGATTTTACCTTCAAATTTGGAAAAGCAATAAGTAAATGCCTATTTATAATCTCCATTTTTTCTGCTAAAAAAGAAATAGATAATCCTTAACTTTGAAGTTTATATTTTTCTGAAAAAAGTAATTTACCTCAAAACTAAAAACCGATGTTGCAAGTCACTCAAATTAGAGAACACAAAGAAAGCTTTATTGCTGCTTTAAAAAAGCGAAACTTTCAAGCTGAAGAACTTTTTGAACAAGTGCTTCAACTTGACGAAACCCGTCGCGCTACGCAAACCGAATTAGATAATACCTTGGCAGAATCTAATAAACTTTCTAAAGAAATCGGGATGCTTTTTAAATCTGGCGAGCACGAAAAAGCTAACAAAGTAAAAGCGCAAACCGGAAGTTTAAAAGAGAACTCTAAAAAATTATCAGAAAAACTTCAGCAAGTGGAAGAAAAAATAAATCAAATCCTTTACACCATTCCTAATGTTCCGCACGAATCGGTTCCTGCAGGAATTTCAGAAGACGATAACGAAGAAATTTTTAACGAAGGTGATATTCCCGTTTTAGCTGAAGGAAGTTTACCACATTGGGAATTAGCTAAAAAATACGACCTCATTAATTTTGATCTAGGAAATAAAGTTACCGGCGCTGGTTTTCCGGTTTATAAAGGAAAAGGAGCACGACTACAACGCGCGTTGATCACGTATTTTCTCGATAAAAATATTGAAGCGGGTTATACCGAATATCAAGTGCCGTTAATGGTAAATGAAGATTCCGGGTTTGGAACCGGGCAATTACCCGATAAAGAAGGGCAAATGTACCATGTGCAAAATGACGATTTGTATTTAATTCCGACTTCAGAGGTGCCGTTAACCAATATGTTTCGGGACGATTTATTAACCGAAAAAGATTTACCGATTCGTTGCACTGCTTTCACACCTTGTTTTAGAAGAGAAGCGGGATCTTACGGTGCGCACGTTCGCGGATTAAATCGTTTACATCAATTTGATAAAGTTGAGTTGGTGAATTTGGTAAAACCAGAAGATTCTTATGAAACCTTAGATAATATGGTAGCGCACGTAAAAAATATTTTACGTGAATTAAAATTACCATATCGCGTATTACGATTATGTGGCGGCGATTTAGGCTTCACCTCTGCCCTAACCTACGATTTTGAAGTCTTTTCTACCGCGCAAGACCGTTGGTTAGAAATTTCTTCGGTATCAAATTTTGAGACTTTTCAAGCCAACCGCTTAAAAGTTCGTTATAAAAATAAAGAAGGTAAAAAAGAATTGGTACACACCTTAAACGGAAGTTCATTGGCTTTACCACGCGTACTGGCCGGAATTTTAGAAAATTACCAAACTGAAAACGGCATTAAAATACCGGAGGTTTTAGTTCCGTACACCGGTTTCGATATGATTGATTAAGAATTTGATTTTTTCGGCCTATCGAAAATTTATCGTAAAATTTGAAGTGAAATCACCGTAAAATTTTAGGCTGTTTGATCCCGATGGCAATCGGGAGAGTTCCTAAAATTTAGGTGATGAACAATAAATTTAGATAAAGATTCGTAAGCCTAGATTTTTTTGGTTCGTTTT
Source organism: Mesonia aquimarina (assembly GCF_003667275.1). Lineage (GTDB taxonomy): Bacteria > Bacteroidota > Bacteroidia > Flavobacteriales > Flavobacteriaceae > Mesonia > Mesonia aquimarina. Next base: position 72,422 of record NZ_RCNV01000008.1, on the reverse strand, counting down.
TTCATCAATGGAAAAAATGAACGCTCTTAAATCGCCAGTCAACGTTTAATGTTTATCAAGATAATTTCGTTTAAAGCAATATTTCAAAACGCATTTTGTTATCTTAGCAAGATGCGTTTTTTTATTTCCATACTATTCTTTTTATTTAGCAGCTTTGCCTTTTCACAATCGCTAGAATTAGCCAAAAATTATTTTGAGCAAGGCGAATATGAAAAAGCCAAAAGCGTTTATAAGAAATTGTATCAGGAAAACCCTAGAAATCTTCAATTTACCTACGGATTAATTTCTTCGATGCAAGAATTAGCCGAATATGAGGAAGTTGAAAACATCTTACTCAACAACAAAAAGCAACTTTCCATTTACCCTAATTTATTGGTAGAATTAGGATACAATTATCAATTACAAGAAGAAAATGAAGCCGCGGAAAAATATTACCGCCAGGCAATTGATAAAGTTAATGATCAACCCAATTACGCCTATCCTATCGGGAACGCTTTTCAGAAATACAGCTTGCTAGAAGAAGCTGTTCAAGTTTATGAAATATCGTTGAGCGAACGTCCAAACGCCAGTATAACAGTGCAATTAGCACGAATTTATGGTGAACAAGGACAAATCGAAAAAATGTTTAACAGCTTTATTAAACTTATCGAAGAAAAACCGGAATATTTTTATGCTGTAAACAGAAATTTTTCGGCTTATGTTACCGAAGACCCCGAAAATGAAGCCAATCAAGTTTTACGAAAATTATTGCTTAAAAAAATTCAGCAAGAACCAAAAGTCTTGTATAACGAATTGCTGAGTTGGTTGTTTACCCAGCAAAACGATTTTAAAAAGGCCTTTATTCAAGAAAAAGCAATTGCCCAACGCAGCCCCGAAAAAAACTTAAGTAAAATTTCGAGCTTAGCCTTAATTGCTGCAGAAGCCGGCGAAATTGAAGATGCAAAAGAAATATTGAATTACGTGACAGAAAATGCCGCTACAGATCGTAATAAAATTGCTGCCTATGGAAATTTGATGCAAATAAAAATTGATAATTCCTCAAGTGAAGACATCGAAAAAATTGAAGAAGATTTTCAGCAGATTTTTGAAAGCTTCGGAAAAGAAAACGAAACCTTTCAACTTCAAATTCAATACGCAAAATTTTTAGCCTTCAACAAAGACGAAAAAAACAATGCTGAAGAATTACTAAATAATTTACTAGCAAAAAACATCAACAGATTTCAAGAAGCCAATATTAAAATGGTATTGGGAGATATTTTGGTGTTAGAAGAAAAATTTAATCAGGCTTTAATTTATTACAGTCAAGTGCAAAAACTGGTAGAAAATACAGAACTTGCACAAGAAGCGCGTTATAAAGTGGCGCAAACAAGTTACTACAAAGGCGATTTTGACTGGGCGCAAACACAACTCAAGATTTTAAAAACTTCTACCTCGCAATTAATTGCAAACGATGCTCTGCAACTGAATTTATTAATTTCAGACAATTCACAAGAAGATTCGACACAAACCGCTTTAAAACTTTTTGCAAAAGCCGATTTGTATAAGTTTCAACAAAAAGATCAACAAGCGTTTTCTATTTTAGACAGCATCTTGCAACAGCATAAAGGCGAAAAAATTGAAGATGAAGCGCTTTTTAGAAAAGCACAGCTCTTAGAAAGTCAGCAAAAATATGCGATGGCAGAGGCAGCTTATCAAAAAATTGTTCAGTATTTCGGGCAAGATATTTTAGCAGATGATGCCCATTATTTTTTAGCTGAACTTTATCAAAATCAATTAAACCAATCGGAAGAAGCAAAAAAACACTACGAAGAAATTATTTTTAATTTCGCCGACAGTATTTATTTTGTTGAATCTAGAAAAAAATATAGAAAACTCCGCGGAGATGCAATTGAATAAACTACCTAGGGGCAAATAAACAAAGTACTTGTTGGATTTTTTAGTTTCAGAGTAAACCTTGGGGCATTATGTCCTTTTACGGCATCAATAAATTAAACTTATCTTTGCAAAAAATTATGCTATGTACATTTACAATGTTACCATAAATATTATAGAAGAAGCACACGACGAGTGGGTTAAATGGATGAAAAAAGAACATATCCCAGATATGCTTTCTACCGGAAAATTCACCAAAGCCTTAATGACACGTGTTTTGGTACAAGAACAAATGGGCGGAATTACGTATTCTGTTCAATATACTACTGAAAGCAAAAAAATGCTCGAGCGTTATTATGAAGAAGACGCCGATACCTTGAGAAAAAAATCAGCTCGCTTTAAAGATAAATTTGTAGCATTTAGAACGGAGTTGGAGATTATAAGCGAACAATGAGTAAAAACTACAAAAAAAAGATAGATCGGTTTTCTGATAAAAAAGAAAATGCTAATTCGCCGGTAAAAGCCAAAAAACATCTAGGACAACATTTTCTAAAAGATGAAAATATTGCAGAAAAAATTGGCGACACCCTCACGTTAAACGGTTACAATCAAGTCTTAGAAATTGGTCCGGGAACCGGCGTACTCACAAAATACCTTTTACAAAAAGATCTAAAGGTTTTCGCGATGGATTTGGATACCGAATCTATTGAATATTTAAACACTAATTTTGAACTTGATCATCCTGAAATTAAAGCCAACAAAGGTTTTCAAGTTTTAGAAGCTGATTTTTTAAAATACGATGTTCAACAAATTTTCCGTGAAGAACAATTTGCCATTACAGGAAACTTTCCGTATAATATTTCTACGCAAATCGTTTTTAAAACCTTAGAAAATCGAAACCAAATTCCTGAATTTACAGGCATGTTTCAAAAAGAAGTCGCCAAACGTATTTGCGAAAAACCGGGCAGTAAAACCTACGGAATTCTTTCCGTTTTAACCCAAGCTTATTACGACGCAGAATATTTATTTACCGTTCCGCCAAGCGTTTTTAATCCGCCGCCAAAAGTAGATAGCGGAGTGCTTCGCCTTATCAGAAAAGAGAATTTTTCGTTAGAATGCGACGAGAAATTATTTTTTAGAGTCGTAAAAGCCGCCTTTCAGCAACGACGAAAAACGTTAAGAAACAGTTTAAAAACCTTCAACCTTAGTGCAGAATTAAAAGAAGATAGTATCTTTGGTCAGCGACCCGAACAATTATCGGTAGCTCAATTTACCCAACTTACCCAAAAGATAGCGAAGGATGCAATTTCAGATCAGTAGGGAGTTTATCGAACAAATAGAGCAACTTGTTGAAGATAAAAACAACAAGCAACTCCTTTTACATTTAGAAGATTTACACCACGCCGACATTGCCGAAATTCTAGATGAACTTTCGCTAGACGACGCCACATACGTCATTAAACTTCTTGGAAGCGACAAAACCGCCGAAGTTCTTATGGAACTCGACGAAGACGATCGAGAAAAAGTCTTAAATAATCTTACGGCAAAAGAAATCGCGGAAGAAATCGAAGAGATGGACACCGATGATGCCGCCGATATTGTTGCTGAACTTTCGCCAGAAATTAAAGAACGGGTAATTGCGCAAATTGAAGATGAAGAACACGCCGATAACATTGTAGAATTATTGCGTTACGACGAAGATTCTGCCGGTGGTCTAATGGCAAAAGAGCTCGTCAAAGTTAATGAAAATTGGAGTGTTACGGGTTGTATGAGCGAAATGCGCGAACAGGCCGAAAATGTACGTCGTGTACATTCTATTTATGTGGTTGATAATAAAAATAGATTAAAAGGAAGACTCTCTTTAAAAGATTTACTTACTGCTGCAAGTTCGGCGCAAATCAGTGATATTTATATCGATAAAGTAGATTATGTAAACGTGCATACCGAAGGTGAAGAAGTCGCTAGAATTATGCAAAAATACGATCTTGAAGCTATTCCTGTAGTTAATGAAATGGGCAAACTTGTCGGTAGAATTACTATTGATGATATTGTAGATTTTATTCGTGAAGAAGCTGAAAAAGATTACCAAATGGCAGCCGGTATTTCTGAAGACGTAGAAGCAGACGATAGCGTTTGGCAACTTACCCGCGCTCGTTTACCCTGGTTAATTTTAGCTTTATTGGGAGGTTTTATAAGTGTAAGTGTTTTAGAAACTTTCGATTCTGCCATGCAAAAACATGCCTCTTTATTTTTCTTTGTTCCGTTAATTGCCGCAATGGCGGGTAATGTTGGTGTACAATCTTCTGCCATTGTGTTGCAAGGTTTAGCCAATAAAAGTTTAAAAGGCTCGCTCCTCAAACGCTTATTAAAAGAAATTTTACTCAGTTTGTTCAATGGTTTTGTACTTTCGGTTTTACTTATTGTTGGCGGAATGTTGCTCCTCGATCTCGATTTCGATTTTGGCTTAACCGTCGGTATTTCACTAATTTCAGTAATAATTACCGCTTCTCTTATCGGGACTTTTGTTCCTATTATTTTAGATAAACAAGGTATCGATCCTGCGATGGCAACCGGACCGTTTATTACCACCAGTAATGATATTTGCGGAATCCTTATTTATTTTTCCATCGCTAAACTTATCTTAGGATTTTAAAAACCGTATTGTAGGAAAATACTTTGTCCTTTTTTGCTTGCTGCTTTTTATAGCGTTTATAATTGCAAAACAAATAAGGTAAACATATAAAAAACCTCCAAAAGCATATAAATAGAGAACTGTTTTCATTGGATCAAATCCTGAAGTAAAAAACGAAACATCAGAAGGATTAACACGCAAACCTCTCACTTTAAGAATCATTAAAATTATAGAGCCTAAAAATATAAGAATAAAAATAAGCGCCAGCGATAATTGAAAATTTAAAAATTTTCTTTCCTTCTTTAGCTATTTTTTAGATTCATTTTTCTTAGCGATCCATAAAACCCAAGGAACTAAAACATTTAAAAATGGAAATAACAAGATACTTAGGGAAGATAGGTGTAAAGCAAGTAAATATCCTGAGGAATTTTCTTCAGTTTTTTTTGGTTTTTCTGAGGTGCTTTCCTCCTCAATTAAGTCTTTAATTTCAACTTCTAAAGCTTCAGCTAATAAACACAAGGTTTCGCCTCTTGCTTGAGAATATCCTTGTTCAATTCGCTGAATGGTTCTTAATCCTAAACCTGATTTTTGAGCCAATTTGTCTTGCGAATAACCTTTTTCCTTGCGAAATTGCTTAATTTTTTTAGCCCGAATTTCTGCCATAATTTAGTTTGCTTATCGTGGCAAACCTAATAAAAATGTAACAACAGAGTGGCGTCATTATTACGCCAAACTTACGTCTTTCACTATTTATTAAGCTATTTCTTCTTTAACTTTCGTGCGAAAATCCAAGGGTTTTAAAACTTTTAAAGCTTTTTCTATCGAATTGATTTTATCAAATGTCAATAAAAGTCGTAACCCGTTTCGGGTTTGTTTTTCTTTCATTTTACAAGATTGCGGGTGACTTTGTACGTATTGTAAAACTTTGGTAAACGTTTGTGTTTGGTAAAAACGTGACTGCTGATCGGCGATAAAATAGCCCACAAATTTTCCTTTTTTCAAAATAACACGTTCCAAACCAATTGAAGAAGCAATCCATTTTATTCTTACGCTGTTTAACAGATCAATTGCTTGTGTGGGTAATTCTCCAAATCTATCGGTTAACTCTGCTTCAAATTTTTGTAATTCTTCTTCAGTACTAAGACTGTTGAGCTTGGTATATAAATTTAAGCGTTCTGTAATATTATTGATATAATCATCGGGGAACAAAATCTCGAAATCCGTATCAATTTGTGTTTCTTTTACGAAGGTTTTTTCTTCAACATTTTCTTGATCGGCGTAGAGTTCTTTAAACTCATTTTCTTTCAACTCTTCAATCGCTTCACTTAAAATTTTCTGATAGGTATCGAAACCTATTTCGTTGATAAATCCGCTTTGTTCACCGCCTAATAAATCTCCCGCACCACGAATTTCCAAATCTTTCATCGCGATATTAAAACCACTTCCTAATTCTGAAAATTGTTCTAAAGCGGTAATTCTTTTTCGCGCATCGTCGGTCATTGCAGAATATGGCGGCGTGATAAAATAACAAAATGCTTTTTTGTTGCTTCGTCCAACTCTACCACGCATTTGGTGTAAATCTGACAAGCCAAAATTATTCGCATTATTTATAAAAATAGTGTTGGCGTTGGTTACATCAAGTCCGCTTTCTATAATTGTAGTTGAAACCAGCACGTCAAACTCGTTATTCATAAAACTGAGCATCAATTTCTCCAGTTTTTTTCCGTCCATTTGTCCGTGACCAATTCCTATTCTCGCATCGGGAACCAAACGTTGAATCATTCCGGCGACTTCCTTAATATTTTCAATTCTATTATGAATAAAAAATACTTGTCCGCCACGCTGAATTTCATACGAAACCGCATCACGAATACTATCTTCAGAAAAACGAATTACGTGACTTTCAATCGGGTAGCGGTTTGGCGGCGGTGTAGTAATTGTCGATAAATCGCGCGCTGCCATTAAACTGAATTGAAGCGTTCTCGGAATTGGCGTTGCTGTTAAGGTTAGCGTATCTACATTTTCCTTAATCGTTTTTAATTTATCTTTTACAGCGACACCAAATTTTTGTTCTTCATCAACAATTAGCAAGCCTAGATCTTTAAATTTTACCGCTTTATTTACCAATTGATGCGTTCCAATAATTATATCTACACGTCCATTTTCTAAGTCTTCTAAAGTTTCACGACGCTCTTTTGCAGTTCTAAATCGGTTGAGGTAATCTACCGTCACCGGAAAATCTTTTAAACGCTCAGAAAAAGTTTGGTGATGCTGAAATGCCAAAATAGTTGTTGGTACTAAAACAGCAACTTGCTTCCCATTATCTACGGCTTTAAAAGCCGCACGAATGGCAACTTCAGTTTTTCCGAAACCAACATCGCCACAAACCAACCGATCCATTGGTCGCTCGTTTTCCATATCTTCTTTCACCGCTTGGGTAGAAGAACTCTGATCTGGCGTATCTTCATAAATGAAAGAAGCTTCCAATTCATGTTGCAAATACGTATCGGGACCGTAAGCAAAACCTTTTTGTAAACGACGCTTGGCGTATAATTCAATTAAATTATAAGCAATATGTTTTACGCGCGCTTTGGTTTTCTTTTTAAGTGTTTTCCAAGCTTTACTACCTAACTTATAAATTTTAGGCGCTTTACCGTCTTTCCCGTTAAATTTGGTGATTTTATGAAGCGAATGAATACTGAGATACAAAACATCGCGTTCTCCATAAATCAGTTTTATGGCTTCTTGTTGTTTTCCTTCGACATCTATTTTTTGAAGTCCCCCAAACTTTCCTATTCCGTGGTCAATATGCGTAACATAATCGCCAACTTCAAGATTTGTTAATTCTTTTAATGTAATGGCTTGCTTTTTTGCGTAGCCATTTTTTAAATGGAATTTATGATAACGCTCAAAAATCTGATGATCGGTATAACAAACCATTTTTGCATCTTCATCAATAAAACCTTGAAACATTGAAAATACCACGGTTTGGTATTTTACTTCTTGTTCTTGGTCATCAAAAATATCGTGAAAACGTTTTGCTTGTTGTTCGCTTACGCAAGCAATATAATTGGTGTAACCTTTTTGAGTGTTTTCAATTAAATTCTGAATTAATAAATCGAATTGTTTATTGAAGGAAGGCTGTGGTTTTATTTGGTAAGCAATACTTTTTGTGGGATTTAAAAAAGCCTGATTACCTAATTCTACCGTAGAAAAATCTAAAAGTTGTTTTCTGATTAACGATGAATCACAAAATAATTCTTTCGGTTCACTTTGTTTTACTTCGGAAGAAAGTTGGGAAAAAGCTTCTTCCGCTTTTTTGAATAATTTATCGAGTTGAGCCGAAAATAAATCGAGGTTTTTGATAAAAACCACCGTTTTTGAGGCGATGTATTTTAAAAAGCTTTCCCTAATTTCATCTAAATGCTTATTCTCCACATTCGGCATCACCGAAATTTTCTTCACCTTGTCTGTAGAAAGTTGCGTTTCTACATCAAAACTTCGAATGCTGTCAACTTCATCACCAAAAAATTCAATTCGGTAGGGTTCGTCATTACTAAACGAAAACACATCGATTATTCCACCGCGAACAGAAAATTCACCCGGTTCGGTTACAAAATCTACGCGCTTAAATTTATATTCAAATAAAACTTCATTTACAAAATCGATGGAAAGTTGATCGTTCAACGAAATTTTCAACGTACTCCTGTCAAGCTCTTTTCGGGTAACCACTTTTTCAAAAAGTGCATCCGGATACGTAACAATTATTGCCGGTTTTTTTCGGGAATTTATCCGATTTAAAACCTCAGCCCGAAGCAAGACATTGGCATTATCAGTTTCTTCAATTTGATAAGGTCTGCGGTAACTTCCGGGATAAAACAAAACGTTTTTTTCCCCGATAAGTTGTTCTAAATCGTTTAAATAATAAGCCGCTTCTTCTTTGTCGTTAAAAACCAACAAATACGGTTTATCACTTTCTTTAAAAGTATTGGCAAGTACAAACGATAGCGAAGAACCAATTAAGCCTTTTAGGTGAACTTTTAAACGATCTTCTTTAGATTGGGCAATAGCGTTTTGCAATTCCTGCTGCTGCGGGAGTTGTGCAAAGCTTTGGGCGATAATTGTTTTACTCATTGCCGCAAAGATAAATGCTTCTGCAATGCTTCACAATAGCGAATAATTATTTAACGCTTTCTTTATTTTGGTTTTATCATTTTTATAACAGTACTTTTTCGGTTTTCCTTGTATTTTCAGTCACATAAAAATAAAATTATGGCCTTAAAAGAGTTTGATGTATTTGTGATTGGTACAGGAACAGCTGGAAAAAATGTAGCCAAAGCTTGTGCAAAAGCAAGGCAAAAAGTTGCTATTGCCGATAATAGAGAATTTGGCGGAACTTGTGCTAATAGGGGTTGTGACCCGAAAAAAGTACTTGTTGGTTTATCTGAAATTTTAGACCGATCTCATAAAATGTTAGGCAAAGGAATTACAGAAATGCCCAAATTTAGTTGGGAAGATATCCAAACGTTTAAGAAAAAATTTGTTGATGCTGTTCCGGCTGCGACTGAAAAGGATCTAAAAAAACTAGGGATAGAATTATTTCATCAGTCGCCAAAATTTTTAGACGAACAAACGCTGTCTGTTGAAGGGAAAACAATTAAAGCAAAAAAAATTGTCATCGCTACCGGAAATAAACCGACAGAACTAAAAATACCCGGAAGAAATTTTGCACTTGTTAGTGACGATTTTTTAGAATTAAAGAATTTACCCGAAAGCATGATTTTTATTGGCGCCGGTTATATTGGGATGGAATTTGCCCATATTGCTGCAAGAATGGGTGTAGATGTTACCATGATAGATTTCGCCGATCGTGCATTAACGCCTTTTGAGGAAGCAATTGTAAATCCGCTAATTGAAGCTTCAAAAAAGTTAGGCATAAAATTTATGTTTAACACGTCAGTTTCTGAAATTGAAAAACTCCGAAAAAATTTCCGCGTAAGCGTTTTACAACAAGAGAAAAAAATTGATATAAAAGCTGAATTAGTTTTTAATACTGCTGGAAGAATTCCTTCCATCGATGAATTAGATTTAGAAAAAGGAAATGTAAGTTTCACCAAAAAGGGAATTTCAGTCAATAAATTTTTACAAAACCCAAGTAATAAAAATGTGTATGCTTGTGGCGATGTTTCAGATAGTGAAGGTTTACCCTTAACTCCACTTTCTTCACAAGAATCTAAGGTGGTAATTTCTCATTTAACTGAAGACAACATTAAGCAAGAGGCAAAATATCCGCCCCAACCTTCGGTAGTTTTTACGAATCCTCAATTAGCTTCAGTTGGCTTAACAGAAAAACAGGCGCAAGAAAAAGGTTATGAAATTGTAGTTGAAGAAAAAATGCATCTTAACTGGTTTAATGCAAAACGCATAAATGAACGAAATTACGGTTACAAAACCATCGTCGATAAAAAAACCAACCTTATTTTAGGCGCTCATATAATTGCCCCGGAAGCTGGAGAAATGATCAATCTTTTTGTAATGGCGATCTGTGGAAAATTAAAATGCCAAGATCTTAAAAAAATGATTTTTGCCTACCCAACTTGGGGAAATGATATTAAAGGAATGGTTTAGTTAGTATTGAGAATTGAGTAATGAGATATGAGTACTGAGATTTTGAAAATAGATACTTGGATGTAGATTTTAAAATTGCTGTATAAGTTAGGAATTTTCAAATCAGCAAATTGAAACATTATCAAATCACCTAAAATCTAACAGTGCAGCAGTCTAAATCCTAATCTCTAACAGGCGAAGCCGATCTAATTACTCAATTCTAACTACTATTTCATCAATTGATACATTGGATTTTGCTTTCGGTTTATAAAACCGTGATAAGCGGCATAAATTCCTATCAAAATTGCTCCAATTAAAGCTGAATAAGCTATTTCTGAAATTTCTCCGGAATGACGAACATAAATTGCCAGTAAAGCCCAAATTCCTACAGCAGCAAATTCGCGCATATTTCGTTTATAAATCATCAAAAGATTCAAAAGCGTAGCAATAAAAATCATTACAATTGTCCATTGAATTTCCGATAAAAAAACGCCGTCCCAATTTAATTTCACCAAATAAGCTGAAATATTTGCAATAGTCGCTACAGCAATCCAACCGGAATATAAACAAATTGGCCACCAACTTGAAGCAATCACTCGAAATGGCGCATCCCAACGTTCCATATTTGTATTAAGAATAATCTTAATTAACGAAAATAGAATCACTAACATAAAAAGTACTGAAAGCCCAGTATATTCAAAATACCAAGCAAAAATCCAACACATATTGGCAAGATTTGCCAATGAAAACCAATATTTGGTTTGTACTAAAAATTCAGTATGTTTTTTTAACCCAAAAGCTTGATAAAGCTGATAACCGGAAAAAGTTAATAGCGAAAGATAAATTAACCCCCAAATGGCAAAAGCGTAACCCTCGGGCGTAAATAAGGAATTATATTTCGCACTTAACGAAATCATTGAATTTCCATTCAACTTTACGGCTTGCGCATAATATGTTACCGCAATCGCGCCAATTACAGAACTGAAATTTAAAATTGAGTAGCGTTTTTCCATAGTTATAAATCAATTTATAGCGATAACTTCCGTAGGTGTACAAACAAAAATTTTATCTTCTGGTTCTGGTTGAACCCAATAATTTCCGGTAAATTCTCCAAACGCCGGTAAAACCAATTGATTTTCGGTTTTATAAAAACAACGTAATTTTAAAACTTGCTTTCCTCTTCCCGCTAATTTGAACCCTGGATGTAAATGACCGCAAATCGTGAAATAGCCTTTGCGTTCTTCAGGATGATGCGTGAGTAAAAATTTGTTTAAAATTAATTCTTTCTGAGTTTTTATGCCGAGTTCTTGATAATTCAATGGAGAAATTATATCGTGATTTCCTTCAATTAAAATGATTTCAGCAGTTTGTTTTTCTACCCATTTTTCAAATAATTTCCACTCATAATTTAAACTTGAATGGAAAAGATCACCCAAAAAGATTATTTTTTCAGGATGATATTTTTTGATAATTTCAGTAAGTTTTTCAAAATTTTTCTGAATTGAATCTGCTGGAATTGCACTTCCATGTTTTCTAAAATGACCAATTTTTCCTAAATGAACATCAGCTATCAATAGAATTTTTTTTGATTTCCAGAAAACTGTTCCAAAAGGATGAAATTCAACTTTTTCCGTACCTAAAAATACATCTAAAGTTTTCATGAAATTGGTTACAATTCAGCGTTTTTAAACACAACTTTTTTATCTGTTTTCGGCATTTTTGCTAAATAATAAGGTTGTGTCATTACACTTGTTGCCATTCCGTCAGGATGTTTTTCACTCACCATTAATTGCACTTCATTCTCGCTTGTTTTTACATCGCTCACCCAAATTGAATGCCCGCCGGTATTCATTACTTTATCAAAAACAGCAACGACTACTTCTTTTGAAAAATCAATGTCGTTGGTTTTAAAATTTTGTGACATATTATTGACAGAATTCATTTTTCTCACCAAAGCATTCCATTCCGCTTCCGAAGTAATAATACGTTGTTGCGCTTCAATTCCTTCTTCTCCGGCTCCGGTTAAAATTCCCTTAGAAATTTCGGTTAATGAATCTGAATTAAATTTTTTCATAGAATTACAGCTCATTAAGCTGATTGATAATACGATTAATGCAAATAACTTTTTCATAGATTGTTAATTTATTCGGAAATATAGCAAGAAGTGCGCAAAAAATAATGCGCTCTTAGTTTTTCTTAACTTTTGGAAGGGCATTTTATTTGTTTAGATATTTCAACATCCGCTGAATGCGATCTTCTAATTTTTCTGAAGATAATTTTTCTCGCAATCGATCTGTAATAATGGGGAATGAAAACGGAGTGGGTTTTTGGCAAGCTTTCCAAACAATTTGCTGGCTGTGAATTCGCTCAAGCGCTTGTCTCAACCTTCCTTCTTCTAACTGGTGCTCAAACGTTTCTCGAAACGCCTGCTGAAACAACAAATTATCATCTTCATAATCTCGAAACACATCAAACAGTAATTGTGAGCTCGATTGCAAGTGTTTATTTTTTATTAATTTGTTGGGGTAGCCGGTAAATACCAAGCCGGCAACGACGGCAATATCTCTAAATTTTCTGCGTGCCATTTCGGTTGCATTGAGACTTTTGTAAAGATCGTCCATTAAAAATTCTGAAGAGAACAAATTGTTATCTAGTACTTGCTGCATATCAATCTCTTGATCGGAAAGCAGCTCAAAACCATAATCGTTAAACGCTATACTGAAAGAAATAGGCGACAACAAACTGATGCGATAAGCCAACAGACTCCCTAAAGCCTCGTGCACAAAACGACCTTCGAAGGGATAAAATATGGCGTGATAACCTTCTCGCGTTTTAAAAGTTTCTATAAGAAATTGATTTTGTTTCGGAATGATAGATTCTAATTGCTGACGTTCTAAAATTGGCTGAAGCGCTACCATTTCCGGACTTCTCTTTTTTGAGTTTGAACCCACACTTTCTGCCGCTTCGTACAATTCTTCCCGAAGCAGTCCACTCATCTGTGCGGAAAAGGTCATTCGACCGCCCATCCAACTCGGCACTTTAGCGGTTTTCTTTTTCGACTTCCGTACTAACACTTGCATTCCTTTAATGCGGGAGAGTTCTAAATTTCTACCGGCAAATGTAAAGACATCTCCGGGCGTTAATTTAGAGACAAAATATTCTTCAATCGTACCTATAAAACCACCTTTTACATATTTTACGGTGAGCATCGCATCACTAACAATGGTGCCAATTTGCAAACGATGACGCATCGCTACACCACGATGGTTCACCTTAAATTTACCATCTTCTTCAATTTCTACTTTTTTATATTCATCATAACTTTGCAAACTCTGGCTGCCTTTGGTGATAAAATTTAGACACCAACGCCATTCATCTTCGGTTAAGCCCTGAAAACAAAATGTTGACTTGATTTCAGGATAAATTTCTTTGGGATAAAAACCATCTGAAACAGCCAAAGTGGTAAGGTATTGCACCAACACATCGAAACTTTGCAGATACGGAATCCGATCTTCTACGGCTTTTTTCGCTACGGCTTTTTGTAAGGCTGAAGCTTCGATCAACTCGATTGCGTGCGTAGGTAAAAAGTAAATTCGGCTAGCTTTTCCCGGCTGGTGACCGCTACGACCGGCACGTTGTAAAAATCGAGCTACTCCTTTTGGACCGCCAATCTGAATAATAGTTTCTACCGGGGCAAAGTCTACTCCCAAGTCTAAACTCGAGGTACAAATCACTGCTTTTAAACTTTCATTTCTTATGGCTTGCTCTACCCATAGTCGTGTTTCTTTATTGATACTTCCGTGATGCATCGCCACTTCACCGGCAAACTCAGGATATTTGTTCATTAATTTCTGAAACCACAACTCACACTGCGAACGTGTATTGGTAAAAATTAAAGTGGTTTTAGAATTATTGATAATAGGAACGACCTCATCTAATAAATGTAAACCTAAATGCCCACGCCAAGGAAATTTCTCCATCGACTGCGGAATGATCGATTTCACTTCTATTTGCTTTTGAATATTCGCCTTGATTAAGGTTGAATTTTGAAGCGCCTCACTTTCGGCTCCCAACAATACTTCTTGCGCCTGAGGAAGATTACCTATAGTTGCCGAAATACCCCAGATTTTCAAATTTTCAGCTACTGTTTTTAATCGAGACAAAGCCAATTCGGTTTGCACTCCCCGCTTACTCCCTAAAAGTTCGTGCCACTCATCTACCACAATGGCATTGAGGTTTTTAAACAGTTTAGGGTAGTTTTTAGAAGATAGCAGTAAGTGTAAACTCTCTGGAGTTGTAATTAGCAAATCGGGCATCGACTTTTTCTGTGCAGCTCGTTCTTTTTGAGTTGTATCTCCTGTGCGAATACCTACGGTTAATCCCGATTGCGTTTCTTCTGCAAAACGAGTAGCGGCTTGAGCGATTTCTACGGAAAGTGCACGAAGCGGAGTAATCCAAATGGCTTTTAAACCTTTTTCAGGTTTTGTTTTATAATCGGGATTTTGTTTTAGGTATTCTAACACAATAGGTACCCAAAGCGCGTAGGTTTTACCACTTCCGGTAGGCGCGTTTAAAAGTCCGTTTTTTCCTTTTAAGTAAGCATTCCAAGTTTGTTTCTGGAAAGGAAAAGGTTTCCAGCCCTGATTGGTAAACCAATGATCTGCAATTGCTAAAAGCTCTTTTCTATTCATTTTAATTGATTATTTCACCCTTCCGTCTTCTTCCGCTATCGCTACAGAATCCACCTTCCCTAAAATAGGGAAGGAATCTTTAAAAGTTCCTCTCCTTTTCAAGGAGAGGTGGCAAAACTTGTTTTGACGGAGAGGTTTTATTTAAAATTATCTTCAATTTCTTTTAATACCGAAGGTAAAAAATCAAATACCATTTTATTTTCAAAACGTAATACCTTAAACCCTAACTCTTCTAATCGCTTATCTCGTTTTCTATCTTTTTCTTCCGCAGCAGGATTTTTGTGCACTTCACCATCCAACTCAACAATTAAATTTTCTTGTGGACAATAAAAATCTACGATGAAATTCTCAATACTATGCTGCCTTCTAAATTTTCTTCCTTTTAATTGTTTTTTCTGTAATTGTTTCCATAGAAATGCTTCAGCAGGTGTTAGGTTTTTTCTTAATTCTTTACGGAACGATTCTAATTCTTTTCGGTTATGTATGGGTTTATTTTCCATATTTTTCAGTTTTTTATATTACCCTTCCGTCTTCTTTCGCTATCGCTTCATAATCCACCTTCCCTTTACAAGAGAAGGAACTTTAAGACATCCCCTCCTTTTCAAGGAGGAGGTGTCAAGCTTTGCTTGACGGGGTGGTTATTTGGGAATTAAATTTTTCAAATCTTCTAAGGTATTGGCCTCTTCAATTTTTTTGTCTTGACGCCAGCGTAAAATACGAGGAAAACGAGTCGCTACGCCACTTTTATGTCGGCTCGACTCAGCTATACCTTCAAAAGCGATTTCGAATACATGATGTGGAGTAACGCTACGTACGGGACCAAAACGTTCTAAAGTGTTTTTCTTGATCCAAGCATCTACTTTTCTAAATTCAGCATCGGTTAAACCAGAGTAAGCCTTAGCAAAAGTGACGAGTTCTTCTTTTTCTTTGTCCCATAGTCCAAACGTATAATCGGTAAATAAGTTACTTCGCCTTCCGTGACCGCGCATTGCATAAGTTAACACAGCATCGATGGTAAGCGGATCTACTTTCCACTTCCACCAATCTCCTTTTTTTCTTCCGACCAAGTAGGGAGAATCCCAACGCTTCAGAATTAAACCTTCAGATTTCACTTCTCTGGAACGCTCTCGTTCTTTAGCCACCTCATCCCAATTCTGGAATGAAATGGTAGATGATAAATGTAATGGGATTTCATCTGAAGCCACATCATTAAAAAGCTTTTCTAAAATTTCACGACGTTTTTGATATGCTTTTTTACGAATATCTTCACCATCCCATTCTAAAAGGTCGTAAGCTTTTAAAATGACTGGTGTTTTTTCTAAGAGTTTTTTGGTGATATTTTTTCGTCCGATTCGTGTTTGCAAATCTTTAAAAGTCCCAATATCATTATTCGGGAAAGGTAAAATTTCCCCATCGATTACGGTACCGTCAGGAATCTGACCAATAAACTTTTCGAACTCCGGGTATTTTTCGGTGACCAATTCTTCTCCGCGACTCCACACAAATAACTCTCCGTTTCTGATAATTACCTGCGAACGAATACCATCCCATTTATGTTCTGCCGCCCATTCTTTTACGTCTCCCAAAGCTTGCGGCTCATCTTCAATTGCATAGGCTAAATAAAACGGATAAGGTTTAGAAAGGTAATCTTCCGGATTTTCTTTCAGAATTAAATCTGTAAAAGTAATAGTAGCAGGATCCCAATTTCCCATGAGTTTATAAGCGAGGATATCTTCATCAATTTCTGTGGCCTTTGATAATGCACGGGTCATTAATTTCTGACTAACCCCAATTCTAAAACTTCCGGTAATCAATTTTGTAAATACAAAACGTTCGTAATAATTTAAGCTGAACCAATTTTCATATAAATATTCTTTTTTCTCTTCTTCAGAACGCGCTTTCAACTCAATAATTTCTTGCAGGAATTGATTCAAACTTTTTTCTGAAGACTCTTCGGAAGGCGGAATCACCAAAGCAATCGTTTCCGCTAAATCGCCTACGATATGATACGATTCTTCAAACAGCCATAATGGGATTTTAGCAAAAGCAGATGCCCATTGCCGCATTAAAGTTGTGTTTACCGGTCGTGGTGGTCTGCGATGCGAGAGAATAGCGATAGTCCAAACTTTGTCTTTATCACTCGCCGTTTTAAAGTAATGCGCCAAAGCGTTTACTTTCAGCGTCGTTTTATTGGTACTGTCTAAGGTTCTTATAAGTTCTGCAAACTGCTTCATCTAGCTTTCTTGTTTTTCTTTGCTACTTTCTTCTGCGTTCTCTTCTTCGTATTGCGTTTGTTCTGTTCTGGCATCGTAACCTTGTTCCGCTAGAAAACGAGAAAAAATATCGGTATAGCCGTGCGTACAAATAATCTTTTCTGCTCCGGTAGCTTTTATAGAAGTGAGTAAACCCTGCCAATCGCAATGATCGGAGAGCACAAAACCTTTGTCGATGGCTCTACGTCTTCTTGCCCCACGAAAGGTCATCCATCCGCTGGCAGAAGCTGTAACGTAAGGCACCATTTTTTTGATCCACGGCGTACCGTGAGTGCTAGGCGGTGCAATTACAATATTTCCTTTAATGTCTTCCTTTTTAGTATCTCTCGTAATTTTTTCGGTGGGTGGCAAATCGACCAATTCTCGTACCACTTCTGTCATATTTTCGACTGCTCCGTGTGTATAAATTTTCCCAATGGAAGTATCTAAATGTTTTAATAAACGTTGGGCTTTGCCCAAGGAATAGCCGAATAAAACTGATGTTCTACCATCATCTTGATTTTGCTGCCACCACGTATTGATATCATTAAAAACTTGCTGTTGTGGTATCCATTTAAAAGCGGGCAAGCCAAAAGTACACTCTGTAATAAAAGTATGACATTTTACCACTTCATAAGGCACAGCTATACCGTCGTCTTCAGTTTTATAATCGCCTGTAAATACCCAAACTTCACCTTTATGTTCAACTCGAATTTGTGCCGAACCTATAATATGACCCGCAGGATGAAGTGAGAATTTCACTCCGTTAATAGTGAATATTTCGTTCCACCCTTTACCGGTTACTGAAATATCACCTAAGCGATGTTTGATGATAGGCACGTTGGTATGATGTGTAATGTATTGCTGGTGCCCCCAGCGAGAATGATCTGCGTGACCGTGAGAAATAATAGCTTTTTTTACCGGTTTCCACGGATCGAGATAAACATCTGCAGCTTCACAGTAAATTCCTTTTTGATTGAAAGCGAGTAAGGGTGTTTTCATAGCTTGAAGGTAATAAAAAGCATTTTCTGAATTTGAAAAGAACTTAAATCTTAGCGGAACTTTAAGAGGTGTTATTTAAGATTATTTTTCTGTATTTTTAACTAAGTAAGAAATAAAAAAACTGTCAGCAGAAACCTTACGCAAAGTAAAAGCCTAAATTCTAGCATGAATTTAGGCTTTTTGTGGAGAATATCGGAGTCGAACCGATGACCTTTTGGCTGCCAGCCAAACGCTCTAGCCAGCTGAGCTAATCCCCCAAATTATAAATGCTAAAGTAATTATTATATTTCAAATTAAAGAAAACTTATTATTTATTTTCACGTTAAGCGAAGCGTTGGGCTACTTCATCTAAATCTTTAGATTGCGCAGATATTAATTGCAAGGTATCTCCTTCTTCTAACTTAGTGGATCCTTGTGGCACAAAATACTTTTGATTTCTTATAATCATTACCACTAAAGTATTTTGCGGAAGCTTTAATTCATATATTTTTTTACCTACGGCAGCACTCGTTTTTCCTAATGTAATTTCGGCAGTTTCTGTTTTGGTTTCTTCAGAAAAGGCAAAGGCACTTGCTTTCCGTAAAGATTTTACCGTCTTATCTTCTACACCAAGCCATTTTGCCATCGTAACGATACTCGTTCCTTGTAACATAATAGACACCAACGTAACCATAAAAACAATATTGAAAATTAAGCCTGCTTTTTCTATACCCGCAACCATAGGAAATGTTGCAAACACAATAGGTACGGCTCCTCGTAAACCTACCCAAGAAATAAAAAGTTTATTTTTTATCGGTATTTTAAAAATGCTTAAACATATGAAGACACTTAAAGGACGTGCAACAAAAATTAAAAATAAGGCAATACATAAACCAGAGATAAGCACCGGTAGAATTTGAGAAGGATAAACCAGTAGTCCTAAGGTTAAAAATAGAATAATTTGCATTAACCAGGCAAAGCCATCAAAAAATTCACGTAAGGATTGTTTACGAATTAATTTACTGTTTCCTAATAAAACGGAAGAAACATATACCGCCAAGAAACCGTTACCGCCAATAACCTCGGTTAAAGAGTAAATGATAAAGCTTAAGGCAATTCCTAAAACGGGATACAAGCCTTCAAAATCTAGGGAGATTTTATTGATCAATAATTTACTCAATCTGCCTAAACCATAGCCCAAAATTGCTCCAAGACTAATTTGAAGAACAAGCTCTATAATAGATTTTCCGGCGTCAAAGTCTTGTGCCACTACAATCCCTGTTAGCAGGGTGGTTAAAAAATAAGCCATCGGATCGTTACTTCCGCTTTCTAATTCTAACATCGGTCGAATACCGCCCTTTAGGTTAATATTTTTAGAACGTAAAATAGAAAAAACGGCAGCCGCGTCTGTAGAAGAAATAATAGCACCTAACAGAAATGATTCTGTTAGGCTAAAATCTAATAGATAATAGGTAAAAAAACCTACAGCTCCGGCGGTTATAAAAACTCCTAAGGTCGCTAAAATTCCTCCTTTGTATAAAACAGGTTTCACAGCCTCCCAACGTGTGTCTAATCCTCCGGAAAATAAAATTACATTCAAGGCAATTATCCCTATAAACTGAGCTACAAGTGGACTGTCAAACTCAATTCCTATAAGACCTTCAGAGCCGGCTAACATTCCTATAGCCAAGAAAAGCACTAAGGTTGGCACCCCGAATCGATAAGAAGTTTTACCCGCCAAAATGCTGATGAGCAATAAAAATGAACCTACTAGAATTATAAAAGCTAAATTCACGTTAACCGAGCTAAATTATATTATTAATTTTTAAAACGTAATAACAATTTTTCCTTTTGTTCCGCCCTTTTCTATCGATTGATGAGCCTCTTGAACTTCTGTAAAATTGTAATGTTCAGAAATGTGCGGAATCACTTTTTTATTGGCTATAAGGTCACTAATTTCTTGCAAATCCTTTTGTGTGGGTTTTACTTTAAAAGCAACTCCTTTACAGCCTTTTGCCGCTGCTTTTTCTTCTACGCCTTGATTAGTTGCCGTGGGTATGGAAATTATTTTTCCGCCTTTCTTTAATACTTTCAGAGAACGATCAATATAATCGCCTCCTATTAAATCAAACACCACATCTACTTCTTTCAGCTCATCTTCAAAATTGGTTTCTTTGTAATTAATATGATGATCTGCGCCAAGTTTATTAATAAAATCCTTTTTTTCTGCTGAACAAGTTACCCAAACTTCTCCTCCAAAATGCTTGGCAAACTGAACTCCAAAATGCCCCACTCCACCTCCTGCAGCATGAATAAGCACTTTGGTATTTCTTTTTATATTCGCTTCATATTTTAAGGCTTGATAAGCAGTTAAAGCCGCTAAAGGAACTCCTCCCGCATCTTTGGCTGAAAGCGAGACCGGAATACGCACTAAATCTTTTGGTTTAGCACACACATACTCTGCATAGGTTTTCCCAAAATCCGGAAAATTTATCATCCCGAAAACTTGATCGTCTATTGAAAAGTCTTTTACGTTTTCTCCCTTTTGCACAATTTTCCCGCAAAGATCCCAACCTAATATACTAGGATGATCTGCTAATAATTTATCGGTAAAGCGATTTCCCTTTCTGGTTTTTATTTCAATTGGGTTTATTCCTACAGAGGTAGTTTTTACAAGGACCTCATCGGCAGTTGGTTTTGGTTTTGCAACTTCTTCAACGCTTAACTGATCTTTTGCTCCTGCTTCTTTAAGTACAATTGCTTTCATAAACTAGTTATCTTTTTTCAATTAAAAAATTAATACTTTTCGCTGTAACATCGTTTAACTCTTCAGAAAGAGAAGGCTTTGTCCAAGGGTGTTTTGTATTAAAAACATGGTTGCTTTTTTCTATGTAATACGTCGTATTTTTAGTATTCCATTCCTTCAATTTCTCGGCTTCTTCAATGCTTACAGAAGTATCGGCTTCTGCATGAACAATTAGGTATGGGATTTCTAAATTTCTAACTGCTTTTTCTATAGTTAAACGCTCTTTATTAGCTTCAAAATCTTCTAAAAATTGAATATAATGTGGCATTTTTTGTTTGGTTCTGGTGTTTTCAATATAATAAACGCCATTTTTTTTCCATTGTGCTAATTTATCGCCTGTTGGAAATCGTGATTCAAAATCTGAAACTCCTGCCCAGGTAATGACGTTTTTTACTGCCGATTCTTCAGCGGATTTTAATAATACAATTCCGCCGCCTCGACTATGACCTATGAGATTTAACTTTCTAACATCGGCATCTGACGAAAATTCTTTGGTAGTTAAAATCCAATCAATAACCGATTGCAAATCATCTAATTGTTTTGAGTAATTATCGTTTCCAAAGGCCTCTAAATCCGGAAAATCGATAGGTTCTTCAGGAGTACCGCCATTGTGAGAAAAATTAAATTTGATAAAGAAAAAATCTTCTTCAGCAAATTTTTCGGCAACTAAATCCCACGCTCCCCAATCTTTAAAACCCTTATAACCATGACAAAATACTACAATAGGTTTTGGCGTATGACTAGGTTTATAATAGACATCGGTTAGAATGGGTTTATTGTGTTTTCCTTGAAGGACAAAGTTTTTTTCTCTTATCATAATCAGACTTCTTTTTCGGTAAATGGAATTGCTGGATCAAAAATTTCTATTAATAAACGCTCTAGTTGCTGTCGAAATTTCAGTAGAATTTTCTCATCAATTAATTGATTTTTTTGGTCTTCATAGTCGGTAAATTTAAGATACGACTTTTTTAAGTTTTTAAAGGAAATAATTCCAGCCTGTGCTTTATTTATTGGGGTTTCTTGGTGAATCATATACGCATAACACAAGACCTGAAAGGCTTTACTGAATTTATATTCTTGTGTTAATTCTTCCCAATCTTTTACATTTAGGTCTGTCTGCTCTACTTTTCCGGTTTTGTAATCTATAATACGAAGTGTTTCATCTAACAAATCTACACGGTCTACTTTTCCTGAAATATATATCGGAAAATCTAAGGCTTCAACTCGAAATAATGCCTTTAATTTATTTTCTACCTGAACAATTTGAAGTTCGTGTTGCTGAATTAACTGTAATTCTTCTTGCAAAAAATTAGTCACATATCGTTTAGCGATTTCAAAAACAAGCAAATTCTTTCCGTGACTTATGGGAGCTTGCTTATAGGTTTTTTGAAATTCTTTATGAACCTGTTCTGCTACTGAAGCCTTCATTTTCTTTAGGTCGGTTTCACCAATTTTTTTACCTTCAAAAGTCTTATAAAAATATTCTAAGGTGTCATGAACAACTGTTCCTAGCGTATTTGCCGCGACAGACTCTTCCACTTCATCGGCTTCTCTAATGCCTAAAACATATTTTTTATAAAAATCTAACGGATTTCTAATGTACGTACTCAAAGCAGAGGGTGAAAAGCCATGCTCTGCTAGTTTTTTTAATTTATCTAGAATTTCCGGGGTCTTTTTTATTTCTTTTAATTCAATTTTAGTGGATTGTACTGAGGGGTTTATATGATGGAAATTCAACTGATGAGCTGGTTGCTTTTCAATTTTTAATTGGGTAATAAATCGGCTTGGTTCTCCAGCTTGAAATCCGGTTTGGTCATTATTATAAAGCAAATGAGTATGATTTGCTCGTTGTAATAATCTGTAAAAGTGATAAGCATACACCGCGTCTTTTTCCTTATAAGTCGGTAAATTATACGCCTTTTTTAAATCATACGGAATAAAAGAATTATTGCTTTTACCGGCCGGTAAAAGTCCTTCGTTTACCGAACATACAATAATACGTTCATAATCTAACACCCGTGTTTCTAACATCCCCATCAGCTGTAATCCTTCAAAAGGAGAACCGCTAAAATCTAAGGATTCTGTACCCAAGCTATCTTTATAAATACGGTATAAGGCTTGGCAGTTTTTAATGGGGTTATGTTGCGCCAATAAATTCTGTAATTTTTTAAAAAGCTTATTAAAATGAAATAAGTACTCCGTTTCTAGTGGAAACTGACTAGGCTGTTCATATTGTAATAATGTGGTGATTTGCGTTAGAGCTTCTAAGAATTTCTCTACATCTTGCTTATAATAGGTAAAGCAATAGCTTAATAAAGCTGCATGTTCTCTCGCTGCTAGATTCAATATTTTCTCTAAGCTGATGAAAACGAGGTTTTCTTCGGCGATTTTTTGCTGAATTACGACTGAAGTCTCTCCAAGTTTTTGAACCATAAATGGGTGGTTGAGAATTTCAAGCACCGGCTTATAATAATAAAGATCACTTGTTTCTTCTTGAATTTTAAAAAGACTCTCAAATAAAGAAGCTAAGGGAGTTTCTCCAAGCGGTAAACCCATGGTAATATTAACCTGATCAACATTACTTGGCAACGAATTTAAGATTGGTAATAACAAAGCTTCATCATTAAGTACTAAGGCTGTTTTAGAAAGCTCTTCTTTACTTAGTTTTTTTAAAAGTGAGCCTACTTGTTTTGCCTGACCAATATGCTTTGGAACACCATAGATGTCGATTTCTTTTTGAGCTTTATAATGATTTGTTAACCATTTAAAATCATGGTCTTGTTCAGAAAAAACGGACCAATTTTTTTTATAATCTCTCATAAAAAGTCCGGCATCGTGCATACTATCTTCAAAAAAAGTAGAATCAATATCCCAAAAGACCGAGCCTTTTTTTTGTTCTAAAACCGTTTGAATAATTTTTTGTTCGGCATTATTGAGTGCATTAAAACCTATAAAAATAAAACGTCCCTCATGATCTTCAAGGTATTCTTCAATCTTTTCTGCTGCTTTTCTATAAATTAAACCTTGATAAGCTTTATTTTCTTGAAGTAATTGCTTTGTAAAATGCTGATAATATTCCGGCAGTTTATGCCAAAACTTTAAATAATTTTTAATTAGTTCGGTTTGTTCTTGCTGAACAGACCAGTGATTAATATCTTGAATTTGAGATAGGTAAGAAAAGAAATCTTGAGGAGATATTAAATAGCGATCTATTTCATTAAAATCATAAATTAAAGTCTGTGCCCAAGCATAGAAAGTGTCAAACTCTTCCTTTTCTTCTGTTGGAGTCAAGCTTGTATAAGTTTCATAAAATTGAAACAAACTATTGGTATTATCCAAGCTCTTTAATTGGGTAACTTCTATGATAAAATCTTCTATACTTAAAACCTTAGGTGAAAATGTAGTTTGTTCTACAAGAGCTTTAAGTTGATGCTTTAAAAACCCACCTGCTCTTTTGCTGGGAAGAATAAAGGTTATTTGATCTATTGGTGTTGTTGGTTGAGAAAGCACATCAACAAGAACCTCTTTAATAAACGAATCTTTCATAGGTTTTAAAAATAAAAAAACGCCTCAACAAGTGAGGCGTTTTTTATAAAGATTTATACTTTATGAAGATTATTAGTCTCTGTTTTTCTCTAAAGAAACTTCAACTCTTCTGTTTTTCTGTCTACCAGCGTCAGTTTTGTTAGTAGCAATTGGTTGTGTTTCTCCGTATCCTTCAGAAGTAACACGACTTGCATCGATATCTTCTTGGTTTACTAAGTAATCACGAACAGAAGCTGCTCTTTCCTTAGAAAGTTTTAAGTTATATGCATCTCTACCACTACTATCAGTATGCCCTTCGATGTGGAATACTGTATTTGGGTATTCATTCATAATCTCAGCAATAGATTCTAATGCTCCGTAAGAATCTTTACGGATTGATGCTTTATTAAGGTCGAATAAGATTGTTTTAGAATACTCATTTAATTCATTGATGATTTCTACAGATACCTGTGGACATCCATTATTTGCTGCAGTACCTGCAACGTCTGGACATTGATCATCTTTATCTAAAACACCATCGTTATCTCTATCTTCAAATGGGCAACCATTGTTTTCAACTGGACCTGCTTCATTTGGACAATTATCGTCTCCGTCTTTAACACCATCACCGTCAGCATCTGGACATCCGTTGAATTCTTCTAAACCAGCAACTGTTGGGCAATCGTCATTTGGATCTGCGATCCCATCGCCATCAGTATCAGGACATCCGTTAAATTCAGCTGGACCTGCTTGGTCTGGACAAGAATCTTCTTTATCTGGAATACCGTCACCGTCAGCATCTGGACATCCGTTAAACTCCTCTAAACCTGGAGTTTCTGGACATTCATCATCTTGATCATAGATTCCGTCACCATCAGTGTCAGTTCCTCCAAAAGCAATGGTAATTCCTGCAGCGTGCTGCCAGTGGTCAATACCATCATCTTCGAATGCTTCTTTGTAAGTTGTTTGTAAATTGAATGCAATATTTTCAGTAAACCAGAAATTGAAACCAAGGCTACCATTAACAGTACCGTTTCCTATTTCGTCTACCCAAGTGTAACCACCACCAACGCCTAAATATGGATCAAACCATCCATCTTCGTTGATAAGTTCTCTAAAGCTGTAATTTACACCTCCATCTACTGCATAATAAGTTAAATCGTCAACTGAGTTACCTCCAATATTATCGATTTTATTTAATGATCCGGCAACTTGTGCTGAAAATCCGGCACCAATGTATCGCCCGACAGATAATCTAGATACGGATGGTAAAATGTTCCAGTCTTTTACTTCTGAAAATCCATCAAAAAGACCGTTGTCTTCTATGGCAGGATAAGTATCAACTGCGTTTGTTCCAATGCTTACTGCCCAAGGGTTATTCTCGCTTTGCGCACTTACCGAAGTTGTAAGCCCAAAAACGAACAGCGAAGCTAAAAATAATCTGCTAAGATGTTTCATATTCTTAAGTTTAAATTACATGTTAATTAAAAGCAAATGTAAACCGTTGTTAAGTATTAACAAAACTAAATATAATAAAATTTTCTTAACTAGTCTTTGTCAATCCCTTACATCAGGCTAAATCACCTCTAATTCTTTTCCTATTTTAGTGAATGCCTTGATCGCTTTATCTAAGTGCTCTTTTGTGTGAGCAGCAGAAAGTTGCACACGAATTCTTGCTTTTCCTTTAGGCACTACCGGGAAAAAGAATCCAATAACATAAATACCTTCTTGCAATAATTTATCTGCCATTTGCTGAGATAATTTTGCATCATATAACATAACCGGAACAATTGCCGAGTCACCGTCAATAATATCAAATCCGGCTTCTTTCATTCCTTTCTTGAAGTAAGCTGTGTTACTTTCTAAGGTATCTCTTAAACTAGTATCGGTAGAAAGCATATCAAAAACTTTGATGGATGCACCAACAATTGCAGGTGCTAAAGAATTTGAAAATAAATAAGGCCTTGAACGTTGACGGAGCATATCTATAATTTCTTTTTTACCGGTGGTGTATCCGCCCATGGCTCCACCAAGCGCTTTCCCTAAGGTTCCGGTAATAATATCTATGCGGTCTAAAACACCTTTTTCTTCTAAAGTTCCTCTTCCGGTTTCTCCGATGAATCCTGTGGCATGACATTCGTCTATCATGACCATTGCATCGTATTTTTCAGCTAGATCACAAATTTCATCTAAAGGCGCTAATAATCCATCCATGGAGAAAACCCCGTCTGTTACAATAATTTTAAAGCGTGCATTATTTTCGTTTGCCGCAATTAATTGCTTCTCTAGATCTTCCATATTGTTATTCTCATAACGATAACGCGCTGCTTTACATAAACGAACGCCATCTATAATAGAAGCGTGATTTAAAGAGTCTGAAATAATGGCGTCTTCTTTGGTAAGTAAGGGTTCAAAAATTCCGCCGTTTGCATCAAAAGCTGCCGCATAAAGAATAGTATCTTCTGTTTGATAAAAATCGGCTATCTTTTTCTCTAAAGTTTTATGAATGTCTTGCGTACCACAAATAAAACGTACACTACTCATTCCGAATCCGTGAGAATCCAACGTATCTTTTGCTGCTTGAATAACTTCTGGGTGAGAGGAAAGTCCTAAATAATTATTGGCACAAAAATTTAATACTTTTTCTCCTGTACTTATTTTAATTTCTGCATCTTGTGGAGATGTAATGATGCGTTCTTTTTTATACAAACCATCATTTTCGATGCTTTTTAATTCTTCTTGTAAATGGTTTTTAAGTTTATCGCTATACATAGTTCTGTTTTTTTAAGTAACAAAATTAAACATTCTTTATCGTAACCTCATCATTTAAATAGACCAATAGTTTTTTGTCTATCTGATAACCCATTTCCTCAATAGCATTTGCATAATTGAGTATTTGCTGTGTGTGGCTTGTAGAAAAGCTTCCGGTTTTATAATCTATAATACTTGCGCTGTTGCCTTGAATGCATAACCGGTCTAAACGCTTATACTCGCCTTGCGTAAGTATCTCTTCTTCATTAAATATGTGATAAGCTTCAGTATAAAATTCAGCTAAATCAGGATGATTTAATACTATATATAATAATTCTTTATAATGCTGCTGCTCTTTTTTTACCAGCAAACCTTCTAAAACCGCTTGCTCTAGCACATCTTCTACATCTTCTTTATATTTTATGCGATATAAAATTTCGTGTATTAGATTTCCTTCTCGAATGGCTTTTTCTTGGGAGGTTTGCCAAAGACTTCCCGATTTGGTGATAATACTTAAATTATGATCTGCCGGAGCAGAAGAAATAAATTCTAATACTGAAGTACTCTCCTCTTTTTTTATGGCAGAAGAAAATTCAGGCAAATCACCAAATTCATATTCCTGAATTTCAGCGTTCCATTTTTCTTGTGCTTTTAGATAATTGATAAAAAGTCCCGAAAAAGTAGTGGTTTTTTCTTGTCCATTTCTATCTAAGTCAAGTTTAGAAATCACGTACAACTGCTGTTCTGCACGCGTTAATGCAACATACAAAACATTTAAAGCATCCAATTCATTTTGATTGACCAATTGCTCATAAAGTGCAGCACTATTTTCTGAATAATGCGTCATATTTTTTTTGGCATCTAAATAGGCTATAGGAATACTGTTTGGTTTTTCTGTTAACGGCACCCACAACGAATCTAAGCGCGTATCGTTTAAAGGCTGATTAGCAAAGGGGTAAATAACAATAGGAAACTCTAAGCCTTTAGATTTATGAACCGTCATAATTTGTACGGCATCTTCTCCTTCCGGTGCTACAATACTCAGTTTTTCCTTTTTGTTTTCCCAATAGTCTAAAAATCCGGCAACACCGCTACTGTGATTTTGTACAAATTCATAAATTACATCCAAGAAAAATTGAAGATATGCGTTTGCTTCAGAAGAAAGTGAAAAACTTCTAATAATGTATTCTACTGCATCATATAACGGAAAACGCTGTAAAACAGTTAGGTTAAAGTGGACATTTATTTCTTTAAATTGACTAAAAAAAGCAGCGCCGTTTTCTTGTAAATATTTGCTTACAAACTGATAATGATTTTCTTCTGGAGCAATTTCTTCAAATAAAAAATCAAGGATTTCAAATTTTAAATCAGCATCTGTCGGTCGGAGTGAAAAAGCTAACACCGAAGTCATAAACCTAACTTTAGGCGATTGGTTTATTAACAGCGTTTCTGAAGAAATAATAGGAATTTGGTGTTCGTTCAAAAAGTTAGCCACCGCAATTCCTTCAGCTTTTTTCCGCACTAAAATACAAATGTCTTTTTTAGCGTAATTTTTTTCCTCTAATTGCTCAATAATTGCCAGCACTTTTTCGGGGTAAACATCGTATTCTTCTTTTTTATTTTGTGCCTCCACAAAACTGATATTAACGTAACCGCCGGCTTCTTTTTTTATTTCTTGTGTGGCATTTTTAAATAATTCTTCATAAACATCGAGGGATAAAAACTGAGCAGCATGGGCAAAGAATTGATTATTAAAATTAACAATCTCCGGTTGACTTCTATAATTTGCGGGAAGTTTTATCGGTTCTTGTTCTATAGGGAAAACCGGCTCTTTTTGGGCTAACTTTATAAACTGCTCTGCTTTACCGCCACGCCAACGATAAATAGACTGTTTTGCATCGCCCACCAAACTTAAACTTCCTGTGCCAGAAGCGAGGTTGTTTTCAATTAACGGAATTAAATTTTGCCATTGCAATTGGGAAGTGTCTTGAAATTCATCAATAAAATAATGGCGATAACGCTCACCTAAGCGCTCATAAATAAAAGGCGCCGGTTGGTGCTGTATGCTTTTACTGATTTTTTGATTAAATTCTGATATCAACAAAAGTTTGCGTTCTTTTTTAATGCGGTCCACTTCTTGATTTATAGCCGTTAACAAAGAAAGTGGCGTTATTTTTTTCTGAATTTCTTTAAGAAAATCGAGTTTGTACAAAAGCTCTTCGCTTTCAGTATATAAACCAGCTATTTTGGGCTGAAATTTATCGAGTAGAATTTTATCTTCTTCAGTTGCTTTTTTAGGATATAAACTAGCCGTTGCTATATTTTCTTGCCATTTAGCTTTTGGTTTGTATAAGGTTGACAAATTATTATCAACTAATTTCTGAAAATATTTTGGCACATAATTTCCGCTGAAACTTTTAGAATCAATTTGATGCTTGGTCAATAACTGAAAAAAATCTTTACCAATATTATTGATTTTTTCAGTTGATTTTTTTTGCTCTACTTTTAATTCTTCCGCGAAAGCGTTAAAATCATCTAAGGTTTTATTCCGTAAAACTTGTAAAGCGGTTAAGTTATTTTCATTGACCAATAAATTAGCAATTTCATATAAATCTCGAGAAATATCCCAGCTTTTATCGTCATCGGCTTTGCTAAGTGCAAAATTCACCAAAACTTTTGTAAGCTGTTTATCTTCACCCGCTTTTGCTACAAGCCGATCTACTGCTTCATGCAAAATAGATTCGGTATCTAATTCAACTTCAAAATTTACGGGGATTCCTAAATCTTTTGCAAAGGTTCGTAAAATGCGATGTGTAAATCCATCGATGGTTGAAATTTCAAAAGCTGCATAATTATGCAGTAAACTTTTTAGAATCTGTTTAGACTTTTGTTGAATTTCATTGGCAGGAAGTCCTGTTTTCCGCTGAATTTCGACAAAAATCTGTTTATACTTTTCTGGAATCTCTTCTTCTGTAAATGCAGTAATTGTAGCAATTACCCTAGATTTCATTTCATTTACCGCTTTATTGGTAAAAGTAATTGCCAGAATATTTTTATAGGCATCTTTTTGCGGACTTAATAAAAGAATAGAAAGATAGTTTACAACTAAGGTAAATGTTTTTCCACTGCCTGCCGAAGCATCGTAAACCGTAAAAGGATGCGTGTTTTTCAAACTGAATTTTTGTCTAAAATAATTATTGTGATTGGGCTTGACAAATTTATATATTTAATAGTCTACTTCTATTCACTATAAAAAATTACAATTAAACAAAACCTGCTTTTAAGTAATTTATAACATTTAATTATTTTAAATGTTCTCTTTAATAATTATTTTTGATCGAATTTAATATTAACAAGAAAAAACTATTCATTATGGCTTTTGAACAACCAAAATTGAAATATGCATACGATGCACTAGAACCAAATATTGATGCACAAACTATGGAAGTGCATTACAGCAAGCATCATGCTGGATATACAAAAAAATTAAACAATGCAATTGAAGGAACAGATTTAGCCGGAAAGAACATTGAAAACATTATGGTAAACCTAGATATGTCTAATACTGCTGTAAGAAACAACGGCGGCGGTTTTTATAACCACAATTTATTCTGGGAAGTAATGTCTCCAAACGGCGGTGGAAAACCTACAGGCGATTTAGCCGAAGCGATCAATGATAAGTTTGGTTCTTTTGAAGCATTTAAAGAAGAATTTGCAAAAGCAGCTGCAGGTCAATTTGGATCTGGATGGGCTTGGCTTTGCGTGCACGAAGGAGGAAAAGTAGACATTTGCTCTACTCCAAATCAAGATAACCCGTTAATGCCAGGTGTTGGCTGTGGAGGTCACCCAATTTTAGGATTAGATGTTTGGGAACACGCTTATTATTTAAAATATCAAAACAAACGTCCAGATTATATTAATGCATTTTTTAATGTAATTAACTGGGAAGAGGTTTCTGCAAAATATGCAAAATCAAAATAGTTTATTTGCTTAAGTAAAATTTTAAAAGCCGTCTCAATACTGAGACGGCTTTTTTATTTCGACACTCTTTTAAAGTGAATATTATTTCATCTATTTTTTATCAATTAATCCAGAAATAAAAAAGGCGGTTTTAACAACCACCTTTTTTGCCCCAAATTTTACCATAAACTTAACCTACTTATGTTATGGTGCATTAAATATATTATTTTTTTATTAGTTTATGAAATAAAATGTTATTTTTTAACTAATTAGCTTTAAAAATTACTAAATCAATAATACAAAACTTCTTAGTAAGCTCGTTCTTTATTTCCTTCGAAAAAATTAATGAAAGCTCTATTTACTACTCGGTTTCCTCCCGGTGTTGGGTATTCTCCTGTAAAATACCAATCACCTAAATTATGTGGACAAGCTTGATGCAATTTATCTACCGTTTGGTAAATTACCTTTACCTCCGCATTAATAGTTTCATCACTTAATAACTCTGCTATTTTATCTGAAATCTGCTGATCTGTAAATGGCGCATAAATTTCTTTTACAAAGTTGTACACTTCGCTATCTTCTAAATCTACTTGTGCTTTGCATTTTTTGTACACCTCTTCTACAACTTCATAGTTGTTATTCTCTTTGAGCAATTCTAACGCTGCTTTAAAAGCAACAAAATCTTCTAAACGCGCCATATCTATACCGTAACAATCAGGATATCGAATTTGCGGAGCTGAAGAAACCACGACTATTTTCTTAGGCTCTAAACGATCCATCATTTTAAGAATACTTTTTTTAAGCGTGGTACCCCGTACAATAGAATCGTCAATAATAACTAAATTATCTTTAGGTTTTACTACGCCATAAGTAACATCGTACACGTGCGCTACCAAATCATCTCTACTGCTATCTTCCGTAATAAAGGTTCGCAGTTTTGCGTCTTTAATAGCAATTTTCTCCGTACGTAAACGATGCGATAAAATTTCAGTTAAGCGTTCATCAGTTAAGTTTTCTTTTTCCTGAAGAATCGCCTCATTTTTTTGTCGGTTTAATTCATCTTGCGCTGCTTCAACCATTCCGTAAAATGACGTTTCTGCCGTATTAGGAATAAAAGAGAAAACAGAGTTTATCGTGTCGTAATCTATCGCTTTCAATACATCGGGCATAATAAATTTTCCGAGTTGTTTACGCTCTTCATAGATTTCTGCATCACTTCCTCTAGAAAAATAAATACGCTCAAAAGAACAAGCTTTTCGCTCTAAAGGTTCTATAATTTTCTTGATGGTTGTTGTTCCGTTTTTCTTGGTAATTAACGCATGCCCCGGAGGAAGTTCTGTAACCTCATCAAAAGGAACATTAAATACGGTTTGTATAACCGGACGCTCTGAAGCCACTACCACCACTTCATCATCTTTATAATAATATGCCGGGCGAATTCCTGCCGGATCACGCAATACAAAAGAATCTCCGTGACCCATTAAGCCAGCCATAGCGTAGCCACCATCCCAATCTTTTGAAGATTTTCTAAGGATTTTTGCTACGTTAAGCATTTCGGCAATATGTGGCGAGGCTTCTCTTTTGCTGTAGCCTTGTTTTTTTAATTTCTTATAAAGTTTACGAACTTCAGAATCTAAAAAGTGTCCGATTTTTTCCATTACCGTAACGGTATCGGCTCTTTCTTTTGGGTGCTGACCAAGTTCAACCAAATTGTCAAACAACTTAAATACATTGGTCATATTAAAGTTACCGGCCAAAATTAGGTTTCGGTGCATCCAGTTATTTTGACGCAAAAATGGATGTACACTTTCAATACTATTTTTTCCAAACGTACCGTAACGTACGTGCCCTAAAAATAATTCACCTATATAAGGAAGGTTTTTTTTCTGAGCTTCAACATCATCAGCATATTCCGGATGTTGCTTCATCTCATCATTAATACGGTCGTTAATTTGCGCAAAAATATCTTGAATAGGTTGCGCTTGGTTAGAACGCACGCGACTAATGTAACGCTCTCCCGGCTGTGTATCTAGTTTTATACTTGCCAACCCGGCTCCATCTTGCCCGCGGTTGTGCTGTTTTTCCATCAATAAGTACATTTTATTGAGACCATAAAATGCCGTTCCGTATTTCTCTTTATAGTATTCAAGAGGTTTTAAGAGTCTAACTTGTGCTATTCCGCATTCGTGTTTTAAAGCGTCGCTCATAATGTATTGCCTGGGTTGTATGTTATTGCTTTTGCTAAAAAAACCCCGTAAAAACAGGGCGTATTTTTATTAATTTAAATCTATTTTAAACTGCGTAAGCGATTTAAAAACATTTAATCGTTTTTCTATTTCTTCATCCGTTAAGCTTAGCATTCTTTCTGTACCGAATTTTTCTACACAAAAAGAGGCTAAATTAGAGCCATAAATAATGGCATTCTTCATATTTTTAAAAGAATAATCTTCAGTTTTTGCTAAATAACCCGAAAAACCTCCGGCAAATGTATCGCCTGCTCCGGTAGGATCAAACACTTCTTCTAGTGGAAGTGCGGGCGCAAAAAACATTTCGTCTTTATGAAATAATAAAGCGCCGTGTTCTCCTTTTTTAATCACTACATAACTTGGTCCCATTTCCTGAATCTTCCGAGCTGCTTTTACCAAAGAATATTCGCCGGAAAGCTGACGTGCTTCTTCATCATTTATCGTTACTACATCTACTTTGGCAATGACTTGCTTTAATTCTTCCAATGCATTATCCATCCAAAAATTCATCGTATCTAATACAATGAGTTTCGGACTTTTCATTTGATTAATCACTTCTAACTGAACAAGCGGATGCAAATTTCCCAGCATCACAATTTCTGCATCTTGATAATTTGCAGGAACTTTGGGTTGAAAATCTGCCAGCACATTAAGTTGCGTATCTAAGGTGTCGCGCGTATTCATATCATTATGATAACGCCCGCTCCAGAAAAAAGTTTTTCCGTCTTGTACAACTTCTAAACCTTCTAAATTTACGTTACGATCTTTTAGAATATTGGTATATTCTTCGGGAAAATCATTTCCTACTACCGAAACAATTGCGTTATCTACGCCAAATTTTTCTGCCGCTAAAGCGATGTAAGTTCCCGCGCCTCCTAATATTTTATCAGTTTTGCCAAAAGGTGTTTCAATGGCATCAAAAGCGACGGTTCCTACAATTACTAATTTACTCATGTACTCACTAATTTGCTGCAAATATAAGACGATTAAAACAATAATCCAGTTTGGATGTGCTTGGTCTTTATTTTGTTGATATCCTTACAGATTTAGAAATTCATCATTTATTTTTTTTGGCTGAAATAAATCCTATTTTTAATCAAAAAAAATTCTATCATGAAACTTATTTATTACTATTCTATCGGCTGTATTATAGGAATAATTGCGTTTTATATCGATAATTACACGCTTCAACTTAGCCTCCGAATAGGAGGAATCACTTGTATTATTCTAGGGATTTACATTTATCTTAGGAAATAAGATTGCAGCTTCTAAAAATGTTTTTTTACTTGCATCCTTCAATCGAAAATTTACAACAAAACGAAAAAATGAACGATACGCTCAAAAAAATTCTCACCGAATTTAGCAAACCCATTTTATTTTTTTCCTGCCTACTTATTTTTGGAGTTATAAATACTACATCCTATATCGGGCTTTCTTTTATTGGTCTTTTTATTCTGTATTTCACCTTTACAGGAATTAAAGTCTATAAAGAGTCGAAGCGTAAAAAAGTATAGATAACATTTTTATTTCCTCCCAAAATCTGCGGGAATTTCTCCCCAGCGTTTGGTTTCCCATTTTAAAATGGGGGTAGAAAAGGTGTTTTCGTGTAACCATTTTTCAGCGCGGGAAATAAATTCAAACAAATCTTTATTTTTAGCAGAAGGCTTTAATTTGGTATTACACTTTTTTTTGTAAATCCACCCAATCGCAATTTTAGAATCCGAATAAATTACACGCTCACTTTTTTTATTTTTTAGTAATGCCAAGCCGTGAACCAGCGCTAAAAATTCGCCAATATTATTGGTTCCTTCCGCAAACGGCCCTTGATGAAATAATTGCTTTTTGCTTTGCGTAATTACGCCACGATATTCCATTTTTCCGGGATTTCCGCTAGAAGCTGCGTCTACCGCAATTGAATTAAAATTAACTTCTTTTTTCAGTAATTCTAATTGTGCTGCAGAAGTATACGAGGTTTTTTTTGAAACCGATTTTCTATAGTCATTAAAACTTTTATCAAAAGCAATTTTCGCTTCTTTTAAGGAAGTAAAGGATTTGTATTGCGCACCTTGATAACCTTCAACCGCTTTTTTACATGATTTCCAGTTTTCGTAAATACCGGGTTGGTGACCTTTCCAAACCACATAAAATTTTTTGGGTTTAGCCATGCTGCTTTTTCGTTAAGATTTCTTCAATCACTTCAGGAAAGTGTTTATGCTCTAACGTTTTTATTTTTTTCTTTAAAGAAGTTAAATCATCTGCAGGATCTAATTTTACCGGAAATTGTTTAATTATTTTTCCTTCGTCATATTCTTCATTTACATAATGAATACTAATCCCGGTTTCATCCTCTTTATTTTCCAATACCGCTTTATGAACATTATCGCCATACATACCTTTTCCCCCATATTTTGGAAGCAATGCCGGATGAATATTGATAATTTTATCTGGAAATTCCTGAATAATATTTTCGGGCATCATCCATAAAAACCCTGCTAAAACAATTAAATCAGGATCTACATCTTGCAACACATGTAAAACTTCATTGGTACTGTAAAAAGCAGACCGATCAAAGTGTAACGCGTTAATTTTGAGATCATGAGCAGTTTTAAGTACCTTCGCTCTAATATTATTTGAAAGTACATGAGTAACTTTTATATTATTTTGATTAGAAAAATATTGAATAATATTTTTAGCATTAGTACCTTCGCCAGACGCAAAGATTACAATATTCTTCTGATAGGGAGTTTGTTGTGCTTTCAAAACCATTAAAATTAACAATTATTAAGGTGTAAAAATAGTTACTTCATTTAAAAATATGTAAATTGATGCACATTTTTAGCATTAAAACTTGTTTTAAACTAAAGTTTTTTATTTTTGCCACTTAATCAAATTTAAAAATTAAAAGATTATGTCAGACATTGCATCAAGAGTAAAAGCAATTATCGTTGATAAATTAGGAGTTGACGAAAACGAAGTAGTGAACGAAGCTAGTTTCACAAACGATTTAGGCGCGGATTCTTTAGATACCGTAGAATTAATTATGGAATTCGAAAAGGAATTCGACATTCAGATTCCAGATGACCAAGCAGAAAACATTGCAACTGTAGGTCAAGCGATCTCTTACATTGAAGAAGCAAAAAAATAATAAGCGATAACTATGGAGTTAAAGCGAGTAGTAGTTACAGGTTTAGGTGCGTTAACCCCAATTGGTAACAATATTGAAGAATATTGGGACGGCTTGGTTAATGGTAAAAGTGGGAGTGCTCCCATTACCTATTTTGATACCGAGAAATTTAAAACGAAGTTCGCTTGCGAAATTAAAGGCTTCAACTTTAACGATTATTTTGATCGTAAGGAAATTCGTCGCCTCGATAAATTTGCCCAATACGCATTGGTTTCATCTGATGAAGCTATAAAAGATTCCGGTATTAATTTAGATACCGTAAACAAACATCGTGTTGGAGTAATTTGGGGAGCCGGAATTGGAGGGCTAGAAACCTTTCAAGAAGAAGTTAAAAATTTTGCAAATGGAGACGGAACTCCTCGTTTTAACCCGTTCTTTATCCCAAAAATGATTGCAGATATTGCTCCGGGTAATATTTCGATTAAACATGGGTTTATGGGGCCAAACTACACAACGGTTTCCGCTTGTGCTTCTTCAGCAAACGCCATGATAGATGCGTTAAACTATATCCGTTTAGGACATAGTGACGTTATTGTTACCGGTGGTAGCGAAGCAGCTGTAACACAAGCAGGAATGGGTGGTTTTAACGCGATGCATGCTTTATCGACTAGGAATGAAGAGCCCGCTAAAGCATCAAGACCTTTTGATGCTACCCGAGACGGTTTTGTCTTAGGTGAAGGGTCTGGTTCGTTAATTCTAGAAGAATATGAGCACGCAAAAGCAAGAGGAGCAAAAATTTATGCCGAAGTTTTAGGAGGCGGTATGTCTTCTGATGCTTATCATATGACAGCACCACACCCAGATGGCACCGGAGTAGTTGCCGTAATGGAAAATTGTTTGCAGAATGCAGGTCTAAAACCTGAAGATGTAGATGCCATTAATACGCATGGAACTTCTACCCCATTAGGCGATGTGGCAGAATTAAAAGCCATAACTAATGTGTTTGGAGCGCATGCAAAAAGCATCAACATTAATTCTACAAAATCTATGACGGGGCATTTATTAGGTGCTGCAGGAGCTATAGAAGCAATTGCTTCTATTTTAGCCATGCAACATAGTATAGTGCCACCTACCATAAATCATGAAGTTGTGGATGATAAAATCGATCCGAATTTAAATTTAACCTTAAATAAAGCACAAAAGCGTGAAGTAAATGTTGCTATGAGCAACACCTTTGGGTTTGGAGGCCACAATGCCTGCGTTTTATTTAAAAAATTAAGCGAATAATAATTCATTCATGAATGTTATTCGAACCATATTAAACTCTCGCTCTAACAAGGGCGAGAGTTTTTTTTCTTCTATACAGAAAATTATCGGTTTTAAGCCAAAGAAAATTTCTCATTATCAACGTGCTTTTATTCACCGTTCGCTTCATAAAAAAGACAAATTTGGTAACGATTTAAACTTTGAACGATTAGAGTTTTTAGGAGATGCCATGCTTAGCGCAGTAATTGCCGCTTATCTTTTTAACGAAGTTCCTAGCGGAGACGAGGGTTATCTCACTAAAATGAGATCTAAAGTAGTAAGCCGAAAACACCTTAATGAACTCGGTAAAGACCTCAATCTTATTCGTTTTGTACAAACCAATATTTCGCAAGATCAATTTGGTGTAAATATTCACGGAAATTTATTTGAATCCCTCATCGGCGCAATTTACCTGGATAGAGGCTATAAATATTGCGAAAAATTTATTCAAGAACGCGTTATTGAGCCTTATGTAGACATAGGAAAATTAGAAGGGAAAGTAATTAGTTATAAAAGCCTTTTGATTGAATGGTGCCAAAAAGAGAAAAAAGAATTCTCCTACGAGGTCTATGAAGATACCGGAAAAGATGAAGTAAAACATTTTGCGGTTAAACTTTGGATAGATAAAAATGTAGTTTCAAAAGCTCGTGCCACTTCAAAAAAGAAAGCTGAAGAAAAAGCATCTAAACGTGCTTATTACGCTTTTCAAGATCGCTTTTAAAGTAAAATAGATCAAAAATATTCACGGTTTTTTAACCTTGGCCTGCTCGTTTTCCCGTAAACTTATAGTATCTTTATCTTGTTTAAGAACATAGTTATGACGGTTAACAAACTAGTTTTAGACGCATTTACAGAAGACGACTACAAACTTATTGCCATACACTCCTCTATAGAAGCTTATAAACTAGCTTTTTTTTTGAATAAACTACTTGACATAAAGCTAGCGCGAGAAGAATGCGATGTAGATTTTAACCACAAGCATGGAATCGCTTATTATCCTTTATTTAGTTATTTTAGTAAAAGTTTAGGTTGCAATTATTATCTAGTAGCCAATAAATACAAAATAAAAAGAGAAGAGATTGTACTGCATGACCAGTTGTTTTTAGAAGAAGAAAAAATAACAACACATCTACTTCCTGAATATAAAAATGTAGATTATCTTCTAAAAGTTGAAGATTCTACCGAAATGTTAAGTGTAAAAAAATTACTCTTAGACATTAATAAAATTCAACAGGTAGTGACGGCTTATGAAGTCGACATAAGTACTTTAAAATCTAATGAAAATTTAATTTTTAACTAATGCAAAGTTTAAAAAAAACCAAAATAGTTGCCACCCTAGGACCAGCAACAAGCTCTAAAGCAATTCTAAAAAAAATGCTGGAAAGTGGCGTTAATATTTTTCGAATTAATTTTTCGCACGCCAACTATGAAGATGTTCGAGATCGTATAAAAATCATTAGAGAGTTAAATGACAAATATGGTTTTAATGCCGGTATTTTAGGTGATTTACAAGGTCCGAAACTTCGTGTGGGAATCATGAAAGAAGAGGTAGTCGTAAACCGCGGAGATCGCATCACCTTTGTTACCGGAAAAGAGTTTAAAGGTACTGCAACTCATATTTATATGAATTATGAGAGTTTTGCAAGAGATGTAAAACCCAAAGAAAAAATATTACTAGATGATGGTAAACTTATTTTTGAAGTGGTAAAAACCAACGAAAAAAATGAAGTTGAAGCCAAAGTTTTACAAGGCGGACCGCTGCGTTCTAGAAAAGGAGTTAATTTACCAAACACTAGTATTTCTCTACCGGCCTTAACCGAAAAAGATGTTCGAGATGCTCATTTTGCAATAGAACAAGAAGTAGATTGGATTGCGCTTTCTTTTGTACGCCACGCTGAAGATTTGATGGAACTCCAAAAAATTATAGAAGAAAAAAGTCCCCATAAAATTCCGATTATCGCAAAAATTGAAAAACCGGAAGGCGTTAAAAATATAGATAAAATTGTGGCTTACTGTGATGGGTTAATGGTTGCTAGAGGCGATCTTGGAGTAGAAATTCCTGCCCATGAAGTTCCGCTCATTCAAAAAGAATTAGTCTTAAAAGCAAAACGAGCTAGAATTCCGGTAATCATTGCTACACAAATGATGGAAACAATGATTAACAGCTTAACACCTACAAGAGCTGAAGTTAATGATGTAGCAAATTCTGTGATGGATGGTGCCGATGCAGTAATGTTAAGTGGTGAAACCTCAGTGGGAAAGTACCCCGTAGAAGTCATTAAAAAAATGACACAAATTGTTAGAAGTGTAGAGCATTCTAAACTCATTAATGTACCACACGAACCACCACATATACGAACCAAACGCTATATTACCAAGGCGGTTTGTTATCATGCTGCTGTTATGGCCAATGAGATTAAAGCCAAAGCTATTTGTACATTAACCAATAGTGGTTACACCGCATTTCAAATTTCTGCATGGCGACCGGAAGCTTATATTCTAGCATTTACTTCCAATAAAAAAATATTAAGTCAGTTAAGTTTACTTTGGGGTGTAAACGCCTATTATTACGATAAATTTGTAAGCACAGACGAAACTGTAGATGATGTAAACCGTATTGCAAAAGAAAAAAAGTATGTCAAAAAAGACGA
Organism: Mesonia aquimarina; assembly: GCF_003667275.1. Taxonomy (GTDB): domain Bacteria; phylum Bacteroidota; class Bacteroidia; order Flavobacteriales; family Flavobacteriaceae; genus Mesonia; species Mesonia aquimarina. The sequence continues at coordinate 32,019 of NZ_RCNV01000008.1, read as the reverse complement.
CTTTATTGTTAACCTTGCTGCTATGCCAATAGATGATAAAGGTATGGTAAACACTTTACGTGTTTCTGAAATCTCATAACTATTTAGTCGCAGTGGGTTTTTTAAGCTCGCTGCGAATTTATATTCTATACACCGTCAAAAAATAACAATCTCTAACGCGCCGTGAAGAAAAAGATTATTCTCCTCAGCATTATTCAAATTTTATTTGTCGTTGGACTTTATTTTTTATTGACTTCCTTTATTTCAGATGATTCTTGGCAGTCTTCTTTAATTCGAAGTGCTGTCTTTGGCTTATTTTATTTCTTTCTTTTTCCTAAAATTTATTCCCTATTTTCAACTATTAAAGTACCGAAAGAATATAGGTTTACAGCGGATGAGAAATTGCTTTTTGAAACAATGGTATTTAGTATTGGAATAGCCTTTCCGGAAAAAACAAGCCTAAAAATCACTAATAAAAATATCATTTACAGAATATATTCTAGCGATAAAATTATTCCGCTGGAAAATATTGAAGAAATAAGCGCTAAAAAATTAGATCTTATTCTCCAATATAGGTATGGAAATAAACCTGCAAAAATGAATTTTATAACCGATGAGATTGATACTATTTTAAACTACCTTCCTAAGTTACCAGTTAAAACCCAAATTTAAGCTGAACATAGACTTCTTCTTTTGGTGTATCTTCTTTTTGGTTTTTATCAGTATTTAGGTTAGACAAAGAAATGCCCAATAAACGAACTGAATTTTTCATTTTTTCTTGATACAACAAATCTTTAGCCACTTCTAAAATAAGCGCGTTTGTCGCGATGTAATACGATAAGGTTTTACTTCTAGTTTGCAAGCTGAAATCACTGTATTTAATTTTTAACGTCACTGTTTTTCCAGCTACCTTACTTTTACTCAATCGGCGTTCTATTTCTTCGGCGATATGTTCTAAACGCTCAAGCATAAAAATTTCTGAAGAGATATTCTCAGAAAACGTACGTTCGGCGCCAAGTGATTTTCTGATACGGTGCGGCTTTACTTCACTTAAGTGAATGCCTCGTACCACATTGAAATAATGATGCCCACTTTTTCCGAAATTTTCGGTTAAAAATTCCACTGACTTTTGTTTTAAATCAGCTCCGGTAAAAATTCCTAAACGGTACATTTTTTCTGCCGTAACTTTGCCGACACCATGGAATTTCCTGATTTCTAAATCTTCTAAAAAAGAGGTGACTTCAGCCGGGTAAACCGTTTTTTGTCCGTTTGGTTTATTAAAATCGCTCGCAATTTTAGCCACAAATTTATTGATCGATATTCCTGCGGAAGCATTTAATCCGGTTTTTTCTTTAATCTTTTTCCTTATTTCTTCTGCGATAAGCGTGGCACTTGGATTTCCTTTTTTATTTTCAGTAACATCCAAGTAAGCCTCATCTAAAGAAAGAGGCTCTACCAAATCCGTATATTCAAAAAATATTTTACGTATCTGTTGCGAAATTTCTCGGTACCGGTCAAAACGTGTTTTAACAAAAATAAGATGCGGACACAATTTTTTAGCAATGCTACCACTCATCGCGCTTCGCACACCAAATTTACGCGCTTCGTAGCTTGCAGCGCTTACCACGCCACGTTTAGAACCTCCGCCAACAGCAATGGCTTTTCCTCGTAATTCTGGATTATCCAACTGTTCTACAGACGCATAAAATGCATCCATATCTACGTGAATTATTTTTCTTATAGCTTTCATGGCGTTCAACAAAGGTAGAATTTATCACTTAAAAATTAGCTTTAAAATTTGATACTCAACAAAACAAATTATCTTTATCATATAGATCCTTAAATAAAGTCGCGATGGAAAACCTACCCCTTAAAACAAGTCGTGAAGTTGAAAAAGTATATCAAGGCTATCCTGATTGTGTACGTACGCAAATGAAGCAATTACGAAAGCTAATCATCGATACGGCTAAAGAAATGGAAGAAATCACGCAATTGGAAGAAAGCTTAAAATGGGGCGAACCCAGTTTTATTACTCCCATAGGAAGCACTATAAGAATTGATTGGAAAGAAAAGCAACCCGATTTTTATGCCATCTATTTTTCTTGTACAAGTAAACTTATTCCTACATTTCGACTGGTTTATAAGGATATTTTTTCTTTTGAAGGAAGTCGCGCTATTCAGTTTAAACTCGATGAAAAAATTCAAAAAACTGCCTTAAAAAAATGTATTACCGCTGCGCTACAGTATCATAAAGTAAAACACTTATTTAACTTAGGAATGTAAATATTAATTAAGCTTTTCCTTCCCATTCATCAAAAAATTGCGCTAGAAAATCTTCCATAAACTGATGCCGCTTTTCTGCAATTTTTTTTCCGGTTTCCGTATTCATCAAGTCTTTTAATTGCAGTAGTTTTTCATAAAAATGATTGATAGTCGGCGCATTTGAGTGTTTATATTCTTCTTTATTCATGTTTAAATTCGGCTGAATTTCGGGATTATAAATCGCTCTGTTTTTAAACCCGCCGTAATTGAATGTCCGAGCAATCCCAATAGCACCCATAGCATCTAGGCGATCTGCATCTTGAATAATTTGAAATTCTATGGAAGAAAAATTAATTTCTTCATTTCTATTTTTAAATGAGCAATAACGTATAATTTTTATGATATGTTCCTGTTGTGCTTTAGAAACCGATAAGGTTTTTAAAAAGTTATCGGCTTTTTTGGGACCAATAGTTTCATCACCCTTATGAAATTTAGCATCGGCAATATCGTGTAGTAAAGCCGCTAGTTTTACCACCAATAGGTCTACTGCTTCTTGCCTAGCGATAAGTAATGCATTTTTATATACGCGTTCTACGTGAAACCAATCGTGCCCACTTTCCGCATTAGCTAATTCGGTTTTCACGAAAGCTTTTGTAGCTAAAATATCTTTTGGCTCTGTGTTCATTTTTACTTTTTACTGAATATAAAAAATCCCCGAACTAATTCGAGGATTTAAAAATAGTTTTTTTGTAACGTGTTACTTAACCATTGCCGGATTCACCCATTTAAAATGCGTGATTTCTTGCGGGATTCTAACACGTTGATTTACACGTTCCATTCTGGCCGGTAATTTCATAATAAAATCACGTGCTTTTTCAGCTTCTTCATTTAAGCCTTGAATTTTATCAATTTCCCAACGATTAATCAAACGCTTCATAATGTCTATATAATCTTGTCCTGTATATACTCCTATACGCTGAGCTGAGTTTGAGAATTCATCAAAAGCAGCTCCCAAACTATCACCGGATTCTCGTAAAAACATGGCCGGCATTACAATTCTATGCTTCATCATATCTTTAAAAGCAAGCATCATATTGCTTGGGTCTATTTTAAAGATTTCATTTACAAATGTGCTATAGGCATTATAGTGACGCATTTCATCACCCGAAATAATTTTACACATTTTTGCTAAGGACTTATTTCCGTATTTACGTGCAAATTTAGCTACGCGATTATGCGAAATGTAAGTTGCTAATTCTTGAAAACTAGTGTATATAAAGTTTTTGTACGGATCACGATCGGTACCAATATCAAAACCGTCATTTATTAAATGTTGCGTAGTACGCTCCACTTCTATCATATCTACACGTCCCGATAAATACAAGTATTTATTTAAGGTGTCTCCGTGACGGTTTTCTTCTCCTGTCCAATAACGAACCCACTTAGACCAAGGTGTACCTCCATCGTGTTGATTAATCCCTTCTACATCCATCAACCAAGATTCATAGGTAGGAAGTGCTTCTTCGGTAACGGTGTCTCCCACTAAAACTACCCAAAAATCATAAGGCAATTCTTTTGCCAATTCTCTAATCTCGGTAACTTCATCAAAAAAAGTATCTTTTTGCGAATTCGGTAAAAAATCTGTGGGTTGCCAAATCTCATCTACCGGAATCAAAAAGTCATCTATAAAACCATTGACTTTAGGCTCCAGTTGCTGCATTACTTCTAATCGAACATTTTTTTGTGGCATAATATATTATTTTGGGAGATGAATATCTCTGGTAATTTCATTTTCTATTTTATCTACTAAAGTTTCAACATCGTGCTCTTGGACCAAAATAGGTTTCTGTACTTTAAAACTAACACTAACGCCTACTGATAAAGGAAACGAGCCATTCTTAACCAATTTCCAAGAATTGTTAATAGTTATGGGTACAATTACCGCTTCGGGACAATATTTAAATAACATCTTTAATCCGTTAGGCGAAAAGCGCTTGGGCATTCCATCACGACTTCTGGTTCCTTCAGGAAAAATAACTGCTGAACGTTTAGTATTATTCAAATATCGTGCAAATCTCTTAATTTCTGGCAAAGATTGCCTAGGGTTTTTTCGGTCAATTAAAATTGATCCGCCATGACGCAGATTATAAGATACACTAGGAATCCCTTTTCCCAACTCTTTTTTACTGATAAATTTTGGATGTAATTTTCGTAAAAACCAAATTATTGGAGGAATATCATACGGACTTTGATGATTGGCCACAATAATATGCGGTAGTTTTTCTGTTATTGGATAATCGCAAGTAAAGGTGATTTTGGTTCCTAAAACATGAAGACATCTAATAAGTCCTAAATTTAAAAAATCGACGCTCTTTTTGTGTGCTTGATACCCAAACACATTGAAACAAATCCATTGAATAGGATGAAAAACAATCAAGGTAAGCCCAAAAAAAAGGTAATATAAAACCGAAAGCGGGTACGAAATAATTTTCTTCATTCAAAGCACTTTGAAAATGCAAAAATAAACCTAAAAATATTGATATTGCTACTATTTACCGAAAAGAAATATGCAAGCATAATAAAAAATTGGCTCTCTATAAATAGACAGCCAATTTTTTAAACGCTTAAAAAGGACTTAGCAATGGTCGTTATAAGCTCCTTTTAAGTTTTCTGCAATCATATCTGCAGGTCTACCTTCAATATGATGACGCTCTAACATGTGTACCAATTCTCCATCTTTAAAAAGTGCCATTGAAGGCGAACTTGGAGGAAAAGGAACCATATGTGCTCTCGCTTTATCGGTTGCCTCTTTATCTACACCTGCAAAAACCGTCACTAAATGGTCTGGTTTTTTTGCGTTATCTAAAGACATTCTTGCTCCCGGTCTTGCATTGGCTGCTGCACAACCACAAACTGAGTTGACAACAACTAAAGTTGTTCCCGGTTTATTAACCGCTAGGTCTACTTGTTCTCCGTTTTGTAATTCTTGAAACCCGATTGCGGTTAATTCCTCGCGCATTGGTTTTACTAATTCTGGTGGATACATATTGTGTTCTGTTTTTTTATAAATTTTATGCAAAGATACCAAATAAGTTGTAGTTGCTTTCAAGATAAGCTACTTAACTAAATAAACAATACTTATAGTAGTATTGTTAAACATAAGTCGTTTAGCCTTCACAATAATTACATAAAATAATCGTATTGAATAAAGTAGCGAAACCTCTCTGAAGGTTTTATATTTGCAACACAATAAGTGCACTTATGATAAAATGGATTGCGGCTGTAGTTGGCCTGTATTACATGAAAATTCCCGGAGCCTTTATCGGCTTTTTTTTAGGCAGCGTTATTGAAGTCTTATTTAAAAGAGGCGCCTCCTCCAGCAACGACGCTTTCCAAATGTTTCAACAAAAAGAACGGGTTTCGCCAGGAGATTTTGAACTAAACTTACTCTCGCTCTGCTCCATTGTTATTAAAGCCGACGGCAGCGTTAGCCAAGGCGAATTGGATTATGTACGTAGTTATTTTGTTCGAGCTTACGGTAAAGAACGAGCCAACGCGACATTTAGAACCTTCAATAATGTAGTGAAAAGTCGTCAAGTCGATGCCGGTAGAATTTGCGCTTATCTACATATGCGCACTACATATGAAGTGCGTTTACAAATTCTTCATTTCCTTTTTGGAATTGCTGAAGCCGATGGAAAAGTAGACGAATCTGAACTACACGAACTTAGTAGAATTGCCGGGTTTTTACGCTTAAACCGAAGCGATTTTGAAAGCATAAAAGCCATGTTCTTCAAATCAGCAGATAAAGCCTATAAAATTCTAGAAATTGATGAGAATGCATCAGACACTGATGTCAAAAAAGCTTACCGAAAAATGGCAAAAAAATATCATCCCGATAAATTAGAGCATATGGATGAAGCCTACAAAAAAGGAGCGCAAGAAAAATTCACACAAGTTCAAGCCGCTTACGAGCAAATTCAAAAAGAACGCGGATTTTAATTAATATCACAACAGGGTGTAATATAAGGAGGTTCACCCCTAGCCAATTTTTTAGGGCGTTCCCTTCGGGCGGGCTTTCCCATACAATCTTTGGCTCATAAAAATCACCAAAGGATTTCCCGTTCAATCCCTAACGCGAAGCTTCGGCAACTAAAAAAGATTGTAAAGACTTAGAGGTTAAATACGTAAAACTTCTGGTTATTACTTTAAAATTCTCATCCAATAAAATTATTGCGGGCAAAGCAAATGGTTTCCCTTCCCTACTCGCTAATAATTTAGCCAATTGGTGCGTGGGATTCCGTTTTTTTTCAAGCTCATCATTATAAAATTTTATCCCGTCAAAATAAATCGTATCAGAAGTTTCCGCATTCATTTTTACCGCATAAAATTCTTCCTTTACCTTCTTCACAACAGCCGAATTTTTAAATGCGTTTCTATCCATTTTTTTGCAATACACACACCAATCTGCATAAAAATATACGAGTGTTTTTTTAGACTTTTGCTGAAGCGAATCTTCTAATTGTTCAAAACTCATCCAATTAATTTCAGCTTTACGTTGTGCCGAAACTGAAATAAACATGAATAAAAAAATGAATGCAATAAAATTTTTCATACACTTCTAGTTATTGGTTATGTAAATTTCCAAAACTGATTCCGAAAAAAAACGTTCTCGGTTGCGCCGGTCCGTAAATATAATCTGAATCTCTCATAGGACCGGTATCAAAATCATCTTGATAACTATTAAGAATATTCTGAACACCCGCAAAAATATTTAGCTGCAACTCATCTGAAAGATCAATATGCTGATTTAACTTTATATTGATATCATAAAAAGGATCACTTTCATTCAATTGTAAAAAACCGCTATCACTAATCACTCTAGGCACCGTCATTTTTCCCGTATAAGTTCCTGTAACATCTACACTTGTTTTTTCTAAAAATTGCCAATTGGTCGTAAAATAACCATATACCGAAGGATTTCTGACAAACTCATCTATTAATATATCCTGCTCGCCCGAGTTTTGCGCTTCATAAAGTACTTGCGTCTCTTTATAATTTGAAGCTTGAAAAGTTCCGCCTACCTGAAATTGAAACGCTGAAGACGGAGAAAGACCGAGCTCCACATTTACACCATTTACAAACGCTCCTTTTCCATTTCTGACCTCTTCTAAGATGGAGCCATTTGGTAAAGTTGCGCCTGTGCTTACTCTGGTAAACGGATCTTGCAAATCGGTATAAAAACCTTCGACCAAAAAATTGGTTTGTAACTTCTTAAAGCTTTTGCTATAGTTTACAGAAAACGTATAGGCATTAGAAAATTCGGTTTCTAATTCATCTGAAAGTATAACAAATTGTGGTTCGCCTCCAACTGAAGAGATATGCAAATCTTCATTAAATGCCTGTGGCGCTCTAAAGCCACGCGCATAGCCTCCACGAAATTGCCATTCTTCTGCCAATTTATAAAGCAAGGTAAGACGCGGACTTAATACGGTTTCTTCAATACTTACCGAACGTGTTATGTTACCAACTTTATAATCTCCACGAACGTTCACATAATCTAAACGCGAACCCAACAGCGCTGTAAATTTATCAATAGGTTTCCATTCATATTGTGCAAACACACCAACAGAGTTTACGCCCTGATCAATTAATCGGTTGTAACCTGCAATCGCATCTTCGGTTTCATTTAAATTATACTCCGCTCCAAGGGTTAATATATCTTGATTTTTAAAATCTAGTGTGAATTGAGATCCCGCTAAAAAAGCTAAATCGCTCGTATTTCCGTAAGCATTTGCAGCAGCAATAGAATCTTGTCTTGTGCGCCCGCCGCCTAAACCTCCATAAAAACTTTTTCTATCAGTATATTGACTAGACGTGTAGACCGAAAAGCGTTTGTTTTCTTCGTTTATTTCATAAGTAAGACCGCCTAAATACGTATTATGGTCTAATTCTTCTGTAATATCGGTAAGGTGCGGAGCTAAATCTAATTGATTTCCACCACGGCGGTATTCTTCTAAAGCCGTAAAATCTAAGGTTATTTTACTCTTTTCATTTGGTTTAAAAAATGCTTTTGTCCCTAAACTGGTATTGGTTAATTTGGTAAGTTCTGTAAAGCCATCATCATTTGCATCAAAGGCGTCACGATCTCGTTTCATTCCAAATACGGTCACGCCGCTTGTAAGATCCTCGCTCACTACTGAAGCATTCATATTTAAGGTTCTATCAGGCACTTTTCCATCTATTAAGCCCATATTTCCTTTTACTTCCCAAGAATTCAACACCGGATCTTTGGTAATAATATTAATGGTTCCCGCAATTGCATTAGAACCGTATAAAGCAGAGCCGCCACTACGAACAACTTCTATGCGATCTAAAATTGAGGTGGGAATTTGCTCTAGTCCGTAGACACTATTGAGGGCACTAAAAACCGCTCGACTATTAATGAGAACTTGCGTATAACCTCCATCGAGTCCGTTTAAGCGGACTTGTGTAAAGCCACAATTTTGACAATTCGTTTCTACGCGAACTCCGGGCTGATAATTTAAGCTCTCTGACACCGAAATTGATTGTGTTGCATTAAAGAGTTTTTCGTTTAATACATTAACCACCACAGGTGTTTCGGTTCTGTTTACTCGGTTTCTAGTCGCGCTTACGACCACTTGTTCTAACCCAAGCAAATCTTCTTCTAACTGAAAATTAAACGTGTTGTCTCCGGCAGTTTTTACTTCAACTTTTTTTGTGATGCTTTTATAACCTACCGCTTGAATTTGTAATGAATAAAATCCGGGTAACAGCGTTAACGTGTAATTTCCATCCAAATCTGCTGCAGTTCCTTTAGAAGAATTTAAAACACTAATATTCGCAAAAGGTATGGGGTTGTTCTTGTGCGTCACGCTTCCCTGAATAGCAATCTGTTCTTGCGCTAACAAAAATGCCGGACATAACATCCATAAAATTAAAAGTTTATTCATTTTTACTTTTTACTTAAATAAATTTTAGACAAAGCTAAAAATTGTTTTTAAATAAAAAAAATGTATTTTTGTTTCGGCTAAAAAATTATCATGACCCTATCTGAAGAAAACTATTTAAAAGCGGTATATCATTTAGAATCAACTTTTCCGGAAGGTGTACCCACAAATGCCATTGCTGAAGAAATGAAAACAAAACCTTCTTCTGCAACCGATATGATTAAACGCTTGGCAGAAAAAGACCTGCTTGCTTACAAGCCTTATCAAGGCGCAAAATTAAATCCGACCGGAAGAAATCACGCAATTAAAGTGATTCGGAAGCATCGCTTATGGGAAAGTTTTTTGGTAGAGAAACTAAACTTTTCTTGGGATGAAGTGCATGAAATAGCCGAACAATTAGAACATATTAAATCTGACAAATTAATACGCGAACTCGATAATTTTTTAGGCAATCCCAAAACAGATCCGCATGGTGATCCTATTCCCGATGAAGATGGAAATATAGAAATAATTCAAAAAAGAGTTTTATCCGAACTTGAAAAAGGAGACGAAGGAATTTGTGTTGGGGTTAACGATTCTTCTTCTGCATTTTTACAATACCTTGACAAAAATGAAATTTCATTAGGCAAAAAAATTGAAATTCTTGAAAAGGAAGAATTCGATAATTCCTTAGTCATAAAAGTCAACGGAAAAAGTATGAGCATTTCCAATTTGGCAGCTAATAATTTATACATAAAAAAATACGCTTAATATGTTAACAGATATTGTCGATTATTTTGAAACCTTAGATCCAATATTAGCGGCTTTTTACGCCACTTTATTCACGTGGATTTTAACGGCACTTGGTGCTTCTTTAGTTTTCTTTTTTAAAGGAATGAACCGCGCACTTTTTGATGGAATGCTCGGCTTTACCGGTGGCGTAATGGTGGCTGCAAGTTTTTGGAGCCTCTTAGCTCCTGGTATAGAAATGAGCCCTGGCGAGGGTTTTGAAAAAACGATTCCCGCTTTGGTTGGTTTTGGTTTAGGGGCGTTATTTCTTTTTGGTCTAGACAAGATTTTACCGCACTTGCACGTCAATTTTAAAATGGATAAAAAAGAAGGCATTAAAACTCCATGGCATAAATCGGTGCTACTTACCTTGGCAATTACGCTACACAATATTCCCGAAGGTTTAGCTGTAGGTGTGCTTTTTGGAGGTGTTGCAGCGGGTTTCAATGGTGCTACTATTGGCGGTGCTGTTGCTTTAGCGCTAGGAATTGGCTTGCAAAATTTTCCTGAAGGTTTTGCCGTAGCTATGCCTTTACGCCGACAAGGACTTAGTAGATGGAAAAGTTTTAATTACGGACAATTATCAGCCATTGTTGAGCCGATTGCTGCCGTATTGGGTGCTTGGGCCGTAATGACTTTTGAACCAATTTTACCATACGCCCTTTGTTTTGCAGCAGGCGCGATGATTTTTGTGGTGGTAGAGGAGGTAATTCCGGAATCGCAACAAAGCAGGTACACCGATATTTCTACACTAGGTTTTATTGGAGGCTTTATGGTAATGATGACCCTTGATGTTGGTTTAGGGTAATGAAGTGAGTCTTCAACTATTACATTAAGTTTAAATTGGTAGAAATTTTATATCTTCCGTTTATGAAAAAATTAATTTTCAGCTTGGTATGCATCGCAACTTTTATTTCCTCCGGAAAGGCTCAATCGGATAGTCTAGCCCAAAAAGCAGAAGAAACAGTATACGCTCCAATTATTGTTGCAAAACTTCAAGAAGGGAAATCATATGAATTTAAGAACTATTGTCTCAATTTTGAGAAAGTTGTGGCAGATTCCAGATGCCCTAGTGATGTCACTTGCGTTTGGCAAGGTCAAGCTAAAATAAGAATGTCATTAGATAAAAATGAAGAACGCATTGAAGAAAAAGTAATTACCTTAAGCAATCCTGAAGAAGAAGGTGCAACCTTTACACTAGGAGAGGAAACCTTCAAAATTTACGGGTTAAAACCTTACCCTACTTCCAAATTAAAAAATAGCGGAACTTTTAATTATTATCTTCAGATAGAAGTTTTAAAAAAGAACTAATGACAACCGCAATCTGATTTTCCGCAGATGCTGGTCTCGCCTTGGGTTGCTTTTTTAGGGCTTTTCCAAAAAAACTTTTTGATTAAAAACCCTACTGCAATTAAAAATGTGGTCCAAACTAAAATTTCTTGTATCATCTTCTTTCTTCCTTTTATTCTATTTACTTTAAAAACTGAAATGCAGCCAAAGCAGCTACATAAGCTATTCCCGTCATAATGACCAATTGCAAAATTGGCCATTTCCACGAGTTTGTTTCTTTTTTCACAATGGCAAGTGTACTCATACACTGCATCGCAAATGCATAGAAAAGCAACAGACTAATTCCACTAGCAAAATTAAATAAAGGACCGCCTAAAATAGGGTTTACCTCTGCTGCCATTCTATTCTTAATAGTTTTCTCTTCTCCACTCCCCACACTATAAATAGTAGCTAATGTTCCTACAAAAACCTCTCTCGCTGCGAAAGAGCTTACAATAGCAATACCAATTTTCCAGTCGTAGCCTAAAGGTTGTACAATGGGCTCAATTCCTTTTCCCATTAAACCGATATAACTATTCTCTAATTTAACGGAAGCTACTTGATTTTCAAAATCTTTAGGGGCTAAATTTTCGCCATAGCGCTCCGTTACGATTTCTTCTGCATTATCAAAATCATCTGTTGGTCCGTAGCTTGCCAGTACCCAGAGTATAATGGAAATGGCTAAGATTATTTTTCCGGCACCAAAAACAAATGATTTGGTTTTTTCAACTACATTAATCCCTACATTTTTTAGCATGGGCAGTTTGTAATCTGGCATTTCGATCACAAAATAGGTCTTGCTTTTTATCTTCAAAATTTTATTTAAAATCCAAGCAGAAAAAACAGACATTCCGAAGCCTAATAAATAAAGTAGCATCAAGGTAATTCCTTGCAAATTGAATACCCCTAAAAAGCGTTCATCTGGAATAACCAAGGCAATGATGATTAAGTAAACCGGTAAACGCGCAGAACAGGTGGTAAAGGGAACCACTAAAATGGTGATTAAGCGTTCTTTCCAATCTTCAATATTTCGGGTTGCCATAACGGCTGGAATTGCGCAGGCAGTACCCGAAACTAACGGGACAACACTTTTTCCGCTTAAGCCAAAACGCCGCATAATCCGGTCCATTAAAAAGACCACGCGACTCATATAACCGCTTTCTTCTAGCAACGAAATAAAGAAAAACAAAAAGGCAATTTGTGGAATAAAAATAACGATACCGCCGAGTCCGGGTATAATTCCTTCCGAAATTAAATTGGTAAAAACTCCCGGAGGTAATGATGTTTTTATCCATTCGCTAAGAGAGGCAAACGTATTATCAATAAAATCCATCGGGTAGCTAGACCAATCATAAATGGCCTGAAAAATCAGCAACATGATGGAAAAGAAAATTACATAACCCCAAATTTTATGGGTCAAAATACGGTCTAATCTAGAACGTAAGTCCTTAGCAGCATTTACATCAACCGTCATTGCTTCCTTCAAAATACCGTTGATAAATTGGTAGCGAACAATGGTTTCTTTTTGTTGCAAGCGTTTTAAATCGCTCTTCTTCTTTGGACTAAAACCGTTGGTGTGCTCAATTTTATTTCGGTTTAAATTTCCAAAATTCACATCTTGGGTAATGACCAACCACAATTTATAGAGCGACTGATTTGGAAATGCTTTTCGCAAGCGATCAAAATAAGTAGGATCTATAGAAGAAGAATTTACACAAGGTTCGGTAGAGATCGTTCCGTACTGTGTGATGAGCTCTTTTAAATTTTCTATTCCTGTTTTTTTACGAGCGCTAACTAAGGCTATTTTTGTTTTAAGGCGTTTTTCTAACAGCTCAATTTCTAAAGAAATTCCTTTTCGCTCCATTCTATCGGCCATGTTTACCGCTAAAATAGTGGGAATTCCCAAGTCTTTAATTTGTGTAAAAAGTAATAAGTTTCGTTTTAAATTTTCAACATCGCTAACTACTACCGCAACATCCGGGTAATCTTTATCGTTTTTATTGAGTAACAATTCAATTACTAAATTCTCATCGAGCGATGAGGCGTTTAAACTATACGTTCCCGGCAAATCAATGATATGCGCTTTTAAACCACGTGGTAATTTGCAGATTCCTTCTTTTTTTTCTACCGTGATTCCGGGATAGTTTCCTACCTGTTGATTTAAACCTGTAAGATGATTAAAAACAGAGGTTTTACCGGTATTGGGGTTTCCTATGAGGGCAACATTAATTTGTTTTGGCATTACTTTACAACTTCAATTTCAATCTGCATTGCGGTGTCTCTTCTAATGGCCAAATGGCTTCCGTTTATATTGAGGTACAACGGATCTTTAAAAGGTGCAATTTGTACTAATTCTACTTCATTCCCTGGAAGACAACCCATTTCTAATAGCTTTAGCGGCACATTATCATTTTCAAAAGTTTTGATAATTCCGCGTTGGCCTCGTTTTAAATCTGCAATTGTCAACTTCAAGTTTATTTAGATTGAATTTAAACAGCGCAAAAGTAACGGAAAAAAATGGCATAGAAAAACCCAAGGCGTTAAAAGGCTATTGACGGTGTTCAATTTTCTTTAAGGTTTGAATATCATCTAACAAGGTTTCAATAGCATCGGGATCGGTTCCATCATAAAAACCGCGTATTTGTCGGTCTTTATCGACTAACACAAAATTTTCGGTATGAATCATGTCATACTTCCCGCCATTGCCTTGTGATTTTGTCACTAAATACGATTTTCTTGCCAGGTTATAAATTTGCTTTTTATCGCCGGTTACTAAATTCCATTTACTTTCATTAACCCCTTTTTTTACCGCATAGCGTTTTAATTGTGCTACGGTATCTATTTCTGGCGTTACGGTGTGGGACAGCAATAAAACCTCATCATCATTTTTTAATTCTTCTTGAATTTGCACCATATGATCGGTCATAATCGGGCAAATACTCTGGCAGGTGGTAAAGAAAAAATCGGCTACATAAATTTTATTATTATAATCTTGTTGGGTAATGGTTTTCCCGTTTTGATTGATCAGTTTAAAATCGGCTATTTTATGATATTTCCGCACATATTGTACGGTAGAATCTACCAAAGTTCGATCTACCATATCCGGCTGATAAATAGGAAGCGAAGGCGCGGGTTTTAATAACTGATAAATAATAGTGATGATAATACTGGAGAGAATAAAAAGTACAATTCCGAAGAATTTATATTTGGCAAAAAATTTAAGCATAATTTGTGTGCTTCTTTAGGCTGCAAAAATACAACCTAAACTTTTTAATTTCAGTGAAAACACGTTAAAAATTACCGTGAAATTTTATCCTTATCGATTATTTTTTTGTAGGCGAATTTAAAAGGTTACTTTTGTGCGATTTTTTATTTAAGAATATCAGACTATGAGTCCATTTATTATAAAAGCAATACAATTATTTTTAAGCCTTTCTATCTTGATTATTCTTCACGAATTAGGTCATTTTATTCCGGCAAAATTATTTAAAACACGCGTAGAAAAATTCTTCCTGTTTTTTGATGTAAAATTTGCGCTCTTTAAAAAGAGAATCGGCGAAACCGTTTACGGAATTGGTTGGCTGCCGCTGGGGGGTTATGTGAAAATCTCCGGGATGATTGATGAAAGCATGGACAAAGAGCAAATGGCAAAACCACCCGAGCCTTGGGAATTTAGAAGCAAACCGGCTTGGCAACGTCTTATTATTATGTTGGGCGGGGTAACGGTAAATATTATCTTAGGCTTTCTTATTTATATGATGGTTTTATTTGTTTGGGGAAGCAACCAAATAAGTAATGAAGATATACCTGAAGGTTTAGCAGTCTCTCAAAATATACAACAATACGGATTTCAGGAAGGCGATCGTATTTTAAAAATTAACGATACAGAACTAGACAATATTTTAACCAAAAGAAACGGGTTAAAAATCAATCAGTATTTAATGATGCGCAATGTAAGTTCTGTAGAAGTATTACATCAAAACGGAAATAAAGAGCAACTGAACATCCCTGAAGATATCGGAAGTCAACTTTTTAAAGCCGGCGACATGTTTCCGTTTAGCTTAAAGCTAGATCCGGTAATAGATAGCGTTGTTGCCAATACCAATGCTGCAAAAGCAGGCATACAAAAAGGAGATAAATTTTTGAGTGTAAACGGAGAACCCATCGCTACTTGGCAAGACTTTAAAAGTTATGTTGAGGATTTTGATGGAGAACAACTTCAGTTAAGCATTAATAGTAATGGCGAAAACAGAACGCTAGAAGTAGATTTATCTGAAGACCGAACTATTGGCGTTTACCCGGTAACCAATATCAACATAAAAGAAAAGTCGTACACCTTTGCAGAAAGTGTAAGCGGCGGATTTAGCTTTGCCTACTGGACCTTGCATGACTATGTGGCGCAATTTAAATATGTCTTCACCAAAAAAGGAGCTACCCAAGTCGGCGGTTTTGGCGCTATAGGAAGCATGTTTCCCGATGCATGGGACTGGCAAGCCTTTTGGATGACGACCGCTTTAATTTCAATTATCTTAGCCTTTATGAACATTTTACCGATTCCTGCGCTAGATGGCGGTCACGTGATGTTTTTATTGTATGAAATGATTACGGGAAGAAAACCAAACGAAAAATTTATGGAGTATGCCCAAATGGTTGGTTTCTTCATTCTCATTGCCTTAGTCCTTTTTGCCAACGGAAATGATATTTACCGATGGTTATTTGAATAAAGAACCTAGACTGCTTCGCTGCAAGAACCAAGAAACAAGACTTAATTGTAATTAATTGATAAACTTATGCTTTTTACGGAATCTTCATTTTGGCATATCAAAAGTTTATTGTGAAATTTTAAGAAAAGTCCCATAAAATTTCAGACCGTTTGAGCCTGTTAAAACAGGCTTCAAAACAGTGTTTTTTAAAAGCACATTCCTAAAATTTAGATAAAGTTTCTTTAACCTAGGTTTTCCTATCTGCCGGCAGCAGGTTTGATTTTTTTTTCATCAATGAAAAAAAGTGAATCGATAAAGTTATTTAGAAAAGGTGTTGTAAAAAAAATTCAAAAAAAAGTTTTGGCAATTTAAAAAAACATTTATATTTGCATCCGCTTAGCACTGGTAACGGTACAAAAGCAAAAACATAAACTCCTCTTTAGCTCATCCCGATAACTATCGGGAGGTTAGAGCAAAAAAGGAAAAGTTCTTAAAAATAATGTTTTATGTTTACATTCTATACTCGAATAGTTTAGATAAGTTTTATGTTGGAGAAACTGAAAACTTAGAAGAACGGCTGAGCCAACATTCAAGTGGATTTTTTAAAAATTCATTTACAGCAAAAGCTAATGATTGGATTTTATTTTTAAAAATTAAAGCCAATTCAAGAATACAGTCTAGACAAATAGAGCGACATATAAAACAAATGAAAAGTTCAGTTTACATCAGAAATCTTAAAAATATCCTGATATTGTAACAAAACTGAAATTAAAATATAACCTTCCTCTTTAGCTCAGTTGGTTAGAGCATCTGACTGTTAATCAGAGGGTCCTTGGTTCGAGCCCAAGAAGAGGAGCAAAAAAAGCCTTTACAGAAATGTAGAGGCTTTTTTGTTTTATAAATTTTATAGACCAAGAAGACTTTAACTCACTAAAATTCTATTTTAGTGCAACATTTCTATTTTTTATAAGTTATTGGAAATGCTAGTTATATTCATGGAAAATAAAAAACTTATAAAAAGATTAAAAAAGGGTGACCAAAAAGCATTCAAAAAAGCTTATTGCTTATACTACCCTAAATTGATTCATATTGCTAAAAGATTTAAGTTCAAATTTCTTAGCCCTGATGATTTCGCACAAGAAACCTTTCTCAAACTCTACAAAAACAAATCACAATTAAATGAAGATGTCCTTTTTGACAAACAACTTTTTGTGATTTGCAAAAACATCATTATTAACCACCTAAAGAGAGAAAATAAAGTTATTCCGCTTGGCAAGCTTAGTTTTACTATTGAAGCCCCTGAAGAAAGCAATACATTTGAGGAGCAAGAGCATAAGAAAAAACAGCTTCACGTATTGCTAACTCAACTCCCGCAACAGCAACAAAAAATCTACAAATTGCATAAGCTGGAAAACTATTCGTATAAAGAAATAGCTGAAATTACCGGACTCTCTCATAAAACGATTGCCAATCATATTTACCTAGCCCATAAATTTCTTCAAAAAAAAGTTTCAAGCGCTTAGGAACTTTTCATTTCTCGTTTGTCATATAAGTAAATGATAAAACAATGAATGCTCAAATTTTTGAGACTTCAATTAAAAGTGAAGAGGAGGCAAGCTATTTATTAAGTTTACTTAGAAAGAACATATCTGACGCCCTCATTCAATTTAATTTTAAACCCGGTTATTCTATTTTGACAGTTAAATCCAACAGGGAAATCGCGGGTATTGTTTATTCATTATGCAACAGGCAAGGAGTTTATTGTCAGCAGCTTTAAAAACAGAAGGTAATGGACGAAAATGAACAGGAAATAGAAAAAAAGCTAACGAAAATTTGGGAGGAAGAACCCGATCAGCAACTTGAACATCAAGCTCAAACTTCTTGGGAAAATTTTTCAGCGAACACATTCAACCAAAAAAAGAAAACCCTAAAACATTGGCATTATGCTGCCGCAGCTATTGTGTTGATTTTTCTATCCCTCGGTAGCTTTTGGGTGTTCAATACTTCCATAAACCCCAATAACACAATTACTGATAACTTCAATATTATTGAAAATCCGTCTTCACAACTAAAACGGATCTATCTTCCTGATAGCTCGATAGTAGAACTTGAACCACGTTCTAAACTCAAATTCGCTAATGATTTTGAAAATAACAGAAAAGTACATCTAAATGGTGAAGCCTATTTTAAAGTGGCAAAGAACAAACAATATCCTTTTCAGGTATTTTGTAAAAACACCACAACTACGGTTTTAGGAACTGAATTTACCGTGAAAGCAGATACTAATAATACGGTAAGTGTAAAACTTTACGAAGGAAAAGTACAAATGAATGTGAAAGACAGTATACATAATTGGTTATTATCTCCTGGAGAAGAATTCATTTATAATAAAAGTACACTAGCCGTAGAAGTTTTCGATCACTTTAAAGATTTTAACAATGAGCCGCTATCTTCTGTGATTAGCTACCTTCAAGAGAACTATCATTATACCCTAAGCGTACCGAAAAGATTTATGCAGAAAAGGATAACCATTCGAATCCGAAAAAAGGAAGAATTATCAAATATCATCAGTATTCTGGCAGAAATATACAATCTAAACCCCCATATTAATGAAGACCTAAAAGAAATCGTGCTAAAATAAACAAGAAAGGATGTCCTAGCCGCTAAACTAAACACCCTTTCTCTACATTAAAATAGAAATAATCCATTTTAACCTTCAATTCAAAAATACAAATTTTATGAAGCATTTACAGTATTGTTTTTTAATGCTTAGCCTAAATTTATTTTCTCAAAATGTATCTATATCATTAGATGAATCTACAACGCTAAGGCAACTCTTTACTGAAATTGAAAATCAAACAGCGTATAAATTTGCTTACAATAATCAAATTGATATAGATCAAAAGCTAAAAGAAAAAATAACCTATAAGGCTATTGAAATCAAGGAACTCCTGTCCATTCTTAATCGTACGAGTGATTTCCATTTTTCGCTAATGGGAAACAACATCACCGTTAAAAGAAAGTCAAAAACAGGGCAAAAAAATTATACCTTATCCGGCATCATTTTAGATGATTTAAAGCAACCGCTGTTAGGTGCAAATATTTATATTAAAGAGGAAGCAAAAGGCGCTGTTACTGATGAAAACGGTTACTTTTCTATAACACTTCCTGAAGGAAATTACACTGTTATAATCAGTTATGTAGGCTTTAAAGAAGAGACTAAACAAGTAGCCCTTTTCTCCGATAAAGAATTAAACGCTTCAATGGCGCCCGGAGACCAAACCTTAGACGAGGTTATCATCACTCATAATAACAAAGCGGTAAACATTAAAAAACCGCAAATGAGTGTAAATAGCCTTAGCTTAAAAGAAATAAAGCAAATGCCTGTTGCTATGGGAGAAGCAGATCCTTTAAAATCTCTACTCACTTTACCAGGGGTAACCAGTGCCGGAGAAGCCTCTTCGGGTTTTAATGTTCGAGGAGGGGCGGCAGATCAAAATTTAATTTTACTGGATGGAGCTCCTATCTATGGCGATTCGCATTTGTTTGGTTTTTTTTCCGTATTTAATGCAGATGCCATTCGTAGTTTAGATTTGTATAAAGGGGGAATTCCTTCCCGATTCGGGGGACGAGTATCTTCTGTATTAGATGTGCACCAACAAACAGGAGATTATCAAGATTTTCATATAAACGGTGGAGTCGGATTAATATCGAGTCGCTTAATGCTTGAGGGGCCTATAAAAAAAGAAAAAGGTTCATTTATGGTGGCAGGCCGTACTTCTTATGCGCATCTTTTTCTGAAACTAGCCGATAATGACAACTCTGCTAAATTTTATGACCTCAATACTAAACTGAATTATAAGCTGAATAAAAATAACAGCTTGCATTTTTCCGGTTACCTTGGTAATGATGTGTTTGCCATAAACGATAGTTTTTCCAGTATTTATGGGAATACCATGGGAAATTTAAGTTGGAAACATCGTTTTTCTGATCATATCAACACTGATTTATCTATATTCTACAGTGATTACACCTTCAACTTAAGTATTAATGAACAAAATTTTGAATGGGAAAGTAAGATTAAAAGCTATGGATTAAAGTATAATTGGAATCACTTCTTATCAAATTCTATTCAACTTAATTATGGACTAGCTGCAAATTATTACGATTTCAATCCGGGTACTTTAAATCCCGAAAATGAAGATTCACAATTTAATTTTCAGCAACTCGATAAAAAATATGCATTAGAACCTTCAGCATATATAGATGTGGAGCATGGTCTCACCGATAAACTCAACCTAAGATATGGAGTCCGCTATAGTATGTTTTACCGTTTTGGAGCACAAGAAGTAAATACCTATGCTAATAATAATCCGGTAATTTACAACCCCACTTTTAACATTTATGAGGAGGCCACTCCTACTGGATCGATCAGCTATGGCACAGGAGAAAAAATTTCAAGCTTCGATAACGTAGAGCCTAGATTAGCGCTTTCTTATGCCGTAAACGAGGAGCAATCTTTTAAAGCAAGTTACAATAGAATGGCACAGTACCTCCACATTCTATCGAATACGCAATCGCCCATGCCCATGAATATTTGGACCCCCAGCGGGCCGTTTATAAAACCGCAACTGCTTGATCAGTATGCAATAGGTTATTTTAGAAATTTTAATGATAAGAAATATTCGCTTGAAACAGAGGTTTTCTATAAGAACGTCAAAAATAGAATAGATTATGTGGAAGGCGCAGATTTGTTGGCCAATAATAACATAGAAAGAGTCATTCTTAACGGTAAAGCAAGAGCGTTTGGAATGGAGTTTTTACTTCGTAAAAATACAGGTAAATTAACGGGCTGGATCGCTTACACCTTATCTCGTGCTGAACAAAAAACAGAAGGACGAACACCAGAAGAACCAGGAATTGCGAATGGAGACTGGTACTTGTCACCTCATGATAAGCTTCATGACCTGTCGGTAATGGCTAATTATGAGTATACTAAAAAATGGTCTTTTAGTGCAAATTTTTCACTACAATCTGGGCAGCCGGTCACCTACCCTAATGGCTATTATGAACTTGGAGAGCTTCATATTCCTAATTATTCTAGTCGAAATGAAAATCGCCTTCCTACTTATCATCATTTAGATATTGCTGCCACCTACACTCCTAAGCCCCAAAAGAAAAAAGGTTGGCAAAGCTCTTGGGTATTCAGCATCTATAATGTCTATAATCGACAAAATGCAGCTTCGGTTCGTTTTACTACGAATGAAAACACAGGTCTTAACGAAGCTCGTCGACTCTCTATTTTCGGAATATTACCGAGTATATCCTATAATTTCAAATTTTAAAAAATGAAAACTATCCTAAAATTTAAAAACTTAAACTATATAGCTATTCCTTTGCTGTTTTTTTTATACTCATGTGAAGATGTTATTGAGGTAGACTTAGATACAGGAGAGCCTACTTTGGTAATTGATGCAGAGATTTTATGGAAAAAAGGAACAGACGGAAGTAATCAAACCATCCGTATAAGCCGTATGACCGATTATTATAATCCAACCCCTCCTAAAGTTTCTAATGCTCTGGTATATATTAAAAATAGCCATGGAGATCAATTTGTATTTAATGAAACTGAGGAAGCGGGTCTTTACCGTTGTGATCATTTTATACCAGAACTAAACGAACATTATACCTTAGAAGTCACCGTAGAAGAGCAAACTTTTACAGCATCAGAACGCTTAATTCCTGTACCGGAAATAAACCGTGTAGAACAAGCGTACGACGAAGGTTTATCAGGAGATAAAAGCTTTGAGGTTTCCATTTTTTATGATGATCCTGAAAACCAAACTAATTTTTATTTAACTGATTTTAAAACTCAGGTTTTAGAATATCCTGAATACGTGCTTAGCGATGATGACTTTTATAATGGAAACGAAATTGAAGATAGCTTTTCTGATGATGACCTAGAAGCCGGCGATGTTATACATATAACCCATCGAGGCATTTCCGAACAGTTCTTTAACTATATGAATTTAATATTAGAAACCACTAATTCAAATCCATTTGCAACACCCCCAGCTAATATTAGGGGAAATATTGTTAGTGCAAACAGTTCTGATGATTTTGCTTTAGGCTATTTTAGATTAAGTGAAGTAAATCAACTAGCTTACAGCTTAGAGGAAGCTAACTAGTGTTTAAAAAACTTCATCTCAGTACAAAAAAACCCGATCTATAATTAGATCGGGTTTTTTGTTGGTATAAACTTGAGAAAATGATGCGTTTTATTTGTTTGAAAACTTTTAAAAGCCTTAGATACGACGCGCATCTCCTTTAATGAAGTTATTTCTTCTATAACTCCCCCCTATACTTCTGGTTTATTTTCTATTTTTACACTAAACTACCTCGGGTATTAAAGCCTTTGGCGACGGCAATAAAACAAGTCTTTTTGAAGGCTATTGATGGTAATATTTAAATAAGGAAATAATCATAACTTAGCGTCTTTCTCATCAGCAAGCAACTAGTATAATGAAACTTAAAAATAAACGGAAATGGAAAATTATTCAGCAATATATGCTCGGCTGGATTTTAGCCTTTGTATTTTTAAGTATTGTTCGGGGGGAAGGAACTAAGGAATTAGGCTCAGTTCAATTTGATCTGTGGAAGTCGATTCTTGTATCACTCGTTGGAGGAGCAATTTTTGGAACTATTTCAGGATACGCTCAAATTTTAACGGAAGAACATGGCCATAAAAAAATCTCTATTCAACGCTTATTGCTATTAAGATCGCTTTATGTTGTCTTATTCATTATAACAATTATTTCTATCGCCTACCTGATTTTTGGGAATAACCATATCACTTATTTTCAGTTTGCTTTTGAGCCGGGTAGTTTTGCCATCTATTTATACATTCTAGTTACCGATATTTGCATGTCTATCTTTAGACAAATCAACTTATTTCTTGGCGGCAATAATCTTTGGCTTCTTTTCCGTGGAAAGTTTTACACCCCGCGGGAGGAAAAACGCATCTTTATGTTTTTAGATCTCCAATCGTCAACCCAACATGCAGAACGGCTTGGGCATATTAAATACAGTAAATTGATTCAAGATTGCTTTAACGACTTAGGAGTCGTGCTAGAAAATGAAGCTGAAATCTACCAATATGTTGGAGATGAAGCGGTTTTAACATGGAAGTTTAAAGAAGGTCTCGAAAATGAAAACTGCATTGAAGCTTATTATCATTTCAAAAAAGTATTAGAAGAAAAAAAAGAATATTATCTACGGTATTATGATTGCCTTCCGCATTTTAAAGCCGGCCTAAATGCAGGAGTTGTTACCGTTACGGAAGTTGGGAAATATAAAAAAGAAATTGCTTATCACGGAGATACAATTAATACCGCAGCAAGAATTCAAGCTAAATGCAATGAATACAACCAGGAGCTCTTAATCTCTAAACACCTAAAAAACTTGCTTAAGACGACGCGTTTTATGGTTGAGGAATTAGGCGATATCGAACTGAAAGGGAAAGAAAATAAAGAACTGTTATATGCGGTTTATCAAAATAATTAATCAATAAGTGATCTTTCATCAGCTAAATTACATATTATTATGAAAAATAACCTTAACAATATGATATGCCTGGATCTATATTTGTCTAAACTGAAAGAACAGGAGTATCAAAAAATAAAGCCTCAAATAAAAACATCCACTACAAACCAAATGCCTTTATTGAGTTGGGACATTTATATGGAGGCTTACCATAAAAGAATGAAAGAAGCAAAAAGGAAAACCGAATTAAAAAAGGTAAGGACTTTTGCAAATCGATTCAATTGGAAAAATGACTTAGATGCAGCTTTTGCAGAACATGAGTATGAAGCGTTAATTATTACAGATCTAGATCAAACTATACGTTGGGTTAATGAAGGCTTTACCACTATGACCGGTTATTCAAAAAAGTTTGCGCTAAATAAAACCCCTAAATTTTTACAAGGAAAGAAAACATCAATAGCAAGCAAAAAAAATATTAAAGAAAAAATCACACAAGGCAGACCTTTTAAAGAAACTATAATAAATTATAAAAAAGATAAAACTCCCTATACGTGTGAAGTTAAAATTATTCCTTTGTATAATGAAAAAACAACGCATTTTATTGCTTTTGAAAAACAAATCGTATAATGAGCCTAGAAGAAAAAATTAAAAAATCAAGAACCACTATTTTTAAAGCGGTTTTTCCAAACACCACCAATCATTACGACACGCTCTTTGGAGGTACAGCCATGCAACTTATGGATGAAACTGCCTTTATTGCCGCAACTAGGTTTAGTCGGCAACAAATGGTGACGGTAAGTAGTGACAAAATTGATTTTAAAAAACCAATCCCGGCAGGAACTATTATAGAATTAGACGGGTATATTACCCACGTAGGGAATACCAGTTTAAAGGTAAGGGTAGACATATTTGTTGAAGAAATGTACACCAACTCCAGAGAAAAAGCAGTTTCCGGAGAATTTACATTTGTAGCCATAGACGAAACTAAAAATCCCATACAAATACTATAACTCAAAAAACCACCTTATCATGCCACAATTAATAATCCAACGGAAAAAGGAAATCACCAATGGATTCTTAAGTCTACACATTTTGTTGAATGGTAAAAAAATAGGTTCGATTGAAAATGGAGAACATAAAAAATGGACAATTCAACCCGGACACTACACCTTAAAAGCAAAAGGCGGAATCCTATTAGGTAGTCAAGAAATTTCTCTAAAAGTAAAGGAAGGAGAAAACAAAATGTTCCAGCTTGGCAACTTTGGCGGCGGGTATTTTAAAACGCATTTACAATTGAAAGAAATGGAGTCATAAAAGTGGCTCATCTATATATCAACACTCCCAAGCCTATATTATCCCCCTGATTAAAAAACACTGCAAAAAAGACAAAACAAGGGTGAATCCACTGTTTTGTGGTGATATGTGGCTTAGCTGTAATAGCACTGTGGACTCAGTGTGGATTGGGTATGACGATGCTAGGGCTTATAGTATACTAAAAGGAGTGGACTGTAAGGGAGCCGGAAAATCTGCTTCTTCATAACGATAAGATCCTTTATTCCACTGGACCCAGCCTGTCTGGAGCAAAGCCGAAAAATTCTGGATGACAGTAAGCGAGTGTCATTGACTACGTCGAACCATTTCGTTAGGTTTTCGAATATACAAAGAATCTGCTTACCTCCTTTCTAAAATATACAGCTTACAACCTAAAGCATATAGCAAAACAATCAACTAGTTACGCAGTTATCAAGTGATGCTGTTATGAGGTTATGCTGTTATGGAGTTATCGAGTGATGCGGTTACGCAGTTATCAAGTTATGCAGTTATGAGTTTTGAGTTATGAATGATTGAAGTTTGAAGTCGGAAAGTATTAATTTAATAACAAAAAATTCTTGGTTCATGTTTCAATAGATTGATGCGATGATGGGTCAATTTGAATTGAATTGTCACACTGAGCCTGTCGAAGTGTTTTAAAGTTGAAGAGTTTTTTAGAAACGGGCATAAAGCATATAGCTACTCGATGAGATGCTGAAACAATTCCGATAGTCCCTAAAGCAATCGGTATCGGAACAGCATGACAATAAACTCTATTGCTTACTCCTCCAAAAAACTGTCGCGTTCTGTCGTGAATAATTACTTTGTCTTCATCATCAAAGGTTTCATCCCCATTTTGATCTTTCACTTTATAAAAGCCCGTCTCGTCATCAATACCTTCATATTCATATAAAAGTGCGATATCTAAGGGCTGCCCTTCGCGATACCTGTTCACATACGGCGATTGTGCCAAGCCGGGATAACGCAGCAATTCATTTTTCGGAAAGCTGATGTTAAAAGAGGTCTGCCACCTCAACTCCCCTTTTGGAAGGTTATCGCTGGAGAACTCCACTTCCCAACCCTTATTTTCTACCGTAGCCGGTAAGTTGGCTTGTACCGTTGTAAATCCGGTGCTTGCCGGAAGCGGATAGCCCACTAACTGACTAGAAGAACGATTACGGTACACGCTCACGCCTAGATTAATTCGACTTTTAAGAAAACCCAATTGCACCCCTGCCTCTGCTTTTTTATTGACCTCCCAAGAATAAGCCGGGTTGGCCAAGGCCGTCGGATACAGCCCTCCGGGTCCCGGCGTAGCCTCATACGCATCTAAATAACCATAATCCGGAATCTGATCGCTCCCGGTAGTCCCATAACTTCCGCGCAATTTTCCGAAGGAGAACCAGCTGAGGTGATCTTCAAAAAAGGCTTCTTCGGTAAAAATCCAAGCCGCGCCGATAGCTCCAAAATTGGCAAAGCGCTTCCCTTCCGCAAAACGCGAAGAACCATCGCGCCTTCCGGTAAGATTCAGGTAATACTTTTTATCCCAGTTTAGTCCCAACCTGGCAAACACTGCCTGGTAACGATAATCGGTATTTCGTGCTTGGGCATTGATCAATGTTTCCGCTGCTCCCAAGTTCCCGATTAACGACTCCGCCACATAGTTTTCGCCCTTAACACTAAATTGTGAAGAGCTGTTTTCTTGCAACGTACCGCCTATTAAAGCCTTTAGCTGTAACTTATTCCACTGCTTTGTATAATGCACTTGGGGTTCTATAATCCACGATTGACGCTGACTTTCTCCTGAAACAGATGAATGTCGAGGCATGGCTGCCGGATTATAGGAGCGTTTAGGCATTTTAATCAGCTCGTCGCTGTTAAAGTGCGTATAGCCGATATTCGTTTTTAACTCCAGCCCCTCCATAAGCAAATACCGAAGGTTAAGGTTGGTGATTAGGTTTTGGGTTTGAATACTACTGTTATTAAAAACCCCTGCTAAGGGATGGTTACGTCCCGCTTCTCCCCATTCTTCCCAGTTTAGGCTTCCATCTTCCTTATAAAGCTTGGGAGCATTGGGTGGAAGTTTAAAGGCCAAGGTTCTAAAATTCACTTCTCCTCCCAGCAATTCATTATGATCTACCCCATAATTCACCGCCAGGTTCATCTGCAACTTGTCATCTTTAGAATGGTGATTGAGATTTAATCCTCCCGTAAACTTTTGGTATTGCAAATCGACCGGATAAATGCTCCCTTGTTGATGAAAAGAACCATTCAGCCGAAAATGCGTTTGTTCATTTCCTCCTTGTGCCGTTAGGTTTACATCGGTAATATTGGAGGTTCCCCCTAAAAATTTTTCTTGCCAATCGGTGTATCGGTTTTGATCCCACAGCAAGAGATCATAGGCATTCATTTCGTCGGGTTCTACTTCATCATTAACAAAAGCTTGTTGACGTACTTGCAAGTATTCTTGAGTATTTAATAAATCCAGTTTGTTTGGTACTGTAGCCACTCCGCTATAGATCCGTGCTTGCACTCCTTTTTGGCCCTTGCCTTTTTTGGTGGTGATTAAAATAACGCCATTGGCACCACGCGACCCGTAAATAGCGGTAGCATCAGCATCCTTTAGCACTTCAATGCTTTCAATATTAGCCAAGTTCAACGTGCTTAATGGGTCGACTCCCGAAAAGCTAATCTCAGTATTGCTTTCAACCGCCGTAGAATTTAGCGGCACCCCATCTACAATATAAAGCGGGTAGTTCCCTTCTCGACGCAAACTGTTTTGTCCCCGTATTCTGATCGTCGGTGCTGCTCCCGGGGTGGCAGAATTGGCATTGATCTCTACCCCTGCCATACGCCCTTGTAAGGCTTCTAATGGACTTACCAAGGGTTGTAGTTCAATATCTTTCCCACTCACCCGGGCAATATTCCCCGTTCGCTCTCGCTCGGTGGTACTGTAATACCCCGCGTTAATGACCACCGCGGCTAAAGCTTCTTGGTCGGGTTGTAATTGTACATGCAGCTCCTGCCGGCCGTTTACCGCCACGCGCTTTGGCGCGAGCCCTAAATAGGTAAACGACAAGCTGTCGCTAGCTTGTACCGCTAATGAATATTGCCCATCGAAATTGGTGGTGGTTCCCTGTGGGGTGCCCAGGCGTTGCACATGCACGCCGGGGATGACTTGTCCCGTGGTATCGGTCACGGTTCCGCTAAGGGGGTAGGTAGTTTGCCCGAAGGCTTGCCCGCTATAAAGGTAGAGTAGGAGCATAAATAGTCCTAGCCCATACACGGGTGTGTAGAAATTTTTCATAATTTTGTAGTGTTATTAGTTAATTCTATTTAGTTAATAATGGCCTTCTCCTCGACCGTCCAAAGTTTGGAGAGGGCTTTTTTGTTTTTTAGCTGTTAGCTTGTAGCTTGTAGCTGTCATGCTGAACTCGATTCAGCATCTCATCCTGTTTAGCTTTTAGTGTTTTCTTATAAGCATCGGTTTTAATTATATATCTCTTTTCTGATGTTTCATTCTTCATTTTTTCCATTGATGAAAAAACGAAGCAAAAAAATCTAGGCTTAAGAAACTAGCTCTAAATTTTTTGCTTGTCTCCTAAATTTTAGGAACTCCCTGCGGTCAAACAGCCTAAAATTTTACGGAGCCTGCGCTTCAAATTTTACGAGCTATTTTCTGTAGGCCGATCTTCAATTCTAGTTTACGTTTAGTCCTTAACTGTCATGCTGAACGTGTTTCAGCATCTTATCCTGTTTAGCTTTTAGTGTTTTCTTATAGCATCAGTTTTAATGGTACATTTCTTTTCTAGTATTTCATTATTCATTTTTTTCATTGCCAAAAAAACGAAGCAAAAAAGTCTAGGCTTATTTTCCTGAATTTGAAAATCTGCTAAAAAACTTTGGCCTGCGGATCGCAACCGCTACGCTAGGCAATCCTCCGCATCCAACGCTAAGTTTTTTCTTGATTTTGCTACATTCATGAAAAGTAGGCCGGTTTTAAACGTCAAAATTGTCTTGCTGTTAGCCGTCTAGCTTATATTTATTATGGCAGGCATATATATTTTAGTTTTTTCTTCTTTTTTTAAGTGTAGAATTATTTCTCCGTTAAAAATTGCTGAAGCCTTGGAGGCAATTTAGGAGAAGGAATTTGGTTTGCCCCTAGGCAAAACACCTACAAAAAAGTTCCCTTTCTTTTGGTTCTTTTCTTTGGGTAAGCAAAGAAAATGAACAGCCTTTATGATCTATATGTTCTTATAGGCATTGGTTTTAATTGTACATTTCTTTTCTGATGTTTCATTCTTCATTTTTTACTCACCCACTTTATTATTGTTTAAGTGTTCGTGAATCGTTGATTTCCATTGATGAAAAAACGAAGCAAAAAAATCTAGGCTTACGAAACTATTGCTAAATTATTTGTTCGAAAGCTAAATTTCAGAAACTCGCTCCACTCAAACAGTCTGAAATTTTACGCTTCCTTACTCACGACTTTTTTATTCCATTGTTGAGTTCGTGAATCTTCGATTTCACTACTAATTTTACGCAATATTTTCGATAGGCCGATCTTCAATTCTAGTTTACGTTTAGTCCTTAACTGTCATGCTGTTCCGATCCCGATTGCTATCGGGACTATCGGAATCGATTCAGCATCTCATCTTATTGGCAATAAGCCATTAGCTTTTAGCAATCCATTAAAAACTCAAATTATTCCAGCTGTCATTTCGAGCCCTTCGATTCACGCTCTGGACAGGCTAAGTCGAGAAATCTTTCGCCTACCTGTGCACTTAAAAAGTAGCGTCAAAGTAATTCAGCTCTGCTCTGGTTTGTTTAACTTTTTACAGCCTCACATTATTCATTCAACATTTAAAATTCAAAATTGCTTTTATGCGAATTCTACCTAAAAAATTAAAAGAAAATGCTTTGAAAAATCACTTGTAGGCAAGGGTAAAGTGTAGTTAACCAATGCTACAAAGTATAAAGAAGAGAAAATCCTGAGTACAAAAAAGGGCGCAGGTCTCAACTTACCGACTTGAGGTACTGGTATACCTGACAACGATAAGAGAGGCCGCGCCCGGGTCGCAAGCCAATCTGCTTATCATCTCGTTGTCTAAAAATTACCAGTTTTCAAGTCGAGATTCAAAGCGAAAGCTTCTAATATTTTACTTAAAGAAGTATCGCAAATTTAATAATGTGAGTCAAATATAATAAAAACTTTTTAAACGCGTGCGATCGTGCGCAACTATTCTTTAAGTATTCTATTTTTTTGTTATATGGTTAGAATTAATAAAATCATTTGTGAATATATAACCAAAGAATGGTTAACACCTTGGCTTAATTCTAATAAGTCCCAAAGATCTTTTGCTGACCATCATAATATTGAGGAAAGTATTGTTAGGAAAATAAAAAGTCCCAAAGAATATCGTATTCCTGTAGAAAGCCTTTATAAAATCTGCGAATCAAGGAATATAACGCTTTCTGATTTTTTTAAATTAATTGAAAAGTAATAATTTCTGTACCTCATTTATTATACATTTTACGAAAAACCGTAATTAGTATTTAAATATATTCTATCATCCATTAATTGCAACAAATAATTTTTTTTAGTTGGATCATTAAATAATGAAAATACGTATTTCTTAAAATAGTGTAACATTTTGTTTTTTGTCGTTTTTAACTAAATAAGTAAATGTATACTTGGTGGTACTTTATTTCTAAAGATTAGCTCATAATCATTTTAGTTTCAAAAACTTAGCACCTTCTATTTTACCAGTTAGTTCTTGACTATGAGCTGTAAAACCTAGCAGAAATATTAAAAAAATAAATTTATACATGCTACTAAGTTATACAATATTTTTAATTATCTCGTCTATTTATGTGTGTATAATGATTTTCTTAATAAAACTTGAGTTATTCTGTTAATTTTAGCATTAAAAAATTATATTTGAAAGGCTAAGAAAACATTATAAAAGAATGGAAAAGTTCTTTTATCCTGGAATAATATATTATAAACCAGTATATTTTTTAGTATATAACTAGTTGTGCGTCATTTATACTCAGATTTGAATTAATAAATATGTTAAATGAAAAAGATTTTTTCTGGAAAAATTTCAGATTAGGAACAGAATTACAGAACTCAGGAACCTTTATCTACAACGGTATATTTAAATTAGATAATATAGAATATTTTAGATACGAGGAGGAATGTTTTGAGTTTTTATATAATGTTTCTGTTGGTATTGAACGATTAGAAAAAATACTAATCATTCTGATTGAACACGACAGCAGCGATTCACAAGAAGAATTCGAAAGATCCCTAATTTCTCATAACCATTTAGAATTATCAAATCGTATTAAAACTCAAAGAAAACTGAACTTTGGTAAAGTTCATAAGAAATTTCTTGGACTATTAACTGAATTTTATAAATCAACGAGATATGAAAGATTTAATATTTCATCAGTGTTTAAGCCACCACAAGAGAAAGAAAAGTTAGTTGAATTTCTACAAAATGAACTAAAATTAGAATTAACTGAATACCCAATAAAAGTATTAGAAAACACAGATCAAGTAAAAAGATTTTTAGGAAAATTAATTAAAAAGATAACAATTACCTTTTATGATTTGATAAGAGTTGAAACGTCAAGATTAGGAACGTTTACACACGAAATTAGATACAATTCAAAAGCTTATAAAATTTTTACAGAAGAGGAATTTGAATTTAAGAATGAAAAACTAATGCAAAGAGAAGTCTTTTTACATTTATTAAAAAACATTCCGGATAATGATTTTAAAAAATTCGTAGACAATATAACTCCCTTGCCTTTTGAAAATTTTCATACGAATTATTACATTAAAAGCATTTTAAACATCCACAAAGATACAAGTGTAAAAGATGAAATGATATATCTCTACGAAGAAAACGAGAATTCAAAAGATAGAATTAATGAAATTTTAGCTATCGGGTCGGATGTAAATTTTGATTTATATAGCGATGATAATGACAACTTTTGAAGTAAAAAAACGACGCACAACACCGGTAGCCGTTGCACAAGCCCTAAATTTTAAAAACACTTCATCAATATAAGCCGCTTTTAGCGGTTTTTATTTTTAAATTCCATAGCGTTGGGTGAAAAATTAAGTTCCTTGAAAGTGAGCT
>NZ_RCNV01000007.1 GCF_003667275.1 Mesonia aquimarina | reverse complement strand
CTTCAATCGCCTTATCTGCGATTGCGGGTGCAAATGTAAAACTTATTTTTAATCTGACAAGCTTTTATTTTACTTTTTTTTAAAAGTTTTTTTTAGCTCCTTAAAACCAAATAAACACTTCTAAATAATCCCGATACCTCTATGAACTTTTACAACCGCTTAGCGCAATTGCGGGTGCAAATATACAACCCTTTTTCTTTCCAAAACAAACTTTTTTAATGAAAATTTAAAAGTTTTTTAATCTCATAAACTAACTAGCTTCTAATCAAACAGAAAACACCTAATTAAATTTAAAAAAATAGAGTGTTATTTTTTTAATACCTTTAAAATAAAAAAAAATGAGCTATCCGTGGCATCTTTATTTAATGGGAGCAATATATGTAATTGCTGGTATTTTTCACTTTATAAAGCCTAAGGCATATATGAGAATTATGCCCAGGTATTTACCTGCGCATAAAATATTAGTTTACTTGAGTGGTCTGGCAGAAATCATTTTAGGTATAGGAGTTTGTTTTGAATCTACAAAAAACCCATCTATTATAGGTATTACATTTATGTTATTACTATTTCTATTAGTACATATATATATGCTTAGTTCTAAAAAAGCGGGATTAAACCTACCTAAATGGTTATTATGGTTTAGGCTTCTACTGCAATTTGTTTTGATTTGGTGGGCTCTTTTTTATTTAAAGTATTAAGGAGATGGTTTCAGAAAAATTAAAAATGGATAGCGCTGAAGTTATTTACTACCCACATTTTTTTAATCAACAAGAAGCAGATTTTTACTTTAATATGCTTCAAAAAAAACTTCCTTGGCAACAAGATGAGATTACAGTTTTTGGAAAGACGCATCTTCAACCTCGGTTAACTGCATTTTTTGCTTCAAAAAAATCTAGCTATACCTATTCTAACATAACAATGAAACCTCATCCATTTACTGAAGAACTTTCTGCTATAAAAAACGAAATTGAATTGGTGACTGAGCAAAATTTCACTAGTTGTTTAGCAAATTTGTATCGCAAAGGAAAAGATAGTAATGGTTGGCATGCCGATGATGAAAAAGAATTAGGAAAAAATCCTGTTATTGCTTCAGTGAGCTTTGGCACAGAACGTGTTTTTAAATTCAGAAAAAAAGCTGATCATAAAATTCAGCATAAAATGATATTAGAACACGGAAGCTTATTATTAATGAGAGGTGAAACACAACATTTTTGGCAACATCAAATCCCTAAAACGCAAAAAAATATTGGTGCGCGCATTAATTTAACTTACAGAAAAATAATATGAATACTAAAAATTTTACAGCACGAGAAATTGACAGAATTATTGAAATGGCTTGGGAAGACCGAACCCCTTTTGAAGCAATTGAATTTCAGTTTGGCACTTCAGAAAAAGAAGTCATAAAAATTATGCAAACTCATTTAAAATCTTCAAGTTTTAGATTGTGGAGAAAACGAGTACAAGGTAGAAAAACAAAACATAAGAAATTAAGAAGCCAAAACGTTTCTACTTTTAAATCAACTAGACAAAAATCAATTTCTAACAATAAAATTTCAAAACGTTAAAATAATTACATCAAAAAATTCATCTATGCGTACCTTATGTATCTTACTTATCGTTTTTGGTTCAGTTTTTTCTACAAATGCACAG
Organism: Mesonia aquimarina; assembly: GCF_003667275.1. Classification (GTDB taxonomy): domain Bacteria; phylum Bacteroidota; class Bacteroidia; order Flavobacteriales; family Flavobacteriaceae; genus Mesonia; species Mesonia aquimarina. The sequence goes on along the minus strand of NZ_RCNV01000007.1, from coordinate 175,145 downwards.
GATAATTTTATTGCCAACGATATTCGCATCAATAAATTTGTAGAAGGTACTTTACTAGAGCCTAAAAATTCAGAAATTGTTCCGCTCGTTATTTTTATAAATGATCAAGGACCAACAGATAGAGATGGAAATCAATTAATGACAAAAAATGATGCCATAAAAAAATTGGCTCAAGCTTTGGCAAAAAATAATATTGCCAGTTTTAGATATGACAAGCGAATTTTAAAAGCCGACAAATTAGAGCTAAAAGAAAAAGACATTCGTTTTGAAGATTTTGTTACTGATGCGATTTCTGCAATTAGTCATTTTCAAAAAGCAAACAAGTTTTCTGATTTTATATTAATTGGTCACGGGCAAGGATCGCTTGTAGCGTTGCTAGCAGCGCAAGAAAAAAAAGTAGATCAATTAATTAGTATTGCCGGCGCGGGGCAATCGTTAGATCAGCAACTCATTGAGCAAATAGAAAAACAAGCGCCGGGTTTAACCGAAGATGCTAAATCTGCCTTTAAACAATTAAAAGAAAAAGGGCGTACTAGAAATTATAACGACGCATTGCATTCTATTTTTAGGCCAGAAACCCAAGAATTTATGGCTAGTTGGATTGCTCATAATCCTGCTGAAGAAATAAAAAAAATAACGATTCCTGTGTTGATTATTCAAGGAAGCGAAGATCTACAAGTGCAATCTTCTGAAGCTGAAATATTAAAAAAAGCTAAACCGGAAGCTGAATTTATCTTAATTAAAAACATGAACCACGTTTTTAGGATTATTGAAGAAAATGATGACATTACCAACCAAAAATCTTACAATCAAGCTTATTTACCAATTTCAGAAAAATTAGTTTCAAGCATTAGTTCATTTATAAAAAAGTAAGCTATCCTTTCATTATTTCTATATTTGCCATTCTAATTAAAGAAAATTATATGGACTACAAAATTGTATTCTCAGATATAGATGGCACTTTATTAAATAAAGAGCGCGAATTGTCACCAGAAACTATAAAAGCAATTCAGCAATTTAAAGAGGAAATTCCTTTTGTGTTAATTTCTGCCAGAATGCCTTCGGCAATGTTTCACCTACAAAAGCAATTAGGTATAGAAAATCAACCCATTATTTGCTATAATGGCGGTTATGTTTTGGTAGATAATGAAGTGATCAGTTCAACAGCTATAGAAGTTGATACCATAAAAAGTATTGCCGATTTTAATCAGCAAACAAAAGTTCATTTAAGTTTATATCACGCAGATGAATGGCACGTGCCCGAACACGATTATTGGGCAAAACGAGAAGCCAACAACACTAAAGTAACACCAAGTATCACACATATTAATCAAGTAATTGATAGCTGGAATAAAAAAGAAGTTGGCGCACATAAAATTATGTGTATGGGTGAAGAAGATGATGTTGAAAAAATGTACAATCACCTACAAGAAAAATACGGAGATCAGTTACATTTATATCGATCTAAACCAACTTATATAGAAATAGCCAACAAAAATATTTCTAAACTTACCGCTATAAATCTTTTATTAGAAAATCATTTTAATTTATCCTTAGAAGAAAGTGTTGCTTTTGGAGATAATTATAATGATGTTGAAATGATAAACGGTGTAGGAATGGGAGTTGCTGTTGGAAACGCCAGAGATGAAGTAAAAAAAGTGGCCAATAAAATTACTGATAAAAGTATAGACAACGGAGTAGCAAATAGTTTACATCAACTTTTTAACGCCTAAACATTATGGAAAACACAGCTTACTTTAATAACGACGCAATTGTTTTTGGGCTTTTAATGATTTTATTAGCCTTTGTATTTTATACTTCATCAATCAAAAAAGGTTTTTGGAAAAAGTTCTACAAATTTGTTCCCGCATTACTAATGTGTTATTTACTTCCGGCAATTTTAAATTCTACCGGAGTTATTAGCACAGAAAATTCGCAACTTTATTTTGTTGCTAGCCGATATCTATTACCGGCTTCTTTGGTTCTAATGACTTTGAGTATTGACTTAAAAGCAATTTTTAATTTAGGTCCAAAAGCGCTTATTATGTTCTTTACAGGAACAGTTGGTATTGTCATCGGCGGACCCTTAGCCATATTAATTATTTCTGTCTTTTCTCCTGAAACTGTAGGTGGTGCAGGACCAGATGCTACTTGGCGTGGTTTAGCAACACTTGCCGGTAGTTGGATTGGTGGCGGCGCAAATCAAGCTGCTATGCTAGAAATTTTTAAATATAATCCTGAAAAATATGGCGGAATGGTTTTCGTAGATATTGTTGTCGCTAATCTTTGGATGGCTATAATTTTACTTGGCATTGGAAGAACAAAAGCTATTGACAAATGGCTAAAAGCTGATTCTTCTGCAATTACCAGTTTAAAAAATAAAGTTTCAGATTATACCGAAAGTATTTCCAAAAAACCTACGCTTAACGATTATATGATTATGTTAGGAATTGGCTTAGGTGCTACAGGAATTGCACATTGGGGAGCCGATGGTATTTCAGCTTTTCTTACCAGTAATTTTGAAGTTTTTAACGATAAATCTTCCGCGTTGGCGTCCTTTACATCTACGTTCTTTTGGATGATTACTATTGCTACCTTTATCGGAATTTTATTATCATTTACAAAAGCCAGAAAATATGAAGGTGCTGGTGCCAGCAAATTAGGAAGTGTTTTTATTTACATTTTGGTAGCTACAATTGGTATGAAAATGGATTTAACCATGATTTTTGATAATCCAGGTTTAATTGCCATTGGTTTAGTTTGGATGTCTATTCACGCTGGTTTACTCATTTTAGTAGCCAAATTAATTAAAGCTCCTTATTTTTTCTTAGCCGTAGGAAGTCAAGCCAATGTTGGCGGGGCAGCTTCTGCACCTGTGGTTGCATCTGCATTTCACCCATCGCTTACTACAGTTGGCGTATTATTAGCGGTTTTAGGTTATGTAGTAGGAACTTGGTCTGCATATGCTTGCGCTATTTTAATGCAAATAGCTTCAGGAAGCTAGAAAAATTAAGCTAAAAAAACTCATCTTTGTATTCTCACTTTTACTCTATGAAAAAAATATCATTATTAATACTCGCTTGCTTTTGCCTTATTTCTTGTGGTAAAGAAGCTAACTTTACGCTAACCGGAAATGTTGACGGACTAAAAAAAGGAACTTTATATTTACAACGTTTAAACGACACGATTGTAGAAGATGTAGATTCTCTTGAAATTAGCGGCGATAGCGATTTTACATTACAAACAAATTTGAAAGAGCCGGAAATTTTATTTTTATACCTCGACAAAGTTGATGGGCAGCGAAATGATGATATCATTGAGTTTTTTGCTGAAAAAGGCGAAATGCAAATCAATACGAGTTTAAAAAACTTCACTACAGATGCTACTATTAACGGCTCTAAAAATCAAGAAAAACTAAATGAATATAATGGAATTATAAAGCGTTTCAACAATCAACATTTAGACTTGATCAAGGAAGATTTTGAAGCGCAACAAAAAGAAAACGAAGACGAAATATTAGCGGTAAATAAAAAGTATGATCAATTATTAAAGCGAAAATACTTATATACTATTAATTTCGCTATCACTAATAAAAATTATGAAATTGCTCCGTACATTACAATTCGCGAGGTTTTTGATGCTAACGTAAAATACCTAGATACCGTTTATAATTCTTTACCAAAAGAAATAAGAAAATCTAAATACGGGAAAGAATTAAAAGATCTTTTAAAAGAGCGAAAAAAACTAAACAAGCTTGACAAGAAAGTAGAAAAACAAAATAAATAATTATTATCCTTTAGCAAATACCACTTTAATTTTAACAAAAGGATTTTGGTAGAATCCTTTTTTAAATTCAGAGGTCCGCACTATTTTATGCTTTTCACCTCCTCTAAAGCTTGTCCAACTTAAACTTTTTTTATCGTGTGTCCATAATAAATTTGGTGTTGTAACATACATATTATTTTCGGGTAATTGTTCATTAGGGTTTATGGTTTCAATACCTACACAAATTCCGCTTTTAGGAAATAAAATATTGTATTCAGCTAAATCAATTTTTGTACGTTGATTTTTATTTTCTGGTTTTAATAAAATTGATTTTTCCGATAAAACTGCTCCCGGTTTTTTGTTTATTTCATCATAACGATAAAATTTAATTCTGTAATAAGCTCCAAAACTTTTATAAATATTGGTCTCTCTTTTCTTAAACTTTAAAATCAACGCTTCCAATTTACCTAATCGTCCTTTTCCATTTTTCAATAATGTAATCGTTTCATGACCAAACGGGTTAGATACTACAAAGCCACCTTTTCTTTTCCTTCCAATGATATGCTGCCGCCAACCAAATTTTACTTCTCTATTTTTCACAATTACAGAAGATAAAATTTCCTCATTAGCTTTTAATGTAATATTGAAAGTGTAAACGCTATCTGCTTTAAATTCATGTAGAGCTAAAAGTTCTTTTTTATATCCTAAAAAAGAAACCAATAAAGTATCAGTAGCAAAATTTGAAATATCTAAAGAGTAAAAACCTTTCTGATTTGTTGCTGTACCATGCTTCGTATTTTGTACAAGTAAATTTACAAAAGGCAGTTTAAAACCTTTTTCGTCAGTAACAAAACCTTCAATTGTTTGTGCAAAACTTTTAAGTTGAAACAGGAAAATTAAAAGTAAAAGAAATACATTTTTTTTAATCATATCCAAAAGAAAAATAACACTTAAAGTTGAACTATTTTTTTGACATAAAAAAACCCATAGAAATTCTATGGGTTTATAAAATCATTGTCGATTTCTTAAAGCGTATTCAACTTTTCAATTAAAGTAGTTGCTTTTTGCTCTAACTCTTTATTTACTTGCTTAAGATATTGCCCTCTATTTTCTTGAGAACGATCGTTAATTTTAACAATCATTTCATCATAAGTAACTACTGCTTCATCTACAATCTGATCAATAGTCTTAGGATCGGCTTTGGGATTTGCCATCTGATGAATGTAAGCGGCTTCAATAATATCGCCCATTACATAATTTAAATCTCTTTTTAAATGCTTAATACTTGCCATAGTTTTACTACTAAAATTTATGCCGCAAAATTACACCAAAATTTAGTAGTAAATGCTAAAAAATAAAAGTATTAATAGAAATAAATTAGACCTTTATTCAGCTTGCAGTTCCTTAACTTTATCTAATGCTTTTTGCATATGTTCCGCAGAACTCAAGTTATGAAACTTAAATTGAACAATACCGTCTTTATCAATAACAAAAGTATCTCTACCAGGAATTATCCCTAACAAATGTCCTTTTACTCCAAATTTCTGACGGATATCTTCTGTAGGATCTGAAAGAAATGTAAACGGTAAATCATATTTTTCACTAAATTTTTGGTGAGATTCTACCGAATCTGAACTAATACCAATTACCTCTGCACCTAATCTCTGAAACTCTTTATAATGATCTCTAAAACTACATGCTTCTTTTGTGCAGCCGGGTGTAAAGTTTTTAGGATAAAAATAAATTACCCATATTTTTTCTCCCAGCCTTAGGTCAGATTTAAAAATGTTTCCATGATGATCTGTTAAAGTAAAACTCGGTATTCTATCTCCAACTTCTAATTTCATATTATCCGCTATAGGTTACAAAATTTCTTGGGGTTTCGTATAAAGTAATTTCTAAGGCTAATCCTGAATCCAATTTTTTTCTTAATTTTTCCCAAATTACAACCGAAATATTTTCAGCTGTAGGATTGAGATTTTTAAAAGCTTCAACTTCTATATTTAAGTTTTTATGATCAAAAGCTGTTTCAATTTCATCAGCAATTAATTCTTTTAAAAACTTCATATCTATCACAAAACCGGTTTCTGGATCAATTTCTCCAGTAACCGAAACAATCAGCTCGTAATTATGACCGTGAAAATTTGGATTGCTACATTTCCCAAAAACGGCTTTATTTTTATTATCATCCCAATCTTTTCTATACAAACGGTGTGCCGCATTAAAATGAGCCTTTCTATGAACCGTTACTTTTTTAGCCATATTTAGGAAATTGTCTGGTAATGTCTATCAAAAATAATTTTAAACCAAGCTGTATAATTATCCGGATTTTCTTCAAGATCTTTTTTTACCTCTTCCGGGTGCATCCATTTCCAATCGGCAACTTCATCAGGGTTTGGCTTAGGATCATCTTCAAAATTACCCACTAAAATATAGTCAAATTCATGTTCACTTAAACCATTTTCAAAAGGAGCTTTATAAATAAACGAAATGGTTTCTTCTAAATCTGTCGTAAAACCCATTTCTTCCATCAAGCGTCTTTTGCCGGCTTCAATATTAGATTCATTTTCACGTTGATGGCTACAACAAGTATTGGTCCATAAACCCGGAGAATGATATTTGCCCAAAGCACGTTGTTGCAACATCATTTCGCCTTTTTCATTATAAACAAATACAGAAAATGCACGGTGGAGCAAAGCTTTTTCGTGGGCTTCAATCTTTTCCATCAAGCCAATTTGCTCATCTTTTTCATTAACAAGAATAACTTTTTCTTTCATAGAAATCAAAAGTACAAAAAAGGGAGGTATTAGCTAGAAATTAAAGCACACATCCTATAAAATTTCTGTAGAGACTTCAACTTGAAAACTTTGAACAAGCTCTTAAAAAGAATACATTTGCAAAATGAAATTGAAAGACGAAATAAACAAAAGAAGAACCTTCGGTATTGTTTCTCACCCCGATGCCGGAAAAACAACTTTGACAGAAAAATTATTATTATTTGGAGGTGCTATTCAAGAAGCAGGCGCTGTTAAATCTAATAAAGTTAAAAAAGGAGCTACGAGTGATTTTATGGAAATTGAACGCCAACGTGGTATTTCTGTAGCTACTTCTGTTCTTGGTTTTGAATATAAAGACATAAAAATAAATATTTTAGACACGCCCGGTCACAAGGATTTTGCTGAAGATACTTTTAGAACGTTAACAGCTGTTGATAGTGTGATTGTGGTTATTGATGTTGCTAAGGGTGTTGAGGAACAAACTGAAAAATTAGTTGAAGTTTGTAGAATGCGAAACATCCCGATGATTGTTTTTATCAATAAATTAGATCGGGAAGGAAAAGATGCATTTGATCTATTAGATGAAATTGAACAAAAACTAAATCTTAAAGTTACGCCGTTAAGCTATCCAATTGGAATGGGATATGATTTTAAAGGAATTTACAATATTTGGGAACAAAACGTAAATCTTTTTACGGGTGATCCGCGAAAAGATATTGAAGAAACTATTGAAATTACTGATTTAAACACGCCAGATTTAGATGAATTAATTGGTTCTGATGCAGCTAATAATTTACGGGAAGAAGTAGAATTGGCACAAGGCGTTTATCCGGAATTCGATCAGAAAGCCTATAAAGAAGGACATTTGCAACCCGTATTTTTTGGTTCTGCCTTAAATAATTTTGGCGTTCGCGAATTGCTAGATTGCTTTGTAAGCATTGCTCCTACTCCACTTCCTAAAGAAAGTGAAGAACGAACTGTACAACCGACAGAAGAAAAATTTACCGGATTTGTGTTTAAAATTCACGCTAATATGGATCCTAAGCACCGCGATCGTTTAGCATTCGTAAAAATTGTATCGGGGAAATTTGAACGAAATGTACCGTATTTACACGTGCGTCATAATAAAAAATTAAGATTTAGCAGTCCGAACGCTTTTTTTGCTGAAAAGAAAGAAATTGTAGATGTTTCTTATCCCGGCGATATTGTTGGTTTGCATGACACCGGAAATTTTAAAATTGGTGATACTTTAACCGAAGGTGAAGAAATTAATTACCGCGGAATTCCAAGTTTTTCACCCGAACATTTTAGATACATCAACAATGCTGATCCAATGAAATCTAAACAATTGGAAAAAGGAATCGATCAATTGATGGATGAAGGTGTAGCGCAATTATTTCGACTGGAATTGAATAATCGTAAAATAATCGGAACCGTTGGGGCTTTACAATATGAAGTAATTCAATACCGATTAGAACACGAATATGGTGCAAAATGTACCTACGAAAATTTAAATGTTCATAAAGCCTGTTGGATAGAACCAGAAGATGAAAAAAGTGAAGAATTTAAAGATTTTAAACGTGTAAAAGCGAAATTTCTAGCAAAAGACAAACGTGGACAACTAGTCTTTTTAGCCGATTCTCAATTTTCATTGCAAATGACACAGCAAAAATACCCGAGTATAAAATTCCATTTTACATCAGAATTTTAATTTGGGCTAAATATTATGAATAAAAAAAATCCGAAGCTAAAAAACTTCGGATTTTTTATACTGTATTTTTAAATTTATGCCTGTCCGGTTGGACCAAAATTTAAAGGCATATTAGGCTTATCATAATCTTTAATTTCTCCGTGAGCCTGTTCAAATTTATGAATATTTCCACCCAGAGCTTTTAGCAAACGCTTTGCGTGCTGGGGCGTTAAAATAATTCTAGATTTTACTTTGCTTTTAGGAGCACCCGGCATAATATTTACAAAGTCAACTACAAATTCTGATGCAGAATGATTGATAATAGCAAGGTTACTATATTCTCCTTGCGCAGTACTTTCATCTAATTCTATATTTAGTTGCTTTTGTTTAGATTTTTTTTCTTCACTCATAATTGTTTCATTTAAAGCAAATCAAATTTGCCATAATTAAAAAACGCTGTGGAAAGACCACAGCGTTTATTTATTTAAGGATTAATTAAAATTAACCTCTTGTTTTTCTTCGGTCATTTTATCAAACTCTTCCTTAGAACCTACAATAATATTATCGTATTCACGCATACCTGTTCCTGCAGGGATTTTATGTCCAACAATAACATTTTCTTTTAAACCTTCTAAGGTATCAATTTTTCCACTAACCGCAGCTTCGTTAAGAACCTTAGTTGTTTCCTGGAAGGAAGCAGCAGAGATAAATGACTTGGTTTGAAGCGATGCTCTTGTAATACCTTGTAAAATAGGTGTTGCTGTTGCGGGTTGAGCATCTCTTGCCGTAGCAAGAACTTTATCTTCTCTACGTAAAATAGAGTTTTCATCTCTCAACTCACGAGCTGTAACAATTTTACCTGCCTTCAAGTTCTCACTATCTCCAGCATCTTCAATTACTTTCATTCCAAAGATATCATCATTTTCTTCGATGAAATCTGATTTATGAACTAATTGATTCTCTAAGAAGATTGTATCACCCGGATCTTGAATTTTAACTTTACGCATCATTTGACGTACAACTACCTCAAAATGCTTATCGTTAATTTTCACCCCTTGTAAACGATATACTTCCTGAACTTCATTTACTAAATATTGCTGAACCGCACTTGGTCCTTTAATATTTAAGATATCCTCTGGTGTAATAGATCCGTCAGAAAGTGGCATTCCAGCACGAACATAATCGTTTTCCTGAACTAAGATTTGGTTTGAAAGTTTTACTAAATACTTTTTAACCTCTCCTAATTTAGATTCTACGATAATTTCACGGTTACCACGTTTAATTTTTCCGAAAGAAACAACTCCATCAATTTCACTTACTACAGCTGGATTTGAAGGATTACGTGCTTCAAATAATTCGGTTACACGCGGAAGACCTCCGGTAATATCTCCGGCTTTAGATGATTTACGAGGAATTTTCACTAAAATCTTACCAATCTTAATTTTTTCGTTATCGTCTACCATTAAGTGAGCTCCAACCGGTAAGTTATACGAACGTATTACTTCGTCTCCTTTACCCATAATTAATAAAGTCGGAATCTTTTTCTTATTTCTAGATTCAGAAATTACCTTTTCTTGGAAACCGGTTTGTTCATCAGTCTCTACTTGGTAAGTAACTCCTTGCTCAATATTTTCGAACTTGATTTTTCCAGCAAATTCAGAAATGATCACACCATTATACGGATCCCACTGACAAACAGTTGTACCTTCTTTAATTTTATCTCCAGGTTTAACAAATAATTGCGCTCCATAAGGAATAACATTGTTACTCAATACAATTCCTGTTTTAGGATCTACGATTTTTATTTCTGAAGTTCTAGAGATAACTATTTCTGCTTCTTCTCCTTCTGAATTTTCACCTTTTACAGTTTTTAAATCGTCAATCTCTGCAATACCATCAAACTTGGTAATCACTTTATTTTCTTCTGAAATGTTTCCGGCAATACCTCCCACGTGGAATGTACGAAGCGTTAACTGCGTACCAGGCTCTCCAATGGATTGTGCGGCTACAACACCAACAGCTTCTCCTTTTTGAACCGTTTTTCCGGTAGCAAGATTTCTACCATAACATTTAACACAAATTCCTTTCTTAGCTTCACAGCTTAATGCAGAACGAACTTCAACTGCATCTAAAGCAGAGTTTTCTACTTTGGATACAATCTCTTCATCAATTTCATCTCCTGCTAAAGCAATTACTTCTTGTGTAATTGGATCTACAATATCATTTAAAGCAGTACGCCCTACAATACGTTCCCCTAAAGATTCAACTTCTTCTTCGTTTTTCTTTAAAGCCTTTATTTCTATTCCACGTAATGTTCCACAGTCCTCTTCTCCTACAATTACATCTTGAGAAACATCAACTAAACGACGTGTTAAGTAACCTGCATCGGCAGTTTTTAATGCGGTATCGGCAAGACCTTTACGCGCACCGTGAGTTGAAATAAAGTACTCAAGAATTGAAAGTCCTTCTTTAAAGTTAGAAAGAATTGGATTTTCAATAATTTCTCCTCCACCAGAATTAGACTTTTTAGGTTTCGCCATTAATCCACGCATTCCGGTTAACTGACGAATCTGTTCTTTAGATCCACGTGCTCCAGAGTCAAGCATCATATACACAGAGTTAAACCCTTGTTGATCTTCTCGAATACGTTTCATTGCTAATTCTGTAAGGTTAGCATTTGTCGCTGTCCAGATATCAATAACTTGATTATAACGCTCGTTATTGGTAATAAGACCCATATTATAGTTAGCCATAATACCTTCAACTTGACCGTTTGCCTCATCAATCATTTCGTATTTCTCTTGAGGGATAATAATATCTCCTAATGAGAACGAAAGTCCACCTCTAAATGCAAAACCGTAACCTAAACTCTTAATTTTATCTAAGAATTCTCCCGTTTCCGGTACACTTGTTACCTTTAAGATTCTACCAATGATATCTCTCAACGTCTTTTTCGTCAATACTTCATTGATATATCCTGCTTGTTCAGGAACTTCTTCATTAAATAAAACACGTCCAACGGTAGTTTCAATAATCTGGTAAACTAATTCACCATCTTCATTAAAATCTTTAGCTCTTACTTTAATAGAGGCATTTAAGTCAACTTTTTTCTCATTGTAAGCTATATTAACTTCTTCAAAAGAATAAAAAGTCAAGCCTTCTCCCTTCATTGGCTTTTCAGGAGTAGACTTACGTTCTTTGGTCATATAATATAGACCAAGAACCATATCCTGAGAAGGTACCGTTACCGGCGAACCGTTTGCAGGATTTAAAATATTATGTGAAGCCAACATTAATAATTGTGCTTCTAAAATAGCTTCTGGCCCTAAAGGTAAGTGAACCGCCATTTGATCACCATCAAAATCGGCGTTAAATGCTGTACAAACCAATGGGTGTAACTGAATTGCTTTTCCTTCAATTAATTTTGGTTGAAAAGCTTGAATTCCTAAACGGTGAAGCGTAGGAGCACGGTTTAATAAAATTGGATGTCCTTTAAGAACATTTTCCAAAATATCCCAAACTACCGGCTCTTTTTTATCAATTATTTTCTTTGCAGATTTTACTGTTTTTACAATCCCTCTTTCTATTAATTTTCTAATAACAAAAGGTTTGTAAAGTTCGGCTGCCATATTCTTTGGAATACCACATTCGAACAATTTCATCTCAGGTCCAACAACAATTACTGAACGTGCTGAATAATCTACACGTTTACCTAGTAAGTTTTGACGGAAACGTCCTTGCTTTCCTTTTAACGAATCAGAAAGAGATTTTAACGGACGATTAGAGTCAGTTTTTACTGCTGAAGATTTTCTAGTATTATCAAATAATGAATCTACCGACTCTTGAAGCATACGTTTTTCGTTACGTAAAATTACTTCAGGAGCTTTAATCTCCATTAATCTTTTAAGACGATTATTTCTAATAATTACACGTCTGTAAAGGTCATTTAAATCTGATGTTGCAAAACGACCTCCATCTAATGGAACTAATGGACGTAATTCTGGTGGTATAACCGGAACTACTTTCATAATCATCCAAGATGGTTTATTTTCTCGTTCTTTATTAGAATCACGGAAAGCTTCAACAACCTGAAGACGTTTTAAAGCTTCAGTTTTACGTTGCTTAGAAGTTTCGTTATTTGCTTTATGTCTTAATTCATAAGAAAGCTCATCTAAATCTAATCGATTTAAAATTTCAATTAAGCATTCAGCTCCCATTTTAGCAATAAACTTGTTAGGATCTGAATCTTCTAAATACATATTTTCTTGAGGAAGACTATCTAATACATTTAAATACTCTTCTTCTGTTAAGAAGTCCATTTTCTTTAATGGCTCTCCTTCTTCATCTTTTGCAATACCCGCTTGAATTACTACGTAACGTTCGTAGTAAATAATCATATCTAATTTTTTAGAAGGTATTCCTAATAAGTAACCAATTTTATTTGGTAACGAACGAAAATACCAAATATGAGCTACAGGAACAACTAAATTGATGTGCCCAACACGGTCTCTACGTACTTTCTTTTCGGTTACTTCTACACCACAACGGTCACAAACAATACCTTTGTAGCGAATTCTTTTATATTTACCGCAAGCACATTCATAGTCTTTTACAGGACCAAAAATACGCTCACAAAACAGCCCGTCACGTTCTGGTTTGTGGGTACGGTAATTAATAGTTTCTGGCTTTAATACTTCCCCTCTCGATTCAGCCAAAATCGACTCTGGTGAAGCTAAGCCAATAGAGATTTGGTTAAATCTCTTTTGTGTATTCTTATCATTATTTCTTGCCATAATAAATGGTACTAAAGAATTATTCAATAATTATGCGATAACTATTGCCTTCGGTTTGTAAAAACCGAAGGCAACGTTATTACTCCTCAAGTCTTATATCCAATCCAAGTCCTTTCAACTCGTGCATTAACACATTGAAAGATTCTGGTAAACCAGGTTCTGGCATTGGTTCTCCTTTAACGATAGACTCATATGTTTTTGCTCTACCGATTACGTCATCAGATTTTACAGTTAAGATTTCACGAAGTGTCGCAGAAGCTCCATAGGCTTCTAATGCCCAAACTTCCATCTCACCAAAACGCTGACCTCCAAACTGTGCTTTACCTCCTAATGGTTGTTGTGTAATTAGTGAATAAGGACCGATAGAACGCGCGTGCATTTTATCTTCAATCATGTGTCCTAATTTCAGCATATAAATCACACCAACAGTTGCTGGTTGATCAAATTGATCTCCTGTTCCTCCATCATATAAATAAGTGTGTCCATATCTTGGAATTCCAGCTTCATCAGTTAGATCATTAATTTGATCAATTGTAGCTCCATCAAAAATTGGAGTCGCATATTTTTTACCTAATTTTTGACCAGCCCAACCTAAAACAGTCTCATAAATCTGACCAATATTCATACGCGATGGTACCCCAAGTGGATTTAATACGATATCAACAGGAGTTCCATCTTCTAAGAATGGCATATCTTCTTGACGTACAATACGAGCAACAATACCTTTGTTACCGTGACGCCCTGCCATCTTATCACCAACTTTAAGTTTACGCTTTTTAGCAATATAAACTTTTGCTAATTTTATAATTCCAGATGGAAGCTCATCTCCTACAGTAATTGTAAATTTCTCTCTTCGTAAATTACCTTGAAGATCGTTTTCTTTAATTTTATAGTTGTGAATTAAATCTGCTACGAGTGCATTTAAATGATCATCCGTTGTCCAAGTTCCCTGTGTAAGGTGCGTGTAATCATCAACAGAATTTAACATTTTTAAGGTATATTTTTTACCCTTTGGTAAAACATCTTCCCCTAAATCATTTTTAACGCCTTGAGCAGTTTTACCTCCAATAATTGCAAAAAGCTTATCGATTAATTCCGATTTTAAAGCCTCAAACTTCACTCGGTATTTATCTTCTAAATTTGCAATCTCTTCTTTATCTTGAGCACGTTTACGCTTATCTTTAATTGCTCTTGCAAATAACTTTTTATTAATTACAACACCTTCTAGAGATGGTGAGGCTTTTAAAGAAGCATCTTTAACGTCTCCGGCTTTATCACCAAAAATTGCACGAAGTAATTTTTCTTCTGGAGTTGGATCCGATTCTCCTTTAGGTGTAATCTTTCCAATTAAAATATCTCCAGGTTTTACCTCTGCTCCTATTCTAATCATTCCGTGTTCGTCAAGATCTTTAGTAGCATCTTCAGAAACATTAGGAATATCATTAGTCAGTTCTTCATTACCTAATTTGGTATCTCTAACTTCTAGTGAATATTCATCAATGTGGATAGAAGTAAATATATCTTCACGTACGACTTTTTCCGAAATTACAATTGCATCCTCAAAGTTATATCCTTTCCAAGGCATAAAAGCAACTTTCATATTTCGTCCTAGAGCTAATTCTCCGGCTTCAGTTGCATAACCTTGACAAAGTACTTGTCCTTTTTTAACACGATCTCCTACACGAACGATTGGTTTTAAGTTTACAGAAGTACCTTGGTTGGTTTTTCTGAACTTAATAAGATCATAGGTTTTAGAATCTGAATCGAAACTTACCATTCTTTCTTCATCAGTACGGTCATACTTAATGGTAATTTGTCTTGCATCTACATATTCTACTGTTCCGTCTCCTTCAGCATTCATTAACACTCGAGAATCAGAAGCAACTTGACGTTCTAGACCTGTTCCAACAATTGGAGAATCTACACGTAATAAAGGTACTGCCTGACGCATCATATTTGATCCCATCAACGCACGGTTCGCATCATCATGTTCCAAAAATGGAATTAATGAAGCGGAAATTGAAGAAATCTGGTTTGGTGCTACATCAGTAAAATGAACTTCTTTAGGATCTACTACCGGGAAGTCACCTTCCATTCTTGCAATAACTTTATCCGTGTCAATTGTTCCATCATCCTTAGATGGAATATTGGCTTGTGCAATTAATTTTCCTTCTTCCTCTTCAGCAGAGAAATAAACTGGTTCATTCTCTATATCTAATTTCCCATCTTCAACTTTACGATAAGGTGTTTCGATAAAGCCCATTCCGTTTACTTTCGCATAAACAGAAAGTGAAGAAATTAACCCAATGTTTGGACCTTCAGGTGTTTCAATAGGACAAAGTCTTCCGTAGTGTGTATAGTGAACATCACGAACTTCAAAACCTGCTCTTTCTCTTGATAGACCTCCTGGTCCTAAAGCAGAAAGACGACGCTTATGCGTGATTTCCGCAAGTGGATTGGTTTGATCCATAAATTGAGACAATTGGTTAGTCCCAAAAAATGAATTAATTACAGAAGAAAGTGTTTTTGCATTAATTAAATCAATTGGTGTAAACACTTCGTTATCACGTACATTCATACGCTCACGAATTGTTCTTGCCATACGAGCAAGACCTACACCAAATTGTTGAGATAATTGTTCACCAACTGTTCTTACACGACGATTAGATAAATGATCAATATCGTCGATCTCAGCTTTAGAATTAATCAGCTCAATTAAATATTTTATAATGGTGATAATATCTTGTTTGGTAAGCACCTGCTTATCCATTTCGATATTAAGACCTAGTTTTTTATTCATTCGGTAACGACCAACTTCTCCTAAGTTATAACGTTGATCTGAGAAGAATAATTTATCAATTATTCCTCTAGCAGTTTCCTCATCTGGCGGTTCTGCGTTACGTAATTGTCTGTATATATGTTCTACTGCTTCTTTTTCAGAATTAGTAGGATCTTTTTGTAAAGTGTTATGAATAATAGCATAATCACCCGTAGAATTATCTTCTTTATGAAGAAGAATTGTTTTTGTTCCGGTTTCTAAAATTTCCTCAATATGATCCTTTTCTAATTCAGTATCACGATCAAGAACGATTTCATTACGCTCAATAGAAACTACTTCTCCTGTATCTTCATCTACAAAATCTTCATACCAAGTATTAAGCACACGCGCAGCTAACTTACGTCCCAATACTTTTTTAAGACCAGATTTTGAAACTTTCACTTCCTCTGCAAGGTCAAAAATTTCAAGAATATCTTTATCTCTTTCAAAACCGATTGCACGGAAAAGTGTAGTTACCGGTAATTTTTTCTTACGATCGATATAAGCGTACATAACGCTATTAATATCGGTTGCAAATTCTATCCAAGATCCTTTAAAAGGAATAACTCGGGCAGAGTATAATTTTGTTCCATTAGCGTGGAACGATTGTCCAAAGAAAACTCCAGGAGAACGGTGCAACTGTGAAACCACTACGCGTTCTGCGCCATTAATACAAAAAGTACCACTTGGAGTCATATAAGGAATTGTCCCCAAATAAACATCCTGAACAATAGTTTCAAAATCTTCGTGTTCTGGATCTGTACAATAAAGCTTTAATCTAGCTTTAAGCGGCACACTATAGGTCAATCCTCGCTCAATACATTCTTGAATAGAATAACGTGGAGGATCAACAAAATAATCTAAAAACTCTAATACGAATTGGTTACGGGTGTCCGTAATCGGGAAATTCTCTTTGAAGGTATTGTAAAGTCCTTCATTTCCCCTTTCTTCTGATTTGGTTTCTAATTGAAAGAAATCCTGAAATGATTTTATCTGGATATCAAGAAAATCCGGATAATCAGGTCTGTTCTTTACAGAAGAGAAATTCAATCTTTCAGTTTGCGTTTCTAACATCTATGGACGGAATTTGAGGTTTTCAAAACGCTGCAAGACCAGGGTTTTGAAAGCATAATTAACTTATAAATATGTTGTGTAAAGTACACGTTGCGCATAAATACGCAAAATGGTTTAGACCTTCAGGAGCATTTCCTGAGGTCTAAACCTAAATAATATTGCTTGGTAAGCTTACTTAAGCTCAACCTCAGCTCCTGCTTCTTCTAACTGTGATTTAAGTGCTTCAGCTTCGTCTTTTGCTACACCTTCTTTTACTGGAGCAGGTGCACCATCTACTAATCCTTTAGCATCTTTAAGTCCAAGACCTGTAAGTTCTTTAACAAGTTTTACAACTGCTAACTTAGAACCACCTGGAGCTTTAAGAATTACATCAAATTCAGTTTGCTCTTCAGCTTCTTCACCTCCACCAGCAGCACCGCCACCAGCAACAGCTACTGCAGCAGCTGCAGGCTCTATACCATATTCTTCTTTTAAAATATCAGCTAACTCATTAACTTCTTTTACTGTTAAGTTAACTAATTGTTCTGCGAAATCTTTTAAATCTGCCATTTTCTATCGTTTTAAAATGTGTAATTTAATTTATAATTGTTAAAAAGTGCGTACGTAATTTATGCTTCTTTTTCAGAAAGTGTCTTCAATATACCAGAAAGTTTACTTCCACCTGACTTAAGTGCTGAAATAACATTTTTAGTCGGTGATTGTAATAATCCAATAATATCTCCGATAACCTCTTCTTTTGATTTAATATTAGATAATGATTCTAAATACTCATCTCCAACATAAATTGCTTCATCAATAAAAGCACCTTTAAGAACAGGCTTCTCATTTTTCTTTCTAAACTCTTTGATTACTTTTGCTGGCGCATTTCCAGTTTCAGCAATCATTATAGATGTATTGCCTTTTAAAGTAGATGGTAACTCACCAAAATCTTTTTCAGCGGCTTCCATTGCTTTAGCTAACAATGTATTTTTAACTACCGATAACTTCACATTAGCTTTAAAACAAGCTCTTCTTAAATTTGAAGTTGTTCCAGCATCTAACCCTGAAATATCTGCTAAATATATCGTTGAAGTGTCAGCTAACTGGGCAGTTAAATCCTTTATTACTTGTGATTTTTCTTCTCTTGTCATAATAATTTAATTATTGCTCAGTAAACTTTTTAGTGTCAATTGCCACACTCGGGCTCATGGTACTAGACATATGTATACTCTTTATGTAAATACCTTTGGCAGCCTGAGGCTTCAACTTTACCAGCGTAGTTAATAATTCTCTTGCATTACCTGCGATCTTTTCAGAATCAAATGATGCTTTACCAATTGCAGCGTGTACAATTCCTGTTTTATCAACTTTAAAGTCAATTTTACCGGCTTTCACATCAGATACAGCCTTTGCAATATCCATTGTTACCGTACCGGTTTTTGGGTTTGGCATTAAACCTCTTGGACCTAAAATACGACCCAAAGGACCTAATTTACCCATAACGCTTGGCATGGTAATAATCACATCAACATCTGTCCAACCTCCTTTAATTTTCTCAAGGTACTCATCTAAACCAACATAATCAGCTCCCGCATCTTTAGCTTCTTGTTCTTTATCTGGTGTAACCAAAGCTAAAACTTTAACGTCTTTACCAGTTCCATGAGGAAGTGTTACAACACCTCTAACCATTTGGTTAGCCTTTCTAGGATCTACATTTAAACGTACCGCTAAATCAACTGAAGGATCAAAATTTACGTTAGATATATCTTTTACTAAAGCTGAAGCTTCTGCAACTGTATATAATTTAGAATTATCTACTTTTGCCTGAACTTCTTTCTGCTTTTTTGTCAACTTTGCCATTTTTAATTTCTTTTTGGATTAAAACGGTGCATCACCTTTGATAGTTACTCCCATTGAACGAGCTGTACCTGCAACCATTTTCATAGCTGATTCTACAGTAAATGCATTTAAGTCTTGCATTTTATCTTCGGCAATAGCTTTCACTTGATCCCAAGAAATACTAGCTATTTTCTTACGGTTAGGCTCACCTGATCCTTTCTTTGTTTTAGCTGCTTCTAATATTTGTACGGCTGCTGGTGGAGTCTTAATAACAAAGTCAAAAGACTTATCTTTATAAACTGTAATTGCAACCGGTAATACTTTTCCTGCTTTATCCTGAGTACGACCATTGAATTGCTTACAGAATTCCATGATATTAACTCCGGCAGCACCCAAAGCAGGTCCAACTGGTGGTGAAGGATTAGCTGCACCTCCGCGTACTTGTAGTTTTACAACCTTACTTACTTCTTTTGCCATTTTCTAATTTTAAATTTGAATTATTTTTAAAAGTGGAAGCATTAAGAATAATTCTAATTATATAAGCGTAACAACTTAAACTTTTTCAACTTGCATATAACTAAGCTCTAAAGGTGTTTTTCTTCCGAAAATCTTAACCATAACTTCAAGCTTACGTTTCTCTTCGTTTACTTTTTCTATCGTTCCATTAAATCCGTTAAACGGACCATCAATCACCTTAATAGTCTCTCCAACAGTATAAGGGATCGCAATGTTATCTTCCTTAACAGCCAACTCATCAACCTTCCCTAACATTCTATTAACCTCAGACTTTCTTAAAGGAACAGGATCCCCTCCTTTTGTTTCACCTAAGAAGCCTATTACACCATTAATACCTTTAATTATATGAGGTATTTCTCCGCCAAGATTAGCCTTAACCATTACATAACCAGGAAAATAAACACGCTCTTTATTGATTTTTTTTCCGTTACGAACCTGAATTACTTTCTCAGTAGGAACCAAAATTTGCTCAACATAATCTTCAAGACCTTGATGAGCAATTTCTTTTTCTATATAATCTTTAATCTTATTCTCTTGCCCGCTTACTGAACGAACAACATACCATTTCTTCAATTTATCTTCAGCCATTCTCCGCTAATTTTAGGATTTCACCCATTTGAAATACTCTTCGACTAATTCACCGAAAACAGTATCTACTCCCCAGATCGCTAAGGCAAAGATCACCGAAAAAACTAAAACCAATACTGACAAACGTTGCGCTTCGGCAAATGAAGGCCAAGTTACATGGTTTTTTAATTCATCGTATGATTGAGATATATAATTTACAATTCCTGCCATTGTTATTCTATGTTTGCACGGGTTGAGAGGCTCGAACTCCCGACACCTGGTTTTGGAGACCAGTGCTCTACCAACTGAGCTAAACCCGTAAATACAAGTCAAGGTATTCCGCTTTCACGGAACACCTTAACTTAGATATATCTAATTGACTAACTTATTTAGTCTAAAATTTCAGTTACCTGACCAGCTCCTACTGTTCTACCTCCTTCACGGATAGCAAAACGAAGACCTACATTCATTGCAATTGTCTGGATAAGCTCCACAGTAATTGTCAAGTTATCTCCAGGCATTACCATCTCAACTCCATCAGGAAGGTTAATTGTTCCTGTAACATCAGTTGTACGAACGTAGAACTGAGGACGGTAATTGTTATGGAATGGAGTATGACGTCCACCTTCTTCTTTTTTCAAGATATAAACCTCTGCTTTAAATTTAGCGTGAGGAGTTACAGAACCTGGCTTACAGATCACCATACCTCTTGAAATTTGAGCCTTTTCAATACCTCTTAACAAAATACCTACATTATCTCCAGCCTCTCCTCTATCAAGAATCTTACGGAACATCTCAACTCCAGTAATAGTAGAAGTTAATTTTTCAGCTCCCATTCCGATAATTTCCACAGGATCTCCAGTGTTAGCCACACCTGTTTCAATACGACCAGTTGCAACAGTACCACGACCAGTAATAGAGAATACATCTTCAATTGGCATCAAGAAATCCTTATCAACATCACGTTGAGGCAATTCAATCCACTCATCTACAGCTTCCATAAGATCTAAAACAGTCTTAGCCCATTTCTCCTCACCTTCTAAAGCACCTAAAGCAGATCCAGAAATCACAGGAGCATTATCTCCATCATACTCATAGAAAGAAAGCAAATCTCTTACTTCCATCTCAACAAGCTCTAATAATTCCTCATCATCTACTAAATCAACTTTATTCAAGAAAGTAACAATTCTAGGAATACCTACCTGACGACCTAATAAGATGTGCTCACGAGTTTGCGGCATTGGACCATCTGTTGCAGCAACAACAAGAATAGCACCGTCCATCTGAGCAGCACCAGTTACCATGTTCTTCACATAATCGGCGTGACCTGGACAGTCAACGTGCGCATAGTGACGATTTGCAGTTTGATACTCTACGTGTGAAGAGTTAATAGTAATACCTCTTTCTTTTTCTTCAGGAGCATTATCAATTTGATCAAATGCACTAGCTTCAGAATATCCAGCATCAGCCATCACTTTCGTAATCGCTGCAGTTAAAGTCGTTTTTCCGTGATCTACGTGTCCAATCGTACCAATATTCAAGTGCGGTTTGGAACGATCATAAGTTTCCTTTGCCATAATTAATACTTATTTAATCTTAGTTATATATTAGTGTTCAATTTTATTCAATACAAAAAACCTAAAGCTCAAGAGAGCTAGGTTTTAAAAAATACCCCTAACGAAATCACCCATCTAGAGCCAACGACGAGAATTGAACTCGTGACCTCTTCCTTACCAAGGAAACGCTCTACCCCTGAGCTACGTCGGCGTAAAACCGTTAATTCTCCTCGAGAATTTTTAAAGAGCGGGAGACCGGGTTCGAACCGGCGACATTCAGCTTGGAAGGCTGACGCTCTACCAACTGAGCTACTCCCGCATTATTATTTACGCTCTTTAAATTTACATTAAAAAAGCAACATTAGTGGGGAGAGCAGGATTCGAACCTGCGAAGTCGAAAGACAGCAGATTTACAGTCTGCCCTCGTTGGCCGCTTGAGTATCTCCCCAAACTTGATTACCGAAGCAATCAAATCAAAATTTCATAGAACAGAGCCGATGGAGGGACTCGAACCCACGACCTGCTGATTACAAATCAGCTGCTCTAGCCAGCTGAGCTACATCGGCTTTTTTAGTTCAACTTTTCACTAAAAAAAAGCCCGTTATCGCTAACGGACTGCAAATATAAGACTGTTTATGTTTTCTGCAAAAACTTTTTCAACTTTTTTTAAAAAAAGTTTTTTTAAGCATAAGCTCTTATCTTTTCTTTTCGTTTCTTTAACTGTCTTTTTAAAGTATTAACTCCCTCATCTACACCTTCTTCAAATTTTTTATGGTTTTTTTTTACGACCATTTCATCTCCTGGAACACTTAATAAAATTTCTGTTATTTTATTTTTTGGTTCGGTCGTATTTTCCAATTTTAAGTAAACATCAGCATAAATAATTTTGTCAAAGTAATTTTCCAGTTTGCCTAGTTTATTTTCTATAAAGTTAATCAGTTTTTGATCTGCATTAAAATTTACGGATTGAACATTTACTTTCATGTGTTTTAGTATTTGGTTAATATTCGGGTTTTGGTTTATTTCTTATTTCTAGGGTGTGATTTTTTATATACCTTACTTAATGCCGCCATGCTATTGTGTGTATAAACTTGTGTTGAGGCTAAAGTTGCATGCCCCAAAAGTTCTTTTACATCATTTAAATTAGCGCCTTCGTTCAACAAATGCGTAGCAAAACTATGCCGAATTATATGTGGGCTTCTTTTTGTTTTTGTTGATACCCTACTAAAATAATTATTTATAATTCGGTAAACAAGTGTTTCATAAATTTTATCACCCTTTTCTGTTACTAATAATAACGTTTCATCTTCAATTTTATTGAGTAAATCTCTTTTTTCTAAATAAGCCTCTATAGTTTTTATTACCGAATTTAGCAATGGAAGGATACGCTCTTTATTTCGTTTTCCTAAAATTTTGATGGTTTGTGTTGCGAAGGAGATGTTTTGTATTTTTATATTTATTAATTCTGCTCGCCGCATTCCTGTGGTATAAAGTAACTCAATTATTAGTTTATTACGGAGATCAACAAAATTATTGCCCGTAAAAAGCGCTAAGCCTTCCTCTAGCTCTTTAACTGAAAAAGGTACTTGCACTTTTTTTTCTGTTTTTAAAGCTTTATGTGTTGCTAAAGGAGATTGTTTTATTTGATGTGTTTTCAATAAAAACTTATAATAACTTTTTAGCGAAGCTATTTTTCTATTAATGCTTCGGTTTGCTATATTTTGTTCAGCTAAAGCGATAATCCAACTACGAATTATGCTATAACTAACTGCTGTTAGTGTTTTTAGTTGAAATTCTTCTTCAACAAAATCTGAAAAGAGTTTTAGATCTTTCTCATAAGCTATGAGCGTATGTTCTGAATATTTTTTTTCTAACCGAAGGTAATCTGTGTATTGAGAAAAATCCATAAAAAAACTGTTGACTAACAAAGTTACTAAACTTTATCGATCAACAGTTTTATAAATTCTACAATAGCATTTTTAAATATTATCCTGATCTCTTAAACGCTGTATGTACTGTGCTTTTTGAACTTGTGCTCTTTTTGCTACAGAAGGCTTCGTAAATGTTTGACGATCACGTAGATGACGCATAGTTTTTGTGCGATCAAACTTTCGCTTAAAACGCTTTAATGCTCTTTCTATATTTTCTCCGTCTTTTACTGGTATGATTAACATGTTTTCATCACCTCCTTTCTTTTGCAATTGCAGGCGGCAAAATTAATTCTAATTTTGAAATTTGCAACAAATCAATTCATTTTTTTTAGCTTACAAAAAAGACTCGTTTTCAATATATTATAAAAACGAGTCTTTTAAATTATTAGCTTTAAAAAAATTACTTTGCTGCTGGTTTATATTCCTTCTTGTCGATTATCATTTTAGCGATAATTTCTCTTAAAATTTCAGAGGTTCCTCCTCCAATTGGTCCTAAACGGCTATCACGAAGCATACGTGCTAAGGGATAATCTTCCATATAACCGTAACCGCCTAAAAATTGTAAACAATCGTAAATAGCTTGATCAGCAATTTTAGTTGACATCAATTTAGACATACTCGCTTCCTTCACTACGTATTCTCCTTCATTTAAACGCTTTGCAATAGAATAATTAAATTCTTTACACATTTCTACTTCGCTAGCTATATCTGCTACTTTATGACGTAATGCCTGGAATTTATCTATTGATTTTCCAAATGCTGTACGATCTGCCATATAAGAAAGTGCATAATCTAAAGCATGTTCTGCTCTAGCGTGTGCATTTACTCCCATAATTAATCGCTCTAACGCAAAATGCTGCATTATGTATGGGAAACCTTTTCCTTCTTCACCCATTAAATTTTCAGCAGGAACTTCTACATCAGTAAAAGCTAATTCTGCTGTATCTGAAGCTCGCCAACCCAATTTATTTAATTTAGTTGCCGAAATTCCTTTCATATCACGATCTAATACAAAAATACTCATCCCTTTATTTCCTAATTCAGGATTTGTTTTAGCAGCTACTACCAAGTAATCTGCATAAACTCCATTAGTTATAAAAGTTTTAGAGCCATTAATAATATATTTATCGCCTTTTTTAACGGCAGTAGTTTTCATTCCTGCTACATCAGAACCACCAAATGGTTCTGTAATACAAAGACAGCCTATTTTTTCACCAGCGATACTTGGAGTCAAATATTCTTCTTTAATTCTATGATCTCCTTCTTTATTGATGTGTGTCATTGCTAAATAAGCGTGCGCCCACATGGCTGCTGCAAATCCACCAGAATTTATTTTCTGTAATTCTTCTAGAAATATTATTGTATAAAAAATATCAAGATCTAAACCTCCATATTCTTCTGGAGAGTTAAGGCCAAAATAGCCCATTTCTCCAAATTTTTCCCAAATAAAACGTTCTATTGTTCCTGTCTTCTCCCATTCTTCTATATGTGGAACGACTTCTTTCTGAAGAAATTCCTGAAGGCTTTTTCTAAAAAGCTCGTGCTCTTCTGTAAAATACATGCTGTTCATTTATTTTGTATTAAGCTATTATTTTTAAAAACTGAAAATTGCTCAATTTTTAGTCTATCCGCAAATATAATTTTATTCTTTCTATTTTATGGCTAGGAAAGTCATCTATTTTTGCTAATTCCTCAAAAGTATCAATTCCTTCGTTTAAAAGTCTATAATTAATAATTTCTCTTGCCAACTCATAATTAAAATAAACAATTTCCGAAAGATCTATTATTGAAGCTGTATTTATATTTTTTCTTTTTATTGCTTTTGGTGTTTTTACCGTAAACTTATTTAATAATTTTTCTTCAGTTTCAAAAGGAATTCCATAAACATCTTTTAGTTGAATATTATCTACAAAACCTCCTAATTTATTTCTATACCTTATAATTCTTAACGCAAAGGTTTCTCCAATCCCATTAATTGCTTCCAAATCTTTAGCTGTAGCAACATTTAAGTCCTTCTTCTGAGCAAAAGAAAGCTTAGTTGATAATGATTTTTGTTTGCTTTTTCTTTGCTCTACAACCCAATCTGGAAATTTAAAGTAAGGAGAGATTTCTTTTAATAATGAATCTGAAACTTTTGTTACTCGCTGAAAGTCTGCCTTTGAATTAATCCATTTTTCGTTAGATCTAAACTGATGCAATCTATCAATTTGTTCTGGCGTCATTCCTAAAGTATAACCTTTATAATCGGTTATAAAATTTGGATTAAATGGATAAATTTTAAAAGTTGAAGATTTTTTATCCTTTATTTTTTTCAGCGAATCAATATATTTTTGATAAAATTTTTCTTCTTCGGTTTTATTTATTTCTGTAAAATTCTCACTTGAATTATTTACATAAAACATGCCTCCTAAAAGAGCAACTATAATTATTATTAAAAGAAAAATCCCATTTCGTTGACTTCTGTTGTAAACGAAATGGGATTTTTTATAATTCATAAAGTTTATTTTTAGGAAGCTTCTTTTATAGGATTATCTTTTTTAAATAATTTCCCTTCTTTTAATTTCTTGAAATACTCATTAAGGTCTTTTTTCACTTCACCAGACATAATGTAAAGTCCAATAATATTAGGGAATGACATTGCAAGAATCATCATATCTGAAAAATCTAATACGGCACCAAGACTAATGGAAGCCCCTACAACTACAAAGATGCAGAAGATTACTTTATAGATCACTTCAGATTTTTTACTCTTTCCGAAAAGATATGTCCAAGCTCTCATTCCATAATAAGACCAAGAAATCATTGTTGAAAAAGCAAACAAAAATACTGCCGCCGCTAACACATAAGGGAACCAAGAAATTACACTTGCAAATGCTTGAGAAGTTAATTCAACACCTCCAATACCGTCAACTTCGTGCATTCCGGTAAAAATTAATACTAATGCGGTAAGTGTACAAACCACCACGGTATCAATAAAAGGCTCTAACAAAGCCACAAAACCTTCAGATGGCGGGTGATTTGTTTTTGCTGCACTGTGCGCTATAGCGGCAGAACCAACTCCTGCTTCATTAGAGAAAGCTGCTCTTTGAAAACCAACAACTAAAACACCTAAAATACCTCCTTTTAATGCATTTGGAGAAAAAGCTCCGTCAATGATCGCAGAAAAAGCAGGACCTATATTTTCTATATTAAAACCAATTACTGTTAATGAACCTATTACATAAACGATTGCCATAAACGGAACTACTTTTCCGGTAACTTTTGCAATACTATCAATACCGCCAATAATTACAACACCTACCAATATTGCTACAACACAACCGAATAAAAAGCCATTTCCGTCTAACATAGGAAATTGACCCGATAAGATCTCAAAAGATTGATTTGCTTGGAACATATTTCCTCCTCCAAAAGATGCACCTACACCCAGAATAGCAAAAAATCCAGCTAAAAACTTACCTAAACCTTTCATATTACGCTTCTCTAAACCATAGCGTAAATAATTCATTGGTCCACCAAAAATTCTTCCTTCAGCGTCTATAAAACGATATTTAACTCCTAAAGTACATTCTACAAATTTTGATGACATTCCTAATAAACCGGCAACAATCATCCAAAACGTTGCACCTGCTCCACCTAAAGAAACAGCTACTGCAACTCCTGCAATATTACCCAAGCCTACGGTTGCTGAAACAGCAGTAGATAATGCTTGAAAGTGAGTAATTTTACCAGGTGCATTAGGATCGTCATATTTCCCTTTTGCTAAATCTAGAGAGTGTCTAAATCCGCGAAGGTTAATAAAGCCCATTCTTATAGTGAAAAAAGCAGCTCCTAAAATTAACCATACTACAATAAATGGAATTGCATTCTTTTTAATATCTCCGTTAGGATGTGTTAACGGTACCGGGGTTTCATATTTAATTTGAGCCAAGTAGTGTGCTCCTTGCTGAATAACATCCTCCGTATTATTTGGATCAAAAATTTCGTTTCCTTCTTTTACCAAATGCTTTAATTCTCCTCCAGCTAGGGCTAAAACTTCAACTTCTTCTCCATTATCTTTAGAAACAACAGCAATTCTGTCGCCCTTTTTTACTTTTGCCCCTTCAGGTTTTAACCATGTTTTTAATGTAGAAACACTTTCTGTTTGTGCGGTCCATTCAGGAATTGGCACTTGCTTTTCTTCAGCATAAACAACAGGATCGTAAAGACCAATTGCTGCAAATGGATCCCAAAATAAAATAGCGGCCATATTTCCAACAACCGGTGTAAAGAAACCATTAAAATTTTCAGTGATTGATTCTGCTTTTACACGGTAAGATTTAGTTATCGTGTTTTGTTCAGCATCTGTAATAACAACATCATAATCGATACCTTCAACAAGTCCAATTGCTTTGTTAGATTTTAAAGAAGTTTTTTGATTAGTCCATTTGTAAGTATAAGGAGGCACTCCGCCAGTTACGTTTAAATCAATAAATCCATCATTTATTATACTTGATGGATTTCCTAGTTCTGCCTCAACCTCTAATTGCTTATTATTTTCTTGACCATACAGACCAATTACTGCTCCTAGAACAAGTAAAGTTGAAAGTAAATACTTTCTCATAAGATATCGTTATTTTTATTTAATTTAATGTTAAAATTAATTGAAACGCCAATATCTTAAAAAAATGGTCTTTTTCAAAGGTTTCTAGGTTAAAATGTGAAGGAGATGTTAAAAAGTTAGTGAATTAATTTCTACAAATCAAAAACAGAAGTTCGTTTTGTATACACTAAATCTTTTAGTCTAAGCCAAAAAGCTAAGGTTAAATAGAAAGCAAAACCTATCCCTAGCGTAGCAAAAGATAAGTAAATAAAAAATAAACGAACACTTTTTACACGCATCCCTAAACGATCTGCAAAACGGGAACTTACATAAAATCCGTTCCGTTCAAAATAATAGCGAAGCCTATAAATTATTTTTTGCATACTGCAAATTTACTTTATCAAGTGTTTTTTTGCAATAAAGATAAGCCTAAACTACAATTTAAACATCTATTTTTGTCGCAATAATTTGGTTTTAATTGTAGTAAAGCTTGTGTGTGCATAGCTGATTCTATTTTTTGTTTTCGTAAAACTGTAAATTTTTGGGTAATACTATTTTTTTCAGGAGCTACACTTTTTATCAAATCAAAAGAAATCTCTTTATTTTTATGTTTGCTATTTGCATAACAAAATTGCAATGGAACAATAGTGTTGATGATAAATAAATCAATTAGTTTTTTTGATATTTTTTTATTTTTTGAAGAAGTTTCTTTTTCAAAAGAATAATGTGATTTCCAATATTCAGATGTTTCTAATTCAAAAATTTTGTATAATTCTGTTTTATCTTTTACTGAAATTAACTTGCTAAATAAATTTGATTTATTAGCATACAAATTTGCCAATTGCGATAACCTAATGGTTGGAAAATTAGGCGGACGCAACCTAAAATATTCTACTTGAATATTTGGGTTTTCAACTAAGGAAAATCTCTGTTTTAAGTAAGTATATTCTTTTTGTAATTCTTGATAATAAGCATCTTCTTTTGGCAAAAGCAACATATTAGCTTGGCCAAAAAACAAAGCTTCTAACTGAAAAACATTATCTAGTTTACGAATAACAGTAAACGGAATTGTCTTACTCATCTGCAAAAAAGCATCTCCGTTTTTATTTAAACCAAAACTCTTTGCTAAGAGTTGAAATAAGACAGCTTCCCAATCTTTTGTACTTTCATGTAGTAATTCATTTATCAATAAGGATTTCTCCTGAAGTCGCTCAACATACAAGCGCTCTAACCAGTTATTGAATGTAAAATCCGAAAAATCCGAAAACTGTTTTTCGCAATTAATCCACCTATATTTATCAGCAAGTAAAGCTCGATAATTTTTTATTGCTCTTGGTTTCACCAATCCGTTTAAAACCAAACAAGGAATCTCGGTATTATCTTTTCTAAAAACCTCAACATCGTGTTTCCAGACTACATGAAGAATAACGTTATCATAATTTTTATCTTCTTCGTGTTGATGCGCGTACCAATCGCTAGAATTCACATGAATTTCTACATTACCGGCCCAAAGTTGTTCTTCTATTTTTAGCTTGGCGTTAAAAAAATCCGGTCCAGATTCGTCTTGATTATGCATTCCCATATTATAAATATCTACATTTTTACCCGAAACTGTTTCTGCTTGTAGAAAATCAAACTTTTTAAATTTCCATATGTAATGTAGAAAATCTTCGCGCATTAATTTACCATCATTTTCTTTACTTCAGGAAGAATTATTTCTACCCAACGTTTGTACATTTCTCCACTAGGATGCAATCCATCCTGAGCTACTAAGTCTTGATTTGATTCTGCTTCTAATGAAATTGGAGTGATATTATAAAACGGAATCCCTTTTTCTTGACATATATTTTTTGCAATTGAATTGTATTGAATTATTTCTTGACTAATATTTTTTTTACCAGATTCTTGCCCAAAAGGTGTTACGCCATAATCGGGAATACTCACCACGAAAACACCATTTTCTCCAGTTTTAGAAAAACCAATAGCATCGTCTAAAATTTGACGAAATTCTTTTCTGTAAATCTCAATCGGCTTTCCTTGATACTGATTATTTACACCAATCAACACCGAAACCAAATCGTATTTTTCACTGTCTAATTCTTCATTCATTGCAGCTAACAAATCATCGGTACGCCAACCGGTTTTTGCTATTATTTTTGGTGAAGAAATGGCAAAACCTGCTTCATTTAAGGCTGAAGTTAATTGAACCGGCCAACGTCTATTTTCCGGAACACTTTCACCAATTGTATAAGAATCGCCTAAAGCGAGGTAGTTTTTTTCTTGGGCAGAGTTTTGTTCACCTATTTTAGAAGTCTTACAAGAAGAAAGACATAAAAGCAGCCCTAAAAAAAGATATAGAAATTTATGCATTACTTTTTTCTTAAAGGTACTATTTTTTATAAACTTCAGCATACAAGAAACCGAGAGATCCGTATTCTACTAAAAAAGTATAAAAAGCCACACTCCTTATAAACAGTGTGGCTTTCTAAAAAACTTTCGCTTAAAAAATTAAGATTTAGTAAAATTAGGATTGGTATATAATTCTCCTTTTTTCAATTTAATCCAATAGGCTTTCATGTCTGCTCTCACTTCTGAAGACATAATATATAATCCAATAATATTCGGGAAAGACATTGCTAAAATCATCATATCAGAAAAGCTTAATACAGCGCCTAAACTTACTGAAGCTCCCAACACAACAAAGGCTAAAAATAAAACTTTGTAAAGCATTTCTGATTTTTTACTTTGCCCGAATAAATAAGTCCATGATCGCATTCCGTAGTACGACCACGAAACCATGGTTGAAAAAGCAAATAAAAACACAGCAAATGCTAATACCGCGGGAAACCAAGAAATAACACTTCCAAAAGCATCAGAAGTTAGTTCTACACCGCCTAAGCCGTTTACTTCGTGCATTCCTGTAAAAATAAGTACTAAAGCCGTCATCGTACAAACTACCATAGTATCAATAAATGGTTCTACTAAGGATGTAAATCCGTCTGCAATAGGATGATTTGTTTTCGAAGCACTGTGCGCAATTGCTGCGGATCCAACTCCCGCTTCACTAGAGAATGCTGCTCTTTGCAAGCCTACAATTAAAACGCCTATAAAACCTCCTTTTAACGCATCAGCAGAAAAAGCTCCGTTGAATATTGCTGAAAAAGCTCCACCAATATTTTCGATGTGTGTACCTATTACAATTAAACAACCAATAATATAAACCGCTGCCATAAAAGGAACTACTTTCCCGGTAACACGTGCAATACTGTTAATTCCACCGATAATAACTACTCCGACTAACAAGGCAAAAATAATCCCGAACCAAAATCCTTGACCTTGTAAAAATGGAATTTGTTCAGAAACGATTTCAAATGCTTGATTAGACTGAAGCATGTTTCCGCCTCCAAAAGAAGCGCCTACTCCTAATACAGCAAAAAGTCCAGCTAAAAATTTTCCTAAGCCTTTTAAATTCTTTTTCTCCAAACCATAACGCAAATAATTCATCGGTCCACCGAAAATTCGACCTTCTTTATTAATGAAACGGTATTTTACACCTAAGGTACATTCAGTAAATTTTAAAGACATCGCAAAAAAACCTGCCATAAACATCCAAAAAGTAGCTCCTGCACCACCTAAAGAAATTGCTACCGCTACACCGGCAATATTCCCTAAACCAACGGTTGCTGAAACAGCTGTCGCCATTGCTTGAAAATGCGTAATTGTTCCCGGTGCCGTAGGGTCATCATATTTTCCTTTTGCTAAATCTATTGAATGACGAAATCCTCTTAGGTTTACAAAACCTAAACGAAACGTAAAAAATATACTCCCTATAATTAACCAAATTACAATAAACGGAATGGTGTTAGTTTTAACTTCACCATTAGGATGTAATAATGGCTGTGGCTCATCATATTTTATTTGTGCAAAAATATGCGCCCCTTGCTCGATAACATCGGTAGCATTATTTGGATTAAAAATCACGTTCCCTTCTTCTACCAAATGCTCTAGCGTTCCGTTTGTTGGAGCTTTTGCTGAAGTTACTTTTCCTGAACTAGTAGTTATTTGCGCTACTTCTTGTTCTTCTTCTACTCGTTCTCCTTCAGCTACCACCCATTTTTTTAAGGTGTATTTTTCATTAGTTTTAGCATCCCAATTAGGAATTGGTATTTGTTTATGCTCCGTATACACCACCGGATCGTATATACCAATTGCTGCAAAAGGATCCCAAAACAATACACTTCCTAAAACATCTACTGCGGGTTGTACATTGCTATTGAATATTTCGGTAATTGATTTTGCCGGAATTGTAAAGCTTTTACTTGCTTTTTTTCCATTGGCATCGGTTACAATGATTGAATGCAACATTCCTTCTATAAGTCCTGTAGCTTTTTCAGATTCTAAAGAAGTAGATTGATTGCTCCATTTATATTTATAAGGCGCTTTTCCTCCTTTCACTTGCACTTTTGCAATCCCGTTATTTATTTCTCTTGACGGGTTCTCTATATCTACTTTTATATGTAAGCCTGCGTTGGGTTGATTTATATTTTGTGCTGATACAATGGCTGATAACATTATTATTATACTGGTAAAAAGCCATAATTTTCTCATAAGGTATTTTTTAATTAAACATTTATTCATGAAAAAATCCTGTTTAATTAAACAGGATTTGTATTTTTTTTAGTCAATAAAGCCTTGCTTTTTCATCCATTCATCATTGTAGATTTTACCTACATAACGACTTCCATGATCGTGAAAAAGTACCACTACTACATCGTCTTCATTAAATTGATCTTTTAATTGCAGTAAGCCTTTTATGGCTGCTCCGGCAGAATTTCCTAAAAACATCCCTTCTTCTTGCGCTAAACGTCGAGTGTAAACCGCTGCATCTTTATCGGTTACTTTTGTAAATCCATCTATAATATCAAAATTTACATTTTTAGGTAAAATATCTTCGCCTATTCCTTCGGTTACATAAGGGTAAATTTCATTTTCATCAAACTCGCCGGTTTCGTGGTATTTTTTAAAAACACTTCCATAGGTATCTACGCCCCAAATTTTGATATTTGGATTTTTCTCTTTTAAATATTTTCCTACACCAGAAATTGTTCCTCCTGTACCTACGCCAACTACAAAATGAGTTATTTTTCCATCAGTTTGTTCCCAAATCTCGGGTCCTGTGCTTTCGTAATGTGCTTTGGTATTCGATAAATTATCATATTGATTTACGTACCAAGAATTTGGAGTTTCTTCTGCCAATCTTTTTGAAGTTGAGTAATACGAACGAGGATCATCTGGATCTACATCTGTTGGGCAAACTACTACTTCGCTCCCAACCGCTCGTAAAATATCTATTTTTTCTTTACTCTGCTTGTCTGCTATCACACAAACCATTTTATAACCTCGTACAATTGCAGCTAAGGCTAAGCCCATTCCGGTATTTCCAGAAGTTCCTTCTATAATTGTACCTCCGGGTTTTATGAGTCCTTCCTTTTCAGCATCATCAATCATTTTTACCGCCATACGGTCTTTTACTGAATTTCCGGGATTAAAAGTTTCGTATTTTGCTAAAACTAAAGCGGGTATTTCTTCAGTTAGTTTATTAATTTTAACTAAAGGAGTATGACCGATAGTTCCTAGTATATTTTCTTTATAATCCATAGCTTTTTTTTCGAATTCTAAAAATAGATTTGCAAATATAGGAAAGTAAATGGGAGATAGAAATCTGATCGTTTTTAGATGGGTTTTGGCTTAGGGATAGCAGCGGCATCCTTTTTATATTTATACGCTAGCAAAAAATATAAAAAGATATAGCGAATAGCCCGGCGTATTTTGATGAAAAATGCGCAAGCCGCTAAAAAATCTATTCAAATTTTATTGACTTTGCCGGACTTATTTTTGTGATGATATACGACGGAATAAGCAGCATTAATAAACATAGTAATAAGGTACCGATATTGATAAGTAAAACATACTGCAAACCAATATAAACCGGCGCTTCAGTTACGTAATAGGTTTCTGGATTTAGCGGAATTAATTTGAAATATTTTTGAAGAAACAGCAATCCTAAACCGAATAAATTTCCCCAAAAAAGTCCTTTTAAAATTAAATAACCGGCGTTGTACAAGAATATTTTTCTTACACTCCAATCGGTACTCCCCAGCGCTTTTAGCATCCCGATCATTTGGGTACGTTCTAAAATGAGAACGAGAAGTGCGGTAATCATATTTATGCCTGCGACAATTATCATAATGCCGATAATGAGCGCGATATTAAAATCGAATAAAGAGAGCCATTCAAAAATTGATGGGTAAGCTTGTTTTATGGTTTTGGCGTCTAAAAAAGAATCGATATGCTGATAAACTTCGCCTCCTTTTTTATCTATTTGAGTAAAGTCATCTATAAAAATCTCGAAATTTCCTACTTCATTTTTTTTCCATTTATTGAGGCGTTGTATTTGGTTGATATCAGCAATTAAATAGGTTTCATCAAAATCTTGAAATCCGGAATTAAAAATCCCGCTAATGGTAAAGGCCGTAAGTCGCGGACGATCTTCTGCACTATCACCCATAAAATAAATCACAACTTTATCGTTTAATGTAAATCCTAAACGATTAGCCAAATATTGAGAAATTAAAATCTCTTTTCCGTAATCTTCTTTATTGTAGCTTGGTAATTTTCCTTCAACCAAATATTCTTGTAAATAATCCCAGCGGTAATCTGGACCTACTCCTTTTACAACAATGCCTTCAAAGTCGGTTTCCGTTCGTATAATTCCGTATTTTGTAGCAACGGCTTGTATGTGGTTAATCCCGTTAATTTCATCAAATTCTGGATAAAAATCTTGATCGGTAGAAATAGGTACACGAGAATCTTGCGAGTTGTTATTGTCTAAATTACTGATGCTAATATGCCCGTTAAAAGCGGCAATTTTATCTCTAATTTTTTGTTGAAGTCCAACGCCGGTGGCTACAGAAACCAACATCATAATTACACCAATAGCAATGGCACTAACAGCAATTTTTATTATTGGTGCCGAAATACTACTTTTATAATCTTTTGCGCTGATGAGGCGTTTAGAAATAAAAAACTCGAAATTCAAAAGAAATTATGTTTTACCGATTGTTCAAAAATACATTTTTTATTCTTGCTTTGGCTATGCTTTCTTGTCAAGCGCAAACAAAAAAACAAAATAAGACAAAAAGTCTTACACAAAAAACACACGAAATTATTGTTGGTGCTAACCAAACTTCGGCTTATTTGCCACTTTTAAAGGAAAAAAATGTGGGAATTGTTGGCAATCAGACTTCGGTTATTTTTAAAGGAAACGGAAATTATACGTATTTGGTTGATTCGCTTTTAGCAGAAAAAATTCAGGTAAAAAAAGTATTTTCTCCAGAACACGGTTTTAGAGGTAAAGCAGATGCCGGCGAAAAAGTGGTTGACGGCATCGACCAAAAAACAGGTTTACCTATTGTTTCATTGTACGGAAATAATAAAAAACCAAGCGATAAACAGTTAAAAGGTTTAGACTTTGTGATTTTTGATATTCAAGACGTGGGTGTTCGGTTTTACACCTACATTTCTACGCTTCATTATGTGATGGAGGCTTGTGCGGAAAACAATATTCCGTTATTGGTTTTAGATCGACCAAATCCTAACGGACATTATATTGACGGACCGATTTTAGAAAAAGAAATGCAAAGTTTTGTCGGGATGCATCCGGTACCGATTGTTCACGGAATGACGATTGGCGAATATGCACAAATGATTAATGGCGAAAAATGGTTAAAAAATAAGGTTAGTTGTGATTTAATGGTGATAAAAATGAAGCATTATAATCATCAAAAAAATTATTCCTTACCCATAAAACCATCACCAAATTTACCAAACGACCAAGCTATTAACTTATATCCGAGTTTATGCTTTTTTGAAGGAACAAACGTAAATGCCGGACGCGGAACCGATAAACAATTTCAAGTATTTGGTTCGCCAGATTTACCGAATTCTGTTTTCGATTATAATTATATTCCGCAATCAAATGAAGGGGCAAAATATCCTAAAAATGAAGGAAAAACTTGTTATGGAATGGATTTATCTTCAGTGGAAAAACTTTCAGCAATTAATTTAGACTGGTTAATAAAGGCGTATAAAAACACAAAAAATAAGGATGATTTTTTTAATAACTTCTTTAAAAAATTGGCGGGAACGGCAACACTTCAGCAGCAAATTGAAGCTGGAATGAGCAAAAAAGAAATTAAAGCCACTTGGAAAAAAGGCTTAGAGAATTACGAAACAATACGAAAAAAATATTTGCTATATTAAGTTTATATTAATTCACGTTAGCTTACGCAACGTTTCTTAATTTTATTCATCTAACAAAAAAGTTAGTTTATGAAATTAAAATTTTTAAGTGTTTTTTTATGCCTTATTTTTTTCAGTTTTTACAGCTGTGAAGAAATTAATATAGAAAGCGACAAGCGCGTTACGGTTTCAGGCAGATTGATAGACAGCCAAGGAAAACCGATCTCCAACATCCCCATTAACACAGAAGTTGAAAGTTATCGATTAGGCGAAGGCATTACGGACGAGAATGGAAATTTCTTATTTACATCTTTGCAAAGTGAGAGCAATGACTTTTTAATTTATATAAATAAAGAAAATATTGGTCCTAGCACGTTTTCTTTAGATAAAGCTAATTATTCCGCCGCTACTATTTTAAATTTTCAAGAAGATGATATTCTAAATGTAGATCAGTATACATTAGGAACTATAATTTTACCCGAAAAAGCATTACTCGATTTTACAATTCAAAAAACCTCTGCAGAAGATCTAGAGCTTACGTGGTCCTTATCTTTATTTATGGCTAATTGTCAATATTCCTATAAAAATAATATTGTGAAAATTGAAGGAAGCTGTCCTCAAGGATTTGAGAAGGGAAATATTTTAAGCAATGAGAACCCAAATTTTTCGCAAACATTTACCACCTTAAAAAATAAGACCGTAATGTTTACATATAGCTTAGGAAATTCAGCTTCGCAAAGCATCAATATCCCAATAACTGACCAATTAAACACCTATGTTTTTGAATATTAAAAAAATTACCTGTCTATTTTTTTGCCTTGCATTTTTTTCGCTTCAACTAATAGCGCAAGAAAATCAGCCGGAAAAACCTTCGACCCATAAATTTGAAAAAGACGATCATTACGGTATTTTTAAATTCGGACTTTCTGCCCCTATTGCGTTTGGAAATAATTTTGCCAATAAAGGTTTACAGGGGAAAGTAAGTACAAATTTTAGTTTACTCGCCAATTTATTTGAGCTTCCTATTGTTATCGGTATTCATTACAGCGTTCTTTATCAATCTAATGAAAATATCACTAAATTAGGAAATTACAATCGCAGTAATGCTATTTTAGTTGGAGGTTTAGCTGGTTATCATTTTTTTGAAAGAAATGATTTTAGACTCTTACTTACCGCTGGGGTTGGTGCAGTAAGCTACAATAATAACACGCCAGATGATATCCGTTTTAGTGATAATGGTGTCAGCGTTTGGTTAACACCAGAAGTCAGTTATCATTTTAATAAAACCTTAGGCTTATATTTTTCGCCAACACTTAGAAGAGATTTTTTAAGAACAAAAGCTCCCGGAGATTTAGAAGATTTTTTTGGTTCAGCTAATTATGTAAATTTAGAATTTGGAATTCGCGTGCTTTTTTAAGGCAAGCGCTTTTTCATTTTTTCTACAATATTGTAAGCTGCCGGACAAATAGCAACATTCTTTAAGGTTAAATTAGAGATTTGCTGAAACTTTTTTCTGTCCGTGTGCGGAAATTCTGCACAAGCTTTTGGTCGCACTTCATAAATTAAACACTTATTATCGTGGCTTAAAAATGTACACGGAACTTGCTGCAACACATAATCGTTTTCCTCATCTATACGTAAATATTGATCTATGAATGCTTGCGGCTTCATTTTTAAAAACTTCGCAATACGTTCAATATCTTTATTAAGAAATAACGGTCCGGTAGTTTTACAACAATTCGCGCAATCTAAACAATCGGTTCGCTCAAACTCTTCTTCGTGCAATTCTTGCATCAACACATCTAAGTGCTTTGGTGGTTTCTTTTTTAATTTGGCAAAGAATTTTTTAGAAGACTTATGCTTATCTTTGGCAAGTTTTGGTAGATTTTTTAATATTTCTTCCATAGCGCAAAGATAAGCTTAAAAAAAGACACACAATTTTGAAATCACCCGATATTTTTGGCAAAGCCGTTTTAGATTATTTTCATAAAAATTCACCAGAAGATATTATTGTTTTTAGTGATGATTTTGATGAAGATATAATACCTGTTGAGTATCTTTTTAGAAACTATGCAACAATGCCATTACTAGAACAAAAAGCCCTAGATTTAGCCGAAGGAAAAATTCTAGATGTAGGGTGTTGCGCCGGAAGCCATGCGTTATACCTTCAAGAAAAAGGGAAAAATATTACAGCAATTGATATTTCGCCGGGAGCAATAGAAGTTGCTCGCTTACGCGGAATTAAAAATGCAGCGGTTCAAGATTTTTTCAACCTAAAAAATCAAGAATTTGATACTGTTTTACTATTGATGAACGGTAGCGGAATTATCGGTAAATTGAAGAATCTCACCGATTTTTTTAATCACCTAAAAAACATTTTAGCACCTAACGGAAAAATACTGATAGATTCTTCAGATTTGCAATACCTTTTTGATGCCGATGAAGATGGCGGGATTTGGGTAAATCCCAACCAATATTACGGAGAATTGACTTATCAAATTCAATATAAGAACGAAAAATCAGAAAAGTTTGATTGGCTTTATATCGATTTTAACACCTTAGAATTTGCTGCAGAAAGTAATGGGTTTACCTGCACATTACTCAAAAAAGGAGAACATTACGATTATTTAGCTATGCTAAAACTTTCCTAAAAGCTTTGTTTTTGACCTGCTTATCTTGTTAGTTTGAAAATCTTAACTAACCTTAAGCTCTTTTTTATGAAAAATAGTACACGTCTTTTTTACATTCTTAGCATTTTTATGTTCATCAGTTGTAGCAACGATGACAGTAACGACGGTAATACTATTCCCGGAAACAATTTAAATCTTGGAGCTTCTGCCCACGATCTTTTATCCAATGATATTTTTTCTACGATGGAAATTGAAGTTGTTTATCCAAACGGATTTAAACCGCAATCAGAAAGCTTAGAGAATTTAGAGCAATTTATTTTAAGCCGCACCAATAAAACAGAAGTTACTATTTCTCCCAGAGAGATTAGCTTAGAAAATGAAGGGCCATATACAATTGATCAAATTAGATCTATAGAAGATGATCTAAGAACATCATTTAACACAGAAAATAAAATTAGTGTTTTTATCTTTTTTGCAAACGGAGCAAGACAAAGTGATGAAGGAACCAGTAATACCTTGGGTACCGCTTACCAAAACACCTCTATGGTGATTTTTCAAGAAACAATAAACAATTTAAGTAATGCTGTGGGTGCACCAAATAAAGTTATCATTGAAACCGCCACATTAACCCACGAATTTGGGCATTTATTTGGTTTGGTGGGAATTGGTTCTGAACAACAAAATGAACACGAAGATCCAAATGCTGAAGCGCATTGTACAACTGAAGATTGCTTAATGCGTGCTGAAGTAGAATTTTCTAGCGGAATTATGGGTATGTTTGGTAACGGAATTCCTGATTTAGGCGCCGAGTGTTTATTAGATTTGCGTGCTAATGGTGGGAGGTAAATTTTTTAAAATAAAGTGATTTAACTAATTAATGATTTTTGTTTTAAGCCTAATTCTTGTATAAAAATTCTCTTGTAGTGATAGATCTTAAAGAATCACTTTCATACTTTTTTCTTGAAATCCAGTTACTCAAAGAATCCATTTTATATTCAAAATGAAATACGGTAATTAAAGAGTCTTTATAATCAAATTCTTCTGTTCTAACTAAAACATCTTTCTTGTAAAAATTTTTTATAGTTAAATTTTGATTTAAGTTTTTATAATACTGCAATTCAGATTTAAAGATTAATTCTTTTTCATTAAAAAAATCTGTTTGTACTGAGTTTTTAATAGTATCTCTGCTTTTTAAATTAAAAAGTGTCTGCGAAGTAGTACTTTTAATTAATTTGCTATTAATATCGTATTCATTTAAGCTCATTTGCACAAACTTCAAACTATCTTCTATAGATTTTGTAGTTATTTTATGTAGTAATGAATTTTTATAAATATAAAAAACATCAAATCCACTTTCCTGAAATGACATTTTAACGTGTTCTTTTTTAAGTTTTCCACAACGATCATAGATATAGGTTATATGCATATTTTCATTATCAAATAAAATATCTTGATCTAGCTCAATTATTTGATTTTGCTGATTATATAATTTCTCTGTAATATAAAGCGTATCTCTAATCACTTTATCATTTGAGTTATATCTATTTGTTATTAAATGTTCAGTAATCTTTTTCACATTACCATTAAGCCTACTTTTTGGCGATACACTTTTATGACAACATCCAATAAGAAACAGTGAACATATTCCTATTAATAAAATTTTATTCATTAGTATTTTTTTAATTCACTTGTTCTCCATTAATATATGTTCGTAGTACTTTTGTT
The DNA here is from genome assembly GCF_003667275.1 of Mesonia aquimarina. GTDB lineage: Bacteria > Bacteroidota > Bacteroidia > Flavobacteriales > Flavobacteriaceae > Mesonia > Mesonia aquimarina. The sequence continues at coordinate 134,602 of NZ_RCNV01000007.1, read as the reverse complement.
TTTGGAATATCTTTTAATGGAATGGTCATAATATCACGATCTAACACAATAAAATCAGCATATTTACCTTGCTCTATACTTCCTTTTTCATCCTCTTCAAAATTAGCGTAAGCCGCCCAAATGGTCATGCCGCGTAAAGCTTCTTCTCGATTTAATGCTTGTTCTTTTTGAAAACCTCCTTCGGGATATCCGCTAGTATCTTTTCTACTAACTGCCGCATAAAAAGTTAAGAAAGGGTTCACCTCTTCTACAGGAAAATCGGTTCCCAAAGCAACTTTTCCAGATTGTTTTAAAAGCTTTTTATACGCATAAGCATCCTTTAAACGTTTTTCTCCTAAACGTGATTCTGCCCAATACATATCACTTGTTGCGTGAGTAGGCTGTACTGAAGGAATTATATTTTCACTAAAGTAATTAAAATCAGGCTGATCTAAAATTTGCGCATGTTCTACACGCCATCTTCGGTCTTCTTCTTTTTTAAGCAACGAATCATAGGTTTTTAAAACTACCACATTTGCAGAATCTCCGATAGCGTGCGTATTCATCTGAAACGGTGATTGACTAATTTTTTGGGCTAGCTTTTTAAACTTTTTTGGATTGATTAACATCGCGCCAAAATGATTTTCTTTGTCAGAATAGGGCTTTTTTAAAGCAGCTCCGCGGGAACCTAAAGCTCCATCGGCATAAACTTTAAAAGAGCGAACGTTGAGTTTTGGAGTTTTATATATTCCATTTTTTAAGTAATATTCTACATTTCCAGGTGAGTTGGCTATCATCGCATAAATTCGGATATTCAAGTCGCCTGTTTTTTGTAAACTATCTATCAATTCAATAGTCGCTCTATCTAAACCAGCATCATCAATGGTTGTTAAACCGTAGTCAAGACAGGTTTCTTCTGCTTTTTTAAGGGCAGAAATTTTATCTTTTTTAGTAGGCTTGGGAATTATCTTGCCAACCAAGCTCATTGCATTATCTATTAAGATTCCGCTTAATTCTCCATTCTTTTGTTGAATTTCACCACCTTCAATTTTGGTTTGTTCAGAAATACCTGACAGTTGAAGTGTTCTGCTATTTACCAACATCGCGTGTCCATCAATTCTTGTAAGTACAACAGGCGTATTAGGAAAAAGAATATCTAGGGTGTCTTTTGTAGGGAAATCATTATTTTCCCAATCATTTTGATCCCATCCTCTACCAACAATAAAAGTTGATTTTTTTTCTTTTTGATAAGACTGTAAACGTTTTATTACCTCTTCAAAAGTTTTGGTACCGGTAAGATTAACTTTTTGTTGTTGTAAACCTAAACCGTAAAAATGCGCATGTGCATCTATTAAGCCCGGAAAAACAAATTTACCATCAACATCGTAAGTTTGTTTTGGGGTATAGCGTAACTCTAGTTTACCAAACTCACCTATTTCTAAAATTTTACCATCATCTACCACAAAAGATTGTTGAATTGAAAAATCTTTGTCTACCGTATAAACTTTAGCATTCATAACTAACAAATCAACTTCTTTTTTTTCTTCGCATGAGAAAAGAAAAAAGATAGGTGCTAATAAAATTAAAGCTCGCTTCATATAAAAATGTGATTTGTGTAAAAATAAAAAAAGCGCTGAAGTTAACCTCAACGCTATAGAGAAATGTTGTACATATAATTTTTACCAGTCGAATTGATATGTTGCTCCTGCCATCACTTGTATGTCTTGAACAGAATATCCCATCCAACGCTGGTAATTTCCTTCGAGTAAATTATTTCCTCTTAAAAAGAAGCCTAATCTATTATTTAGTTGATAACCTACATTTAGGTTAACATCTACAAAACCGTCTAAAGTAACTGTTTTATCTTCGGTTAATGAAGATGCTGTATAACTAAAATAATCTTTACGTTCGCCCATATAATATATAGTAGCGCCTGCACTCCATTTTTCAGTAATTTGATAATCTGCTAAAAAAGAACCGCTTAATTGTGGTAAGTTCCAAGCTTCTTCTTGGTTTTCTACATCGTAGGTTTGCAGTTCCACATTTGCTTTTAGTTGCAATTTATCATTAAAAGCAACTTGCAATTCTCCAAAAGCTCCTAGGGTTTTTACATCGTCGTAAACCGTACTAAATGAGTTAAAATATTCAAATCCTTCAGAAGCTAATGAACTCTGATAGGGATTATGAATAAAAAGGGCTTTATCTTTTTCTGCTGAATAATTTGCTCGAACATCATAACTGATGTTTTCGGTAAATTTACCTTTACCTCCTACATAAACATTGTACTGCTTATCAGTTGGAGCAATTCCTAAAGTTGGTGATACAAACGGATTATCCTGTACAAAATCATAATAAGTATTTTGTTGTAAACCACCTTCTACGCCGGTATAGGCAATAAAATAATCACCTGCGATTCTATAACTTCCTGTTACCTTAGGATAAACATAAATGGTGTTTTCATCATTTTCTGCATTCATAGAATATACTAATTGCGCTCCGATATCAAAAGCAAAGTCACCCTCACTAACTTGAATACTTGGCAAAATACCTAAGTTTAAATAGCTGTATTTTAAAGACGAATCATTATAAAGTGCTTGATCAAAATTTCCATTAACGTAATCTACTGAAAAATCTGCATTCACAACATTTTCATTCCCTATAGGAAATTGAAATTTCGGAGTTAATAAAACATGATTCTCTCCGCTTCCAAAATTATCTCCAAAACGACGGTAATTAAAATCAGCTTTGTCAAAAATTCCTTGTTCTACATCTATATTTGCTCCTACAGAAATCGCATAATAAGAATGCTGCGGATCTATCCCATCATAATCTGCATTTGTAATGGGTAAATAATTTGGCGCTCCATACCAATTATAAACTAGGTGTTCTACACCCAAGTCTGTTCCCCAAGTATAGCCGCGCGCCTGACTTTCATAAGAAAGGTCTAAATCTGTATTGTAAAACTTATCATCTAACACTGCATTATCAATTCCGCCTTGTGAAGAATTATGGTTAAATGCTATTCCCAATTCTTGATTTTGATTTAACTGAAGCGTACCATAAAACTCAGCCAAGATATTGAGATAATTGCCTACGCCTAACGAGGCATAATTATCATATAAATAGGGTCTTGATTTTTGCTGAACACCAGCTGCTTTACCTTTTGCCGGTGTAAATGTAGAAGCCACCGGAAATGAAAAAATATCATAGGTAACTTTCTTCTTTTTTCGTTCAGTAGAATCATTGATACTTGGTGTTTGTTTCACCTTAAAAGCATCACTAACTGAAGGAGAATAAGGCTTAACAATAATTAAGCGCTCGGTATCAATTTCAGCTTCTTCTTTATCATCTTTTTGGGCAAATACAAAACTTGTACTTAAACAAATAGCGACTAAAAATAGGGTTTTATAAAAAGATAAAAATTGCATAAATAGACAATTAGATGTTCAAGAAATGGGTTTAGTTTTGTTCGGTTTGTTCAGCATCTACAGAAGCGTTTGTTTTTGCTTCTTCTTCTTTAATGCGCGATAACTCTGTTTTAGCTTCTTCAACAATTTCTGGATAACCGGAAACACTTTTAATCATGTTTTCTAAAATTGCTGTAGCTTGAAACGGATCATCTAAATCATAGTAGTTTTTAGACATTAGTAACAAACCTTTATAAGAGAATTTTTTATAACCTGAATATTCTTTAGCAATTACCTGAACCGATTCATTAGAAGCTTCGTAATTTCCATCTTTTCGCTTAAAGTAAGCATCGTAATATTGAGCTTCTGCGGCTAATGCCCCTTTTGCAATTTTTAAAACTTCTGCATATGCTTTTTTTGCCTTTTCTTCTTGTTCGGTTTGCATTGCTGCACGTGCTGTGAAAATTTGCGCATCACTTTTTACTTGATCTTCGATTTTGGCATCTCTCAATACTTTTTCGGCATAAGCAATAGTTTGCTCATAATTATCTTGCTGATAATATGCCTTCATTAAATTGGACTGTGCAAAAGTTATATTTTGAGGAAAATCTGCTTCGCTTTCTAAACGTTTTAATACCGGAATAGCTTCCTGATAATTCTCTTTTTCTAATAAAATTTGTGATAAACGCGCTAAAGCTTGCTCGGTAAATTCGCTTCGCGGTTGTTCAATTGCATAACGATAATGTGGAATCGCATCTGTTTTATCGCCATTTTTATATTGTAATTGTGCTAAATAAAAATGTGCAGGTAATGCATGTAGTCCATTTGGGAAATCTTTTAAATATTTTTTAAAGCCTTTTTTTGCTGCTTCATTTTCACTGTTAATGAATTTCTGTTCAGCTGCTTCAAAAGTGGCATTATCAATATCTGAATCGGCTACTTCAACAAAGTCTAATTGTTTTACCCAAGCAGCATATTCATCTGTTCTTCCTAAATCTACGTAAATTCCACGAGCAGTTTTTACCGCCTGATTTGCTTCTTCGGTATTTGGATAATCTGCAACAACTTTTCTAAATTTGTCCAAGGCTTTATTTCCTTGATCATTATTATAATAAATAAGTCCCTGCTTTAATAATGCTTTTGAAACAAACGAACTCATAGGAACATTATCTATTAAATCTTGATAAGCGCTGATTGCTTTATCGGTTTGCTCTTCGGCAACATAGGTGTTTCCTAATTCGTAAAGCGCGTCATCTCTATAAATCGATTTAGAATAGCGACTTAAAAAACTTTTTAAATCGTCAATTTTTCGATCGTTTTTATCTACAAATCCATAGCTAATTGCTTTTTGAAAATAAGCGTAATCGCTATCGATTCCTTCCATTTTTATCGCTTCATTATAAGATTCCATAGCGGTCCAATAATCGCTTGTAGCAAAATAGCTGTCGCCTAATCTTAAATAAGCATCGTTTAATTGCGCTTTTTGTTGCTCATTATTTTTTGAGGTATATGCTTTAAAATGACTAATTGCATTGGAATAATCTCTTTTCTTAAAGTAAGTATAGCCAATATTATAATCTATATTTTTAAATTCTGAGGTGCTTTTTGCAGCGCTCATACCTTTAAATTCTTTATAACCAATAAGCGCATCTTGGTATTCTTCTAAATTGTAAGCAGTTTCTGCTTTCCAATAAGTTGCTTTTGCTGTAAATGTTTGATTGTTTCTTTCTGAAAGAGATTTATTAAAAAGTGCTGAAGCTTCTTGATATTTTCCGTCATTATACAATTCTACACCGCGATAATAAGCTACTTTTTGATAAACAATTTTATCTTCGTAAGCCTTACTCCCTTCAAGTAAGTCCATCGCTTTTTTATAATTTTTTGAAGTGATATAAGAATCAACTAACAAAGCAGAAATTGTTTCCTTCTCTTTTGAGTTTGGATAATCATTCAAAAAATCTGTCAAAACCTCAGGAATACTTTTGTAATTATTCCCGATTTCATAACTGAGTTTTGAATAATTTAAAGCCGCATCTTCTTGAATTTTTTCATCAAAACTCATTTCAGCAGCATTTTTAAATGCATTTAAGGCTTGTTGTTTCTGGTCGAGTTTAATGTAAGATTGCGCTAAATGATAATAAGCATTTTGAGCAACAAAATTTTGACCCCCAATAATTTTATTAAATTCAGAAACGGCGTTTTGATATTCGCCTTGTTTATAATACGCATAACCTAATTGGTAATAATCGGTGTTATTCCACTTTCCGTTTTTACCTTGGTATTCTTTTAAATACGGAATTGCCGCTTCGTATTCTTCTAAATTAAAATAACTTTCGCCAATAATTTTATTTAATTCAGAACGCTCTTGACGATTAGACCTGTCTAATTGTTCTTTTGCAAGCGCAATTGCTTGTTCAAACTTCCCGAGTTTAAAATTCATATCGCTCTGAAAATAAGATAGGTTTTTATTATTTCTGCCTTCTGTTTTCACTTCTTCAAACATCTGGTTGGCTTCTTCATAATCATCGCCTTCATAAGCTATAAAACCTAAATAATATTTGGCTTGAGAACCATATTCTTTAGAATCTCTAACACGATTAAAATATTTTTTCGCCTCCTCTTTTTGCCCTGTTTTAAAAGCAGCATATCCATTATTAAAATAAAATTCTTGTAATTCTGTTTGCGAGAGTGAATTTTGATCTACTTCTGCAAACCATTTTCTAGCATAACTGTAATCGCCATTAGAAAAATAATAATCTGCTACACTTTTATAAGCGGAATTTCGCTTAGTGCTTGTAGGGTAATTGCGAACAAAATCTTGCATTAATTCATCTGCATTTGCCTGATTTAGTCTAACAGCACAATTGGCAATATAATAAGCACAATCAGCCTCTACACCTGTACTAATGTCTGTTTTTTTGACTTCTCTAAACAGTTTTTGGGCAGCTTTATACTGATTGTCTTGGTAAAGTTTTACCGCGCGGTTATACTGAACTAAATCGTTTGTGTATTGAGCAGATTCTTGCGCAAAACTTGAAAAAATCAAGCTAAACACAAAAATGAATCCTAAGCATATTTTTTTGAACATAAGGATAAAACAATTTTCTTAAACAAAACCAAATATAAATTAATCTACCTTCTCATAACGCAACAAATCTGTGATAATTATGTTAATAGAAAATAGTTGAAATTTAGTGTATCAAAAAAATTGACTTTCAACCACTTAAGAAAAACACTTTTTTGAATGTAAAAAAGCTTGTTTTTTCTTTAAAAATAATGAAGTACCTTTAAACTTTAAAAGTTTAACTATGGCCGAAACTATTTTATCGCTAAAAAATGCAGCAATTTATCAACGTGAAAGTTTAATTCTTTCTGAAGTAGATGTAGAGGTGAAAAAAGGAGATTTTGTCTATTTGATAGGAAAAACCGGAACGGGAAAGAGTAGTTTCATGAAAACACTTTATGGCGATATTCCGTTAAAAGAAGGCGAAGGAAATATTGTTGACTTTAATTTACGAACACTAAAAGAAAAACAAATTCCTTTTTTGCGAAGAAAATTAGGTGTTATTTTTCAAGATTTTAAACTTTTAAATGATCGTACCATAAAAGACAATTTGCTCTTTGTACTTAAAGCAACCGGTTGGAAAGAGAAAAAAGCAATGGAAAATAAAATTGACCAAGTGCTTGATAAGGTTGGAATGAAAACCAAAAATTTTAAATTCCCATATCAACTTTCCGGTGGAGAGCAACAACGTGTTGCAATTGCACGGGCTTTATTAAACGATCCGGAATTAATTTTAGCTGATGAGCCTACAGGAAATTTAGATCCGCAAACTTCTGTAGAAGTTATGGAAGTTTTGCAAGAGATCAATAAAAATGGAAATACTATTCTAATGGCCACGCACGATTATGCTTTACTACTAAAATACCCATCTAAAACCTTAAAGTGCGACGGACAAAGAGTTTTTGAGGTTGTTCAGAAAAGTGCTTAACTAATTTCTTCTATGATTTCTGTGCTCATCCCGACATATAATTATTCTATAATTGATTTAGTTCAGGAATTATATCAACAAATAAAAGAAACTGAAGTACCTTTTGAGATAATTATTGCAGATGATTCTTCCACTAATAAAAAAGTTTCTATAAAAAACAAAGAGTTCCTTTCACGAATTACCGATTGCATTTATATTGAAAATCATAAAAATATAGGTAGAACAGCAACTCGAAATTTATTAGCAAAAAAAGCGGTTTTTGATAATTTATTATTTCTCGATGCTGATATTATGCCTCGGCATAAAAATTTTATCCATTTGTTTTTAAAATCTTCTCTAGAAAAAAATGATTTGATTTTTGGAGGTATTACTTACAAAAAAGAGTCATTTAATCCTGACTGCTCTCTACGATGGAAATTTGGTAATGAACGTGAAGAAAAAAATGTTCAACAACGAAATAAAAACCCATATTTATCTATCATATCAGGATGTATTTTTATAAAAAAAGACTGTTTCATAGAATTCAATAGTTTTTTAGATGATTTTTATGGCACAGATATTTTATTTACTTATAATTTAAAAATCAATAGAATAAACGTATTACATATTAATAATCCTGTTTATCATTTAGGGTTAGAGCATAATAAAAAATTTTTGAGAAAATCAAAAAAAGCAATCGAAACTTTAATTCATTTTGAAGAAAAAGAATTACTTCCTAACAATTATTCATCCTTACAAAAAGCTTATTTGAAACTTAAAAAAAATGGGTTAACCAAAATTTTTAAATATATCATCAACCCTTTTAACATAAAAATTGAAAAAATACTACAAACTAAAACGCCCCCTTTATTTTTATTTGATCTTTATCGTCTATATTATTTAGTAAAACTTAAGGACTACTAAGATGCCTAAATTCTCTGTTATTATAAGTGTCTACAATAAAGAAGACTACATAGCCCAAACATTAACTTCAGTCTTTGCTCAGAAAATAAAAGATTTTGAAATTGTAATTGTTAACGATGGCTCCACAGATGAAAGTGAAAAAATAATAAAATCATTTAATTCTGATAAAATAAAATATTTTTCACAAGAAAATAAAGGTGCTTCTGCTGGTAGAAATAGAGCTATGAAAGAAGCTCAGGGACAGTATTTAGCACTCTTAGATGCAGATGATATTTGGCATGAAATTCATTTACAAGAAATTAGTTCATTAATTAATGAATTCCCCTCTGCTTTGGTGTTTTCTACAGCCTTAGAAATACATGACAAACAAGGCAAATATAAAGCAAATTATAATGGTGTTCCCGATACAAAAAATCACCAACTTTTGGATTTTCTAAAGCACAGTTACGGAGCTCCTATTTTATCAGGATCTACTACTGTTTTTAATCATACTGTACCCAAAAAAATCGGTTTTTTTGATGAGAGAATAATTAGCGGACAGGATACTGATTATTGGATTAGAATCGGTCTACGCTATAAGATTGCATTTTCTACTACTGTCACATCTAGTTATACCTTTGTAGAGGGTAGTCTATCTCAAAAAAAATTTCAATTTAAAAATAAAACAGACTTTTCTAAATTTGATGAGATTGCTAAAAATAATTTCCCTTTAGAGAAATATATAATCATAAATAGATTTTCATTATACTTAAAATGTATGATTGTAAAAGATTATAAGAATGCCAAATTGTTAAAGAAGAAAATTAATCCTAACTTACTATCTAAAAAGCAAGTTATGCTCTTAAAATTAAGCAGTACACAGTTAATAACACTTTATAGGTTAAAAGAATTATTGAAAAAGTTTAATATTAGATTGACTGCTTTTGAAAAGTAAATTTCCCTGATTTTATAAGTGGTAAATTTAAAAAAGTAAATTTTTCCACTGGCTTACTATTTCTTTCTCTCTAAATTTACTGATACTTTTTATTGTATTTTTTTTACAAGTAATATAAAGTTTATCATCTAAAGCCATGTCTCTTAAAGCTAGAGCAAATTTTTTAAAATCTCTATCTTTTACAAGTAGTCCATTTATTCTGTCTTGAATAATTTCAGAAGGACCGGATTTTATATCTAACGAAACTAATGGAACACCTGAAGCAAGTGACTCTACTAAAACCATAGGAAAACCTTCATACTTACTTGTTAAGGTTACGAAAAGACTGCTTTTAACTATTGAATAAGGATTTGACAAAAAAGGTTTGAAAATTATAAATGGAGCACAATCTAAGCTTTCTGCATAAGATTGAAGTACCGTTTTATCTTTTCCTTCTCCCATTAGCATCAAATAAATATTTTCTTGCCATAGTTTTGAATGATTATAAGATTTTATTAAAAAAGAATAATCTTTGATATCATCTACCATTCTCCCATAAGCTAGAATATACTTCTGGGGCAACTCTTTTTGAGGTGCTATTTCAATTTTTTCTTCATCAAAAGTATTATAAATACACTTTACTTTGTTTACTCCGTTTTTTTCTAGCACAGTGTTTTTTATATAATTAGAAACTGCTATTGTAGCAAAGTTCTTATTATATAATTTGACTCCTTGTCTTAATTTCTGAGTAAGATAATTTTCTTGTTTACTACTATGTACAACGTAAACACGCTTAAAACCACGGTAAATATAATTTGCATAATAATATTCTTTGAGAAAATTATTTTTAGGGCGATTATCTATTATATAATCAAATTGATGTTTCTTTAAATATTTTCTAAAATGAGAAAAACGATATAATCTTGAAAAGAAAGTATTTTTACTTTCCTTTAAAGCGCCTAAATTTAGTAATTCACCTTTATAATCGTAAGCTATATTATTGGTTAAAATAACTAAATGCACTTCTATATTCTCAATAGAATCAAGCATTTTAGATTGTAGGGCTATAGATTTTTCTGCACCTCCTCCTCCTAAAGAAATACCTACTAAACAAATTTTAATAGAAGAATTACTTTTCAATTTTTAATTTTATTTTGATTTATTCCAACGATAGTTATCAAAATTAATACCTTCCCCAACAATTCTTTTTTTAGGTATAAACTGATCTGAAAAAATACTTTTATTAAGTAATAACTCTTCAAAGTCAACATCTGACAAATCTGATATGCTATGAATCAAATCATCTGTAACATAAGGTTTACTATAATTTTCTTTTGAAATAAATTTCGCTTTTTTAAACTTTTCTGAACGCCACAAAATAAATGGAATTTCAAACATATTTTTTGTTGCTTTTGATAATGTATGCCCAGAAAAATAACGTGATTGATAAACCTCTTCTCCGTGATCTGAAAAATACAACAAATAACTTTTTAAATTTGCTTGTTTCAAAATTTCTATACTTTCAGCTAATACATAATCTACATACAAAACGGCATTATCATAATTATTAATAGTTTCTATGGCTTTTTTATCTTTATATTTACCTTCAGGTGACTTATTAAACTTATTAAATCTTTCAGGAAAACGATATCCATAATTTAAATGTGTTCCTAATAAGTGTATAACTATAAATTTTCTTTTCGCAGGGTCTTTTACTGCTGCTATTAAATTATCCAACAAAACACCATCATATGGTGTGTTATGCGAATGTCTATTTAAATTAGTGAACTTTAGAATATCAGATGCTTTTGCTATTTCAGTAACCATACTATCAAAAGGACCAATTGGTTGTTGATTAGAGAACCAAAAAGTTTTAAAACCAGCTTGATTCATTAATTGTACAATTGAGGATTCTTTTGATTTTTTAAAACCATTTAAAGTTAAATTTTGTTTTAAAGTTTCAATAGTATAGGTATGGGGGCTAATTACATTTTGATATAAGTCTAGTTCATTTTTCAGCAAATTTAATCTAGGGGTTGTTTCTCTTGGATAACCATAAATATTCATATGATTTCTCGTGGTAGATTCTCCAATTACCAAAACAAATAGCTCCTGTTCTTTTTTATTTTTTTTACTTACTTGAGTAAAATGTCCTTTTGAAGATGAAATATTAGAATTATTCATTTTTTGCTGTTCAACCCAGTATGCTTTAGTAGATTTTATTATAAGGTAAGGCATATTATAGGAAATTAATCCGCTGAGCTTTAGTAAAACTAAGAATATCAAAACAAAGACTCCCGCAAAAAGTTTATACGGCAACGATAATTGAATAATATCCTTTTTTTTAATGGTCTTAAAAAAAATAGAAACAACTACTATTAAAATAAAAAGGTAGGATATAATGTAAACGTTTATATAAAAGTCTAAAAACTCTTTAGCTTCAGAAAAATTAGTTTCTAATAATATAAAAATTGCAGAAGCTGTAAAATTTGTTTGGAAAATGTAATAAAAAACTGTTTCTACAAACAATCCAAAAACAAATAAAATATAGAGATACCGGGTTAAAAAAAGCTTTATCGTCCTATTACTAAATAGTGGAACGATTAAAAAAAGTATACTAAAAAACAATAAGTTTTCTAACAAATTATTTAAACTATATGAATTAAAGTCTGCACAAAAAATTTCAAATAGAAAACTTACAAGTATAGGTAGGACCCAAAAAACAAGTGATTTTTTTATTAATTTCAAGTGATCCATTTGCTTAAAAATGTTTTTCTGAAGATAAATAATATCACTAAACCATAAAGAAACCAAGTTACTGTATGAGCTATTGTAACCCCTTCTAATCCCAATTGTTTTATAAATATAACACTACTTAAGTATGTTGTTGCTGCCAAAAACATATCTGATAAAATAAATTTCCATATCATTTTTTTTGCGTGTAATTGATGTGTTATAACAATAACAGACACCCTTATAAAATCACCTATCAATTGCCATTTAAAAAGAGATATCATTGGCAAAAATTCTTCTGAATATATTACTTTAACAATCCAGTATCTGAATATATATATTAGTATTAAACCTATACCAAAAAATGGGAGTATGGTTTTATAAAAATTAAAAATAATTGCTTTAAAACCATCATCTGTTTTTGCAGCTGCTAATTCAGGCAATATATAAAGAGACAATAATGACATCACAAATAATAAATAGTAATTGGAAATCCTGTTTAAAGCCTCCCAATAACCAGCCTCATCAATTCCTACTTCAGCAATAATAAAGTTCCTTACTAGCAAAAATATAATAGGAAATGTCACACTAGAAATTAGTGTCATTAATGCATAATGACTTAAATTTTTACTGAATATACGAGAAATATTTATAAACCTAAAGTTCCTTATTACATCTAGCTTTTTATTAGCAACAATTAAAGTAATTATCAAAATAGCAGAAGGTAAAATAACAACAGTAAGAATAGCCCCTTCAAAACCATATTGCCAGACTAACAATCCCATTAAAGCAAGATTTATAATATTACTAAAAACATTTATAAAAATTACTTTTTTAAACTCTCCTAAGCCTTTTAGAATTGATAAACAATACACATTGAGCATATGTAAAGGCAAAATTATCGCTAAAAGTTTAAAAACATAGTCAAAATTTTTAGTTGGAAAAATAAGTTGGTTAAAAAAACTACTACCAATAAACAATATAATTCCTAACAAAAAACAAATTGAAATCCCTATCACTAATAAGGTTGACACAAAACTTTTAAGACGCTTAGAGTCATCTTTATATTCTGCCGAATAACGTATAGCACCTTTTTCTAAACCTCCTATTGACAAACTATTTACAACACTCTGGAAGTTTTTTAAATTACCTAAGAGCGCCATTCCTGAACGTCCAAAAAAATACGCTACAATTTTAGAAGTAGCCAATCCAGTAAAAAGTTTAACTAAAATACCAGCACTATTCTGAGAAGTAACTTTTAAAAGTTTATTTTTTTGAAAAATCTCTAAAAGACGTTTCTTCATAAAAATGATTGGATTTCATAAACAAAAATAAGACATTTTAATTCAATCCTAAGTAGTTCTATAAAATAAGAGCATAAAAAAATTAACTAAAAAACCCTGAACTTTTAAAATTCAGGGTTTTCAAAATTAATCGTATATAAAAGATTATATAATCTTATTACGCTTACGTTCGTTTTCTGTCAAGAAAATTTTTCTGATTCGTAAGTGATTTGGCGTTACCTCAACATACTCATCTTTTTGAATATATTCTAAAGCTTCTTCTAAGCTAAATTTAATTGCAGGAACAATTTTAGCTTTATCATCTGCTCCAGATGAACGTACGTTAGAAAGTTTTTTGGTTTTGGTAATATTTACTGCCATATCATCTTGACGAGAATTTTCACCAATTACTTGTCCTTCATAAATATCTTCTCCCGGATCTACAAAAAACTTACCACGGTCTTGTAATTTATCAATAGAATAAGGAATCGCACTTCCTTTTTCCATAGAAACTAATGAACCGTTTAATCGTTGTGGAATATCACCTTTTAAAGGTTGATACTCTTTAAAACGGTGTGCCATAATTGCTTCACCGGCGGTTGCGGTTAACAATTGATTACGTAAACCGATAATACCGCGCGATGGAATAATAAACTCACAAACCATACGGTCTCCACGAGCTTCCATACTCAACATTTCTCCTTTACGCATAGTTACCATCTCTACTGCTTTACCTGAAACTTCTTCTGGTAAATCAATAGTTAATTCTTCAACTGGCTCACATTTTACACCATCAATTTCTCTGATGATTACTTGCGGCTGACCAATTTGTAACTCGTAACCTTCTCTTCTCATGGTTTCTATTAAAACCGATAAGTGAAGTACACCACGACCAAATACGTTAAATTTATCTGCACTATCCGTTTCATTTACACGAAGCGCTAAATTCTTTTCCAATTCTTTAAACAAACGATCTTTAATGTGTCTTGATGTTACAAACTTTCCGTCTTTTCCGAAGAAAGGCGAATCGTTAATAGTAAACAACATACTCATTGTTGGCTCGTCTATAGCAATAGTTTTAAGTCCTTCAGGGTTTTCAATATCAGCAATAGTATCACCAATTTCGAAACCTTCTAATCCTACAATTGCACAAATATCTCCAGCAGTAACTTCTTCTACTTTTCTCCGACCTAAACCTTCAAAAACCTGTAATTCTTTAATTCTAGTTTTCTTGATGCTCTTATCGCGTTTTACCAAAGAAACCTGCATTCCTTCTTTTAAAATACCACGCTGCAAGCGCCCAATAGCAATACGTCCTGTAAATGATGAAAAATCTAAAGAAGTAATCAGCATTTGTGGCGTACCGTCGGTATCTACTTTAGGAGCCGGAATATGTTTGATAACCATATCTAATAATGGCTCAATATTTTCGGTTTCATTTTTCCAGTCCTCACTCATCCAGTTATTTTTTGCTGAACCGTAAACAGTTGGAAAATCTAACTGCCATTCTTCTGCACCCAACTCAAACATCAAATCAAACACTTTTTCGTGCACTTCATCTGGTGTACAGTTTTCTTTATCTACTTTATTGACAACCACGCAAGGTTTCAATCCTAAATCAATTGCTTTTTGCAGTACAAAACGCGTTTGTGGCATTGGTCCTTCAAAAGCATCTACTAATAGTAAAACACCATCGGCCATGTTTAAAACACGCTCAACTTCTCCTCCAAAATCGGCGTGACCAGGAGTGTCAATAATATTGATTTTTGTATCTTTATAGGTTACCGATACGTTTTTAGATGTAATGGTAATTCCACGTTCACGCTCTAAATCGTTATTATCTAGAATAAGATCTCCTGTGTTTTCGTTGTCACGAAACAAGCGGCAGTGGTACATAATTTTATCAACCAGGGTTGTTTTTCCGTGGTCAACGTGTGCAATAATTGCAATATTTCTTATCGCTGTCATAAAAAGCCTTGTTTAAAAGGCTGCAAATGTAGGCTTTATTTTCTGTTTTATCGGGGTATATTTTTATTTTCTGAAAAGGTTTTGCACAAAATTATTTTTTAGTGTAAAAATTTAACTATTATTTGATTTTCAGTTGATTATGTTGAAAATTTTAAAACTCCGTAATCTTTAAATAATAGATTTTATATATTTGTGTAAAACAAGCTACTAGTATGTTTAAATATCTACAGAAAGTTCCAATGAAAATACTTCAAACAGTTCCGATATTAATTATGTTTTTAGCTATTATAATTGGAGATTTAGATATGTTGAGTCATTTAACAAAGCTTTACATTTTATTACCGCTTATTCCTGTTTCGGTGACTTTTTTAGTTGCTTATAAAAGAAAGAGGAAAACTGAAGTAACCGAATTTTAAATAATTTACTATGAAAAATTATTTAGAAAAAATATCGAACAAAACGCTACGCATATTTCCTTTTTTACTTTTATTTCTGTTTTTCAGTATTAAAAGTTTAGGAAGTTTTGCTCAATTTCAAACAATGCTTATTTCTTGTGTAATGGCTGTTTTGGCTATTGCATCTTTTTACTTGTTAATGAAAAGAGATTGGAAAGGCGGAAATAAAAAATTGGTAAAGCAAAAACTAATAAGGTTAATCATTTTTTTAACTATTAGCACTGTAGTTTTTCTTTATTACATATTATAAAATTTTTAAGCTAAAGTTTTTTCTCTAGTTTTTTTATAAGCTTCCCAATCAAATTTTTCTAAAAACTCTATCCCTTTTTCAGCACCAAGTAAGAAAAGTTCTTTTTGACGCTCCTTTTTCATATCAAAATTTAGCCAATTAAATTCTTCATCGGCGTCAATATGGCAAATTAATTGTTTATAGTCTGGATTTTGATGAATAAAATCATAATCATGAATTTGACGCATTGTATTTACGATTGCCCACGTATAACTGAAAAATGACTGCGTTTTACTATAATTTTGACGATAAGTGCTTAAGCGAACACCAAAAGTTGGACGCGAAGGCACATACGCTCTATGAAAAATATTAATAGGAAAGTTAGATAACAAACCGCCATCAACAAACTTTACCTCAGGTGGGATCTTTCCATAGTAGCCTGCCATTTCTTGCCAATTATTTGTTGCCTTTTTTCCAGCAAACGGAATGTTACTTTTATTGTATGGATAATAAAACGCAGGAATTGAAATGGATGCTCTTACAAATTCTGCCGGAGATATTTCTTCTACATTTTCCCAATACAAGCTTGCCATTCTCGGGAAATCTACTTTTGTATGTGTGGTAATTTCAGAAGTTATAATAGCCAAACGAGGTTCACTTACCGGTAATTTTTTATCCAGTCTATTTTTTAGCTTCGGTAAATCTGTTCTGTGTTTTTGTAAAGCTGATAAGGTGGTAATATTTTCTTCTTTTAATTTGGTAAAAAACCACTCTTCAATAGTTTTTCCAGGATTTAATCCGAACTTATTTTTAATTGAATAATAAATGGAACAGCTATTCCAAAGAACATTCCAAAACAGGCCGGACTTCCCTTCGATCTTTTTCTGAATTAAATTTTTAATTCCTTTTGGTCCATCAACAAAATCGAATAAATTTTTCTGACTTAAAATTTCTAATATTTTCATAGAAACCGGCTCCCCAATTTTACCCATACAAGCAACCAAAAGTGTACTAATGGCTCCTGCAGAAGTTCCTGCTAAGCTGTAAAACCTGATCCCGGCTTGCTCTAAAATATAGGCATAACCCACCAATCCTATTCCTAAAACGCCGCCACCTTCTTGCACTAAATCTACATATTGATTGCCCTTATCGTCTACCACATCAGAAAAAACTTTTTGTTGTTTCTGCAAATTTCGAGCTCTTGTTACCAGCTTAGTTAAGCGCTCGTCTTCTAAAAATTCTGCTGCCATACTTAAAAATATTTACCTAAAAGATCTACAATAATACCGGCAAATTTTTCTGAATCATCAACAATTTTATTGATTTTATTATTCCTAGAAGTACTGGATTTTACAATACCCATTAGCTCAGACAATTTTTCAACATCGGCTTTTTCGGGAAAAATCTCTTGAATTTCTTTTTGGGTCAAACTTGTAATAGAAGCCAATTGCAATGCTAATTGATCATCGGTTTTTTGGGCTGCTTTTTTTGAAGCTTCTTTTACTTTTTCATCAAAACCATCCCAATCTATTTTTGTGCTTTTTTTTGCCATAATCTTATAATTTTGCCAGTAACTCTTCCATTTTTTCAGTAAAAAGTCTAATTTTTTCTTCTGCTTCTTCTACAGTCTCTGCTCCTTTTAAAAGTTGTGCTGTAATTTGTTCAGTTTCATGAATCAATTGATTATTTCCTTCTTCAGAAACACCCACCATATCTAAATATCGCTGTCTGTTTTCGGCTACATCTGCCGCTGAATACAAGTAAGAAGTTAAACTTTGGTTGATGCTTTTTGCATTGTTATATTTTGCACGAATTGAAGTTGTTAATTCTAGTTCTAATTGATTTAATGGCGTTATTAACTCTTGATATTTTAAATTAATTTGCTGCTGAAGTTTTGGCGCAGTTTTTACAATAAATTGAAGTCGATCTTCCTTATTTCCCGAAACAACAACCTGCTGCCAAACATTTTCTATAGCGGGTTCTTCAAAAAAATTTGTAGCATATAAAGGCAACCATTTTTCATCTACAAATTTTCGTACTTTCTGCTTTTCTTGCTGAAAAAATGATTTAACCAAATTGAGATGTGCATTTTCTAATTCTTGTAACTCCACACCCAAATGCTGTGAAAGTTCCGGTGCTTCTTTAGGAATACTGGCACAAGCTGAAATAAAAAGTAGCAAAAATATAGATAGAAACTTTTTCATAACTAAGATATTATGTTATGAAGTTAATCAATTTCTTTCACTTTGTAAAGCGCTAATTTTTGATAAAATATAATTATCGAGAAAGGTCACATCTTTTTTTTGAATAAGTTAAAAACAGTATCTTTAGCCTTTCAAAAATGATGTTATGAAACTTGATTTAATTCCGCAGTTAAAACATATAAATTCAGGTAACTTTTTTCTTCTCGCCGGACCGTGTGCCATAGAAAATGAAGATATGGCCTTGCGCATTGCAGAACGGGTGGTAGAAATTACCGATAAGCTTGAGATTCCTTATATTTTTAAAGGAAGTTTTAAAAAAGCAAACCGTAGCAGAATTGATAGTTTTACCGGCATTGGCGATGAAAAAGCACTGAAAATACTACGTAAAGTTTCAGAAACATTCAATATTCCTACTGTTACTGATATTCACGAAGTAAGCGATGCGAAACTAGCTGCAGAATATGTAGATGTCTTGCAGATTCCTGCATTTTTAGTTCGTCAAACCGATTTGGTAGTTGCTGCAGCAGAAACCGGAAAAGTAGTCAACTTGAAAAAAGGACAATTTATGAGTCCCGAAAGTATGCAACATGCGGTAAAAAAAGTAACCGATTGTAACAACGAACAAGTTATGGTTACTGACCGGGGAACGATGTTTGGCTATCAAGATATGTTGGTAGATTTTCGTGGAATTCCTACAATGCGTGAATTTGCACCAACTGTTTTAGATGTAACACATTCGTTACAGCAACCCAACCAAAGTAGTGGCGTTACCGGTGGAAGACCCGATATGATTGAAACCATTGCGCGTGCAGGAGTAGTTAATAACGTTGACGGACTTTTTATTGAAACTCATTTTGATCCTGCAAACGCAAAAAGTGACGGCGCAAATATGCTTGATCTCCAATATTTAGAAAAGTTATTAAGTAATCTTGTAGCTATTCGAAAAACAATAAATACGCTTTAAAATCTCTATTTTATTTTTATCTAAAAATTTCATTTTTTAAAAAATGAGCTAATAAATTGTATATCAGGATATATTTTATTTACTTTGTTTTTCAAAGCACTTTAATCGTATGAAAGAAAAAAATTATCATCAAGAAATTTCTGATATTAGAAATTTAATGAATCGCTCTTCTAGATTTATTTCATTAAGCGGTTTAGCAGGAATAATGGCTGGAGTTTACGCATTAATTGGTGCCGCTTTTGCTTATGTTTTTCTATTTCAAAATCAATCTAGTTATATTAATGCTTCAACAAGATCGGCAGATTTTCGTTTTGTTTTAATAGATCTTGCTTTAGTTGCTTTTTTAAGTATCGCAACCGCAATTATTATTAGCTTGAGAAAGGCGAGAAAAAACGATGAGAAAATTTGGGATCAAACTACCCGAAGATTATTGCTAAACTTTTTAATTCCCCTAGCAACTGGTGGAATTTATATTCTCATAAAATTAGGACAAGAACATTACGGACTCAGTGCCGCTTTAATGTTAATTTTTTACGGTTTAGCACTTGTAAATGCTTCAAAATATACATTGGGTAGTATTAGATATTTAGGTTATGCTGAAATTATTGCCGGTATAATTTGTGCAATCTTTCCCGGTTACGGATTATGGTTTTGGGCTTTTGGTTTTGGTATTCTTCATATTATCTATGGAAGCCTAATGTATGTTAACGAACAAAAATCAGCCTAGTGAGTTTACTTGAAAATATAAATAAACTATTTGATCATCGGGTACGCCTGGGAATTATGTCTATTCTTATGGTAAATGAAAACGTAAATTTTAAACGCTTAAAAGAATTATTAGAAGTAACCGATGGAAATTTAGCGAGCCATATAAAAGCTTTAGAAAAAGCGAACTATCTATCGGTTCAAAAATCGTTTATTGATAGAAAACCAAACACACAATATGCTGCCACTCGCCTCGGAAAAAAGGAGTTTCAAAAACATATTGATGCGTTAGAAGAAATAATTAAAAGAAAAAATTAACCCTATTTTTTTTATCTATTAACTTTGAAATACAAAGTACTTTAAAATTGTTGAAAATGAGAAAAAAACTTGTATTATGGCTATTTGAATTTTCTAAAAAAATTTACACAAAGTGGTTTAAAAAGAATCATATTCCCTGGTGTGTAAGTGTTCAAGAGTTATTGCTATATCCTTCAGAAAGTTTTGGGCATAAGCTAGGCGAATTCTTAAATCAACATCATTTTCAGCTTATTCCAAAAGTTGAACGCCACGATGCTTACCACACTTTAACACAATATGGAGTTTCAGTTGAAGAAGAAATTGCCCTACAATATTTGTGTTTAGGAAACGGTAAAAAAAGCCCCTATATGTTTGGGGCTATTATATTAGGAACTTTCATTCTTCCAGAATACTTCGCTTTTTATTATAAATCTTTTTTAAAAGGAAAAGACGCAAAGCCTTTTCATCATTTTGATTATAAAAAGTTGCTTCAAAAAAACTACAACGAATTTAGGGCTGAAATTTTTCAGAAAAATAAATCCACATCAATATAATATTCACAAAAATCTAAAACACATTATTATGGAAAAGCAAAAAAGTAAATTCGGAAATTGGTTAAAAACTTCAATTACTGCAAGAATGCTGGTTGTAGGTATTTTAATTCTTGTATTATTAATTCCGCTGAGTTTTGTACAAGATTTAATTAATGAACGTTCAAAAAGACAAGAAGAGGTTATTACGGAAATTAATAACAAATGGGGTAATGATATTTTACTCTCTGGACCAATTTTAAAAATTCCTTACATTTACTACACAGAAGAAACACACTACAACAAGACAACCAAAGAACAAGATATAGAAAAGGTAAAACACGAAGAGGCTATTTTTATTTTACCGGAAAACTTAGCAATAAACTCTAATGTCGATGCTAAAGCCTTAGAACGAAGCATCTATAAATCGGTTGTTTTTACAACAGATTTGACAGTTGGGGGGAATTTCACCTTACCTGATTTAGCAAAAGAAGATATAACCGAAGACCAATTGCAATGGGAAAAGGCCAGTTTAATTTTAAAGACATCTAATTTAAAAGGAATTAGAAATCAAGTTGAAATAAAATTAGGCGAGAAAGAAAAACTCTCTTTACTTCCGAAATATAACAAAGCGTATTTAAAAACGCTGCAAAGCAATACGCTTAATGTAATTGATTTAAAAGAAAAAACCATCCCTTTTCAATTCAATTTACAAATCAACGGAAGTGAGAGTTTAAAGTTTATTCCCGTAGGGAAATCCACCACAGCTAATATGCAATCGAATTGGGCTTCACCAAGTTTTGATGGGCATTTTTTACCCGAAGACGGTAGCAGAGAAATTTCAGAAAATGGTTTTAAAGCTAGTTGGAAAATTCTACAAATTAACCGACAATTTGAGCAGCTTTTTATAAAAAAACTACCCAATTTAAATGAGTTTGCTTTTGGAACAAACTTTATTATTCCGGTAGATGAATATCAAAAAAACGAACGTACAGCAAAATATGGATTTTTGGTAATTGGTTTAACGCTTCTAGTTTTTTTACTCATTCAAATTGTAAGTAAAATTTATATTCACCCATTTCAATATTTAATGATTGGCTTAGCATTAGTCATGTTTTACACATTACTGTTATCTATTTCTGAACATAGTTCGTTTTTAAAAGCCTACTTAATAGCGGGGACTGCAGTAGTATTATTAATAGGAATTTATGCCCGCTTTATTTTTAAAAATATAAAGTTTCCGCTACTAATTTTTATCAGTCTTACTGCTATTTACGGATTTATTTATGTAATTATCCAACTAGAAAATTATGCATTATTAATAGGAAGTATTGGATTATTTTTAATTTTAGCAAGTGTAATGTTTGCTTCAAGAAAAATTGACTGGAATAATGAACAGTAGTTTTATAAAAAAAAAAGCAGGCAAAAAAACTGCCTGCTTTTTTTACAATTTTAATTTAACCAAAATAGGAAAATGGTCAGATGGGTAAGTATCTTCATATTCATCTTCTATAACCTCATATCGTCTTAATTGCACATTTTCAGTAAAAAAAATATAATCTATTTGATAAGGGTGTGATCGGTTGGCATTAAACCAATTAAATGTGCCTTTGGGTCCTAAATTTTGTTCAGGATTAATTTTTGCAGCATCTTTAAAATTATTAGCTATAATCTTATAAGGCTCTTGATAATACTGCGCATTAAAATCTCCTAGAATTATGACCGGATAATTTTCTGTATTAATTTCTCTAATTTTTTGAACCATTAGCTTTGCACTTTCTACCTGTGCTTTCCTACCTTTATGATCAAAATGCGTATTAAAAACATAGAAACGTTTTTCACTTTGCCTATCTTTTAATAAAACATAAGTACAAACCCTTTTTTCTGCAGCATCCCAACCTTTAGACATTTGCAAAGGCGTTTCAGAAAGCCAAAACGTATTACCGTCTAACTTTTTAAATTTATCTGCTTTAAAAAATATAGGCTCTGAACTGCCGTTGGCTTTTGTATTTCTTTTTGTGGCCTCACTTTTATAGTTTGATAAACTTTTAGAAATTAATGTTAATTGCTCGTCTACTACTTCCTGCAAACCCATAATATCTGGGTGATATTTTTTTAGCTGATTAATTAAAATCATTTTTCTAGACACCCAATTATTAATCTCTTTCTTTTCTTTAGCTGCACCATAACGAATATTATAAGTCATTACATTTAGTTCTCCTGCTGGTGCACTTGTAAGCTGCTGTGTTGATTTACACCCAAGACAAACAAGAAAAACAAGAAAAACAATAAGTATATAACATAGATTTTTCATAGTAAAATTTTTATTCCTTACCCTCTACAAAAGCTTGCAAGTATGAATAACGTGGTGTCAATTTCCCATTGAAAGTCATACGCGCACGTTCTAAAATTCCATTTTTATCATTATCATAAAATGCGGGAATTACGTGTTTTAAAAACATTTCTCCAAAACCCTCGCTCGCATCTTTTGGTAACTCACAAGGTAAATTATCTACCGCCATTACAGTTATTGCATTTTTAGCATTAAAAGCAACTTCTTTTTCTGTTACTGGATCATATCCATAAAACGGATCGGCAATTGTTGAAGGACGAATTGTTGAAGCCACCGGTCCATCAATATCGCAACTAACATCTGCAATTAAGTTAATTTTAAATTCAGCCTTTTTTGCATCTTCTCTCGTAAATAAAAATGGGGCTCCATCGCCAAAAAAATGACCGGCTATAAACATATCTGATACAGCTGCAAAACGCATAAAGTCAGAATCGTATTCTTCCGGATGGTTATAAAAATCGAACCGATCAAGGTTTTTTCCATCTTTTCTTTTGTTATAATCTAATACATCTATCTTACAGAAAACAGGT
Source organism: Mesonia aquimarina (assembly GCF_003667275.1). Classification (GTDB taxonomy): domain Bacteria; phylum Bacteroidota; class Bacteroidia; order Flavobacteriales; family Flavobacteriaceae; genus Mesonia; species Mesonia aquimarina. Next base: position 111,157 of record NZ_RCNV01000007.1, on the reverse strand, counting down.
TCATCAAAATTATTAACTAAATAATCTTGTACATTAACTTCTTTAATTCCTAAATGTTCTAAAACCTCTTTTGCTCCATTTGCTACTTTTCCATTTCCGGTTAAAATTATTTTAATTATTGGCAATTCAATTTTTTGAAGCTGCTGAATTAAACTTTTATAGTCTGGTAAGTTTTCAACTTTGGGTAATTCAAATAAATTGTCGCGCAAACCTAAAGCTCTAAATCCATTATAAGCGCCTACAATACCCGCATATCGACCAAAACCAATTAACCGATTTCCTCTGGCGTCTGTAATTGTTTCGTGATCATACAATTCTATTTTCTTCTCTAAAATAGCTTGTAAAAGTTCTCTATTATAAGGTTGCTTTTTTATGGTATGCGAAAAGAAAAAATATTTTTTACGTGGAATTAATGCTGAAATAGGAACTTCTTTTACGCCAAGCAAAACATCACAAGTTGATAAATCTTCTGAAACTTTTAATCCTGCTTTTTTATAACTTTCATCGGAAAAAATCCGAATATCAGAATTTTCTACAGTCACATCTGTTTCAGGAAATTTATCTAATAATACTGTTAATTTTTCGGGTGAAAAAACGACTCTTCTGTCAGGTGGAGTTTTTCTTTCTTTAATTATTCCTAATTTCATACAAATGGTATAGCTTTTGAAGTTAGATTACTGTGTAAATATATGATTTTCTTTGTAGCTTTGCACTTGTGTTAGGGATAGAAGTGAAAATCCCGGAATCTCGATAGAGATGAGGAATTGTAACGGATAGCCCGCCGGATGCCTAAAAAGGCAGACGGAACGCCCAAGATTTTTTAAAAGTTCTTTTTTTACTGGGGTCGATTTGGTTTTGACAGCGAGTCTAATTGAATGGTAAGCACGCCGAGCGCTGGAATATAGCTCGTAAATCTCATATTTCAGACTTTTTTAAACGGCGAGAATAACTACGCCTTGGCTGCGTAATCTGAATTATAGTAGGATACCTTAGTCCCTGTAAGACAGGGAGCCAAGATGTCTCGTGAGCGCCTTGATTTACGGCACTCACATTTGAGGCACCGATAAAGTAAATATAGAAACTGCAGGGTCTTGATGCAGTTTTGAAATTTAAGCGAGAATACGTGTAAGATTGGTGGTTTTCGGCCGGTCTTGCATCGACAACCAAACGAAGACTAAGCGTGTAGAAAGCTATTGAATTGCTTGTTTGGACGGGAGTTCGAGTCTCCCCGACTCCACTTTTTAAAAACCGTAAATGTTTAATTTTTAAATATTTACGGTTTTTTTATTTTATCAACTTGCCATGGAATTTTTATATCTTCTAATTCTTTTGGACAAGACTGTAAAAATTAAGCACAAAACTTATTCCTTTACTTGCATCAGACTTGAGAAAAACACCCTATAACATTTTAATAAAAATCTAATTCATGTATATTATCGCCCTATTAAAAGTCGATAAATATGGAAAAAGATAAAATGTTCAATTATATAAAAGAAGTACTCGTAAATATGCCAACTGACTGGCTAAAGCTTACCACTCACCGATTGGATATTTATGATGAAAAATTAGCTAAAACGCAATTTTTAGAAGAATTTGAAAACTTATATAAAAAAAATAATTCTGAAACAGCAGCACTCCATAAATTACCTACTGCTTACGATTACATCAGATTAGGGCACCCTTTATCTTGTATTTTAGAATGGACAATTGCTAATTTACACAAGCTTGATCCGCAAAATGTCATCAGTTTTCAATCAAAGACAATTCCCATTTTAGCTATTCTAAGAAAAAACTTATTAGATAATAAAAGCACACAAATTGTCTATACTGATAAACTTCCTGATTATTTTGATACCGAGCTAATACAACGCGTTTATGGATATAATTTTGACGTAAAAAAAGTTGAAAGTCTAAACGATGTTTCATCATTTGATGGAAGTACAATTTTTATTTCCCAAAATGATAAAGTAGATAAAGTTAAGCTTAATTCAAATATTGACTTTTACATCAATTTGCAAGCTGACTTAGGTAGTGTTTTAATTGTAAATACAAATAAAAATGCTTCTTACATTTCAGCTATTCAACATGTTAGAAGAAGAGAAACAATTTCTATGACGCCTGATAATTGTCATATTGCTTTAAAAGCATTAATAGAAAACACTTCTTTATCGCCTCAAAAAAGTGACTTGCCTGCAAATAAAAATCAAGTCACTACTTTATTGAATAAAATTACCAATACAAATTCAAAAGCATTAGTAGCTTCTTGTGGTTTATCTATGCAATACGCTATTATGATGGGACTCACGCAATTTGCTACGGAAAATTATAAAGGAAAAAAAATTAAATTTATTGTACCTCCAAATTGTTATGGAGGTACAAACGACCAAGCCAGAAGAGTTGCTGATTGCTTAGATAATGTTACTGTAGTAGATTTGCCAGTGGATGGTGATAACGATATGGTACAAAGTATAGATACTGTGTTAAACGAAGTTGCTAAGCAAGATGCTGTTCCATACATTATTGCAGAAATTCCTACAAATCCACGAGTTGAAGTTCCGGATCTTAAAAAACTTCAAGACGTCTTAAATGCCAAACGTACAACTGAAACCGGAACAACTGCCATCGATCCTGTTTTTATTTTAGACCAAACTTTTTGTCCAGATGTACATTTTTTAGGTGAAGGCGATAAGCTTTCAACAATGAGAGCTATTTCTTATGCTAGCGGATCTAAATTTCCTAGTGGCGGACTCTGTACTGCTGGTTATTGTGTAGGAAATACTAAAACCGAAGCTTTGTTAGAGTATATAGAAATAAACCTCAACCTTTGTGATAATGAAGCTACAGCGCTGCAGTATGAAATTTTAGCAAAACAATTACCGTCTATAAATCAACGGATTAAAAATGCTTATAAAAATACGCGTGAATTTGTAAACTTTATCCATAAAACTTTACCCGAAGCTAAAATCAATTTTGTTTCAGAAGAATTAGCAAATGAAGGTTTTACACCTTCTGTTTTCTCATTAGACCTCCCTACCAAAGGAAACACGGCTGAAGAAAAAGAAGCTTATAAAAGACGATTAAACTTACAATTAATCAATTTAATGATTACCGAAATCCCTGAGGAAAGTAAATTTTGCGTAAGTTACGGACAGCTAAAAGGTTGTTATTGGACCGTCCCGGCAACTTCTACACAAGGAACTACCAAAGAAGGTGATAAAGATTATATTGTTCGCGTTTCTGTTTCTGGAAACTTAGATCTTGAACGTCATAAAGAAGTCTTTTCAGAATTTGTTGAAAGTATTTAACTTTTGGGAGGCTAATCGCCTCCCTATTTTTTATCATAATTTTAAAAAAATCAACTATCAATTCTTGATATTTTTTTGTTTCTTCAACCCCCATGGGACAATCAAAAAGAAACAATTCGCATAAAAATGGTTTCGTTACGGTACGCGGAGCACGTCAACATAATCTTAAAAATATAAACCTAGAAATTCCTCGTGATGCACTAGTTGTTTTTACGGGAGTATCTGGCTCAGGTAAATCATCACTTGCTTTTGGTACTTTATATGCCGAAGCACAGCGAAGATATCTTGAATCTGTATCACCTTATGCACGACGACTTTTTCATCAAATGCCTATACCTGAAGTAGATCAAGTAGAAGGGCTTCCTCCTGCCGTTGCATTACAACAGCAACGAAGTTCTGGCTCTACCCGATCTTCGGTTGGCTCTGTAACTACATTGTCTAATTTGTTACGAATGTTATATTCCCGTGCAGGAAATTACCCAGAAGGACAACCTATTTTATATGCCGAATCATTTTCAACCAACACACCAGAAGGAGCTTGTCCTAAATGTCACGGACTTGGGAGGGTTTACGAAGTAACAGAACAGAGCATGGTTCCTGATGATTCCTTATCAATTCGGGAAAAAGCTATTGCTGCTTGGCCTAAAGCTTGGTTAGGACAAAATTTTCGTAACATTCTAATTACCTTAGGTTTTGATGTTGATATTCCTTGGAAAGATCTTCCTAAAAAAGATCGAGATTGGATCCTATTTACTGATGAAAAACCACAGGTACCCGTATATCCGGGCTTAGATCGAGAAGAAGTTCAACTTGCCATCAAAAGAAACGAAGAGCCTAGCTATATGGGAACGTTTTCTGGTGCCAAAAATTACGTATTGAATACTTATGCAAATACTAAAAGTGATTTGATGAAAAAACGGGTATCTCAATATATGTTAAGCAACGAATGTCCTACTTGTAAAGGGAAACGTTTACGTCACGAATCACTTTCTGTAACTTTTGCAGATTATGACATTGCTGAAATCTCAAGATTACCATTAAAAAAATTGCTTTCTATTTTCACTCCTTATAGTAACGGTACTGCTTCAACTCTTTCTACATCAGTTAAAAATAAGCAAGAAAAAGCCTTAGTCGCACAACGAATTGCAGAAGATTTTGTAGCACGATTGAAAGTTCTATTAGAGTTAGGTTTAGGTTATTTATCCTTAGAACGAAGTACACCTACACTTTCTCCAGGAGAGCATCAACGTTTAAGATTGGCAACTCAAGTCCGCAGTAATTTATTTGGTGTCGTATATGTTTTAGATGAACCTTCTGCAGGTTTGCATCCTGCAGATACTAAAGCTTCACTACAAGCTTTGGACAGGTTAAGAGCTAGCGGTAATTCACTTTTTATTGTAGAGCATGAGCTAGATGTAATTCGCCATGCAGATTGGATTGTAGATGTAGGACCAAATGCTGGAGAAGGCGGTGGAGATATTTTATACAGCGGTCCGCCGGCTGGATTGAAAGAAATCACGAATTCCAAAACCGGAGAACATTTATTTAACAATTCTCCTCTTAATAAAAATAACTTTCGTAAACCATCTAATTGGCTAAAGTTAAACGGAGTTACTGGAAATAACTTAAAAAACCTTTCGGTATCTTTTCCTTTGGGCGTATTAACAAGTGTTACCGGTATTTCAGGCTCAGGAAAAAGCAGTTTGGTTAGTCAATTATTAGTCAAATTGATGGCTACACAACTGGGAAAAAGTTCTCCAACAGAAGATGAAGAGTCAGAAGATGATTTACAACAAAAGAATGTAACAAAATTAAAAGGCGAAATAGTAGCAGGTTCTGAATCTATAAAACGTATGGTTGTAGTTAATCAAAAACCTATTGGCAGAACTCCCCGTTCTAATCTTGCAACGTACACAGGCTTATTTGATGTAGTAAGAAAGTTGTTTGCTTCAACAAAACTAGCTAAATCACGTCGCTATAAAGCTGGACGTTTTTCATTTAATGTTGGTAAAGGTCGGTGTTCTAATTGTAATGGTGAAGGTTTTGTGATGGTAGAACTTTTATTTTTACCAAGTGTTTACGCTCCTTGCCCTGTTTGTGATGGAGCCCGCTATAATGTTGATACTTTAGAAATTACCTATAAAAATAAAAATATCTCCCAAGTTCTTGAAATGACCGTGGACGAAGCTGCTGTATTTTTTGAACAAGAAGATCGGGTTAGTCGTTCACTCCGTGTATTAAAAGAAGTAGGTTTAGGCTATTTGCGTTTGGGACAGTCGGCAACGGAACTTTCGGGTGGAGAAGCGCAACGAATAAAGCTTGCTACTGAGCTTCAACGCTTAAGCCGGGGAAATACGCTTTATATTTTAGATGAACCCACTACAGGACTGCATCCTACCGATGTAGAAAAATTACAGTTACAACTCGAAAAATTAGTGAATGCCGGGAATACTGTAATTCTAGTAGAGCACGATATGAACGTAATAGCTGCAAGTGATTGGGTTATTGATTTAGGTCCTGGAGCCGGAGACGAAGGAGGTAAAATAGTCGCAGAAGGCACACCGAATGAAGTTTCTAAAAATAAACATAGTAAAACTGCTCCATTTCTAAAAAAAACGCTAAATGGACAAATTTAATTGTATGATTTTATACAAATTAAAATAAGAAAAAAGTTTCCTTCGCCTTAACTAGCAATATTTAATTTATTAGCAAATATTATACACTAGTTTAATATTCAAAATTTTAGTGTTTTTAAATTAAAGTCCTAGTTTTCAATACTTTTTTCTATTTTAGTAAGCTCAATAATTTTAACTAATTTATTATATGAAAAAAATTACTCTATTATTTCTTTCCTTGCTTGTATTTTCAAGCGGATTGTTATACGCAACCGATGAAATCACTTTTAAACTTGAGAAAAAACAAAAATTAATCGGTACATTTTCCGGCGATATCAATCAAGAATTTTCTGTGCATATGATTGTTTTTAAAGATAAAAATAAAGACGATTACCGTATTAAACCTTTTTTTATAGATCAAAATCATCGAATTAAGGCTTTAGATGAAGTAAGTTTTATGGAAGAACCAACTATTGTTTCTTATCATTTTGAAAAAGGAAGTTCAAACTTATCACTTTTAGTTAGCGCAAAAGGTGAAGATGAAAACGAACTGCATATTATTGACATCAATACGCAAAATAACATTCAAAAACGTAGTAAACAGCCCTTTAAAAATAGTTATTTGGTAGTTCGCTTAACTAATAAAAGTATTTTAATAAATAGAGAGGATGATAATCCGGAATTAAAATTAGTAACGATAAAAAACAGTGATACAAGTTCTGAAGTTGATTATAATTTTGAAGGTGAATATTTAGAGGATTTTGAAACTATTTTTGATGAAAAACCGGAAGTTATCAACACAAAAGAGTTTGTAGAAAACGGATCTGTTCACGAGTCCAAATTATACTTCAGTAATAATAAACTTGTTTTTGACTATACATCTGAAGACATTTACAAAACGCTTCAATTAAATCCGGATAAAAAAGAAGAACCTCATTTTCAAGATATTGAAATTAGTGGTTTTGATAAAGTAAAAGATGTAAACTCTTATATTTATGAGGACAAAAGCTTTTTATTTATAAACGATAAAGAAGATATCAGTTTACAATCTTATGATGTTAATACGGGTAGCAAATTGATGGATAATAGCCTTAGAAAAAGTTTGCAAAATACTATTGATAAAGATGTTTTAGATGATTTTATTAAAGATTCTTCACGTAATCGTAATGGTTTAACAGGAACGGTAAATACTACTCAAGATAAAAAAATGCTTGTTACCATAGATTATGTAGATACTCGTACTTATAATTACAACTACAATTGGTGGTACCATCATTGGTTTATTCATCAACAAATGATGTTTCAACACCAAATGATGCAACAGCATCAACAAATGCAAATGATGAATTACGGTCCTAATGCTTCTTATTATTCTGATAACGAAAATATTTACATCAAAAAAGAACATAAATCATTTCAACTTTTAATCGATACAAACTTTTCAGTTTCTACAGGCGAAGCTAAACCAGAGCGAAAGAAAATAGATAAAGAAATTTATATTAAGCCTTTAGACGACGATAGAAAAATTAAAGACGCGACATTAGCCTTTACACAAAACTCAACTCGTTACCTCTATTATTCTAAAGAAACTGATTCTTTTCACATTAAGAGTGAAGATTTAAAAGAGTAAAAAAAAGAGTCTGTCTAAAAAGATTAAAAAGCGTCATTCTGAATTTATTTCAGAATCTCTTATTACTGAAATACGAATAAATATGAGAACCTGAATCAAGTTCAGTTTGATAAAAGTAGACTTTTTAGACAGCCTCTTTTTCATTTTCTGTTTTTCTTAATGATTTTTTATATTCTTTACTTTTAAAAAGATTTAAAAAATATTAATTTTTTAATTGGGTAATTCAATTTCAGAAACTTCTGCCGCCATATTTCCTTCAAAATTGATTAATACGACCAAGCCAATTTCTTTGAAATAGAGGTCAATTACTTTAAAATTATCAATACTACCAAAAAGGCTAATTCCTTTTTTAACTTCAATTATATTTTCAAGCTTTTTATTGAGTTGATCAAGTAATTCCGAAATTTTAGGTGACAAGAATAATTTTGACTGACTGGATAATTTCTTTTTAAAAATAAAATCAGTAATTACTTTAAGTGCCTTATTGGTCAGCCAATATTTTTGTTCTCCAATTACCTTGTATTCTTTAATATCTAATTCTTGAAGTTCTTTATCATATTCAAATTTTAATTGAAAACTAAAATTAATTTTCTTGTTCTTAAACAAGAGGGTTTTCATTAAAACTTCTAGCTGAATTCCTAAATCATATCCAGACTTTCCCGGAAGTAAGTTTAAGGATAGAACTTCTCCAAATTGTTTACTATCAACTTCTTCTTTTTGAATCTTAAAACCGACTAATTTTTCCCGAAGCACTTTTTCTATGGCTTCTAATTTTATTTTTACCGGAATTTGAATGGAGATTCCTGGAGTTTCGCTATTCATATTTTCTTGTTCATTAATCTTATAAACTTAATGAAGTTATTATCAATAAAAAAGTCATTAAAAATTTAAAAAACTTTTTATTCTATCTCCTTACGGTGGTTTTGTTAAGATTTGTATATTCCGTCATCAAAATTTATATTATAAGTGAATTTTAACGCGCAAGATTTTTTCAATTACTATAGAAGTTGCTATCAATTAGATTATAAAGAGTTTACCATAAACAATATTCTTTCTGCCAAATATACTTACAAGTGGTTCGCGAAAACCAAGGAAGAATTACTTTATGAAAATTTTCCTTTAGTACCATACACAAATAAAAAAGTTTTGGCTTTAGAAAAGGAAATGGAACTTTACAATTTAGAGAAAAAATTGTTTTACGGCTGTTTTTTTGTATTGGGTAAAAATGAAAATCCGTTAACTAAAGATAATCGAGTTTGCGCTCCACTCCTACTTTTTCCTGCAAGTATTGAAACGCTAGATGAAGAAAAGTTTTTGAAAATAGAACATGAAAATTTTGAGATTAACAGATCGGCGCTAAGTTTACTAGAACTGAATGAAGAAATTATTGATAAAGACGAATTTATTCGCCGACTTTCAGAACGCATTAACAATCATAATTATATTGGTTTAAAAAGTTTTATAGACAAATACGTAGCAAATTTAGAAACTGAAGAATTACTGTTATTTCCTACGGTTTGGTCAATTCAAAAAATAAGAAGCTATCTTTCTTCTGAAAAAATTGAAAGTGATAATTTTCAAATTGTCCCCGCCGCAGGAACTATTTTAGTTGAAAAGTCTGAATCTTCTTTACGGGTTTTAAATGATTTGAAAGAAATGGCAAAAAAAGCCGAATTCAACTCCAGTTTAACTAATCTCTTAAGTAGTAATTTACGTGAATTTCCTTTTGAAAAAAGTTTCTACAAAACGCGTTTAAATGCCGAACAATATACAGCCTTGCAAAATGCTTATCATTATTCAAATTCCGTAATTGTAGGTCCGCCAGGAACCGGTAAAAGCTATACGATTACCTCCATTATTTCTGATGCTGTCGTAAATAATCAATCGGTTTTAGTGGTTTCTAAAACCAAACAAGCGGTTGAAGTTTTACGAACTATGTTAGAGAAGGATTTTAAGCTGAAAAATTATCTAATTCACACGACCGGTCATAATTATAAAGTAAGCTTAAGAGCAAAAATAAAACGATATTTAAGTGGGATTTCAGCAAGAATACAAAAAGATTTTGACCTTAATAAAATTGAAAATCTTTCTAACAAACTAGCTAAACTTGAACAGGAATTTGAAGATTATATTGAAGAAGAACTAAGACGCTCTGATCTAGAATTTTTAAATAAACTCAACCTCTGGGAAAAATGGCAAAATTTTTATTTGAATAGAATTTCTTATAACGGTGAAGAATTATGGTTCATTTTTAAAGAAATTAATCAAGTTTTAAAGCAATTAGAAAAAGAAGTCAGTTTATATTCTAAACGAAAAATTGCACTTAACATTAAAAATAACGCTCATCGTTATCGCAATGAAATTTCACAATTTTTCGACGCCTTGGATTCTTCAAGTTTTTCTGAATATAAGCGAATTCTTCAGCAAGTAGATTTCGAGCACGTTTTAAAAGTTTTTCCTATTTGGCTTGCTAATTTATCTGAACTTAATGCCGTTTTACCTTTAAAAAAAGATAGTTTCGATTTGGTAATTATAGATGAAGCTACACAGTGCGACATTGCTTCTGCGCTACCTGCTTTATATAGAGCTAAACGTGTAGTAATTGCAGGAGATCCAAATCAATTACGGCATTATTCTTTTGTAGCCAAAGCTCAGCAATTTAATTTACAGAAAAAATACAAACTACCAAAAGACAAAATTTTCGATTATCGCAATAGAAGTGTGTTAGACGTTTTTATCGCGAAAGCGAAACATCAAAATCAAATCAGTTTTTTGCGAGAACATTTTCGTTCTACACCTTCGCTAATCGAATTTAGCAATCGTCAATTTTACGATGGACAATTAGAAGTTTTAAAATCTACTCCAAATCATACTAATGAAAAACAAATCGATCTGATTAACGTAAATGGAGAAAGAAATAAAAAAGGAATAAATGAAAAAGAAGCTCTACAAGTTTTACAGCAGTTAGATACGATTATTAAAAACTATAAAGAAGTGAAGCTAAAACCTTCTATCGGAATTATTTCGCCATTTAATAGTCAAGTTACTCATCTTAAAAAACTTTTAAGAGAACATTACGAGCTTTCAACCTTAAAACAATTTAATGTTTTATGCGGAACGCCTTATAATTTTCAAGGTTCAGAACGTGAAATTATTCTCATGACTTTTGGAGTTTGTCCCAATACGCATCATTCTGCTTACATTCACCTCAACAAACCAGAAGTTTTAAATGTAGCAATTACACGTGCAAAATCACTTCAAATTATAATTACTTCGGTAGAAAAAAATCAGTTAAAACAAGATTCTTTATTTTATCAATACTTAGATTTTATCGAAAATTTTATTCATTTTAATGCTGAAGAAAATTCAACAGATCAATTTCAAAACGAAGTGGTTGCAGCGTTAAAAAAAGAAGGAATTGAAGAAATTAAATGTGGCTATCCGGTAGCCGGAAGCTTATTAGATATTTTAGTGACCCACCGCGAGAAAAATTATTTTATCGATTTAATTGGTTATCCGGGAAAATACCGAGAAGCTTTTAATTTAGAGCGTTACAAAACTTTAGGTAGAACAGGGATAAAAAGTTTACCGCTCCATTATAGCTTTTGGAAAAAAGATCGGCAAAAAGCTATAAAAGAGCTGATAAAATTTATTTATTAAGTCATTGTATAATTTTCTGCGGCTTTTTTTAATTTATAGGCTATTCTTCTTCTTAATTTTTTTGGCGCTAGAACTTCTAAGGTTTCTGCAAAACCAAGAAAAAGCCGCTCCAACTCAAAATTTTGATGAACTTTCATTTTAAAGGTAATGCTTCCATCTTTATGCCTATCTACTATTTTTTGAGAAGCATGAAAAGGTTTAGTCCTAACATAAGGAGCATTTTTATCATCTACTTTAAATATTATTTCGGTTAAATTTCTTTCCTCTAAAACAGTTACTCCAATCGTATCTTTGTAATATTCTTCGGTATTATAATCTGCTGAAATATACGCTGTCTTAAAGTCGTAATCTATTCCTAAAATTCGGTCTAAAGCTAATGTTAACACCTTATTACTTGTACTATTTTTACCTACTAAAAACCATCGGTTATTAAATTCTTTTAGCAAATGCGGATGAAATATAATTTCTGAAGGATATATAGCCTTAAATGATTGATATATTATTTTTAAAACTACTTGCTTTAAAATAGCTTGGTATAATTCATCTAACCATTCTAAACCTTGTAGCTCTACGTTTCTATCCAAATGAATAATTGAAGGCTGATGATTTTTTTCTGAATATAATTTATCTTCTAATTTATGCAATACTCCTTTAAATTCACCAAACAATGAAAAATCCTCAAATTGTTTAAGCATATTCATTGTTTCGGTTAGAATATTCATATCGTTTTCGGTTAACGGAATATTGGTAATACTGTAATCTGGATTGCCATACCTGTAAAATTTCTTTTCATATACTTCAATCGGAGCATTATAACCCAATTTATCACTTCGCATTAACTGAATATCCAACTGAATGGTACGTTTACTTACATTTACAGCTCTTCCTTCAAAATCATATAATGCGTCAGAACATTGCTCAATCAAATCATTTAATGTCCATTTTCGGTAATGATTTTGCAGGCATTTATCAATGGTTTTATACCGTATTAGAGCATTCTTTGTAACTGCCATAAAAATAAAATTTAAGAAAAACAAAACTACGCAAAAAGATTGCGCAGTTAACAATAAATATTTGTATTGTAGTTAAGACGGAGTTCGAACCTGTAACTAGCGCTCCGTTACACGAGGAGGTAACGGAGCTAATTTAAAAATTATTTAAAATGAGAAAAACTGAAAAAATCACCGGAAACGATTTAATCAATATGGGATTTCCACCAGCAAAATGGTATAGAGAAGCTCTAGAATATATTAACGAAAATAATTTAAGTAAATCTGAAATGGAAAATTACTTGGAGCAATTCAGATTACCGGAAAAAATAGGACTTTTAGAATCTCCAGTTCCATACAGTTTTAATTTAGAGGCAGAAAATGAACAAGAAATTGATAATGTAACCAAGGTTAGAGCAACTATGGAAAAACTAATGAAAACGCCAACGGTTGTCTCTGGATCTGTAATGCCTGATGCTTGCCCAGCCGGACCTGAAGGAACAATTCCTGTAGGAGGAGTGGTAGCTACTAAAAATGCCATCCATCCAGGAATGCATAGCGCAGATATTTGCTGTTCTGTAATGCTAACCGATTTTGGAAACACAAATCCTAAAACTGTTCTAGATATTGCTCAACAATCAACTCACTTTGGTCCCGGTGGAAGGCCAAGAGGACAACAATTTAAAATGACCGAGGAATTAGAACAAGCTTTTAAAGCTAACATGTTTTTAAATGATAAAAAATCATTATCGATCGCTCAAGAACATTTAGCAACGCAAGGTGATGGTAACCACTTTCTATATGTTGGAATTTCCGAAAAAACAGGCAACACCATGTTAATTACGCATCACGGTTCTAGAGGCCCAGGAGCAAGATTGTATAAACAGGGAATGCACATTGCCGAACGTTTTAGAAAATTAATTTCTCCTGAAACATTAAAACAAAATGCTTGGATCCCGTATGATACTGAAGAAGGAAAATTATATTGGGAAGCATTGCAAATTATCAGAAAATGGACAAAATTAAACCATGAACTTATTCATGATGCAATTCTAGAAAAAACTGAAACAGAAAAACAAAATAGATTTTGGAACGAGCATAATTTTGTTTTTAAAGACGGAGAAACTTTCTATCACGCTAAAGGAGCTACACCACTAGATAGTAAGTATATGCCGGATATCACAGGTCCAAGATTAATTCCTTTAAATATGGCTGAACCGGTTTTAATTGTTGAAGGGGATACTAATGATAATAATTTAGGTTTTGCACCACATGGTGCAGGTAGAAATATGAGTCGATCTCAGCACAAAAGAAATCTCGCTCACCTAACCGATGAGGAAATTTTTAAAAATGAAACTAAAGGCTTAGATATTCGGTTTTTTTCAAATGAAATTGATATTTCTGAATTACCAACTGCTTACAAATCTGCTTCAACCGTACGAGCACAAATGAGTCAATTTAAGCTTGGCGCTGTAATTGACGAAGTAAATCCCTATGGTTGCATTATGGCAGGTGATTGGCAGAAAAATGCTCCTTGGAGAAAACGTAGAAGGAAGAAGAAAAGAAAAGGTTAATCTTAAAAAGATAGAGGCTGTCTAAAAAGGTAAAAAAAGCTTCATTCTGAATTTATTTCAGAATCTCATATTACTGAAATACAAACCAGTATGAGAACCTGAATCAAGTTCAGGTTGACAAAAATAGACTTTTTAGACGTCCTCTTTAAAATTAGTCTTTTAATCCTTTTTCTAAAACATCTTTAATTCCTTCCAAATTATCGGTAAACGCCATCATTTGATTTAGCATTTGTGCCATTTCGTTTTTACTGCCTAAGCCTTTCAACTTATTGTTTTTTACGAAAGTTTCTTTAATGGTTTCCCAACGCTCACTTTCATGCGGACTTAAATTGTTCCGAAGTTCTTTAAACTTCAATAAATTTGCTTCTGCGGAAGTAGTTAAGGTTTGCGATTCACTTTCATAATGAGACAGTAATAAAGTAGAAAGTTCTTCTTTATTCATAATTGGCACCACTTTTCCGATCAATTTATTCATATCTCTATAAGAACCTTGTAATTTAAATGGTGGTTCTGTTCTGTATTCGTCTTCCATCGCAGCAGATTTGATGTAGGTTTCATTTACCCGCAATACGGTATCTCTTATCGTAATGACTTTCTCTAATACAGAAACGTAATCTTGAATTTCTTGTGGTGTATGATTACCTTCTAATTGAATTTCAGGATTGTTATTTTCTACACGATCAATCAGCTTATAAATATCGTCAAAATTCTTACTGCTTAACTGCTGCAAAGTTGTATTAGAGGTGAGTGCATTTTCTATCAAACTCAACTTGAATAAATCTGAAGTATCCCCAATTACATCTCCTAAATTATAAATATCGGCTCGATTTGCCAACATATCAGGGACCCTGAATTTTTCTCCGCTTTCGGTATAGGGGTTTCCTGCCATAATCACACAGAATTTCTTTCCGCGTAAATCGTAGGTTTTAGATTTCTCTTTGTAAACTCCTTCTATTTTTCGAGTTCCGTCGGAAAGTGAAATAAACTTCTGTAAAAATTCGGGGTGGCAATGCTGAATGTCATCTAAATACAACATCACATTATTTCCCATTTCAAAAGCTAAATTCAGGCGTTTTAATTCTTCTCGCGCTGCAGAATTATTGGCTGCTGCAGGATCTACCGAAGTTACTTCGTGCCCAATTGCCGGCCCGTTAATTTTCATAAATACCAATCCTAATCGGTTAGCGATATATTCCATCAAAGTAGTTTTACCGTAACCCGGTGGCGAAATTAATAGCAACATCCCCATTCTATCCGTCCGTTTATTGTCGCCCACGGTTCCCAATTGCTTGGAGAGATTATCTCCAAAAAGCGGTAAATACACTTCGTTGATCAGTTTATTTCTTACGAAAGAAGTTAATACGCGAGGTTTTAATTCTTCCAGCTTCAATTCTTCTTTTAAACTTTCAGTAATCTCATGTTTTGCTTTTTTAAACTGCTGAAATGCCGGAACTACTTCTTCAATATATTCCGCTAAATTTTCAATGAATTGATGGTAATTAAATTGAAATTCACCTTCTTTTAAACTTGGATGATCTCCTTTTAAATTTTGAATGCTTTCGCTTGCCGGAATGTGTTTTACTTTTTCAACCGAATCATCGGAAAATAAAATCACGCTCACCACTTCATCTAAATAGTTTTCATCATAGTTAGTGGAAGAAGTTCTAAGGAAAGATTTCACCCATTGTCGGATCAGCTGAATTTTAGCTTCCAGCTCATCCAATTTTTCATAACTATTTTTAAATTTCAGATCGGCTTGTTTTTGCTGAAGCGTCTTCATGAAATCTTCTTTCATTTTCAGTGCATCTCCACTAATTTGAAACTGATCGTCGTCTTGCAATTCTTCAAATAAATAACTCGCCATCGCTTTGCTACTTTCTGAAGAAAACAACACCGAATTCTCAGCAACTTGCAAGATTTCTTTTTCTAATTGCTGCAATAAAAAATCGTATTCTTTGGTATCCGGAAAAAAGCTCAACACTTCTCCTGAAGATTTTAAAGCTTCATTAAATTTCTGTTGAATTTCTTCAGGTAAACTATGCCAAAAAAAATGTGCTTGTGCTCTGGTTTTAGGTGAAAAACGAAGCAAACCTAACTCTTGATGTTTACGAACCAGAACCGACAAAATATCGACAGCATCACGATCGTGAACTCCTTTTACATAACCTTCAGCATAATTGCTACTGCTTTGCTCTTGAACAATTTTCAACAGCTCTTCTGCGTTTGCATTCACTAAAGTTGAAAACGGTAAACTGCGGAATAATTTATAGGCTAAATACGCACTTCGATACACCTCATCACTTTCAGAAATATACTCTTGATCCCAAAGACTTCTGGAATTTAATAAGGTTGAATTAGTGACTTCTTCGTAAAAATCTGTTCCTGTTAAATGATATTGTAATTCATTATTTCGGTAAACAATGGTTAAATCGAGGTTTTGCTTGTTTACTCCAAAT
This sequence comes from Mesonia aquimarina, assembly GCF_003667275.1. Taxonomy (GTDB): domain Bacteria; phylum Bacteroidota; class Bacteroidia; order Flavobacteriales; family Flavobacteriaceae; genus Mesonia; species Mesonia aquimarina. Next base: position 94,928 of record NZ_RCNV01000007.1, on the reverse strand, counting down.
TTATGTTTCCCAAATTTGATGACGTTGTCGCCGTCTTCATATAACTCTAACTTATCTTTTAGCTTACGTAACGCATCTTCTCGAGCAACTTTTAATTTGGTTTCGATCTCTTCTGCTCGACCAGAATTTTCTAAATTTTTTAATTGCTGAATAATGTCCCGAAGCTTATTCACCATTAAGTCAGATGCAAAATAGCCATTGATCTCGTTCGCAGAACCTAAATTTAAGGCTCGCTTATCTACTCCTTTCAAAATTCTTTCAGCAGCATTTTCTAGCGCTAAACTTCGCTTATTACGTTTTTCTGTAATCGAGTTTTTTCTAGCTTCAAAGGCATTGTAAACTTCTTCTCGCTTTTCGATGATTTGGGTAATAAAGACATCAAAATCGGCAAATTTACCTTCTAGCTCTTCTAACTGAATTGAAATTTTAGTTTGAAAATCATCGGTTTTTTCTACGGTATCGGCAATATCTAAATAATTGATAATGCTCTGATCAATCAATTTTAACTGCGCTGCAAAATCGGCTTTGGCTTCTTTACTGCCTAAATTTTTGCGCTTGTTTTTAATCGCTGCTTTTAACTGATTGAGTGTTGCAAAAATCAACGAAATATTATCAATGATTTTAGTTGAATGTGAAGTGTCTTCAATATCGAGGTTAGAAACAATTTCAATAAGCATTTCTAACTCTTGCGCAATTTGATTGACTTCTTCTTCTAACTTTTTGGCGTCGATAACTTTCTCTATGCGATCGAGTGTTTGCTCTTTTTCTTCAACTTTTTGATGATACGGAGCTAAGGCTTTATCGTCTAATAAAAACTGCACACAACGCTGAGAAATTTTCTCGGTATATGTTGCTATTTCTTCTTCAATAGATTTGATGAACTTTTCATCGATATACCTAATTTCATACAAACCAATCGCTTCCCCTCTTAAGGTCCGCATCTGATTTAAAAGCTTCACAAAATCTTCGATAGATTTAAACGAAGTGCTTTTTACTTTAGAAAAAACTTCTTCTGCTTTCTTAGTGAATTTTTCGGTTTCTTTTTTCGCATTTCGCTTCAGCTGAACGACTTTCTCAAACTCGTCGATTGCCGAATTTGCAGCTTTATTAATTTCAACTAAAGGAAGATTTAACTGTTGCGTTTCTTCTTCAGATAGCCAATAATAAGCGTCTAAAATGTCTTTAGAAAGCTTGGCTACGTCGTCATAAAGTCCGCTATAATTATCTTCTTTGCTCAGGAGATTAATTAATTCTTGTGCTTCGGCCATCGCACGAACAATGTCTTTATTACCAATTTTATACAACATCGTGTCTTGATGCTGCGAAGGCATAATATCACCTTTTAAAAATGGCGTTTGCCAAATTTGCACCATATGATGCTTAGTCTGATCGTCTTCCCCTTTAAAATAGCATAATTCACCATTGGGCTGAACGGTATATCCGTTACAAATAATAGGTGTTTGTACGGTTTGCTCGATCACATTGTAAGACATTAACACATACATCCCACGATCTTGTGCGTAAAACACAAAGAGGTAATCTTCTCCATTTGGGGAAGCTATTCGCTTTTGAAATTTTAAGTTTTGCGTGTCACTATCAAAAATCTGATATTCCCCGGTTTGCAAGTAATACCCGTTGGGGAAAATTATTCCTTGTTCATCGGGTAGTAAAACAGCAGCATCCTTTATGCTATCTATTTTTTGAACTTCTTGTAATTTATGATTGTAAACAAAATAACGAGCGTCTTCTTGAAAAGGTTTAATCTCTAACACAATAAGATTACCCAAGTTAGCAAACCTAAACTGACCGTCATCTAAGGTTTGATCTTGGTATTCTACAGGCTCGTTATAAATTCCTTTTCCGTCGTTGGTATTATCTTCAATTTTAATGGTGAGATCGCCGCCAATGGTTTCAACAAACACTCTATCTAAAATAGAAATGTGAGCGTGTTCACCGTGGCGTTGTTCGTCTCTTCCAGCTTGTTGCCAATTGAATTCATGCTGCTGCGGAAATTTATATTCGTGCTCACTTCGATTATCAATGTAGTTTAACTTCCCATCCTTAATTAACCATTTAAAGGTTTTAATATCGGTTACACTATCACTCAGTTGAAAAACCATATGCAAGTAATTACCAATAACGGCAAACTTGGAAAAAATGGTATTTCTGTAATATTTGTAAAGGTTGGTAAAATCAGTCTGAAAGGTATCATTTTCGATCAATGCTAATGATACCGGCTCAAATTGCTGATCTTTATATTGATAAATACTGAAGACATCTTCTAATGTGATTTCAGTTCGTAAACCAAAATGAACATTATAGCCGAAAATGCAAAGCTCATCGATAGAAACGATATCTCTGGCAATACAGTTATTCTCTGTATTGATGCGATTATTGGCGATGAGTTTAGTTTCCAAAGAACCGAAAACTTCTTTTCTGTTTTCGTTAAGTTGCTGCAACCGCTGTTGAAGCTCTTGCTTCTGCTTTTGCAATCTGCTCTTTATAATCTCGTAAGTACCGCCGTCTAAGGCTTGGTTGTTTTGTTCTTCTTCTTGCATAGTAATTTTTGAACAAGAGGTTAGTGTGATTCCTTCTGAATATTAAAAAGAAATTGAATTGTATTTAAAATGAACTTCATGCTGAGCTTGACTCAGCATCAAATCCTCATTTTGAAATCATCTAAATGAGACCCTGAAACAAGTTCAGGGTGACACTCAATTTTAGGTGCTATATAGTTCTCGACTCCGCTCGTATTGAGTTTCGCCGAATGACTTGAACTGAAAGCAAATCACAATCCAGCATGAAAATGATTGTAATCTTCTATAAAAACCTACAAGATTTTCTAAACCTTGTAGGTTAATTTTAGTTTAGCTTAAACGCTCTTTTCCTACAGCTCCAATGGTCTTATTCGATAATCCTAAGCCTTCAGCCAGATTAAATAAATTATTGAACATTGTATGTTCTTTATCACTATTAGTTCTATTCTTTAAATCGATTAAAAGATTCGCAATGGTTAGGTTTTTTAAATCTTCTGTGGATATTCCATATTTGGCAGCAAACTCCCTTACTTTTTCTAATAAATTACCTTTAATATCATCACTTCCCAAAATTGAATCTTTTACCTGCTGAATGTTCTCACTATTTTGGACCAGTCTATCTATACCTTTACCTCGACTAATTTGCGATACAATATTATCGAAGAACATCGTTTCGCCTCCAACAATATCAATCTTCGCTTGTTTCAGAGCGTCACCTAGAACCTGTGCCTGGGCATCAGCAATATCTTTTTGAATATTTATATTGGCTAAATCAATTTGCAATTCTTTATCTAAGCGTAATTTAAACTCTTCGTGATCTTTACCTACACCGTCAAGTTTTTTCATTGCAGCGGCTTTTTCTTCAATTCCGGCAGCATCTGCTAACGCTTTTTCTTTAATAACTTCAGCTTCAGCTTTTCCTTCTTTTCTAGAAGCTTCCGCTTTTGCTTCGATACCGGCAGCTTCTGCTTTCGCTTTTTTCTCGATAATAGAAGCATCTACAATTCCTTGACGCTCATTAGCATCTGCTTTTGCGTGCATTACCTGAGCCTCAGACATACCGATAATCGCTTCTTCTTTGGCTTGAGCTTCGGCTAATGTTTTTCTGGCTTCTGCTTCTTTTTCACTGGCATCTTTACGAGCCATCGCTTCAATATTAATTTCTTCTGCTTTTTGTTTTGCCGCTTCTTTTTGAGCTTCAGCAGCTTTAATGGTTTTAATTAATTCTTCTTGTGCGTGAGCTTCGGCATTAGTTACTTTTACTTTCTTATCACGATCGGCAGTTTTAAAGGCTTCAATATCTTTCATATTTTCTTGCTCCTCAACTACTCCTTTCTCTAACATCACACGATCTCTAATGACATCTTGAATGTTTTTCTTCTCAACTTCAACTACTTTTTCTTTTTCAATTTGAGCTAAAGTGACCACACGTTCTCGTTCTGTAGCTTCAAGCAAACGATCTTTTTCTACGCGTTCCGTTTCCACAGCATCGGTACGTAGTTTATTTTTCTCTGCTACAATAATTTGACGGTTCATATTCTCTTCTGCAACCTTCACCTTTTCTTCGGTAGCAATACGGGCGGTTTCAGACTTTAAGCGCTCTTCTTCTGCCACTTTTAGTGTTTCGGCCCCTTCTCTTGCTTTAATGTTGGCAATTTCACGCTTTTGAGACTCTTCTTTTTCAGCCAGTTGCTTATCTAGTTCAAGAATAGCTTCCCGTGCTTCTACATCTTGTTTACGGATGGTTTTTTCTTCGTCACGTTTAATTAAATTGGCTTTTACATTTTGAGCAGCGGTAAGATCGGTGATCTTTTTTATTCCCTCTGCATCTAAAATATTATCTGCTTTTAAATGTTGTACAGGAGTTTGCTCTAAGAAATCTATCGCACAATCTTCTAGGGTGTAGCCGTTAAGATCTGTACCAATAATATTAACAATCTCGTCTCTAAATTCTCGACGCGCCTCGTAAAGTTCGATAAATTCAAACTTTTTACCGACGGTTTTTAAAGCTTCAGAAAACTTAGCTTCAAAGAGATCTTCTAAAGTTTCTATTCGAGAAGCTCTAGCAACACCAATAGTCTGTGCTACTTTTTTAATGTAGCTAATGTCATTATTAACCCGAACGAAAAAAGCGACTTTAATATCTGCTCTCATATTGTCTTTACAGATAAGACCTTCGTGTGCCTGACGTTCGATTTGAATTTTCTTTACCGAAACGTCCATAATTTCAACACGGTGAAAAACCGGTACTACATACAGCCCTTTGTCGGTTGCTACTTTTGTTCCTCCAAAACCAGTACGAATAAGCGCTTGACCTTGATGAACTTTTTTGTAAAACATCGCGATTATAGCAAAGTATATCACGATTAAGAATAAGACTAATCCCAGTCCTATCCCGATAATAGGTAAAATTCCTTCCATAATAAATTAAGTTAAATTAGTTATAGGTTTGTACTAAAAAATAATTGTTATCGTTCGATTTGTTGATAATTAAAATTTCTTGATGATAGGCTATTGTTGATCCATCGAGTGATTTCACATAAATATTGTAAGAGTTGCCATCAATAATCACTTCGGCATTCCCCATTCGTTCTTCAGTAATGGTAGAAAGCATCACGCCACGTCTACCAATATAATCAACTGCTTTATCACCATCTTTATTTAGATTTTTAAAGAACTTCTTGAACGGTGTGGTAATGATTTTTGTAATAATAAGCGCCGGAATAAAGGCTAAAATCATTATTAAAAAACCGAAACTTGAATCGTAAGTATAAGTAATACTTGTGGTAAACACGGTAATAAACCACCAAACAAAAACCCAACATGTAAAAGTGAACATAAATGGCAGCCCGACGAAATTGAAATAAATTAAAAAAACCTGCCACCATTTAAGTGGCTGTCGCCGTTTACCGACGACTGTATCTTTATGAACCTCGGCATTAGAAACATCTTGAAAATCCATATTTCCACCTTCGATCCCTACATCGGCATCTACATCCACATCAATATCTACATCAACATCTAAGTCAAAATCAATTCCGCTAATCATGGTTAAAATCCAGTAAGCGATAAGCAAGATAAGTAAGCAGGTAAGTACCAGGTTTACTTCAGAAAATATGATATTGAATAAATCGTTCAATGTTACGCGTCTTTGTTATTAAGTCCTAACTGTTCTTTAAGTTTAGATAAATCGTCATCGGCTTTTGCTTCAGAACTATCTGCAGCTTTCTCAAGCTCTTCATCTATCGATTTAGATGCATTTGCAATATCGCCATAAGCTTCTGCTAAAGCTTCTTCTTGTGCCACTTTTTCTTTCATACGTTCTAGCATAGAAACCGTGCTTGAGCTATCAATTTCTGCCATTTGTTTGTTTAAGTTCTTAGTTGCACTTGATACTTTTACGCGGGCTTTTAAAGTTTTAAGTTCATTCTCCCAGTTACTGATGTTGGCTTTAATTCCCTGAATATTATTTTCAAGTTGAATAATAGATTCATTGAACTTTTTCACTTCTTCTTTAGCACGTGTTACGTGTTGTTGTGATTCTTCTTTTTTTAATAAAGCTTGTTTAGCAAGACGATCTGCCTCCTCTTTTTCCATCTGTTCTTTTTCGGCTTTTTTCAAGATTAAAATAGCTTTATTATGATAATCTTCCGCTTTATCTTGATGTTCTTCCTGATCATTTTTTGCTCGAATAGCTAATGCTTTTACTTGAGCTAAAGCTTCTAGACTCTTTTCTAAGTCTTGTTTCATGTCTCTAATTCCTTGTTCAGTCATTTTAATAGGGTCTTCCATCTTGTCAATGGTAGAATTGGCTTCTGACTGACCTATTTTAAATAATCGTCTAAAAATGTTCATAACGGTAGTTTTTAATATTTTGAAAATTCTATTATTTTGTCTGAATATTCACTCATCAATAAGCTTAATGAATTTAATGAACCTTCAAGCTCATTAAGGTCTAAATTCTCTATTTGAAGGGTATCTCTAAAAATCACTCGCTTTCCGCTTTCATCAAGAACAAAGGCTCCATGAATAATATCTCTATTTTTTTGAAGAAGACTTTTAAAAATTTTATCAGATTGATTATTAATATTGAATACAAATTGTTCCATTATTAAAACTGGAGGGGAAACACCTAAAATCAAGTTTTTGATTCCAAAAGCTTCCTTTTGAACTACAATAAGTTCCTCATCACGATTCTCATAAGTTATATTGAAGTTCAATTCTAATAAATAGTTTTTTGTAATTTGAAAATGATCTTTCATCTGCAAATAAGTTTATAGGTTATTGAAATAAGTGACATAGCAATTGACTATTTTCAAAGATGAAAATTAATTTGGCATAAGTTATTAAAATTACGGTTAACATAATGAATAGTTTTAAAATTTAATTAACAGTTAACGCTAATTATTTTAGCTTAAATAAAATTTAAACCTAAATATTTAGCAAAAAAATGTATATTAGCTAATAATGTTAGGTAAATATACTAATAAAAATTATAATTGCAAATAAAATTAGCTAAATATGTCTTTTTTTGGTAAAAATATTAGGAAAATACGGAATGTAAAAAATATGAGTCAGCAAGCTTTCGCGGATCTTTTCAACTTAAAACGTGGAACGCTAGGAGCTTATGAGGAACAAAGAAGCGAACCTCGAATTGAAACAATAATAAAAATAGCTAATTATTTTAGCATCACAATAGATGATTTGCTAACAAAAGAATTAACGGTCAATCACCTTTTAAGATTTAAGGGAGATTTTTCTCTTAAAGAAGGCATCGGAATTCAAGAAAAATTTACAACTGTTCCCTGCATAACTGAAAAAAATAGTAAAGCTTATATTTCTAATTTTAAAAATGAAGTTTTTATTGATGAGTTGCCTTCATTACATCTTCCAATCAATCCTTCTAAAACATTTAGAGCTTATAGTGTTATCAATTTAGAAATGACCAACCACGATAGAGGTCTTTACCCTAAAGATATTGTTATTGGAGAATTTATACCAAAAGATATTTATAAAAAATTAAACAATGGCAATATTGTTCTTGGTTTGATTAATGATGACCTGATTTTAAGGAGACTATATATTACAAAGAATAAATTTATACTTCGGGCAGACCATAAAAATATAAACGATATTACTTGTAAAATAGAGGATGTAAAAGAATTATGGAAAATACGTTATGTGTTTTATAAAAGGATTCCTGAACATCATAGTGCTGAAAACCTGGAAGAAAAATTTCAGTTTTTAGAACAAGAACTAACTAAACTAAAAAATAAACTATAATTACTTTATAGTATCTTTTTTATGATAAACCCATTGGGTGATTCCACCTTTTAAATCATATATTTTTTTAAAGCCAGCTTCCTTTAAAATTTTCGCACATTTTTCACTTCTACCTCCTGAATGGCAATAAACTGCGACAGGTTTAGATTTATCTAGACTTGCTAACTTCTCAATAAAGTGCTCATCATATACAATGTTATGAGCTCCTTCAATATGACCCGATGCAAATTCTTTTTCTGTTCGCACATCAACTAATTGAGTAGATTCAATTTTAATGAGTTCTTCCATTTCATTGGGAGAAACCATCTGTATAGTTGATAAATCTTCTTTTGGTTGATCTTTACAGGCGATAGAAAAAAGAAAAATTACCGTAGTTAAATATAAGGTAAGTTTTTTAATAGACATTATTTTATGAAGTTTTTCGCTCTCCTTCCCAGTTAGAGAAACCACCAATTAAATTATAGGTGTTTTCAAATCCCATTTGATCTAGAATTTGACAAGCTTGAGAACTTCTTCCACCAGAACGACAATAAATGTAGTAGTTTTTAGATTTGTCTAATTTTTCTACCTCATCCATAAAAACTTGAGGTTGCTGAATATCAATTAATTTAGCATCTGCAATATAACCTTCGTCGTGTTCTTCTGGAGTTCTAACGTCTAAAATTTCTGCACTTTCATCTTTAGCAGTAAGCTCTCTCCACTCTTCTTGATTTATATCTTTCATTCTTTTTATTAATTTTATGCAAAAATAGCGATTAAAAAATTATCTGATGCTACAACCTATAGCTTTTGTGGTTTTAGGTTTTACTTCTTCATTTTTCAATAATGCTGTAATCGCTTTCTCCACAAAACGTTCTTTAACAGCATTTTCATCTTGGTAATTATCATCAATTGCCCCAATATAACGCACTATATTTTTATTGGATTCCTTTTCTAAAATATATACATGCGGTGTTTTTGTAGCTCCATATTTCGGATAAACCTTTTGACCTTCGTCTAATAAATAAGGAAAAGTAAAGCCTTTTTGCTTGGCTCTTATTTGCATATTCTCAAAACTATCGGTTTCATTTTTTTGAGGATCATTTGGATTAATTGCAATTACAGGAAAACCTTTAGATTTAAACTTTTTGTCTAAGGCTATAATTCTACTTTCATAAGCTTTTGCATACGGACAGTGATTGGTTGTAAAAATGACTATAAAACCTTTAGCTTTTTTAAAGTCTGCTAATGAAACCATTTTCCCGTCAATATTTTTTAAACTAAAATCTTCAGCAACATCTCCTATTTGATAACCCTCTGCGGAAGAGTTTGAATCCTCATCATTAAAAACGCTTTGGAAACCAAAAGCTGAAATAACAATTAATAAGGCAAGAACGGTAAGTATTTTAAGAGTTTTCATAGTATTTTATTACATTATTTTTTTAACCTCGGTTAAAAGCTCATCATAATTTGCAAAAGGTCGAGCTATAAATTTTGATGTATCATTTTTATAGATTAGCGTTGCAGGAATAGCGCCGTCCCAATCTGGATTGACCTTCGGGATCCATTGATTACTATTGGGATCGTCTAGCAAAATTACTTTAGAATTTATTCCTCTTTTCTTCAAAAAAGGTTTTAATTGCGAGTTTTTCATTTTTGGAAGATCTAAACTAACCAAAATTAATTCAACTTCCTCTTCCTCCTCTAACCTCAATAAATATGGCATTTCTTCGACACAAGGTTTACACCAAGTTGCCCAAAAATTGATTACATATAATTTATTATCATTTTTATTGAGGTTTTTTTTGAACCCGTTAAAATTTACGCTTTCAATTTTATCCTGTTGTTTATCTGTCGTCTTTTCTCCTTCATTTTTACAAGCTAAAAACAAAAGACAAAAAAATATAGGCAGTAAAAACTGCATTTTTAATTCTCTCATACGCAGTAAAACTAATCATAAAATCAGCAGCTTGTCAAGTTATTTAACAGGAGTTTAAATTTAAAAGCGCTAATTGCATTTTATCGATTAGAAAATTTAACAAATATTTAATTATAGTAATTCTATAATACCTTACATTTGTATATACAAATTTTGTAACAACATGAATATTGAAGAACGCATAAAAACCAGTGTCAAACTTCCTGAAAATAAGAAGTTACTTATCAATCTTCTTATGACAACTAATGAAGTTTCAACAACAATGGCTCTCGTTGTAAAGCCTTTTGGTATTTCTATGCAGCAATTTAATGTATTACGTATTTTAAGAGGTCAAAAAGGAAAACCGGCAAATTTAAGCACCATTCAAGATCGCATGGTTAGTAAAATGAGCAACACCACTCGCCTAGTTGATAAATTAGTCGAAAAGGACTTTGTAGAGCGACAAATTTGCGAGGCTAACCGAAGAAAAATTGAAATGTTTATCACTAAAAAAGGCCTAGCACTTTTAGAAGAAATTGATCCGAAAGTTGATAAAAGCGAACAATCCATTTTACAAGGCTTAAGTTCTTCTGAAATTAAAACACTAAACAATTTATTAGATAAAATTAGAGAGTAAAAAAATTTAATCAAACATTTGTATATACAATAATTATGGAAAAATATATTGAGAATTTAAATTGGAGATACGCTACAAAGCGCTACGAAGAAACAAAAAAAGTAAGCGAAAAAGATTTAGCAACCATAAAAAAAGCTTTACAATTATCGGCTTCCTCTTACGGATTGCAACCTTATGAAATCTTTGTAGTTGAAGATTCTGAAATAAGAAAAAAATTGCGAAAAGAATCTTGGGATCAACCTCAAATTACTGAGTCCTCTCAACTATTTGTTATTGCTTCTTATACAGAAGTAACGCAACAGCACTTAGATAATTATATCGAAAACATTAGTGTTACCAGAAATATTCCTGAAGAAAATTTAGAGCAATTAAAATCTATGATTCAGAATACCACTTTGCAACTACCACCAGATCAACAGAAAATTTGGGCTGCTAAACAAGCTTACATTGCCTTAGGAAATCTATTGAGTGCCGCTGCAGATTTAAAAATAGACGCTACCCCAATGGAAGGTTTTAGTCCGCAAGCTTATGATGAGATTTTAAACTTAAATGAAAAAGGACTTACAACTGCTGTCATTGCTGCCATTGGTTATAGAAGTGAAGAAGACCAAACGCAACACCTAAAAAAAGTACGAAAATCTAACGAAGAATTATTTACAACTATTTAATATTAAACTACAGAAATCATGAAAAAGAATGTATTAAAAGCGCTAGGCGCAACAACCTTAATCTTAACCTTAATTGCTTTTAAAGCAAATACCATGGAAAAGAAAAAAGTAAATGTAAACGAAAGTAAAATTGAATGGACCGGAGAAAAATTAACAGGTTCTCATGAAGGTACAATTCAGTTGAAAGATGGTTACTTTATGATGGATGGTGATAAAATTACCGGCGGAAAATTCGTAATGGATATGACTAGCATTAACGTTACCGATCTATCTGGAGAAAGCAAAGGAAAATTAGAAGGACATTTAAATTCTGACGACTTTTTTGGTGTAAAGAATTATCCAGAAGCAACCTTAGAAATTAAAAATGCGGCCAAAAAAGGAAACGTTTACGGGATTAGTGGAGAACTTACCATTAAAGGAAAAACAAAACCTGTAAACTTTGACTTAACTATGAACAGTAATTCTGCTACAACCAGTCTAACAATTGACCGTACTAAATACGGAATCCGTTATGGTTCTGGAAGTTTCTTCGATAATTTAGGAGATAACACTATTTATGATGAATTTGAATTAGATATTACCTTAAAATTCTAATTCTAGAAACTTATTTAGATTCTAACAAAACTGCTTCAAAACAAAGTGAGCTATCTTCGGACAAGTCCCTGAGAAATTGGTTGAAAAAAATTTTAAATTCTAAGCCAAACTTTAGAGTGTAACTCCCTTTGGCGGTACCAATAAAGCTTGTATTTTTGAAGCAGTTTTTATTTTTAGAAAATGGAAGAAATTTTAGTTGTCGATAATTACGATTCTTTTGTATATAATCTTGTTCATTATGTAGAAGCTTTTGATAAAAAAGTTATCGTAAAAAGAAATGATGCTATTTTCTTAGATGAAATAGAAAATTTTGACAAGATAATTTTATCACCCGGACCGGGAATTCCCGGTGAACGTAAAATTCTTTCAGAAATCATAAAAAAATACGGGGCAAAAAAATCTATTTTAGGAGTTTGTCTTGGTCAACAAGCCATTACTGAAGCTTTTGGCGGCAGTTTAATCAATTTAGATCAAGTTTATCACGGTGTGGCTTCAAGCATTTCTACCTGTGTTGAAGATGAAATTCTTTTTAAAAACTTCCCGAAAAAATTTAACGTTGGGCGTTACCATTCTTGGGTTGTAAATCATAAACTACCCGATGTTTTAGAAGCTACTGCGCTAGATGAAAACGGAATTGTAATGGCCTTAAGACATCGTCATTTTAATATAAAAGGCGTTCAATTTCATCCAGAATCTGTTCTTACCGAAAACGGAAAACAACTCATAAACAACTGGTTAGAGAGCTAACTTTTGCTCGATTTTATTAACTGTTTGTAGAATATTACAAGCTTTAATTGAGCATCAATTTCTGCATTAGTAATTTTGATTTGCTATTGCTCTTCAAAGAAAAATGCATAGCTTTAGTAATAATGCAAATTAGCGAAACTAAATATCAAAAAGAAGTTATTGAGATTCATGAATTTGAATTTGGTAATTTTTTCTATTTTCAAAATTTTGTACTCGCAGAAATTTCTGAAGGAATAAACTTTGACTGGCCCAAAGCAAAGATCATCTTAGACATTGCAAACCGCATTTATCCAATTAATTTTAAACCGCATTACATTTCTAATAAAATAAATAGCTATTCTATAGACCCGACTATTTGGCTAAGAGTCTTTAAAACCAAAAGAAGAATAGACACCTATGTTGTAGTAGACAGCAATCCTTCAGCAAGGTTTAATCTTTTATTTGAAAAACAATTCTTTAAAGGAAAAATAAGAAAGTTTGACACCTTATACGAAGCTATTTCTTGGGCAGAAAGTAATTAATATTCCCAGTAATTTTCTAATTAAGCAGATGATAAAGAAATCCTAAATATTGGTTAACTACGGTTTTAGGCGTGAAAAAATGCCTATTTTAAAAGAGAACTTAAAATTTAAACCAAAATGGATCAGGAAAAATTAGATCAAATGCGATCAACTTTAAACAAGCTAGAAGATATTAAAAACAGCCAAGAAAGTATTATTGATAAAATTAATCATGTAATTACGGATTTATTTCAGCATCCCGATAAAGATCTTGAAAAAGCTATGGAAAAAGCACACCAAAAAGCTTCAGATAATGTAGATGCCATTAGAGAATCGATGGAAGATTATGAGATGCGCATCAATAAATTAGAAAATCAATAAAGCATGTTTATTACAATCTTTTAGTTTAAAATTAACTTTATTGGTTATTTCAAGCCTTAACTTTAAAGTAAAAAGTTGAAGCATGAATTATCTCAACAAAGAAAAAATTGAAGATCTCGAGAAATTATATCGCGTAAATTTAGTCAACAGTTTAAGTGGTTACAAATCTGCTAACTTAATTGCCACAAAATCTAAAGACGAAATTACCAACGTCGCAATTTTTAGCTCAGTAATTCATTTGGGCAGTAATCCTCCTTTACTTGGCTTTATTTTACGGCCGACTTCGGTTGACAGAAATACATATGACAATTTGGTTTCTACACAACAATTTACGGTAAACCACATTCATAAAGATATTATTAAAGATGCGCATCATACCTCTGCAAAATACGACGGTAAAATTTCTGAATTCAATAAAACCGATTTAACAGAAGAATATAAAAAAAGTTTTTATCCGCCATTTGTAAAAGAAGCAAAAATACAAATTGGCTGTAAAATGGTAAACTACTATTTTATTAAAGAGAATAATTGCCGATTAATTATAGGCGAAATCGAGCATCTTTTTTACGAAGACAATATTCAACAAAATGATGGTTGGTTAGATTTAGAAAAAGCGCAAAGCGTAGCCATAAATGGATTAGATGCATATGCAGAAACCCAACTTCTAGACCGTTTTGCTTATGCTAGACCTAATGAGGAGGTAACTTCTATTACAGATGAAAAAAGAAAACCTTCCCACTAAAACTTGTACGGTTTGCCAACGCGAATTTTCTTGGCGAAAAAAATGGGAACGCGATTGGGAAAATGTAAAATATTGCAGTAAAAAATGTCAGAAAAACAAAAACAAAACTGTCACGTAGTTTGGTTTAGAAATGATTTACGAATTCAAGATAATTCATCGCTTACCAACGCAATGAAGACTTCAAAAAAAGTGATTGCAATTTATTGTTTTGATCCAAGACATTTTGAAGAAACTGAATTCGGCTTTAAAAAAACTGGAAAATTTAGAGCTAAATTTTTACTAGAAACTGTAAAAAACCTTCAGCAAAATTTAAAAGAAAAGCTAAATGTAAATTTACTTGTTTATCACGATTATCCTGAAGATGTTTTTAAATCTTTAGCTGAAAAATATTTAATTGAAGAAGTTTTTCTGCAAAGAGAATGGACACAAGAAGAGATCAATGTTCAAAGAAAAGTAGAACAGATTTTACCGAAAGTAAAATTTACGGAAAGCTAGAATCAGTTTTTATTTCATCCAGACGATATTCCGTATGAAAATTTTCAAAATATCCCGGAAATTTTTACCAATTTTAGAAAAAAGTGCGAATATCATGTAAATGTTCGTCCTCCGGAAAAACTCACCTCAACCACAAGATAAAGATTTCTTAGAAGTAAATACCACTAAAATTCCAAGCTTAGAAAATTTAGGCTTAGAAGACTTTCAACAAGATTCGCGAAGTGCATTTCCGTTTAAAGGCGGAGAAGATGAAGCATTAAAAAGAATTCAGCATTATTTTTGGGACACGTGTCAGCTTCAATATTACAAGAAAACGCGAAACGGTTTGGTGGGTGCAGATTATAGTTCTAAACTTTCGGCGTGGTTGGCAAACGGAAGCATTTCAGCAAAAACAATTTATTGGGAGGTTAAAAAATTTGAGAAACAAATCAAAAAAAATCAAAGTACATATTGGCTAATTTTCGAATTAATTTGGCGCGATTATTTTAAATATATTTCATTAAAACACGGCAATAAAATTTTTCAGCTTGGTGGAATTTTAAACAAAAATCTCGATTGGAATAATGACAAAAAAATGCTTCAAGAATGGATTAATGGAAAAACTAAAGAGCCTTTTGTAAATGCAAATATGAAAGAAATTGCTGCTACCGGTTTTATGAGCAATCGCGGCAGACAAAATGTAAACAGTTTTTGGGCTAAAGAATTACAACAAGATTGGCGAATTGGTGCCGCGTATTTTGAGAGTTTACTACTAGATTACGATGTCCACAGCAATTGGGGAAACTGGATGTATAATAGCGGCGTTGGCAATGATCCTCGCGATAGAAAATTTAATATTAAAACACAGGCAAAACGTTACGATCCTGATCAAAAATATCAACAAACTTGGTTAGGCGGACAAAGAGAATTGTTTTAAGCCTTTGAGCAAGAAGATTTCTTGTATTTATAAATACCCGGCATAAAACCAATAAGTAAGCCCTGGCCAATAATATAAGCGTAAATCAAAATATCTTTTGAGATATCAAAAATAAAAGCCGATACAGCTAACCCAACTAGCCAAAACACCATAAAAGTGTAGTAATAAGATTTTTTCATAATGGTAGTTTATTATATGAAGAATAAATGTTGTTTTTGTTACACTAATCAATCATAAAAATATGAAAAAACTTCGACTTCTTCTTGGCGATCAACTCAATTATAAACATTCCTGGTTTTCTTCAACCGATAAAAATACCATTTATTTTTTAGCAGAAATGCGTCAAGAAACCGATTATGTAACGCATCATATTCAAAAAATAGTGGCTTTTTTTGCTTCAATGCGGAATTTTTATCAGCACTTAAAAGAAAATGGACATCAATTAATTTATTATGAAGTTGATGCGAAAGAAAACAAACAGGATTTAGTTGAAAATCTTCAGCAATTGATCGATAAATATGAAATTGAAAAATTTGAATATCAATTACCCGATGAATATCGTTTAGATGAACAACTGAAAAATTTCTGTGCCGATTTAGAAATTGAAACTGAAGTTTTCGATACCGAACATTTTTTTACTTCCCGAACCGATTTAGCCAAATTTTACGAAGGCAAAAAAGAAATGACCATGGAATATTTTTACCGCGATATGCGTAAAAAACATTCCGTTCTCATGCAAAATGAAAAAAATCCGGAAGGCGGAAAATGGAATTTCGATAAAAGCAATCGTAAAAAATGGAAAGGAGATCCTGAAATTCCGCACGAAAAAGGGTTTAGGAAAGATGTTTCAAAAATCGTGAAACAAATTCAGCAGCAAGAGATTAAAACTATTGGAACTATTCAGGAGAAAAATTTTAATTGGCCAACTTCTCGTCCTGATGCGCTAAAAGTTCTGAATTATTTTTGCAAAAACCTCCTTCCCTATTTTGGCGATTATCAAGACGCGATGCATACCGAACAATCCTATCTTTTTCATTCTCGGCTTTCTTTTGCTATGAATTCTAAAATGCTTTCGCCAAAAGAAGTTATTGAAAAAGTAATTGATACCTATCATGAAAATAAGGAAGAAATCGATATTACTCAAGTAGAAGGTTTTGTTCGCCAAATTTTAGGTTGGCGTGAATATATGCGCGGAATTTATTGGAAAGAAATGCCCGGGTACCGAAGAAGCAATAAATTGGATAATCAAAATTCATTACCAGATTTTTATTGGAATGCAGACACAAAATGAATTGTTTGCATCACGCTATAAAGCAAAGTTTAGAGGAAGCCTATGCACATCACATTCAACGTTTAATGATCACGGGGAATTTTGCTCTACTTACTCAAGTTCATCCTAATGAAGTTGACAAATGGTATTTAGGAATTTACATTGATGCAATAGAATGGGTAGAAATGCCCAACACACGAGGAATGAGTCAGTTTGCCGATGGCGGAATTGTAGCTACAAAACCCTATGTTTCCAGTGGAAGCTACATTAATAAAATGAGTAATTATTGTAAAAAATGCCATTATAATGTCAATAAAAAACAAGGCGAAAAAGCTTGTCCTTTCAATTCACTCTATTGGAATTTTTTGGCGGAGAAAAAAGAACATTTTAAAGATAACCAGCGTATGAATATGATGATGAGTTTGCTAAATAAAATGAACCCGGAAACCTTAAAAAAACATCAAGAAAGAGCCCAGAAAATTATAAAAAACCCAAATCAATACTAAATCTTAGTTAATTGAACGTTAAAGACTTACTTGATAAATTCTATTCTCCATACATTTAACACGACTAATCAAAACAAAAGCTATGAGAGATTTAATTTGGCTTATCGTGGTAATTCTTATAATTGGCTGGCTAATCGGGTATTTTGGCTTCGGTGAAGCCGTAGGAAGTTTAATTCATATACTTTTAGTCCTTGCCATTATCGGAATTCTTTATAGATTAGCAACAGGAAGAAAACCTTAAAACTTAATTACTAACTAAACTTAAATTTATGAAACGATTATTTTTAATCCTATTTTGTATGGGAACGTTAGCAACAACATTTACAAGTTGCAGAGAAGACAAAGATGCTGGAGATGAAATTGAAGAAGCTGCAGATGAAGTAGGCGATGAAGCCGAAGATATTGTAGACTAAATTAGACTTCATTTCTTAGTAAACCAGAAGGTTGTTTTAAAAAGTTGGCTGGCATTTTATTTTAATGCATTGTTTGCTTACTTTTAAGACAACCTTTTTTTATGATTAAAAATTCATCTTATGAAAATTAAAATTTTCCTTTCCATTATTATTGTTGCATTGATGAGCTGTAAAAATAATACTGAAAAAACTTCAGAAAAAGCTCCTGAAAAAAATACACCTGCAAAAGAATTTTCCATACTCGAAAAAATTGCAAATGCCCACGGATATCAAAATTGGAAAAATATAAACTCTCTCGAATATACATTTAATGTAGATAGAGATACCAATCATTATGAGCGCTCCTGGAAATGGTGGCCTAAAAAAAACCAAGTAAAAATGATGTCTAAAGAAGACACAATGATGTACACTAGAAACAGTATCGCAGGTACAGAGCTTAAAACCGACAAAGGATTTGTAAATGATAAATACTGGTTACTTTTTCCTTTTCAATTAGTTTGGGATGAAGGCTTTACCCACACTGTTCAACAAAATATAGAAGCACCAATCAGCAGTAAAAAGTTAACTGAAGTCAGTATAAACTACAATAAGCAAAAAGGCTACACCCCTGGCGACACTTATAAGATTTATATAAATGATGACTTTATAATTCAAGAATGGGCTTTTTTCCCAAAAGGACAAGAAACAGCTGCTTTAACAAGTACTTGGGAAGATTATGTGACAAAAAAAGGCTTAAAAATTGCCAAAATGCATAAAAATAAAACCGGCTCTTTTCAGCTTTACTTTTCAAATCTCAAAATTGAATAATCCAATTATAAAAGCAACTGCCAAATTATTCATAAATTTGTAGGAAATCCATTTTTAAGCCTTTAAAATGACAACAACTTCATATGAGAATACTTTGGCATTTGCCAAAGAACAAGATCAAAAAGATCCTTTACATAAATTCAGAAAAGAATTTCACATTCCTACCAATAAAGACGGAAAAGAGCAAGTTTACCTTTGCGGAAATTCGCTTGGTTTACAACCAAAAAACACCCAAAAATACTTACAAGAAGAATTAAATGACTGGAGTAAATTTGGTGTAGAAGGTCATACCGAAGCTAAACATCCTTGGATGCCTTACCACGAATTTTTGACCGAAAAAATGGCGAAAATTGTAGGAGCAAACCCAAGCGAAGTGGTTATGATGAATACCTTAACTACCAACTTACATTTAATGATGGTTTCATTTTACAGACCCACTTCAAAAAAATACAAAATTGTTATTGAAAGTGATGCTTTTCCTTCAGATAAATATGCGATGGAATCGCAAATAGATTTTCACGGATTTGATCCTAAAGAAGGCCTTGTTCAATGGACTCCTAGAGAGGGCGAAGATTTATGCCGATTTGAAGACCTTGAAAAAATAATGAAAGAACACGGCGATGAGGTTGCTTTATTGCTTATTGGTTCTACAAATTATTACACCGGACAATCTTTTCCGATAAAAAAAATCACAGAACTCGGTCACCAACACAATGCGAAAGTAGGAATCGATCTTGCGCACGGCGCGGGAAATATTCAACCAAATTTACATGAGAACGGACCCGATTTTGCGGTTTGGTGTTCTTATAAATATTTAAATAGCGGTCCGGGAAGTTTAGGTGGCTGTTTTGTTCACGACCGTCATGCCAACGATTCCAGCTTAAAACGTTTTGCCGGTTGGTGGGGACATAATAAACAAACGCGTTTTAATATGCGCCAAGAATTTGATTCAATTCCCGGAGCCGAAGGTTGGCAATTAAGTAATCCTCCAATTTTATCGATGGCAGCAATTAGAGCTTCCTTAGATTTATTTGATGAAGCCGGTTTTGAAAATATCAGAAAAAAATCGGTTGAACTTACCGGGTATTTAGAATTCTTACTACAAGAAATTGAAGGCGACCAAATTGAAATTATTACACCTAGAAATCCTGAAGAAAGAGGTTGTCAACTTTCCATAAAAGTTAAAAATGCCAATAAAGAATTATTCAATAAATTGATGAATGCCGGCGTTATAGCCGACTGGCGAGAACCTAACGTGATTAGAATTGCCCCTGCTCCTATTTATAATTCTTATGAAGATGTTTACAATATGGTTTCAATTTTAAAAGAATTACTCTAATGGAAAAGCAAGAAAAAATTCTAATTATTGGCGCAGGTTTATGTGGTTCGCTACTTGCTTTACGATTAGCACAACGCGGCTATGAAATTGATTTAGTTGAAAAAAGACCCGATTTAAGAAAAACCGATATCGCCGCCGGAAGATCTATAAACCTAGCTTTTTCTAACCGCGGAATTAAAGCTATGAAATTAGTCGGTTTAGAAAAAAAAGCATTGGATATTTGTATTCCGATGAACGGAAGAATGATTCACAATACCGAAAGTGAAACATTTTTATCGCCCTACAGTGGTTTAGAAGAAGAATATATCAATTCCATTTCCAGAACAGATCTTAACGCTTTGTTGCTAGATGAAGCTGAAAAAATGCCCAACGTAACTATTAGCTTCAACAAAGACTGCAAAAAAGTTAATTTAGAAAAAGGCAGCGCAGAATTTCAAGATTATAATACAAAAGAAAAAATTACTAAAACCGGTTCAATTGTTATTGGTACCGATGGTGCTGGATCTTCACTTCGGAAAAGTATGATGGAAGATCGCGGATTTTTATTCAGTTTTAGTCAAGATTATTTACAACACGGCTATAAAGAATTATCTATTTCAGCTGATAAAAACGGAGATTTTCAATTGTATAAAAACGCTTTGCATATTTGGCCGAGGGGAGAAAATATGGTTATTGCTTTACCAAATTTAGATGGAAGTTTTACCGTAACACTTTTCCTTTCTTATGAAGAAGGCGAATACAATTTTAAAAATTTAACCTCAGCAGAAAAAGTTGAAGAGTATTTTGAAAAATTTTATCCTGATGCTTTAAAACTTATGCCAACTTTAGCTGAAGAATTTTTTGAAAATCCAACCGGCCCTTTAGGAACGGTAAAATGTTCTCCTTGGCATAGCTACGGAAAAACGCTCTTAATGGGCGATGCCGCTCACGCAATTGTTCCGTTTTACGGACAAGGAATGAATGCTTCTTTTGAAGATGTGGTTGTTTTTGATGAAATTTTAGATCAGCATAACGGCGATTGGAACGAAACTTTTAAACGCTATCAAAAAGAACGTAAAAAAGATACCGATGCCATTGCAGATTTAGCGATCGATAATTTCCATGAAATGAAAGAACACACGGCTGCGCCAATTTTTCAGCAAAAAAGAAAACTAGAAACAGCCTTAGAAGAAGAATTTCCAGCAGAATATGCTTCAAAATATAGATTGGTAACTTTTCAAGAAGAAATTGGTTATCAAGAAGCCATGCAACGTGGTCGAGCACAAGATAAAGCAATGTTGAAATTAATTTCTGATGGAAAAATATCTGATGATATTTCGCTAGAAGAAAAACTAAAACTCGTAAAAAAAGAAACAGAAAACATTTTACAAAGCAATAATTTAACTTCGTTTTAATTTACAAAGTGAAGGTTTATAGCTGTTTTCTCGCAATAAAATAACTCTAACAACATGACAAATCAAGAAATAGCAGAAATTTTAGACCAAGCTGCCAGGCAGGCAAAACCTACCAAACAAATGGCAGAAGCGCATGAAGTTTCATTAGATGCGGCTTATGATATTCAACGAATTTCCATTGGAAAAAGAATAGATCGCGGAGAAAAAGTAACCGGTTTTAAACTTGGCTTTACAAGCCGCGCAAAAATGGAACAAATGGGCGTTCACGATCTTATTTGGGGAATTTTAACCGATGAAATGAAAATTAATCCTGATGAAGAAGTCAATCTAGATCGTTGGATTCATCCACGTGCAGAACCGGAAATTGCTTTTAGAATTAGTAAAGATATCGAAGAGTCAATCAGTTTAAACGACATTCCGAATTATATCGATAAAATGGCTCCGGCCTTAGAAATTATCGATTCACGCTATGAGAATTTTAAATTTTCGTTAGAAGATGTGGTGGCCGATAATTGTTCTTCTACCGGTTATGTAATTGGCGATTGGCAAGATTTAAAAACTGAAATCAATGATCTTTCTATTGATTTAAATATTAATACTGAAACGGTTCAAGAAGGGAAAACAGCCGCTATATTAAACAATCCGCTTCAATCAGTCGTAGAATTAAGTAGGTTAGCTTCTAAAGCAGATTTAGTGGTTAAAAAAGGACAAGTAGTTTTAGCCGGTGCTGCAACAGCTGCCGTTTATCTTGATAAAAATCAAACTATTGAAGCGAATATTGAGCAGTTAGGAAGTGTTTCATTCAAAACAAAATAAACTATGAGTACAGGAAAAGTTATTGAAGGAAAAGCAAAACCAAGAGGAAAATTTCCACACGTAAAACGCGTAGGTGATTTTATTTATGTTTCAGGAACAAGCTCAAGAAGACCCGATAATTCTTTTGAAGGTGTTGAAGTTGACGAATTTGGAACTACAAATCTTGATATCAATAAACAAACCGCTGCGGTATTAGAAAATATTGACAGTATTTTAAAAGAAGAAGGCGCGAGCTTAAAAGATGTAGTTGATGTGACCAGCTTCTTGGTTAATATGAACGATTTTAAAGGTTATAATGAAACCTACGGGAAGTTTTTTGAGCCTGAAACCGGACCAACCAGAACTACGGTGGCGGTTCATCAATTGCCGCATCCGCATTTATTAATTGAAATTAAAGTGGTTGCCTATAAGAAACAAGCTTACGCCGGACATTAATTTTTAAAGTGAGTATACAAATTAAATCCTGTAGGAAATTTTCTTACGGGATTTTTTATTAGAATTGTTTCCATATTAAATTAACCACTTCCATCGCATAATTAAACGGAATAATATATTCTAAACATAGAAAGTGGAAAAAAGAAAATATCCCTACCAATACAAAATTCAGTTTATTTTTATAGCATAGTATAAACGAACTTAAAATAAGAATTGATATAATTGTAATAATCAAGAATCTATTCGGAACAATGTAATACCCCCCACTACAAAGTTTAGGTTGAAAAATTACAGGAAATAAAATAGAGCCAATACCTGCCAAAAAAGTAATCCATAAACTGTCAAATAAAAGTTGACAATCTGATTTTCTCCTCAAATAGAAAAGTCCCAATAATACAAACGCACATACCAGTACAGTTGCATAGATAGATGAGAAATTTATTCCATTTAGAAAGTAGTATTCTCCTATGAATGCTAAAAAAATACTGAGCAAAATTATTAGGAAAGACGCTAATAAATTTACTTTCACCCAATACAAAATCAGATTAGTATTTTTTTTCATATTCTAAAGATAGAAAAAATTCACATTATTATTTTTATGAAAAAATTTAAGCTTAAGAAAATGGAGCTTCATACATCATGAAATTTTATATTTGTAAAAAACCACAAGAAGCATGCAACGCATAAAAAACTATATAAACGGAGAGTTTTGTACTCCATCTTCAGATAAATGGCTCGATAATTATAATCCGGCAAAAGGCGAAGTATACAGTCAACTCCCTAATAGTCAAAAAGAAGATGTAGAAAAAGCGGTTATGGCTGCAAAAAAAGCTTTTCCTGCTTGGTCTGCAACTTCTTTAGAAGAACGTAGCCAATGGATGCATAAAATTGCTGATGCTATTGAAAATAAATTGGTTTTGCTTGCAGAAGCAGAATCTAAAGACAACGGAAAACCGCTCTCTTTGGCTTTGGCTGTAGATATTCCCAGAGCGATGAGCAACTTTCGTTTTTATGCCAATGCATTAACGCAATTTGCTAGTGAAGCGCATGAAAGCGTAGGGAAAAACACCATCAATTTTACCTTAAGAAAACCGCTTGGTGTTGTCGGTTGTATTTCTCCCTGGAATCTCCCACTCTATTTATTCAGTTGGAAAATCGCTCCGGCTTTAGCCGCAGGAAACTGTGTAGTTGCAAAACCTAGTGAAGTTACCCCGATGACTTCTTATTTATTATCAGAAATTTGTAAAGAAATTGACTTTCCTGAAGGCGTTTTAAATATTGTTCACGGTTTAGGTGCAAATTGTGGTCAAGCTATTGTTGAGCATCCACAGATAAAAGCAATTTCATTTACCGGTGGCACGAAAACCGGAGAGCATATTGCTCGAACTGCCGCTCCAATGTTTAAAAAATTATCCTTAGAATTAGGCGGAAAAAACCCAAACCTAATTTTTGCTGATTGCAATTACGATAAAATGCTTAAAACCACTGTAAAGTCATCTTTTGCCAATCAAGGGCAGATCTGTTTATGTGGTTCTAGAATTTTTGTAGAAGAAAAAATCTACGATCAATTTAAAGATGATTTTGTTAAAGCTGTAAAAAAATTAAAAGTTGGTGATCCTTCAGATGCCAAAAGTGATTTAGGTGCTTTGGTTTCTAAAGAACATTTAGAAAAAGTACAAGGTTATATTGAAGGTGCTAAAGATCAAGAAGCAACAATTTTATGCGGCGGTAAGCCTGTAAAAGTTGATGGTCATGAAAATGGTTATTATTTAGAACCTACAATTATTGAAGTGAAATCAAATCACTGCAAATTAAACCAAGAAGAAATTTTTGGTCCGGTTGTAACTATGATGCCTTTTAAATCTGAAGAACAAGCGCTAGAATTTGCGAACGATGTTCGCTATGGTTTATCTTCTACAATTTGGACTTCAAATATCGATCGCGCTATGCGTTTAAGCAATTCAATTGAAGCCGGAATTGTTTGGGTAAATACGTGGTTAAATCGAGATTTAAGAACGCCTTTTGGTGGTTCTAAAGATAGCGGCGTAGGTCGCGAAGGCGGTTTTGAAGCGCTTAAGTTTTTTACCGAGCCAAAAAATATTTGCATTAGTTACGAAGCTTACTAAAATTAAAAAAAATGAAAAGAAAATTACGTATAAACGGTCATTCACATTTATTGCCCTATCCGGAAGAAATTCCGCAATTCATGAAAGACAAAGAGATTTTCTGGGTAGATGACGAACGAAAATATATGCTTCAAAAAAATTGGCGTAGACCCGTAACTGATTCTAGTTTTTTCTTAGATGAAAAATTAGAATGGATGGAGCGTTTTAAAATAGATCACGCAGTTGTTTTAAACCTTTCGCAACTTTACGGAAATGGCTTGCGTGTTGAAGAAATGAAAAAAGCACTGCGTTTTCAAAATGATTTTAACGCAAAAGTTCAGCACGATCATCCTTCAAAATTCACATGTGGTTTTGTAGTTCATCCGGGATTTGTACAAAGTGCTTTATGGGAAATCGAGCGTTGTGTTGAAGAATTAGATATGCGTTTATTGTGTCTCCCAACGCACTATATGGACACCATCGGAACTTGGCGTTGTATTTTTGATGAAGAAAATGAACCCATTTTTGAATTGGCAAGTAAATACAATTTGGCCGTAGAAGTTCATCCGTACGACGGCGAAAAATTTATAAATCTTGAAAATACTGCTTGGCGTTTTCATTTAATTTGGATGTTGGCACAATGTGCCGATGCTTATCACTTTTTAACTTTAAACGGTTATCCCGATAAATATCCTGATATGCGTGTTTGCTTTGCGCACGGCGGACAATTAGCACAAATTAATTTAGGAAGAAGAATACAAGGTTTTGATGGAAGACCCGATTTATTTGAAGGTAAAACGCATCCGAGAAAATCAGTAGGACATAAAAATATTTTCTTCGATACCTTGGTTCACGATACCGGTTCTTTAAAATTATTGGTCGAAAACCAAAAACCCGAACAAATTATCATGGGCTTAGACGATCCTTATCCGCTAGGTGAAATGGAAAATGAACCACAATCTTCTTATCCAGGAAAAATTTTAGATTTAGCGGTAGAACGAGATATTATTAGCCCACAAGAATTTGATGATATTTGGGAAAATAATGTCATTAGATGGCTTTGTGGAGAGGATAAACAAAAAGAGGAAAAGTTGCTTAACCGAATTTTATCATAATGGATTTTTTACCGCAAGAAATAGAAAATTATGCTGAACAGCATTCGCAACAAGAACCTGAATTATTAGCTAAATTAAGTCGAGAAACACATCAAAAAGTTTTACAACCACGCATGTTGAGTGGTCATTTTCAAGGAAGACTGCTCAGCATGATTTCAAAATTAACCCGTCCAAAATCTATTTTAGAAATTGGCACATACACTGGTTATTCAGCTTTATGTTTGGCTGAAGGGCTTCAAGAAAATGGAAAATTAATTACAATAGACAGAAATGAAGAGCTGTACGATTTTCAGCGAAAATATTTTGATTTATCGTCTTGGCAGAATCAAATTCAGCAAAAAGTTGGCAATGCTTTAAAAATCATTCCTGAATTAACCGAAAAATTCGATCTTGTTTTTATTGATGCTGATAAACAAAATTATCCTAAATATTTTGAACTCATTGTCCCAAAGATGAATTCTGGCGGATTAATCCTTTCTGATAATGTGCTATGGAGTGGCAAAGTGGTTGAAAAGTTAAACCCGGGCGATAAAGACACCGAAATGCTTTTAGAGTATAACCGTCTAATAAATGATGATAAACGAGTAGAAACCGTATTGCTACCTATAAGAGACGGTTTGAGTTTAACACGCGTGTTATAACTTGTACTTTTCCTTTAACAAATTTAAATGATGTTGATTGTGACCAGCAATCATCCATCCTAAAATTCTAGGGCTTAATTCTATATCTTTATAAGGAGCTTTAAAATCAAGTAAACTTGTATTTGAAGTTTTAATTAATTGAATACTAGCATTTCTCACAGCAAAAAACTCTTCTAAAAGAGCCTCTACAGAAAGTGATATTTGTTCATTTTCAACTAACAATTCTCTGTCAAAAGCTAAAAGTTCTGTAGCATCTCCTCTATTTAATCGTAAAAAACGATAGGATAAAATTCGCTCACAGTCAGTAATGTGATGCAAAACTTGTTTTACAGTCCATTTTTCGGGTGAGTATTTATAATTTGCTTGTTCGGCTGTAATCCCTTTAAGGAGTGACTTGGTATTGTCTCGTGATTCCTTTAATGAAATCAACAATTCGTCTGCAGTAGCCGCTTGTAAATATGGATAAAAAAATAGATTCTTATTATCTATTTTAGGTTTAAATATGCTCATTTTTCCGAAGATATTTTTTTACAACTACATAAACCATATAAGCAACAAGCACTCCCAGTAAGGCACCAACTGCAATATCTGCGGGATAGTGAACACCAACATAAATTCGGCTAGAGGCGAATAAAATAGGCCATATATATAAAATATAAATCCATTTAAAGTGTTTGCGCAATACAAGAACAATAAATGTTGAGATAGCCATAGAAGTTGAAGTATGACCAGAAACAAAGCTATAATAAGTTGGCTCTTGTAATATGCGAATAACCTCTTGTAACTCTGTTACATTATTAGGTCGAATTCTGGCTACCGAAGCTTTTATTAGACGTGTCAACCCAAAAGTGATTAAAAAACTTGATAAGTAACCTCCTAAAACAATTAAAGAAGCTTTTTTTGAATATGCTTTTATAATAAGTAAAAAAAGAATAATGTAAAGAAGGATCCAATTTTCTTCTTGTGTAACCCAAATCCAGAAAGAATCAAACCGTTCTACTCCTAAGCTGTTCAAGTAGATAAAAAGTTCGCGATCCCATTCTTTTAATTGTTCAAGCATTAAGGTTTACGCTTTATAGAACCGGTAATTTCTTCAATATCATCTTTTACCTTGCTAACTTCTTCCTTGATATTATTACCGCCTCCGTGATCTAAATGCTTTTCGGCACTATTGGTTATTTCTGTCTTAATATCATTAGTAGCATTTTTTATTGTTTTCATGCCTTTTCCCAATCCTCTGGCAATTTCAGGGATTTTATCGGCACCAAAAACCATGACTAAAATAAAGATTATAAAACCTATTTCAGTTCCGCTTATAAATAATGGAAGAGTTATCATAAGACAAATATAATTACTAATTGTTTTATAAAAAAAGCTGACTCGTTAAAGTCAGCTTAAAAATGAATTTTATTTATAAACAACTTACTTAATCTTTAGCTTGTTGTTCTTTAAATTTCTCAAAATCATTTGGCGTATCTTCTTGAGGCCAATTGTTATTTGATTTATTTACATCTGCAGTTTCTAGATCTGGGTCTACAGTAACTTGTTCTAACTCTTTATTAGTTGCCATTACTCTGCTAACTTCTTGATCGTTCTTTCTCCAAATTTGTGCCGGATAAGTAACTCTTTCTGAAGTTCCATCTTTATAAGTATATTCAACAATTAAAGGCATCACCAACCCACCTGGTTTTTCAAAAGTAATTTCGTAGAAATGTTTTGGAACTTCCATAGTTGCACGTTCTGTTTCAGAGAAATTATCCATCATATATTCCTTTAAAGTTGGTGAGTTTTCTAACGGCGATTTATTCTTCATCGCTTCATCAAACTCATCACTTCCTTCTTCAACAACATAAACAGCTTTTACTTGACTTGGGTCTGTAATACCATATCGAGCTAAAATTTCTTTCCCCTTTTTCGTTGGCTTATCTGTTAAAAAATAAGATTTTACATCTTTTACACCAATATCTACATAATCAGTTGTGTAGAACCAACCTCTCCAAAACCAATCTAAATCTACAGCAGAAGCATCTTCCATTGTTCTAAAGAAATCTTCTGGAGTTGGATGTTTAAACATCCATCTACGCGAATAAGTTTTAAAAGCATGATCAAAAAGCTCTTTACCCATTACCGTTTCTCTTAAAATATTAAGTGCTGTTGCCGGTTTTCCATAGGCATTATTACCTAGTTGATACACATTTTCTGGATTACTCATAATTGGAGCAATAAAATCTTGCTCCCCTTTCATATAACTCGTAATATTTTCAGCAGGACCACGACGTGAAGGATAGTTGTCTAGCGGTGCAATTGCATCAGGATATTTTTCCCCAAATTCTTGTTCAGCCATATATTCAACAAAGCTGTTTAAACCTTCGTCCATCCAACCCCATTGGCGCTCATCACTATTCACAATCATTGGGAAAAAGTTATGTCCAACTTCGTGAATAATTACACTAATCATCCCAAATTTAGTTCTATCATTATAACTTCCGTCTTCATTAGGTCTTCCGTAATTCCAGCAAATCATAGGATATTCCATTCCTTGATTTTTTGCGTGAACAGAAATTGCTTTATGATAAGGATAATCAAATGTATGATCACTATAAGATTTTAATGTGTGCGCAACAGCTTTGGTGGAGTATTCTTCCCAAAGTGGATTTCCTTCTTTTGGATATAATGAAACCGCCATAACTTCTCTATCGCCAATCTTTACATTTTGCATGTCCCAGATGTACTTTCTAGAACTAGTAAAAGCAAAATCACGAACCATTTCAGCTTCAAACTCCCAAGTTTTTGTCTTGTTTGAACTTCCTTTTTCAGCCTGTATAGCTTCTTCTTCATTAACAATAAACACAGGCTTATCAAAAGATTCTTTCGCTTGCTCGTAACGATCCATCATTTTATCAGAAAAAACATCTTTTCTATTTTGTAATTTTCCGGTAGCATCTAACACGTGATCTGCTGGAACAGTTATTGTTACTTTATAGTCTCCAAAAGGCAAAGCAAACTCTCCGCTTCCCCAAAATTGTTGATTTTGCCAACCTTCTACATCGTTATAAACTGCCATTCTTGGGAAAAATTGAGCAATTACATAGGCATAATTTCCATCTTCAGGAAAATACTCATAACCAGATCTTCCTCTGTTTACTACGTGATCATTAATATTATACCACCATTTTATAGAGAACTCAAAATCATCCCCACTTTCTAATGGTTCTGGCAAATCTACACGCATCATAGTTTGATTAATAGTGTAATTTAGCGGTTTCCCTTTTCTAGAAACTTCTTGAATGTTAAAACCACCATCAAATTCTTCTGTCATATAATCTGATACTAATGTTCTCGGTTGCGTTACTGGTGATACACCACTACCATTTCTCAATGGAGATTTACTGTCTTTTGCACGAACATTTTGATCTAATTGAATCCACAAATAGGTTAAATCTTCCGGTGAATTATTAGTGTAAGTAATGGTTTCATAACCTGAAAGACGTTGTTTTTTATCATCTAATGTAACCTCCATTTCATAATCTGCCGTATTTTGATAATACGCGGGACCAGGAGCTCCAGAAGCAGTTCTGTACTGGTTTGGAGTTGAAAACTCTTGGTAGAGTTGCTGAAACTTATTTTCATTTACATGACCTTTTTCTTGTTCTTTTGCCTCTTCTTCTTGTGCAAAAACTGCAAAAGAAAATAAGGCAACTAACATACTTAGGCTGAATTTAAATTTACTCATGAGGTCTAATCTATTATAATTATATATTTAAAAACTTATTCTTCCTTCTATTTTGTCTTTGTGAAGCATTTTACTTTTTACATCGCCATTCTTCGAAAAATGAACTAAATTTTTTTGTTCTTCAAATAAGTCTAGTAATAACGAATTTGAAACCGATATAGTTTTAAAATTTTTCACATTAGTGACTTCAAAATAACAAATAATCAAATCATCTTCATAGCGTTTTCCTATGAAATTCATTTTTAAAGTTTTATCTTTTATTCTAAGTTGTAATTTCTCTCGAAAATACTTGGTAATATACGCATTTACTTTGTCTTTATTTTCTCCTCGTATTAATTGGATATTTTCATCGTAACGCTTTTGGAGTAATTTCTGAAAATCATCTACAAATAAACGTGAAGTAATTTGAAGAGTATTTTCTTTCGCTGCATAATTTACCTCTGTTACACTCAAATAAAATTTATGTGCTGTAGGAAATGCCAAAAGTGGAATTAACAAAAAAAGTATTAGTATTTTTTTTGATTTCATCATAGAAGCCAGCTTCAAATTATTGGTAGAGCTTTTTTTTGCGTTATTTAGTATTTAGACACTACTTTTTCTAAAACGTTTAAAATAAATGCAATAATACAGAATTTAATAGCTGAAAAGCTAAAAAAAGAAAAGCTTATTTATCCCACTCTTTAAATTTCTTATAAGCAACTGTTTGCTTTTTAAAAAATTTGATTAATTCTAATTTATTGTGTGTAACAAAGTTCTTATAACCTTCTTTTGTTAAACAGAAATACATGAAATCTTCATGAAATGCCGCTGGAATTTCTAGCTCTTCTGTAAAAAAACTCGGTGGAAATTGCTCTAAGCCTTTTTGAACCCAGTTTTTTTCAATTTCATATTCTCGCTGTCGCCAAAGCATTGCTAATCTGCCCGAAATACTATTTATGATATGATCTACTGAAACTAAGCCTGAACCGGTGGTGGGGGTTTTTATTCTTCTTTGTGCTGTAGTTAATTTTGGTTTTGGTCTAGGCAAGCCAACCGATCGAGGATCAAAAACATAAGTGTCTACATTTTTTGCATCTTTGGTAAGATCTCCAGTTAAATCAATATTACTCAATTTAACTTCTTTTAATTGATTAACTTCTAGAAAAAGAAAAACTTTATTTTCTTTTTCTAACATTTCTTTGGTAATTGTAAGTTGATATGGCTGATACTGTACAGAAGAAAATATAACTTCATCACCTGTATTGGCTGCTATAGAAAATGCTCCATCAATTTTATTTACGCTTCCAATTTCTTGACTTAAATTAACAATGTTTATTTGTGTAGTGTTTATAGAATCTGCATAAATTTTCCCACTAAAAAATGTTTCTTGACTCAAACAAACAGAAACATTTAACAACAAAATTAAACTGAAATAAAATCTATAAATAAACACTACCAATCTTTATATGTAAAATAAGGTTCTTTTTTTGTTGTTAAAAAGGCAATAAAGTTAAGCTCATTGGCTTTTACCACGAGTGAAGTAAAGCTTTTGTCTTTAGCACAAAAATATAAGAAATCGTCAATATAATTATCAGGAATTTCCAGATCAATTTTTAAAAATTTTTCCGAAACCATATTTTTTGCTTTATAAATTAACGCTTCAAGCTTTTCATATTCTTGCATTCTCTTTAGCATAGCTAATCTTCCACTAAGTGCATTTATCAAAAGACCTAAGGGACCTGCAGTTCTTGCTGTATATAAGCGACGTTCTGCTAAAGTTCTTGAAGGTGCTGCCATGGGTAAACCAACCGATCGAGGATCAAAAACATAAACATTCATATTCTTGGCGTCTAAAGCTAGATCTCCGGTTAAATCAATATTACTCAATTTAACTTCTTTTAATTGATTTACTTCTAGAAAAAGGAAAATTTTATTTTCTTTTTCTAACATTTCTTTGGTAATTGTAAGTTGATACGGCTGATACTGTACAGAAGAAAATATAACTTCATCACCTGCATTAGCTGCTATAGAAAATACTCCATCAATTTTATTTACGCTTCCAATTTCTTGACTTAAATTAACAATGTTTATTTGTGTAGTGTTTATAGAATCTGCATAAATTTTCCCACTAAAAAATGTTTCTTGACCAAATAAATAAATAGGAGAAAACAAGCAGAAAAAAAAGTAAAATTTATTCATAAAAAGTAAGTCTTATTAAAAAGACGTTCGCAATTTATTTTTGTTGCGCTTTGTAGGTTTTACTTTTTTCTAATAAAAAATCAATTAATTTTAGTTCATTTCCTTTTTGAAGCATTTCAGAAGTTAGTCCGTTTTCTTCAGCATAAAATATAAATTCGTTGATGTTTTCTCTTTTGATATCAAAATTATCCTTAAAAAATTCATCATTGTACATTTTTCTTACTCCTACATCTATATCATCTACATGCTTTGGTTCTTCTGAATCTTCATTAAAAATTGCTCTAAAAATATTCGCAAAGTTTAATCCATTAGTTAAGTAACTTTTATCTATCGCATCATTTTCTACTGCAGAATATTTATCGGGACGCATTTCGTAACCAAAAGTTTCAACCATTTCTTCAGAACTCTCATTAATTTCATTGAAATCGGTCGTTCTTATTTTCCTCACATCTACATTAACGTCACCAGAAAGATTATAAGGCCTAACGGTTACTTCATCTAACTCATTTATAGCTTCATTTATAGTAACAGATAAACGTTTATTTTCAATAACACTTTTATCTATAATAACCGTAAATTCTTGATATTGTAAAGCAGAAAAAATTAGCTTATCATTTAATTTCACTGGGATCATGAATTCTCCATATTCATTGGTAATTGTTCCTTCCAAACTATTTAGATTGTATACATTGATTCCATCTGCACTGGCATTTGCTTCAACATTCACTTTTCCTTGAATAAGTGTTCGTGGAGGAGTTTGAGAAAAAACAGAAATAGAAAATAAAAAAAGTAAAAAAGTAAATAGGAAATTTTTCATCGTTGAATTTTTAGTTAAAATAGCAATAACTTATCTTATAAAAAACCTAAAAGCCGACTAAACTTTTGTTAAAGCAAAGCTTTACAATAAATTTACAAAAAAATACTATACTTATGAATTGTATTATCGCCAGCACATCAACACTTCACGGAAGCGATTATTTAGCTTATTTAACCGAACCTTTACAAGATCATTTTAAAAATGCATCTGAAATCTTATTTATTCCTTTTGCCAGACCCGGCGGAATTACTCACGAAGAATACACAGAAAAAGCAAAAAAAGGCTTAGCTTTTTTAAATAAAAAAGTAGTTGGAATTCATGAAAAAGAAAATTTTAAAAAAGCCATTCTAGAAGCTGAAGCTATCTTTACAGGTGGTGGAAATACGTTTGTACTGGTTTCTCAATTGTATACGCACCAACTTATTGAGCCTTTGCAAGAATCCATTAAGAATGGCACACCTTATCTAGGCACTAGCGCAGGAAGTAACATTTGTGGTGTAAATATGCGCACCACCAACGACATGCCAATTGTATATCCACCCAATTTTAACACATTAGAAGTTTTACCTTTCAATATAAATCCGCATTATTTAGATCCAGATCCAACTTCAACCCACAAAGGCGAAACACGCGAAACACGAATCAAAGAATTTCATGAATATAACGCTACTCCAGTGGTGGGTTTACGTGAAGGAAGCTGGCTTGTTGTAACTAATGAGGATATTGTTTTAAAAGGAAAATTAAAAGCAAGAATTTTTCAATGCGATAAAACACCATATGAAATTGAACCTGAAACTTCATTAAAAAACCTACAATAATGGATTATCAAGCCATTTTAAACGTCATAGAAAAAGAGTTAAAACAGTTTAATCCTGGTGGAAAAGTTCCCGATTATATTCCAGAGCTTTCTGCAGTTTCTCCTGATAAATTTGGGATGCATTTATACTGCCTTTCAGGCGAACATTTTTTCTTTGGCGACAGCTCAGAGCGATTTTCTATACAAAGTATATCTAAGGTTTTTACGCTTGCCTTAGCAAAAAAATACGGTAAAAAAATTTGGCGACGGGTAGATGTAGAACCTTCTGGAGACCCATTTAATTCGCTCACCCAGTTAGAAAAAGAAAAAGGAATTCCTCGTAATCCTTTTATCAACGCTGGTTCATTAGTAATTGCAGATATTCTAATTAGCCATTTAGATAATCCCAAAAAAGAATTATTAGAATTCGTGCAGCTTATTACCCAAGATGAAACAATCAATTATGACGAAGAAGTAGCGGCTTCAGAAAAAAAACATGGTTACCGAAATATTGCTTTAGTAAACTATATGAAATCACTCGGAAATATTGAAAATAATGCCGATGAAATTTTAGACTTCTATTTTTACCAATGTTCCATAAGTATGTCTACAGAACAACTAGCAAAAGCATTTATGATTTTTGCTAATGAAGGCAGAATATTAGAAACAAATGAACGAGTAATAAAGCCCAATAGTGTAAAAAGAATAAATGCAATTATGCAAACTTGCGGTTTTTATGATGAAGCCGGCGAATTTAGTTTTCGCGTAGGCCTGCCCGGAAAAAGTGGTGTTGGCGGTGGAATTGTAGCCGTTCACCCACAACAGTATGCAGTAGCTGTTTGGAGCCCATTATTAAATGAAAAAGGAAATTCTGAAAAAGGTATGCGTGCGTTAGAAGAATTGACAACTTTAACAGGATTATCAATATTTTAATCAGTAAAAAAATCCTTATCTAAAAAAGACAAGGATTTTAAGAGCGGGAGACCGGGTTCGAACCGGCGACATTCAGCTTGGAAGGCTGACGCTCTACCAACTGAGCTACTCCCGCATTGTGGCGACAAATATAAAACTTCTTCTTTTTCTTTTCCAAATAAAAATTCACTTTTTTATGAAAAACAATTTAAAAACCTCTTTAAATAGCTATGGAGATTTAAAAAATAAGTTCTATTTTTATCTTCATTTCAACCTTAAACGAATAAACGTTATATGAGTAATAAGCCAAATAAAACACAAGACCTAATCGACCTTAAATTTTTAGAAGAGCGTAAAGTTTTTCTTTGGGGTCAAGTAGACGATAAGAGCGCTAAACATGTGATGGAACGTCTACTCTTTCTTGATGCTGAAGGAAAAAAGGATATTCAATTTTTCATCAATAGTCCGGGTGGTTATGTTACGGCAGGTTTTTCAATTTATGATACCATCCAATCTTTAAATAGTGATGTTTCTACTATTTGTACAGGGCTTGCAGCTTCAATGGGTTCTATATTACTTTCTGCCGGAACAAAAGGTAAACGCTTTATTCAGCCACACGCAAAGGTTATGATTCATCAACCAAGCGGCGGTGCTAGAGGTCAAGCTTCTAATATTGAAATTCAGGCACAGGAAATTTTAAAAACAAAAGAGTTAAGCGCTGAAATTCTTGCAGAAAATTGCGGCCAATCGGTAGAAAAAGTTATGAAAGATTTTAATAGAGATTATTGGATGGACGCTCAAGAGTCTTTAGAATACGGAATTGTAGACAACATCTATAAAAAATAAAACCCATGGATTACCCAATTAAGCATAAAGAAAACCATACCAACGGCATGTTTTTTATGTCTGATGAACAGGGCGTTGTTTGCGAGCTTACCTACGTGAAAAAAGATCATAATATTTTGGTGGTAGACCACACACAAACTAAAAAAGAATTAGAAGGAAAAGGTCTTGCCTCAAAAATACTGGATCATACCGTAAATTATGCGCGTAAAAATGGGTTTAAAATTGATCCGTTATGCCCTTTTGCTGAAGTAAAATTTGACGAAAATAAATCTTACCAAGACGTTAGAGCTTAATGCAAGAAATTGAAATCAAACAAGTTTCTGTAGATAATATTTTCAAGATTCGGCAGCAAGTTTTGCGACCGGGAAAACCTATAGAAACTTGTTTTTTTGAAAAAGATAAAGCTCTAGAAAGTTTTCATTTAGGTGCCTTTTACAACACACAATTAATAGGAATTGCGTCTGTTTTAGAGGATAACTCAAATACATTTCAAGAAAAATTTCAGTTTCGCTTACGCGGAATGGCGGTTTTACCAGATTTCAGAAAGAAAAAAATTGGAGCAATACTTTTAAAGGAAGCTGAAAAATATTGCTTCCAAAAAAAAGCTGAAATTTTATGGTTCAATGCACGTGAAAAAGTAGTCCCCTTTTACGAAAAATATGCCTTTAAAAAAGAAGGCTCTGTTTTTTTAATTCCATCGGTCGGTAATCATCAATTAATGTTCAAAAGATTTAATTATGAATAGAGAAGATTTTATTAAATCATCTATTGCATTTGGCATTATGAGTATTTTACCCTTTCACGTTCTGAAAGATTTTTCCGCAGCATTTCCAAAAAAAGAACTCATGGGAATGAAACGCCCAGAATTAATTGGCGATCATTATTTACTCAGAAAAGAATGTGCTACTGCTTTTGAAAAAATGAAAACAGAAGCTTTAAAAGAGAATATTCATCTTTACGTAGTTTCCAGTTACCGGAGCTTTTCTCATCAA
This sequence comes from Mesonia aquimarina, assembly GCF_003667275.1. Taxonomy (GTDB): domain Bacteria; phylum Bacteroidota; class Bacteroidia; order Flavobacteriales; family Flavobacteriaceae; genus Mesonia; species Mesonia aquimarina. Next base: position 58,416 of record NZ_RCNV01000007.1, on the reverse strand, counting down.
AAAAGAATTTGGGAAAGCAAGTATAAAAGTAATTTAAAAGATGGATTAAACCCGCGAGAAAATATTCAAGAAATAATAAAATACTCTACAATTCCAGGTACTTCCAGACATCATTGGGGAACCGATATTGATATTATTGACGCCAATGCAACCCACCCCGAAAGTGTCTTAGAAACCGAAAATTTTTATGATGATGGTCCTTATACTAAGTTAAAAAACTGGATGGATGAGCATAGTGAACAATTTGGATTTTATTTGGTTTATACAGCTAAAAAAAGTCGAAAAGGATTTAAACATGAACCTTGGCATTTTTCTTATAAACCAACTTCCCAAAAAATGCTTGCAGAATTTTCACAGTTAGATATTAAGAAAAAACTACAACACATAAATCTTTCCGGAAATGAATATTTTACGGAAGAATTTTTGAATACTTATATCTCAGAAAATATTTGCTCGATTAATTCAGTACTTCTTCCTTAATAATTTAATTACAAGTCCTTAATTTTAGCATAAAATTATAATTTTAAGTAAATTAAGTTTATACTTTTACATCCAAAATTTTCATATGTCAAAGAAAGCCATGCTACTTATCCTAGACGGCTGGGGGATTACACAAAACCCGGAGGCTTCTGCAATTGCAAATGCAAAAACTCCATTTGTAGATTCACTTTTACAACACTATCCTAATGCGCAATTACGTACAGATGGTATGAATGTTGGTTTGCCCGACGGACAAATGGGAAACAGTGAAGTAGGCCATATGAATTTAGGTGCTGGACGCATTGTATATCAAGATTTAGCAAAAATTAATAAAGCCGTAGAAAATGATGCTTTAGGTAGCGAACCTGCTTTAGAGCAAGCTTTTAATTATGCAAAAGAAAACAACAAACCCATTCACTTTTTAGGACTTACAAGTGATGGTGGAGTTCATTCTCATATAAATCATTTAAAAGGCTTATTAAAAGCTGCACAAGAATTTGGTGTTCAAAAAAAATATGTACACGCTTTTACCGATGGAAGAGATGTTGACCCGAAGTCGGGCAAGGGTTTTATAGCTAATTTACAATCAACTTTACTGGAAACAGAAAGCAAACTAGCTTCGGTTATTGGGCGTTATTTTGCGATGGATAGAGATCGACGTTGGGAACGTACTCAAAAAGCTTATGACTTATTAGTACATGGGAAAGGAGATAAAAGCCAAAATGCTGTTCAGTCAATCGAAAATAATTATCAGAAAAATATTACTGATGAATTTATAGAACCTATTGTGCTCACAGAAAATTCACTCCCTGTAGCCACTATAAATGAAGGAGATGTAGTTTTGTTTTTTAATTTCAGAACAGACCGTGGAAGACAACTGACTCAAGTATTATCACAAGAAGATAATGCAGAGTATAACATGAAAAAAATAGCTTTGTATTTTGTGACGTTAACTACTTATGATGAAACTTTCACTAATATAAATGTAGTTTTCAGAAAAGATAATTTAAAAGCCACATTAGGTGAAGTGCTAGAATACACAGGCAAAACACAACTAAGAGCTGCGGAAACCGAAAAATACCCACACGTTACTTTTTTCTTCTCTGGTGGAAGAGAAAAACCATTTAAAGGAGAAAAAAGAATTTTAGTTCATTCCCCTAAAGTTGCCACTTATGATTTGCAACCTGAAATGAGCGCAGAAGAATTAACAGATAAATTAGTCCCTGAAATTGAAGAAAACTCAATCGATTTTTTCTGTATAAACTATGCAAATCCAGACATGGTTGGCCACACGGGTAGCTTTAATGCAGCCATAAAAGCCTGCGAGACAGTAGACCAATGCGTGAAAAAAATTGTTGAAGCTGCAGAAAAAAATTATAGCATTATTATTTTAGCAGACCACGGAAATAGTGAAAACATGCGTAATGCAGACGGAAGTCCGAATACAGCCCATACCACGAATCCTGTGCCTGTAATTTTAATAGATAAAGACCGACAAAAAATAAATAATGGAATTTTAGGTGATATTGCTCCCACTCTTTTAGAGCTTATGGATATAGAAAAACCTAAATTAATGACTCAAAAATCATTATTATAATGAAAAAAATAACTATCTTGCTGATAATGTTAACTTTATCAACAAGTGTATTTCAATTAAATGCACAAACAGATCATAAAGAATTAACACCAAATGATAAAAATTATACCGGGTTAATTTCTAAGAATGATTTTGAAAGTGGATATACAGAATCTTGGTTCACTAAAGCTTATAATAGTTATGAACCTACAGACAAAACAGCGAAGAAAATAGGAAGAAAAATAGACAAGTACACCATCAAGGTTTTTATGGGCACTTGGTGTCCAGACAGCAGAAGAGAAGTTCCTAAGCTCTTTAAACTTTTAGATATTGCAGAATATGATTTAGATAACCTTAGCGTTTACGCTATGAACAGAAGAAAATCTACCGATAAAAATTATGAAGAAGGATTAAACGTTCACCGCGTACCTACCATTATTTTTTTCGATAAAAAGGGTAATGAAGTAAATCGTTTTGTAGAGTTTCCTCAAGAAAATTTTGAAGAAGATATTCTTCAGATTGTATCTAAAAAAGAATATGCAAATCCTTATGCTGAAGAATAAGGCTGTACAAAGAACCGTTGATAATATAAGTTAATGATTATAGCAAAAACAAGCGAAGAAATAGAATTAATGCGCGAAAGCGCACTCATAGTATCAAAAACATTAGGAATGCTTGCCAAAGAAGTAAAACCAGGTGTAACAACATTACACCTCGATAAATTGGCAGAAGAATTTATTAGAGACCACGATGCTGTACCGGGTTTTTTAGGAATGTATGATTTTCCAAACTCGTTATGTATGAGTCCAAATGCGCAAGTAGTTCATGGAATCCCTAATGACAAACCGCTTGAAGATGGCGATATTATATCCATAGATTGCGGTGCTGTAAAAAATGAATTTTACGGCGATCATGCCTATACATTTGAAGTAGGCGAAGTAAATAAAGAAACTAAAAGACTTTTAGAAGTTACTAAAGAAAGTCTTTACGAAGGCATAAAAGCATTTAAAAAAGGAAATCGTGTAGGTGATGTTGGTCACGCCATTCAACATCATGCTGAGAAAAATGGTTATGGCGTAGTTCGAGAACTTGTAGGTCACGGATTAGGAAGAAACATGCACGAAGACCCTGAAATGCCAAATTACGGAAGACGTGGTAAAGGAAAAAAGTTTATTGAAGGAATGGTTGTAGCTATAGAACCTATGGTAAATCAAGGTACAAAACGTATAAAACAATTGCGTGATGGCTGGACTATTCTAACACAAGATGGAAAACCAAGTGCACACTTTGAACACGATGTAGCCTTGGTAGATGGTAACCCCCAATTGCTATCTACCTTTGATTATATTTATGAATCTTTGGGAATAAAAAGTGATGAAGAAAATGAGTTTAAAAAAGTATGAGTCATTCTACGTGAACAACAACCTAGTTGAAGAATGGCGTTTTTATTATGAAGACAACTGGGAAAAAGGATATGAACTTGCTCTATCTAATAAAGGAAGAGTAATGAATTATGTAAAAAGTAAGCATGGATCTATTTTAAAAGGAAGCCAAATAAACGGCTACAAAGTAGTTAACACACGCTTAAAATCTGACAAAAGGCAGAATTTTTACGTACACAAACTTATGGCAAAAGCCTTTCTTGAAAAGCCAGACGATGCCATTTTCGTAATACATAAAAATTATGATAAACTAGATAATTCTTTAGATAATTTAGCTTGGGTTAACCGCAAACAATGGGAAAAACACCAAGACAAAAACCCTAAAGTAATTGCTAAGCGTACTAGCGGAAAAAGAACGTATACGAAACTGACTTATGCAGAAGCCACGATTTTAAAACGTAAATTACTCGATCCAAATCGAAAAACACGTTTAAAAGTATTAGCAAAGCAATTTGGTGTTTCAGAAATGCAACTTCACCGTATTAAAACAGGAGAAAACTGGGGTGATATTAAAGTATGATTAAGAAGGTTTTCAAAAAGTTTCTTAACACAATTCCCCGTCCGCTACTCATTAAAATGAGTTATTATGTAAAGCCTGCTTTAGCATTTGCTTTACGCGGAAATAAATACACAGACCCAATAGACGGCAAAAGCTACAGAAGGTTTTTGCCGTATGGGTATGAAAAAACACGCGAAAATGTCTTATCACCGGGTACGCTATCTTTAGAAAGACATCGGTTACTTTGGCTTTATTTAGAACGTGAAACTGATTTTTTTAGCGCCCCAAAAAAAATGCTTCATTTTGCCCCAGAGCAAGCCTTCTACAAAAGATTTAAGAACTTAAAGCATTTAAATTACACCACAACAGATTTAAATTCTCCTCTAGCAGATATTAAAGCTGATATCTGTAATCTCCCTTTTGAAGATAACACCTACGATATTATTTTTTGTAATCACGTTTTAGAACATATTCCAAATGACACTAAAGCAATGCAGGAATTATTTAGAGTACTTGCTCCTAACGGAATGGCAATTTTGCAAATTCCTCAAGACTTAAATCGTGAAAAAACTTTTCAAGATGATTCAATTACAGATCCCAAAGAACGTGCGAAAATTTTTGGACAATATGATCATGTAAGAATCTACGGAAAAGACTATTTCAGCAAATTGCGTAGTATCGGATTTAAAGTAGATGAAATTGACTACACTAGTAAACTTTCAATTTCAGAAATTGAGAAATTTTGTCTAGCCTCCGGTGAAATAATTCCGGTTTGTCATAAAATTTAAACTACTTTTTGACAATTACTTTATCAAATCCAGGAGTTGAAAAACTCTTAAGGCTTCCTTTTTCATCATAAATAAAAAAAACATCAATTTCTGGAAGTTGTTTAGCTAATTGTTTGCTTTTTTGAAAGCCCATAGCCATAAAAGCTGTTGCATAAGCGTCAGCCTCAGCACAAGTTTTAGCTAAAACGGAAGCACTTAACAAATCACTTTTTTTAGATAACCCGTTTTTAGGATTAATAGTATGCACGTATTTTTGTCCAGTTACGCTGTCAATTCTATATTTTCTGTAATTTCCTGAAGTAGCCATTGCGCGATTTTTTAAGCTTATTATTTTTACTAAATCACGCTTCTCGTTCTGCAATGGATCATCAATACCAACATACCAATTTTTGTCAGCCTGCAAGTCTTTTCCTCTTGTATTGAGCTCACCTCCTACTTCAACTAAATAATTATTGATATTATTAGCATTAAGCATTGCTGATATTCTATCTACGGCATAACCTTTTCCAATGGCATTAAACTCTATATAAATTCGCGGATCTTCTTTAATAATTCGTCCATCATGATTCAATTTCACTTTATCAAAGCCTACAAATTGCATAAGCGAATCCAGCTTTTCAGTACTTTTTTCTAAATTAAACTTATCAGCACCAAAACCATAAAAGTTCACCAAATTCCCAACAGTAGGATCAAAAAAACCATTGGATTCTTTATGTATTTTCTTAGACAAAGAAAATACCTCTTTAAACATATCATCTACCCGAATATCTTGTTCACCCTTGTTTATTTTTGAAATATCTGAATTTGGTATATAAGTACTCATAGAAGCATTTACAACTTCAAAAACAGAATCTATCTTTTGTTGAACAGGAAACTTCTTAGTAGAAAAAAACTGAATACTATAAGTGGTACCCAATGCATTTCCTGTAATTACTTTAGGAGTAGTTTTTTTATCACAAGAAGAAAAAATAATAAATGTGATTAAAATATAAATGTAGTTTTTCATACTTCTAAATTTCTTGCAATCCTTGATAATTTATTAAATAATCATTTTGGTGATCTACTGGTAAGTCGTAATTTGAAGAATTTGCAATACCTACTCCTGCATAATAAGTTTTAGCATTAAACTTGTTAGCGTGTTCTTTAATTGTATCCATAAAAGATTCATCAAATTTTTCTGGATTATCTGGATACCGGACTGCTCTAACAATAATAAAGTGTAGCTTTTTATTTTTTAACGCTACAAACTGAGGATCTTTTTTTAGTTTACTATTGACAGCTAAAAACTCAAAACTATCCTCTTCAAGCTTCTTACCAACGGTATTCATTGCTAAGTTATGCAACTCTTGTTCACTCAATTTACTCATAGTTCAAAAATACTATAAATTTAAATCAAGAAATAAAAAAGCCGATGAAAAAATCATCGGCTAAAAATTTAATACAAGCTATTCTTTAATAAAAGAAAAAACTCTTTGCCTATCATTTTGAGTTACTTTTAATAAATAAAAATCAGATTTCAACATCTCTAAATCTAAAATAAACGACTTAGAGCTAGGTTTTTCAACAAAAACTAATTGACCTAATAAATTAAAAATTTCTACCTGTTGAATTTTTTGATCATTATTCACAAAAATCTTGTTTTTTACAGGATTAGGATAAAATGAAAAATTTGAAAATAAACGATCTTCGACACCTAAAAATAATGTTGTAAAACTAGATGGTCCTACCCAAAGACTTTCGTTAACATCGCACAAGGAACGAACATAATAATCATAGGGAGTATCTTGATCTAAGGAAGAAATAGTCTCCCCTAAAGTACCATCGTCATCTAGTACTGTAGTCCCATTTCCAAGTGTAAAACCACTAAGTCCGTATTCTATTTCCCATTCATCTGCCGTACCATTTTCTGTCCAAGTAAGATCAGCAGAATTCTCTGTTATATTTGAACTAGTAAGATTAGAAGGGTCTAAGCAAGGTTCTGCTAAGGTTGTGAAAGAGAACGGACCAACCCAATTACTTTCAGAACTAGAACATATAGAACGTACGTATACATCGTAAGGTGTGCTGCTACTCAACGAATTAATCGTTATAGAATTACACCATCATTATCAACAAGTAATGTCCCATTACCTTGTGTAAATCCAGCTGGATCATATTCTATTTCCCATTCAGTTGCTGTACCGTTTTCTGTCCAAGAAATATCAACCGAATCGTCGGTTAAATTCATCGACATTAAGTTTGAAGGATCATCACAAGTCGGTGTTGCACTAACCACAGTAATAGTTCCAAACATTGAAGTTGTATGTACACCACATTGGTAATCATTTATACCTGCTTCAGTAAATGTAAATGAAAATGTTGTTCCTACACCAGATGAAATTCCGCTATCGAAGGTTTCCTGACTTTCAGGTAAAGTTCTCACACTATGTGGAGAAGAATCTGTCCAGGTCCAGATAACAGTATCCCCAACATCAATAGTCAAACTTGCATTTGCCCCATTCATTCCTATTTCCCAGTCCAAATTATAGGTGGTTTGAGAAAAAATAATATTACTAAGTAGTAAAAAAGAAAATAAAGTAATTTTTTTCATGATTAATGTTTTTATATTTTAAATATAAAAATAACACATTTAACAAATACTTTTTAATTATTTAACTTTTATATAATATTTATACAAACAAAAACACCTAGGTATTGTTTAGGATAAAATAATTTAACTGATCAATAAATAGTGTTAGTTTTTTATTTTTAGGATCTATTTTTAAAGCATTTTCATAATAAACTAATGCCATATTATATTCTCCAATTCGATATAAAAATTTACCTATATTGATATTAAAATCGTAACTCTTATTTTTCATATCAGAGTTAATTAGTTCTATATTATATAAAATTTGACTTTTTAAATTACTCGTATCATACATGTGAAAAAGGTTATCATACAAAATTTCATTGTCAGGATTTCTTTCAATTGCTTTGGTGAAATACGGAACTGCCTTTTCATAATCGCCTAAATTATAATAAGTTAAAGCTATATTTAAAAATGTAACATCACGATTATTTTCTTCAGCTCTTAATAGAAGTGGTAAAGCTGAATTATAATCATTAAAATATTTTATATGTATAGAGGCTAAGTTGTTTAAAGCAGCGCCATATTTTGGATCAATTTTTAAAGCAGTTTTATAGCTTTTTAAAGCTTCATCTATTAATTTTCTTTTATGATAAGAGTTATTTGTATTCTCTATTAATACAGAAACTTCATTAGCAAGCATTACATTAGCTTTTGCCGAATTTTCTAAATGTTTTATATCATTTCTATAAAGAACTAAATAATTTTCCCAATCTTTATTCCTATCGATAGTCTTAAACACATAAGGCAAGCTTATTAAAATTATAATTACAATTAAAAGTTTAGGACTATTTAAAACAATATTACTTTTAGTGTATTCCACTTTAAAAATTCTAATTAATAAAACAGAAACAACAATACAAAAACCTAATGAAAATATATAAGCAAATCTATCTGCTACAACTCCTACAACAGGTTCAAAAATATTTAACACGCCTATCATAGTACCTAACCAAATTGCAATCCCTAGGCCAAGTATATCTCTTTTCATTAATTTCCATAAGCCAAACAACGATAATGGAAAAAAAATTATGATTCCAAACCAAACCTCTAAATGAGACCAATTTACTATTGGGATTTTGCTAAAACCATAATAAAAAGAAAGCTCTTGAGGGAAAATCATCATCTTTAAATAGAAAAATGCACAATAAAAAGCTGTTGCTATTCGATCAAATAAATCTCCTTCAAAAAACAATGGATTTTCAAAATATTCCATTTGTCGGATCGCGTTTTCATTAATTAAATTATTTTTTAAAAACAGAACACCAAACAACATAATTAAAATTGATAAAAAAGCTACTATAATTTGTTTTGTAGAGCCCTTAATATAAAATAAAACAACCGGAACTAAACCTAACAAAGCTATTCCAGATTTTTTTGACAAAACTGCTAGAAAAACAAAAATCAAGGCAGGAAAAACAAAAAGAAAATTTCTTTTTAAAGAATACTTTACAAAGAAAATCAATGATATGATAATAAAAATAAAGACTAATAATTCATCTCGACTTTTTATATTATTTACAGGTTCTGTATGAATTGGGAGTAGAAGAAAAAAAAGGCTTATTAAAAAAGCCAATAATAAATTTTTTTGAATTGTAATTAACTGCAAAAAGTAAAATAAAATAACTACTGTAATAGCATAAAGCAAAATATTAATAAAGTGACTAATATTTGCTTGAGTTAATTTGTTATTTCTTGTTTTTTCTACTATTGTTTGATTTGCAGGAAGATTATTAAAAAACTCTTTCTCTAAAGCAAAAGTAACTTGCGTTATTGGTCTATATCCATAGTTTTGTCTATCATCAGTTGAGTAATGAGTTGTAAAAATTTTCGAAATACCAGACAAACCTTCATCAACCTTTTCTACTCCATCTACTACAATATTATCGTCAATTGCATATTCATTATCTATAGCATTAAAATAAATACAGAATGGTAGAAAAAATAAAAATAAGTATAGAAATTTTACCGTAGACCTAGAAGTTAATATCATAAAACACTTATTTTTTATAATTCCTAACCTTTTGTCTATGTTTTGGTTTTATAAGCTCTAAATTTTCCTTCGCCCACAAAATACATCTCTTTTTATATTCTGTTTCATTTTCGCCTTTTATATATTTAGGAAAATCTTCCGGTATTTCATTAACCAATAGATAAGAGTATATTTCATCCTCTTTTGACATATAGTCCGAAGTTTTAGAAAAATTGACCGATGCATTGTCTGTGCTTAATCTCTCATGTTGCTTTTGCTTACAGCCCACTATAACTAAAAAAACAAGAATTAAAATTATTGATCTCATAAAAATTTAAGTGTTTAAATAAATATATAATTTTTCATGATATAAAAATATAAATAATTTTAAATATTTATTCAAAATATTAATTACGATATGAAATTTACTAAACTTTAACGTATTAAACTAAATATCAACAACATAAAAGTTATTAAATTAAATAATTAATCAGGTGTTGGCATAAAAAAACCTCCACGAAATGTGGAGGCTGTTGTGACCCCGGCAGGATTCAAACCTGCAACCCTCAGAGCCGAAATCTGATGCGCTATTCAGTTGCGCCACGGAGCCTAATTACCAATTATAATGTTAATTGGATAATTTATTTTTTACAATAGTAGAAATTGTTTTTCCATCGGCTTTTCCAGCCAATTCTTTAGAAGCTATCCCCATTACTTTACCCATATCCTTCATGCCTTCAGCTCCACTTTCTGCAATTATTTGTTCAACTTTTGCTTCTACTTCTACTTCAGATAGCTGTTCTGGTAAAAACTGAGCAATTACTTCTATCTGTTTTTCTTCAGGTTCTGCCAAATCTTCTCTATTCTGTTCTCTATAAACTTGAGCACTGTCTTTACGTTGTTTTACAAGTTTCTGTACAAGTTTAATTTCCTCTTCTTCGGTAAGTTCTTGATGATTATTTTCTGTTTTTGCTAAAAGAATTGCACCTTTAACTGCTCGCAATGCTTCTAATGCCGCGCTATCTTTTGCTTTCATTGCGGCTTTCATTTGGGTCATTACCTCTTTCTCTAAACTCATCCTAATTTGCTTTAAAAAAAGCGAAGATAAATATTCTAAATGAAAAACCCGAAGTTTATTTTCAGGAAACTTCGGGTTTATTATCGACAACTTTATTAATCTACATTGTCGTGTAGAAAAGAGTTATTACTCCTAAAGGTAGTCTCATCATTGCTATCTTTACTTATTGAAGTTCTTGATAGTTTCCTATCAGATTCCGATTGATCCTTATCTAAGTCTACTCCTGCTCTTTTATAAGCCGGTTGTTTTTCAATCTCGTCTATATTAGAATTGTTTCTAAACTTATAATTGAATTTCTTCATACGTGCTCTACGCTCTGCAGCACGTGCTATAAGATCTTCTGAAATAGGATTATTAAACGGATCTATTTCTTCCTCAGCATTAAGATCTTCAGCTTTAGCTTCCTCTTTTTTTGGGGTTGTTTTCACCTCAAAAGATGGTTTTTCCTCTTGAACCTCTGCTGGTTTTGATGAAGGCTTTGCACTTTGTAAACTGTCTTCCAACTCCATATAATCTTCCAAACTATAACGCTTTTCTTCAGTTGAAGATTGAGATTGCGCGGAAGAGTCTGATGTATGTGCTTCACTAATATCTTCTGGCTCATTCACCTCCATATTAGCAGTATCATCATCTAGACTAAACACAATTCGCTCTTCTTCATTTTCTGATTGATTATGAGATTCCGGTTGTTGCTTTTCTTCTTTCATCGGAAAGTCGAAAGTGAACATTCCTTGTTCTTCCGGCTCCGTACTTGTTGAAGCGGAAACAACTTCTTCCGGCTCGTTTACTTCTATATTTCTGACATCGTCATGATCCTGAGTTTCTATGATAACAAAATCGTCTTCGTCGTATTTCACTTCTTCATAATCTACCTCTAAATCCTTAATTAAGGTTGAAGTAGGTATTAATTCCATTTCATTAGAAGGGTTTTCTCTTTTAGGTAATTCCTGTTTTCTTACCGGCTCTTCCTCCAAAGTATGAACTATCTTTTTTGGCTCTTCTTTTCTTGGAACTGCTTGTGCCGGGTTTGCATTTAGGTTACCCTCATTTTTTGGGGTAAGATTTTGTACCGCGCGTTGTTCGTCTTCTAAAGTGTGAATTATTTTTTTTGTTTCAGTATTTACAATAACATTTTGTTGCTCCATGTTAAATCCCGTAGCAATTACGGTTACCGAAATAGATTCCTCTAAATTTTCGTCATCCCCAACTCCCATAATAATATTAGCACTATGTCCGGCTTCTGCCTGAATGTGATCATTAATCTCACCTATTTCATCTATGGTAATTTCTTCAGAACCAGAAACAATTAGCAGCAACACATTTTTGGCTCCGGAAATTTTATTATCATTTAATAAGGGAGAATCTAAGGCTTTCATAATCGCTTCTTGTGCACGATTACTTCCTGAAGCCGCAGCAGACCCCATAATTGCAGTTCCGCTATTACTCAACACTGTTTTTGCATCTCGCAAGTCAATGTTTTGCGTGTAGTGATGTGTAATTACCTCTGCAATACCTCGAGAAGCGGTTGCTAAGACTTCGTCTGCTTTAGAAAAACCAGCTTTAAATCCTAAATTACCGTAAACTTCTCTTAGCTTATTATTATTTATTACAATTAGCGAATCAACATTTTTACGAAGTTTTTCTACTCCCAACTGCGCTTGTTCATTTCGCATTTTACCTTCAAACTGAAATGGAATGGTAACAATACCAACAGTTAAAATATCCATTTCTTTAGCTTGCTTGGCAATAATTGGGGCAGCACCTGTTCCGGTTCCACCTCCCATTCCTGCTGTAATAAATACCATTTTTGTATTGGTATCCAGCATCGTTTTTAAATCTTCAAAACTCTCTAAGGCAGCTTGTTCTCCAATTTCAGGATTCGCTCCAGCTCCTAAACCTTCGGTTAAATTAACACCTAATTGAATTTTAATAGGCACCGGACTATTTTCCAGGGCTTGAGAATCGGTATTGCAAACTACAAAGTCTACTCCGTTAATGCCCTGCTGAAACATGTGATTGATCGCGTTAGAACCTCCGCCACCAACGCCAATAACTTTAATGACATTGGACTGGTTTTTGGGAAGGTCAAATGAAATGTCGAATTCTGTGCTGCTCATAATTCTATAATTTTCGGTTTCTTAGTGTATTCTTTTTCTTAGCTATTTTTATTCTGCGTTATCTAAAAAATCTTTAAAATCTTCAAACCATTTTTCGAAGATGTTTTTTCTTTTCTTAGATGTTGACTTTACCTCTGGAGCTTCCGGGTCTTTATCCAATTCCGTTTCTGCTTCCGGAGTTTCTTGATCAAAAGATTGTTCCATCACCGGAACTGAATCTTCTTCCTTTTTTTCAATTTCTTCTTCTTGTTTCTTTAATTTTTCTATACTATTAAGCACTAATCCAATTGCTGTAGCGTACATCGGGCTAGTGGTTTCTTCATCACTATTTCCTGCAAGATGTTCATTAGGATAACCTATTCTGGTATCCATTCCAGTGATATATTCTACTAATTGTTTTAGGTGCTTTAATTGTGCACCACCTCCGGTGATTACAATACCGGCGATAAGTTTTTTCTTTTGTTCTTCGTGACCGTAATTTTTTATTTCTAAATAAACCTGTTCAATAATTTCCACTACTCTAAAGTGAATGATTTTAGACAAGTTTTTTAAGGTAATTTCCTTAGGTTCTCTTCCTCGTAAACCAGGAATAGATACAATCTCGTTATCTTTATTCTCTCCCGGCCAAGCAGAGCCAAATTTCACTTTTAATAACTCGGCTTGTTTTTCTATGATAGAACAACCTTCTTTAATATCTTCTGTTATAACATTTCCTCCAAAAGGAATTACTGCTGTGTGCCGAATTATACCGTCTTTAAAAATGGCTAAATCTGTAGTCCCGCCACCAATATCGATTAACGCGACTCCGGCTTCTTTTTCCTCTTGACTTAAAACTGCATTAGCTGAAGCTAAGGGTTCTAAGGTTACACCTGTAAGATCTAAACCAGCACTTTTTATACAGCGACCAATATTTCTGATTGAAGAAATTTGCCCTACAACTACGTGGAAATTTGCTTCTAAACGGCCACCATACATACCAATTGGTTCTGTAATTTCAGCCTGTCCGTCAACTTTAAATTCTTGTGGAAGTACATGAATTATTTCTTCTCCCGGAAGCATTACTAGTTTATGCACTTGATTGCAAAGCGTATAAATATCTTTTTCGCTAATAACCTCATCAGAATTGTCTCGCGTGATATAATCACTATGCTGTAAACTTCTAATGTGTTGTCCGGCAATACCCGCTACTACAGCATCTATTTTAATTCCAGAATCGGCTTCTGCTTCTTGCACTGCTTGCTGAATAGATTGTATGGTTTGTGTAATATTATTTACTACACCTCTATGTACTCCTAAACTTTTGGAACGACCAATCCCTAAAATTTCCATTTTACCGTATTCATTATTACGGCCAATCATCACCACAATCTTTGTGGTTCCTATGTCTAGTCCTACTGCAATATCTTTATCTTCCATAGTCAAAAAGTGTCACTTTTTTGTGCAAACAACCTGATTTTCAAATTGTAAATTCACGCTTTTGTATGCATCGAGTTTTTTATCGATATGGGCTTTTTTATAAAATGCTTTAAAATTGTCTATCTTTTTTGTGAGCGCTGTTATTTTTCCGAAGTGTACATCAAAATTCAACGTTCGTAACTTCAATTGATAATTACCATTTTGCAGGTGATTTATTGATGTTACATGCTTTGTCAAAAACTCATCTTCTTCAATCTTTTTAAGCAAGGGATAAATTTCTTCAATTTCTTTTTCCGAAATATTAGCTACCCATGGAACCCGTGCTGAATAATTTGTTGACAAAGGCATTTTTTTTCCACGAGCATCTATATAATAATGCTTTTTTCCTGCTACGCGCGCTATGGGTTTACGTTGTGTAATTTGCGTTCCTAATGTGCCATCTACACTTAAGTAAACTTCAGCATCCTCAATCATCTCATGCTTATCTAACAGCGATTCTAGCTTATTCAAAACTAAAATTTCTTTGCTTACATTTTTCAATGAATCTGAATTTACTATCAACAACTTATTAACCGCATTTTCAGTAACATATAGGTTTTCTCCGTTAGAAAAATTAACCTCAACAGATTTTATGCTGCGTTTGGCATGTCTTTTTACAGAAAAACTGTATAAAAAAACTACCAACACTAGAAGTGCAAAAGCCTTTATGTAATTCCAATTAAGCTTCATTTTGCAAAACTTTTTTTATGGATTCTACTTCTACTCCAATATCTCCTGCACCCATCATCACAATAATTTTTGCACTTGATTTTTTAACGATTTCTGACAAATCACTTTTTTGGGCTAAACGTTTATCTTCAGTTGAAATTAAACTCAGTAATACTTCACTTGTAACTTCTGGAATTGCTTCTTCTCTAGCCGGATAAATATCAAGCAAAACCACTTTATTAAATTTTGAAAGACTTGCTGCAAATTCGTTCATAAAATCTTTAGTTCGGCTAAATAAATGAGGCTGAAAAATTGCTAAAACTTCTTGATGAGGATGCATTTCTGCAACTGCTTGATAAACTGAATTTATCTCAGTAGGGTGATGGGCATAATCCTCAATTAATACATGATTTTCATTTCTTAAATGATATGTAAAACGGCGATCTACTCCTTTAAAAGAAGCTAAGGTTTCACCGGCTTTATCTTCATCTAGACCAAATTTAATAGCCATTGCCAAAGCGGTTGCTGCGTTAAAAAGATTGTGCCTCCCCGGTAAAGAAAAAACAATATTTTCAATTAATTTTTTTGGAGTTTCTAGATTGAAATTATACCTGCCATTTTTTACCTGAATATTTTTTACCGCATAATCTGCTCTTTCTTCAACACCAATAGTTTTTCCATCTATATTTTGTAGGCCTGCTTTATAAAACAGGTGATTTTCATTGGCTATTTTTGCTGCAAAAGCATGAAAGGTTTCTTGCAGAGTTTTTTCGTCCTTATAAATATCTAGATGATCGGCATCCATAGAAGTTATTGCAGCTATACTGGGTGTTAGATGCAGAAAAGAACGGTCAAATTCGTCGGCTTCAACTACAATAACTTCGTTCCCGTCAGCAATAAAGTTTGTTTGATAATTCTCACTAATTCCCCCTAAAAAAGCAGTTAGTTTTACTCCGCACTGTTTCAAAATATGTGCTAAGATGGCAGTAGTCGTGGTTTTACCATGTGTACCAGCTACTGCTAAAGTGGGAATTCCCGAAGTAATCATTCCTAATACTTCTGCACGTTTTTTAATCAAGAAGTTTTTCTGATTAAAAAATTGAAACAACGGATTTTCCCTAGAAACAGCGGGAGTATAAACTACCAATGTCTTTTTATTATCCTGAAAAGACACAGGAATCTCTTGCGATTGATTAGAAAAATAAACAGCAATTCCTTCTTGTTGAAGTTTTTGCGTAATTTCAGTTTCTAATTTATCGTATCCGGCAACTACTTTTCCGTTTAGTTTAAAAAAACGGGCAAGCGCACTCATCCCGATACCACCAATACCGATAAAATAAATATGCGTTATGTTGTTAAATGCCTTCAATTAACTGTTATTTTTCTCTATAATTAATCGATCTATTTCATCTACAATAGCTTTTGTTGCCATGGGCTTTGCTATTTTTTTTATATTTTCTGACAGTTCTCTTTGCTGATCTTCAGACTTGAGTAAACTTGAAAATCTGCCTGTAAATTCTTCATCGAGTTTTGATTCTTGTATTAAAATTGCCGCATTTTTTTGAGCAATTGCTAATGCATTTTTTGTTTGATGATCTTCAGCAACATTTGGTGAAGGAATAAAAATAACCGGTTTACCAACTACACATAATTCGCTTACTGAACCTGCTCCTGCACGAGAAATAATGATATCTGCCGCTGCATAAGCCAAAGCCATCTTATCTAAATATTCATAAATTTTAAAATGCGGACTAGCTTCGTAATGTTTATAGTCTAAGAAATATAATTTTCCGGTTTGCCAAATGACTTGCACATTTTCATCTTCAAAATACGGAATGTGTTTTTCTATATGTTGGTTTATTTTTCGTGCTCCTAAACTTCCGCCTAAAACCAATACAGTTTTTTTGGTTTTATCGAGATTGAAGAAATTAATTGCCTCTTCCCTTTTAGAATTTATTTCTAATAAATCTTGTCGTACAGGGTTTCCGGTAAAGCTTATTTTTTCTTTCGGAAAATAGCGCTCCATATTTTCATAGGCTACGCAAATACGTTTAGCACTTGAAGCCAACCATTTATTGGTAATTCCTGCATAAGAATTTTGCTCTTGCAATAAGGTAGGAATTCCTTTTTGGTTTGCCGCTTTTAATAAAGGACCGCTAGCAAAACCTCCGGTACCAACAACAATATCAGGTTCAAATTGATTTAAAATTTTATGTGATTTTAAAATACTACTGATCAACTTAAATGGAAACAGGGCGTTTTTTAGCGAAAGTTTTCGTTGGAAACCACTAATCCACAAGCCTTTTATTTTATAACCGGCTTTAGGAACTTTTTGCATTTCCATGCGGTCTTTTGCACCAACAAATAAAAATTCAGCTTCGGGATGCCTTTTTTTCAATTCATCGGCAATAGCAATCGCCGGATAAATATGTCCGCCTGTTCCGCCTCCCGATAATATGAATTTTAGTTTTCTCATATTGCTTCACTTAAAACATCCAACGGATTTTCTGATTCACTTTCTTCTATTTCCTTCTCTTCTCGCGCTTTCATCTCTTCTCGTTTAGCGCTAACACTCAACACAATTCCTAAGGCTAAACAAGTCATCCAAATAGAAGATCCTCCACTACTGATTAATGGGAGCGTTTGTCCCGTAACAGGAAATAGCTCTACAGCCACTGCCATATTAATGAGTGCTTGAAAAATAATAGGTAAACCTACACCTATAACTAGCAATTTTCCAAAAACCGTGTGTGCTTTTGTAGACACGATAACCAATCGAAAAAGAATAAGCAAGTAAGCAAACATGACTCCCAAACCACCTATTAATCCCATTTCTTCAACAATAATGGCAAAAATAAAATCTGAAGAAGATTGCGGTAAAAAATTACGTTGCACACTTTTACCAATTCCTGTTCCTGCTACACCACCTCGTGCGATAGCAATTTTAGCTTTTTCTATTTGATAATCGGCTTCGGTATCTTCGCTATTAGCAAAATTTTCTACACGACTAATCCACGTATCTACTCGGTTAGGAAATACGCCCGGAAACGCTTTTGCAGTAAGTCCAAAAATTAATAAGAACAATGCTCCTGACGCGACAATAATTCCCAAATATTTGATGGGATAACCGCCTAAAAAAACAAGTACAAGAACCATTGCAAAAATAATCGCAGTAGTAGAAAAATTGGCCGGTAAAATTAAAGCTAAAATAAATCCAACAGGAACCCATAATGGTAAAATGGTTTCTTTAAAACTTACTTTTTTTGTATGAATTTTTGATAAATACCTTGCCACATAAATCATTAAAACAACCGCCGCTAAAGTTGAAGTTTGAAAGGTTTTATTGATGATAGGAATTTTAATCCATCTACTGGCATTTGCCCCATCAATAGTGGTTCCTTGAGCTAAGGTGTAAAATAATAGCACAATAACTACCGGAATCATCAAAATTGAAAGTCCACGAAAATAATGATAAGGAATTCTATGAACTGCGTAAATAATGGCAAAACCTAAAAACAAATGAATAAAATGCGAAACTAAATACTGAAACGTACTACCATCACCATACAAATAAGCAATATTACTACTTGCACTATACACAGGAATAAAAGAAAAAACAGCCAACAGCCCTGCTATAGCCCAAATAAACTTATCGCCCTTGAGATATGTGAAAATATTAATTCGTGTATTTTTTTGTTTTTCTGCCACTTGTGTGATTAAAGATTTCTTACACTTTCCTTAAATTGTCTTCCTCTATCTTCGTAGTTTTTGAATAAATCAAAACTTGCGCAAGCTGGAGAAAGCAAAACCGTATTTCCCTTTTCTGCTATTTTATAAGCTTCTTTTACCGCTTCATTCATAGATTGTGTTTCTACAATGTGTTCTACACAATTTTTAAAAGCATTAATTATTTTTTCATTATCAACACCAAGACAGATAATGGCTTTTACTTTTTCGTTTACTAGCGGCAATAATTCTTCGTAAACATTTCCTTTATCAACACCACCAACAATCCAAATAGTTTCTGAAGTCATACTATCTAACGCATAATAAGTTGCATTAATATTGGTAGCTTTAGAATCGTTTATGTATTGTACCTGATTAATTTTCAGTACGCTTTCTAAGCGATGTTCTACTCCTTGAAAACTCTCTAAACTCTCACGAATAGTCTGTTTTCTAATACGGAGTAATTGCGCTACGGTAGAAGCAGCCATTGCATTCTTAGTATTATGCTCTCCTTTTAAAGCTATTTTTGTTGTTGGCATGGTAAAGCTTGTATTATTTATTGTTATTATTAATTCTTCGTTTTCTATATACGTTCCGTCGCCTGCTAGTTTTGAAAAGCTTAACGGTAATTTTTTTGCTTTAATGACGTGGTTTTTTAACCAGTTTGAAATATTCTTATTATCAGCATCATAAATCAAAAAATCATCTTTTGTTTGATTTTCTGTAATTCTAAATTTTGAAGCGATATAATTTTCAAACTTATAGTCATATCGATCTAAATGATCTTCTGTAATACTTGTAATTACAGCTATGTGCGGTTTAAAATCTATTATGCCGTCAAGCTGAAAGCTACTGAGTTCTAAAACATAAATTGCCGGTTGCACAGAAGCCACTTGCCTAGCAAAACTATCTCCAATATTTCCGGCCATTACTGAATTAAATCCTGCATTTTTTAAAGCGAATTGCGTCCAGTTTGTTACTGTTGTTTTTCCGTTGCTTCCGGTAATTCCTATTAGGGTTGCTTTAGTATAACGCGATGCAAATTCAATTTCAGAAATAACATCAATTTCTTTTGCTTTTAATTTTTTAACTATAGCAACATTATCCGGAATTCCGGGACTTTTCACAACCACATCTGCGTTAAAGATTTTGCTCTCAGTATGCTGTTTTTCTTCCCAATTTATTTCTTGCTGTAAAAGAACGTTTTTATATTTTTCGGCTATTGTTCCTTTATCTGAAACAAAAACTTCATAGCCTTGTTTTTTTCCTAAAATAGCAGCGCCCACACCGCTTTCTCCCGCTCCTAAAATCACTAAATTCATTATCGTAATTTTAAGGTGATGATGGTTATAAGCGCTAGTAAAATTCCAATAATCCAAAAACGAACAACAATTTTACTCTCATGTAATCCCCGCTTTTGGTAATGATGATGCAATGGCGACATTAGGAAAATACGTCGTCCTTCACCAAATTTCTTTTTAGTATATTTAAACCAACCAACCTGCATTACGACCGATAAGTTTTCCATTAAAAATATGCCGCATAAAATTGGTATCAGTAATTCTTTTCGTGTTGCAATGGCTAACACTGCAATTATACCACCGATAGTTAAACTTCCAGTATCACCCATAAATACTTGCGCCGGAAAAGTATTGTACCATAAAAACCCAACTAAAGCTCCAGCAAAAGCGGTAATATAAATTGTCATTTCACCAGAATTGGGAATATTCATTACATTTAAATAATCTGAAAAAATGATATTCCCTGAAACCCAAGCAAACAATCCTAATGTGAGTACAATTATTGCGGAAGAACCTGCGGCGAGCCCATCTATACCATCAGTTAAATTTGCTCCGTTAGAAACTGCGGTTACAATAAAAATAACAACAGGAATAAAAATTAGCCAAGCATATTTTGCATAATCAGGATTAATCCAAGTAATCAAACTTGAATAATTAAATTCATTATTCTTTACAAAAGGGATGGTAGTTTTGGTAGATTTTTCTGCCTCTTGGTAATTTACTGTATTTTCACCTATCATTTCTTCTTGCTGAATTTGATCTGGCGCAGCTTTTTGTCTAATGGTAATATCTGGATGAAAATACATGGTTGCTCCCACGATAATTCCCAAACCAATTTGCCCAATAACTTTAAATTTCCCTTCTAAACCTTCTTTATTTTTCTTGAAAGTCTTAATGTAATCATCAATAAAACCTATTGTTCCCATCCAAAGTGTGGTCACAATTAACAAGATGACGTATATATTCTCTAGTTTTGCAAAAAGTAAAACAGGAATAAGGGTTGAAAAAATTATAATCAGCCCACCCATTGTTGGCGTTCCAGCCTTTTCTGATTGACCTTTTAAACCAAGATCTCTCACACTTTCACCAACTTGTTTTGCCAATAAATAATTGATTATTTTTTTTCCAAAAATAGTTGATAGCGATAGCGATAAAATAATAGCCATACTTGCTCTAAAGGAGAGAAATCTAAAAATCTGCGCTCCCGGCAACTGGTATTGTTGTTCTAAAAAATCAAATAAATAATACAGCATTTTTTGGCTATTATTTCTCTAATTGGTTAAGTATCTCTTTTACTATTTTCATATCATCAAAATCACTACGTACTCCGTTAATCTCTTGATATGTTTCATGCCCTTTGCCGGCAATTAAAATAATGTCTCCGTTTTGAGCCATTGTACAAGCTGTTTTAATGGCTTGTTTCCTATTGGTTACTGCCAATATTTTCTTTTGATGTTGCGGTTCTACACCAGCTTCAACATCTTCAATAATTTTATCTGGATCTTCTGTTCTGGGATTATCACTTGTAAACACCACTTTTGTACTTAATGATGAGGCAATTTCACCCATTAACGGACGCTTTGTTGCATCGCGATCTCCTCCACAACCCACTACAGTTATCAATTCTTCATTTTTAGATCGAATCGTATTGATGGTTTCCAGCACATTTTTAAGCGCATCGGGCGTATGAGCATAATCTACAATTGCTGTGATTTTTTCTTTTGCTGAAATAAAATATTCAAAACGGCCATCTACTGAAGTCAGCTCGCTTATAATACGAAGGTTTTCTATTTCACTAATACCTAACAAATCTGCTGTAGCGTAGATCGCCAAAACATTATAGGCATTAAAATTTCCGATTAATTTAGTCCAAAGTTCATTTCCGTTTAAATTCAACAACAAACCACTAAATTCATTTTCCATAATTTTTGCTTTATAATCGGCATTAGATTTTAAGGCATAGTTTTTTTTACTTGCCTTCGTATTCTGAAGCATAATGCTTCCGTTTTTATCATCTAAATTTGTTAAAGCAAAAGCATCTGATGGCAGTTCATCAAAAAAACGCTTTTTTACATCTCGATATTCTGCAAAAGAATTATGATAATCTAAATGATCATGCGAGAGATTTGTAAAAATTCCACCGGCAAATTTTAATCCGGTAGTTCTATGCTGATCTATGCCGTGAGAACTGACTTCCATAAAGCAAAATTCTGCTCCGGCATTATTCATTTCTTTTAAATATTTATTGATGGTGATTGAGTCTGGTGTAGTTAATTTTGTAGCATACTCTTTTTTACCCACACAAATTTTCACCGTAGAAATTAAGCCTACTGTAAAACCAGCTTTTGTAAATAATTGATACAATAATGAAGCAATAGTTGTTTTTCCATTGGTACCGGTAACACCAACTAATTTTAAGTTCTCTGAAGGTTTATCATAAAAATTAGCCGCAATAATCGCCAATGCTTTTTTTGTGTTTTCTACTTGAACATAAGTAATCCCACTAATTCTTTTTATCGGTAACTCTTCACAAACTATGGCCAAAGCGCCGTTATCTTCTGCCGTTTTTATATATTCATGTCCATCTGCAAGCGCGCCGCGAATAGCTACAAAAACATCATTAAGACCTATATCTCTAGAGTCAAAACTAATATTTGTTATTGCTACGTGCGTATTTCCTATCACTTTTTGAATAGAAGCACCAAATAATATGTCTTTTAATTGTATCAACTTGTTAATAAACTTATGGTTTGATTTTTCTTAATTTTTGTTCCGGCTTTTACAGATTGTTTTTTCACAATTCCGCTACCTTCAACACGAACTTGAAGGTTGAGATTTTCTAATAAAGAAACAGCATCCATAACAGGCATTCCTTGAACATTAGGAATTTGACTTTCATATTTTTGAGCTTTCGCAAAATATTGCTGAAAGTCTTTTTCTGCTGAAGGATTTGTTACTTCTAAATCTTTAAACTCATCGGTAACCGGTGTATCTGTATAAATTTTCTTTGCAATTTTTTGAAAAACAGGAGCGGCAACAATATTCCCGTAAAATCCAATACTTTTTTCCGGTTCACTAATAACCACAATACAAGAATACTTAGGGTTTTCTGCCGGAAAATAACCAGCGAAAGAAGCTATGTAATTAGAGGATTCTTTCCCATTTCCGTAGCCGGTTAAACAAGTTCCTGTTTTTCCTGCCATAGAATACTCCTCAGTATATATATTGGAAGCAGTTCCTCTTTTCACCGTATTTTTCATCATTTCTCGCACCTTTTTTGCTGTCTCTTTAGAACAGATAGAATTTTGCACGATAGGTTGGTTGTGACCTTCTACTAACTGATTGCGATCTCTAATTTCTTTAATAAGGCGAGGCTTAATCATAATACCATTGTTAGCAATGGCATTATAAAAATTTAAAGTTTGTAAAGGCGTTAATAAAACTCCATATCCAAAAGACATCCACGGAAGGGTTGTTCCGTACCAATTAGCATCATCGGGATGAGGGATTTTAGGTGTTCCTTCTCCTTTTATTTCTAAACCAACTTTTTGGTTTAAGCCCATATTATTTAATCTATTTACAAAGTCTTCCGGATTGTCTTTGTAACCTTTATAAATAAATTTAGAAAATGCCGTATTAGAGGACAGCTCAAAAGATCTAGCCACAGAAATCTCACCAAATCCACCGCGATGAGAATCACGAACTATTCGGTCAAAATATTTCACTTTTCCATTTTCTGTATCAATAATATCACTTGTGTCAACTACTTTATCTTCTAATGCAGCAACCATTGCCATCAGCTTAAATGTAGAACCTGGCTCGTGAGCTTCCCAAATAGCATAATTTCTTTTTTCGTAGTAAGTTCCACTAGAAGTTCTTCCTAGATTTGCCATTGCTTTAATTTCGCCCGTTTTGGTTTCCATTACCACTACAGTTCCATGATCTGCTTTGAATTTCTCAAGTTGACCTAATAAAGCGTGGTGTGCTATATCCTGAATATTTACATCTATGGTAGACACAACGTCTAAGCCATCTTCAGGTTCTACTTCATTTGCATCGCTTATGGGTTTCCACTGGCCTTGAGCTATTTTTTGTTTTAATCGGTGTCCGTTTCTTCCGCGTAAATATTCATCGTAAGCACCTTCTAGACCGGCTTGACCGTAACCAACTGTTCGCTCTCCTATTTTTCCTAACGGTAATTCTCTTACTGTGCGTTGTTCTGCAATAAAACCTCCTTTATAGGCACCTAAATTAAACATCGGAAATTCTCGAACTTTTACATATTGCGAATAACCGAGGTTTCTTGCCACTAAATAATAGCGGTTTTTATTAGCTCGTGCTCTCCTTAAGTTTCGTTCGTAATGTGCTTTTGATTTCCCAAAAAGCTTTGAAAGTTCAGCGGAAAGCGGACCGACATATTTTTGAAAGTTTTCTTCAGAAACAGTTAAGGCATCAAAGCGAATATCGTATTCAGGTACCGAAGTAGCTAATAAACTTCCATTAGAATCGTATAAATTTCCACGATTAGCTTCTATCGTAAAATCTTTAAAAACACGCTTTGCAGAAATTTCTTTGTATTTTTCACCTTCAGACAACTGAATATTAATCAGCTTAAAGCCTACCGCAACAGCAAACAGAAACATAAAGCCTGCGACAATATATAAGCGATTTAATATGTTTTTTTCTGAAGTCATATGGTATTATCGAAGAATGATTATTTTTTGTGGCGGTACATTTGATGGAGTAACTCCGCTGCCACTTAATTTTTTAGTGATACTTGACTCCATTTTCATTTGCATCAAGCGTTTTTTTGTATCTACAAACTCACTTCTAAGCTCTCGAACTTCTTTATTCATTTTAGCGATTTTATGAACTTTTCGCTCTGCTTGATGAGAGCAAGCAATCATAATAATTGCCAAAAACGTGCAGAATAAAATGAAGCGCCAATTTTTCATGGCATCATCGTGAATTAAAAATTTACCCTTCAAAAAATCATAAACTCCCTTTTTCATCTTTATAATTTTTCAGCAACGCGAAGTCTCGCACTTCGTGCGCGGTTGTTTTCTTTAATTTCTTCTGTAGTAGGCTTTATTAATTTTCCAACTTTTTTAAACGGAACAGAAATATTACCGTAGAAATCCTTTTCCGGTTGCCCCTCAAACAAACCACTTCTTATGTAGCGCTTCACCAAACGATCTTCTAGCGAATGATAGGAAATTAAGCTTAATCTACCTCCTTTTTCTAATAATTGATCGGTTTGTATTAAAAATGATTTCAGCGCTTCTATTTCTTGATTAACTTCAATACGAATTGCCTGATAAATCTGCGCTAAAATTTTAAACTCCTTCCCTTTAAACAGTAAAGGAGTTAACAATTTTTGCAATTCATCCCCTGTTTTTATTGGCGATTCTTTTCTTGCTAAAACAATTGTTCTAGCCAATTTTGGAGAATTTTTCAATTCGCCATATTCATAAAAGAGCGACTTTAATTGCGCTTCACTATAATCATTGATCACCTCATAAGCACTCAATTGATCATTTTGATTCATCCGCATGTCCAATTTTGCATCAAAACGCGTTGAAAAACCACGTTCTGCCACATCAAACTGATGAGAAGAAACTCCAAAATCCCCTAAGATTCCATCTACTTTTCTTATCCCGTGTAAACGAAGAAAACGCTTAATGAAACGAAAATTCTCAGGAATCAATGTAAAACGATCATCTTTAAATGCGTTTTGTTGTGCATCTTTATCCTGATCAAAAGCAAACAATTTCCCGTCAGGATTTAATTGTTTTAAAATTTCAGCAGAATGACCTCCACCACCAAAAGTCACATCCACATAGACTCCTGAAGGTTTGATTGCCAAACCTTCAACAGTTTCTTTCAACAAGACCGGTTTATGATAATTCTGATTGTTCATCTAAGTCTCCCATTACTTCTTCAGCCAGTTCTGCAAAATCATCTGTTGCATCTTCAATAGCTGATTCATATTTACTTTTATCCCAAATTTCAACAATATTAATAGCCGATGAAAGCACCAATTCTTTTTGTAGTCCGGCAAAAGCATACAAGTCTTTAGGCACCAATAAGCGACCATTCCCATCTACTTCAATCATCTTTACGCCAGCTGTAAATCGACGTATAAAATCATTGTTCTTTTTCTTAAATCGATTTAGTTTATTCACCCTTTTCATCAGCACTTCCCATTCACTCATTGGGTACAACTCTAAACACTCTTGAAAAACGCTTCGCTTTAACACAAAACCTTTCTCAAGCATCGGCAACAATTGCTTTTTTAACGCTGAAGGCAACAACAACCTGCCCTTTGCGTCAATTTTACATTCATATGTACCGATTAAATTAATCATCTCTTTAATTCTATGTTCAAATATATTGAAAATTTTACCACTTTTTACCACATTCTTCCACTTTGTTGATAAGTTTTCCCCAACTCAACTTTTTAATTATGAGGAATTAACCCTAAGCCTTTTGCAGGATAGGTGATTAAATGTGGGAGGAAAAAGCGCTTTAGTTTTCAACAATAGTATTTGCTCTAAAATTGAACTTTGCTGATAGATTAAGAATTAGGTTTGCCGAAAAATACCTATACTTGTACAATTATATCTATATTTGCGTTTGCTAACCGCAAGATTTATTGATGAAGAAAGAAATTAAAAAAGACGGAAAATTCAAGTACATTGAAATAGGAGAAGGCACTCCTATCATCATCCTGCACGGATTGATGGGTGGCTTGAGTAATTTTGACGGGGTAGCAAATTTTTTTCCTGAAAAAGGCTATAAAATTGTTATTCCTGAGTTACCGCTTTACACGATGTCATTGTTAAAAACAAGTGTAGGTAATTTTGCAAAATACATCAAAGAGTTTATAGATCATAAACAATATAAAGGCGTCATTTTATTAGGAAATTCGCTTGGAGGTCATATCGCACTTCTCACTACTAAACTTTACCCTGAAATAATCACCGGACTTGTAATCACAGGAAGCTCAGGTCTTTATGAAAGTGCTATGGGAGAAAGCTATCCTAAACGAGGCGATTACGAGTACATCAGAAAAAAAGCTGAAAATGTTTTTTATGATCCCCAAGTTGCTACCAAAGAAATTGTTGACGATGTTTACGAAACAGTAAACGATAGAAATAAATTAATACGCACACTTGCTATTGCTAAAAGTGCGATTAGGCACAATATGGCAAAAGATTTACCTAGAATGCACACCCCAACTTGTATTATATGGGGGAAACAAGATAATGTAACTCCGCCTGAAGTTGCCGAAGACTTTGAACGTTTATTACCCAATGCTAATTTATATTGGATAGATAAATGTGGCCATGCGGCAATGATGGAGCATCCTGAAGAATTTAATGAGCTTCTATATAAATGGCTTGTTAACCGAAAATTATAAACTATGCAAATTAATTCAGCTGAGTTTGTAGTTAGCAATAGTGACGTTAGCAAATGTCCTAAAAGTAAATTACCGGAGTATGCTTTTATTGGTAGAAGTAATGTTGGTAAATCTTCGTTGATTAATATGCTTACCAAACGAAAAAGTTTGGCAAAAACTTCTGGCAGACCAGGAAAAACACAACTCATAAATCATTTTTTAATCAATAAAAATTGGCATTTAGTTGATTTACCAGGTTATGGTTATGCTCGAGTTAGCAAGAAAGCAAAAAAAACCTTTCAAAAATTTATCACTGATTATTTTCTAAATCGCCCACAATTGGTTTGCGCTTTTGTGCTAGTAGATGCTCGGCATGAGCCACAAAAAATTGACTTAGAATTTATGCAATGGTTAGGCGAAAAAGGGCTACCCTTTGGCATTATTTTCACAAAAGCAGATAAATTAAAACCCAAAGTGCTAGAAAATAATATTGAGCAATATGCTGCTAAATTACTAGAAACTTGGGAAGAAGTTCCTCCACATTTTATTACCTCATCAAGCAAAGAATTAGGTCGCGACGAAGTATTGAATTATATTGAAGAAATTAATACAAGTTTGGAATAGGTATTTGATATTTAAATCTAGGATTAAAAATATCACCTTCTCACTTTTTGCATTGCTACTTTTTTATAACTATATTTAATATATAAAAAAATAAGATGCGAATTTCATTATTACTAATATTCTTTTGTATTTCATTTTCTGCGATTTCCCAACAGAAAAGATTATACTTAAATGAATACAATGAAGCTATTAGGGAAGATGTTTTTCAACACAGATGGCGAGATAAAGAAAATAAATTGGTTCGTTGGGATTTTTATTCTACCGATACTGTTCGAGTTTGCAGATTATTAAAAGGCCTGTATCAACAAAAGAAACTTAACTACGATTATTTTAAGCAACATTTTGAAAAAATAACTCAAAAAAAATATCCTAAAAATACTACCTTTTTTATTTCATACACTTATTATAATGATTTATGCTCTAAAAGCTCTACAAATAATTACAGTGCTAGAGGAGCCAGAGAAATGAGAAATAGAAACAGAAGATTTAAAAAGAAAATTGAAAAACAAAATCCTAATATAATTGTTCTAATGTTTTACGATAAAAATATAACCTTTGAAAAAAGAGGTAAATTCCCTACATTATATAGCGATAAAGCAAATATACTCAGAAATCTCATTTTTGATAAACCCACTTTATGCGGCAGTTTTGCTATAATTAAACCAAGTGGAAAAACATTAATAAGAAATGGAGAATATGGAGGTATTTTAAAGAGTATATTAAATCCAGAAAATTGGTCCTCTCTAATTCCTAAATCCCAATAAAATTAATTTAGCCGAAATTCTATCAGCTCAATTAATTCTTCTAGGTTTTTAATTTCATTTAATTCTTTGGTAGAAACAAAAACTTCCAATTCGTAACCGGTTTTTTCTAATACAATCGGAAAATCAAATTTATAACCAAACTTTGATGCATATTCTTTTTGAAATTCATCAGCGTGTAAAAAGTGCATCTCTATAGACTTATGCGCTTTCTTAAAATTTTTCCATTTCTTTTTTTCAGTAAAAAAGCCATGCGTTAAACTACACAAATTACACGCATAACTTTTTGGATTCAATAATTTATGAAGACTTTCTGCTAAAGCAGAATCACTTTTTCTTGCATTATATATAAAGAGTAACTCGCTCAGCCTATTGCTTTTTTAAGTCTAATTTATCTGCAAAATAATCACAAAAATCTTTCATGGTTTCCATCATTTTTTCGTCTTCCGTGGCGCGATAAAAAGTATCACTCATCGCCACTAAAGTTTGATGAAAAAATAATTTCATTTCATCTACAGGCATATCTTTTGTCCACAAATCAATTCGTAATGTTTCTTGCGCTTTATTATCCCATAACGAAAGTAGCATAGCTTTTGCTTCTTCATTTTGTATTCCACCGTCTTGTGCACTCCAATTTAAATTTTCCGGCACATTATTTTCGTCTACTTCTACTTGTATTTTTATTTCAGATTTTTTTGTTGAATTGCTCATTTAATTGCGTTTTGGTTTGTAATTAGACTTATCAAAAATTTGTTCAGCATCAAGACTTAGTAATTTTTTAAGGCTTACTTCAGGATTTTTTTCCATAAACTGATTAACAATTTGAAAACCTATATACTGTCCTAATTGTGGCGGACTTTTACTGTCTAATGCTAAGCCAAATTTTGTGAAAGGAGAAATATTAATAAAGTTTTGCTTTAACTTACCATCTGTTTCGTACAGAAGTTCGCGTTCAATAAAATAACGCCAAACCTGTTCTTCATTTTTTTCTGCCCAAGTCAACTCTTCAGAAGAATAGCTTAAAATTTCAGCTTTAGAAGTTTTAGGTAATAATTTTTGTGAAACGTAATGAATTTTCCCGTAATAAATCATTGAAGCTAACAACATTCTAGAACGCGCTTGTGGCACCAATTGCTTTGCATAAGTAAAAGCAATATCAGGAATGAGTTGTTCTTTTCTAAAATCGGCATGAATATATTCTGCAATTCCGGTATAAAAACGGTGTTCCGGACCTAAATAATTATCTAACGAAATAAGCAGCAGACTATCGGCTAACACAATTTTATTAGTATAATCTACATCTGAAGTGATGGTGATTACGCGAGGTGTTTCAAAAGCTGAAAAATAAAATTTTAAATGCTGAAATAATTTTTTTAGCTCTTTTTTTTGTTCAACAAAATCGGGAAATGCTTTTTTCACCTCTCTACTTAAGGCTTGCTGAACCGTATCATTTTTCTTCTTAATCCATATAGAATCGGCAAATTGCTGCGGAAATAAAAAAGGATATTCGCGTTTAAGTTCTGGTAAATTTTCTTGATTTAACGAAGCAAATTTTTCCTCAAAGCGCTCAACTTGAAATTCAACAGGAATTTTAGCTATTTCTTGTTCTAATTTATTTTCCTTTTGGCAAGCCCAAAAAAGCATCAAAACAAAAATGAACAGTATTTTTTTTAACATCCTATAATTTGTTTACAAGTGTTTAACGCCAAAGACTTTTATTAATTATGTTTTCGCGCTATTTTTGCGCAAAGGTAATTTAATTCAACTAAAAACAAACAGCATGCAAACCGAAAAAGTAGTACAACATATTGTAGATTGGCTAAGAAATTATGCCAAAAAAAATAACATGGAAGGTTTTGTTATTGGCGTAAGTGGTGGTATAGATTCTGCCGTAACTTCTACCCTTTGTGCTCAAACAGGTTTACGGTTGCTATGCGTAGAAATGCCAATTCACCAAGCGGCAAACCAAGTAAACCGTGCGGTGAATCATGTAAACTGGCTACAAGAAAATTTCAATAATGTAGAAACCACAACAACGCATTTAACCCCAGTTTTTGATGAGCTTATTGTTTCATTACCTTCAGTAGAAAATGAGGAAGATCGGTTTATGGCGTTAGCGAACACTCGCGCCCGTTTAAGAATGACAACGCTTTATTATTTTGCGGCTTTAGAAAAACTTTTAGTAGCCGGAACCGGTAATAAGGTAGAAGATTTTGGGGTCGGTTTTTATACAAAATATGGTGATGGTGGTGTTGATTTAAGTCCGATTGCTGATTTGTTAAAAACCGAAGTTTATGAAATCGCGAAACACCTCAACATCAATCAAGAAATACTGCAAGCAAAACCAACCGATGGTTTATGGGGAGATGACAGAACCGATGAAGACCAAATTGGCGCTTCTTATCCGGAACTAGAATGGGCAATGCAAATGGATGAATTAGAAAAAACACCGAAAGATTTTTCGGGTAGAGAAGCGGAAGTTTTTAAAATCTATCAAAAACTAAACCGTGCCAATCAGCATAAAATGAATCCAATTCCGGTTTGCGAAATTCCTGATGAATTTAAATAACGCGGTTTAATTTTTGAGCAATAATTATTTCTAAACTCTTATATTCTTTCACTTCCACCAGAATTTCGTGATGATGTGTAGATTTCTGCTCTAAAACTTGCTGCATTAATTCTTGTACTTTTTTCTTGATCAAAAATCGACGTAAGTTTAAAATAGTCTCATTTACCTCTCTCGGTTCAAGCTCATTTTTGTCCTTTACAAAAATATCTTGATCATCCCATCGGTGAAGCACGTCACGCTCGCTTTCCATTAAAATGGATGTCATTTCTGAAGCTTCTTCCGGTGAAACTTTATTGATAAATGCGTCTATTTTTAATTGCTCATTGGTACTATATTCTTCAATTATTTTATGATACAACTCTTTAAAAGCATCGTGCGTAAATTCAATTTCATCTTCTTGAAGATCCAGAAAAATTTTCTCATAAACTTTTGCGTTTTGTGTTTCTGCTTCTAGATCTAAATTTCCATCCTGATCAGCTTTTAGCACAAAATCTTCAAACTCATCTTCTTCATTTCCATAGCGCAATAATAAGCTAATGATACTTCGTTCTAGTTGAAATTGCTGATTTACCTTCGGTCTAGTTTCTTGATTTTGCTGCTCCCCTACTTTTTGCAGCGGTTTGGTGTTTTGTCTGCTTTTTTTTGATTGATCTCGTTGGTTTTTTGCTGAAAGTTGTGCTAAAGAACTATATAATACATTTTCAGAAATATCCATAATCCGCGCACATTCTTGCAAATAAATTTCCTGCTGAATATTATCTGGAACTTTAGCAATACTACTCACCATATCGCGAATGGCTTCCGCTTTTTTTATGGGATCGTTTTTAGCTTCATCCACTAACAACGAAGCTTTAAAACTAATCACGTCTTTTGCTTGCTGATTGATGTACGCTGCTATATCTTCTTGCGTATTTTTCTTTGCAAAACTATCGGGATCTTCACCTTCAGGAAAAGTACAAACCTTCACATTCATCCCCTGTTCTAAAATCAAATCTACACCACGTAAAGAAGCTCGTAAACCTGCAGGATCACCATCAAAAAGAATAGTAATATTTGGAGTTAATCTTCTAATTAACCGAATTTGATCTGTGGTAAGTGCAGTTCCAGATGAAGAAACCACATTCTCAATTCCGCTTTGATGAAGTTGAATAACATCAGTATAACCTTCAACCAAATAACAGGCGTCTTCTTTTGCTATTGCTTGTTTTGCAAAGTAAATTCCGTAAAGCACTTTACTTTTATGGTAGATATCACTTTCGGGAGAGTTTAAATATTTAGCGGCTTTTTTATCATTTGTCAAAATTCTTCCGCCAAAGCCTAGGGTTCTACCGGACATAGATTGAATAGGAAAAATAACACGTCCTTTAAACCGATCGAATTGTTTTTCTCCTTTTACAATACTTAAGCCGGTTTTTTCCAGATAATCTAATTTATAGCTTTTCTTTAAAGCCTCTGCCGTTAAAGCATCCCAAGTATCCGGCGAATAACCTAACTCAAATTTTTGAATAGTTTCTGCCGTAAAACCGCGCTCTTTAAAATAACTTAAACCAATTGCCTTTCCTTGGTCGGTTTTGTGCAACATTCGCTTAAAAAAGTCTTTTGCAAATTCACTAACAAGAAACATACTTTCCCGCTCGTCTGCTTGTTGCTTTTCTTCATCGGTTTGTTGAGTTTCTTCAATTTCAATTCCGTATTTTTTTGCTAAATATTTTATAGCTTCGGGATAACTGAAATGTTCATGTTCCATCACAAAAGCAACTACGTTCCCTCCTTTTCCACTGGAGAAATCCTTCCAGATTTGCTTGGCTGGAGAAACCATAAAACTTGGGGTACGCTCATCAGAAAAGGGACTCAAACCTTTATAATTACTACCTGATTTTTTTAACTGAACAAAATCTCCGATCACTTCTTCAACACGAGCGGTTTCAAAAACTTGATCTATGGTAGATTTTTTAATCATAAAAATTTGAAAGTTTTTCTGAAGTTCAAAAATAGTATAAAATAAAAAAGGAAATACTAAAAAAGCATTTCCTTTCAATTTCTTTAAAAACTCAACTTCCTATTTTTTGAGCAGTAGTGCATCAGTAAATATACCTTCAACTTTCATAATAAAGAACAAGTGTTAAAAGACATGTTAATAACCTAGCAACAAACCTACACTAAACACATTTCCGTTTGCATTAGAACTTTTAAAAATAGAGTTTAAATGATAGCGAATATTTAACTTTGCATCGCCATAACCTACGTAAGCGCTTAAACCATATAAAAAGTTTTCAGTATTAAAAGATCGCTGAATAGTTTTTACAACCTCCTCTCCTTCATCTTCATATTTGAATCCTTGTGAAGATATCATCTTTGCGCCTAAAAACCCTCCAACTCCATAGCTCCAATCGCTTGATAAATAATATTCAGCTCTACTTCCGCTATAATCAATTTTTGTTTTCCCATATTCTAAATGAACTGGGAATATTAGATTTCCTAAAGTAAATCGAGAATAATCTAAATCCAATTGACTATTAATTAACTCAGCTTGATCAGATTCATCTGCAAATAATTGATCATCTTTTACACTTAAGGTATTTACACTAAACTCAACTCCATAATTTAAACGAAATTCCGGAGACTGCCTTGAAAAAACCGTAGTAAAGCGAAGACCAAATACACCGTAAAGCCCAATATCTTTATAAACGTCTTGTGCCTGATTTAAGACAGAATTACCACCAATACCAACATAAGGGCTTGATAAAAAAATACGAGGGATAGAATCTACCGCAGACATACGTTTGGTATCGGTTAAAATAGCACCGACATCGATGTAAGAATTTCTTGCAATTGAATCGGTTTGGTTTCTTTTGATCAATTCAATATTTAAATCGATTAAGTCTAATTGATTTTCAATATTCATTGCATGTTGCTCTGCCGCTTCTTCTTTTAACGAGATTGCTTTATCTTCAGAAATCTCATCTTCTTTTAATTGCTCGTTAATTGAAGCTACTTTTTCTTTCAGTTTTTCTTTTTCAAGTTCTGTTATAGTTTGTTTTTGCGCTTGTAATTCTTCAATTTTAATTTGCGCTTTTGTTTTTTCTTCCTGTGCGCTTGTTACGATAGAGGAAAAAATAATCAATAAAAAAAGTAGTTTTTTCATCTTATTAATTCTTTAGATAGGTTTAAAAATTGAATATTGTATTTTGACTATTTACTAAATCTAACTCCTACAGCCACGTTTCGTTGATCTATTGGGTTGTCCTTAAATATGGTGTTTAAGTCATATTTTGCGTAAAGCGACCACATATCATAACCAATGTAAGCGCTTAGACCATAAATTATATTTCGTGTATTGTAATTTTCTGAAAATTTTACTTTTTTATCATCTCCGTTTTCCGTGTATTTTAATTTCTGAATCGTGTTCAAATTTACACCAGCATAACCTCCAAGTCCGAATTTCACTTTATCTGGTTTCCAATAATATGAATCGTCTTTTTTGTAGCAAATTTCAGTTCCTCCAAATTCTAAATACAACGGAATTACCAAATTATCCATTCTTAATTTTGCCTTATCCACACTATGAGGGAATTCCTCTAAGATAGTTTCATCACCATTATCAACAAAATATTTATTATCATCTGCTTTTAATCCATTAAACTGAAAAGAGATTCCGTAACGAAAGCGCACAAAACCACTTTCTACCAAGACCGTCTCAAACTCGTAACCGATTTCAAAAAAACGACTTCCACCAATTTTATATGGAGAATAGTCTAAACTTTGCCCATCAATTATAGCGTTGTTAAAACCTGCTGCCATAGTAATTCCTGAAGTTGTGCGGCGTGGAACAGAATCGTATACTACAACTTTTTCAATTTTCATATATTCCATGTTCGTGTAATAATCCTCGTCATCTTCTGTGATCTCCTCTTGATTACGTTCTAACAAAGCAATATTTTCATCGATGATCGTTAATTGATTTTCGATATTTAACGCGCGTTTTTCGGCAGCTTGCTTTTTTAATTCAGCCGCTTTTGTTGCTGAAATCTCACCTTCTTCTAAACGTTTGTTTATAGCACGAACTTCTTTTTTGAGCTTATCTTTTTCAAGGTTCTCGATATTGTCTTTTTGCTGCTCTAATTTCTCTATACTTAAATTGAATTGTTCATTGACATTTAGACTGATTTGAGAAACGGCTTCATTTATGCAAAAAAGAGCCAAGAGCATACTAATAGTGATGGTAACAGTTTTCATATGGAATAGTTTTAGATTTTTAATTATAGATTCATAAAGCTAACGGCAGATTTCACTTGCGTAAAACCATTTTCTATAGCAACAAAAATTCGTTCTCTAAAAGATTGATCTAACTCTGCCTCAACGTCTTGAAGCAAAGCTTGCGCGTTTACTTTATTTTTTTGTTCATCAAAAATTTTACGTGTTCTAATTTCTAATTGCGCATTTCTAATAAGTTGATCTATTTCTTCATCGGTAACCTCTCGTACTTCGCTTAATTCTTTTACACGATCTACAACTTCCTGCGCTTTTTTATCAATTTCTTGAGCAATAAATAATTGATGTTCTTTTTCTGGATTTATTTTTTCTTCTGTCGCCAACTTATCAATTTCAGCTGAAGCAACTACATTTTTAGGTCGATTTTCTTCCTGCTTTGTTTTTGCTGGTATTTTTTTAATTGATTTTAATTCTTTTGGTGAGGTAGTTACATTTACCAAATCGTGATCTACTTCTAGTGGAATTAATTTAATTTCTTCTTTGTTTTTTTGTTCCGGTAAAACCAAATTTTCTTCAATTACAACATCATTTTTTTCTGGTATAATTTCTTCAGTTTTAAACAACAAACTGCTTAATAAAATTCCAGCCAGAAAACTTGCGGCAACACCTAACCACCAAAATTTTCTGTTTGATTTTTTGTCCTTCTGTTCTAATTTATCAGCAAGCTTAGACCAGCTTTCTGAAGAAGGCGTAATTGTTCTTTTACGTAATTTATCACTAATATTTTCATCAAACTCATTCATCTGCATTCCCTTCTTTAATCTGTGTTTTTAAGCGCTCTTGCAGCAACTTTCGCGCTTTAGAAAGTTGCGATTTAGATGTTCCTTCGCTTATCTTCAATAATTCTGCAATTTCTTTATGTTTGTAACCTTCTACGGCGTACATCATAAAAACCAATTTATAACCTTCGGGTAAATTGTCTATTTCTTTCTGAATGTAATCTACTTCTGATTCTGTTTGAAATTGTTCAGAATTTTCTATAGAATGAACCGCTAAAAGTTCCTCTGAGCAATAGAGTTTTTTGTGAACTCTTAAAAAGCTAATAGCTTCTCTTACCATTATTTTTCGAATCCAACCTTCAAAACTGCCTTCGTGTTTAAAATTTTTTAAATGTGTAAAAACTTTATAAAAACCTTTCAGCATCACATCTTCAGCAAAATGAAGATCTTTAATATACATTCTACAAACACTTAACATTAAAGGAGAGTAATGATTATATAAAGCCTCTTGAGCGGCTTTATTTTTCTTAAGCGCCTTTTTTATAAGTCGCTTTTGGTTGGTATGTAATTGTATTACTTTCACCTTTTTTATTACGTGTTCTATAAAGATAGACGCTAATTTTTTAAAAAAGGTTGCCTGGAGTTGAAATTATTTTTTTCTATCAATAACATAATTCATCATCAAGCGTAAAGAATCTTTATAAGACGAATCAGGATAAGTTTCTAAAATTTCAAAGGCTTCTTGCTGAAAAAACTTCATTTTTTTAACTGCATATGCTAGACCGCCAGAATCTTTTACAAACTGAATAATTTCTTTGACGCGTTTTTTGTCTTTATTATGGTTCTTAATTGAATTGATCAACCAGCGCCTTTCTTTTTCCGAAGCATTATCTAAGCTATAAATTAAGGGAAGCGTCATTTTTTGCTCTTTAATATCTATTCCGGTAGGCTTCCCTATTTTATCATCCCCATAATCAAACAAATCATCTTTTATCTGAAAAGCCATCCCTATTAGCTCTCCAAATTTGCGCATTCGCTCTACGTGTTCAGAATCAGGTTTAACCGAAGCGGCACCCAGACTGCAACAAGCCGCAATTAAGGTAGCTGTTTTTTGCCTAATAATATCGTAATAAACAGCTTCGGTAATATCTAATTTCCTAGCTTTTTCTATTTGTAACAATTCGCCTTCACTCATTTCTCGAACCGCTACTGAAATAATTTTGAGCAAATCAAAATCATTATTGTCTATAGAAAGTAACAATCCTTTAGAAAGCAAATAATCGCCTACTAAAACGGCAATTTTATTTTTCCATAGTGCATTGATCGAAAAAAAACCACGACGCCTATTGCTATCATCAACAACATCGTCGTGCACTAAAGTAGCAGTATGGATTAATTCGATAACCGAAGCGCCTCTATATGTACGTTCGTTAACTTCACCGCCTGAAACCATTTTAGAAACCAGGAAAACAAACATCGGACGCATTTGTTTTCCTTTACGGTTTACTACATAATGGGTTATTTTATTAAGCAAAGCCACTTTGGATGACATTGAAAGGGAAAACTTTTTTTCAAAGAGTTCCATTTCAAAATCAATTGGCTGTTTTATTTGCGCTATTGGTTTCATGGTTGGCAAATATAGGAAATAAGTTACTGCAAATAATTTGTTAAATGGGTTTTAAGAATAAATAGTTTTTTTATCTTTACACCACATTATCAAATAATAAAATTATTTAAAACATTTTCTTATGAGAAAAATTACATTAACTATTGCTGCTATATTTGCAGCATTTACAATGAACGCACAGGATACTTGTGCAGACGCACAAACAATTACTGACGGATCTTATACAGTTACGACTATTGATGGTACTGCTCCAGTTCCCGGTGATGTTTGTTTTACGAACCAAGGTCAGCCTGTAATCCCTCAAGGAGATTATTTCGCTGAATGGTTTTCTTACACTGCTGGTGCTAATGATGTAGTGGTAACTGTTACTACTGACTTAGTAGCAAATGAAGGTGGAGATACTAGAGTTGCTATTTATTCTGGATCATGTTCAGAACTAACTTGTACTGCTGGAAGCGATGATGTTAACTATGTAGGAGAAGGTAGTCCTGAAAATAATCTTCTTTCAGAAGTTCAGTTTTTAGCTACGGCTGGAGAAACATATTATGTTATGTTTGATAATATGTGGAGTGCTGATGGCTTTGATTTTGAGGTTAGCTCTACAGAAGATGTACCTGAAGTACCTGGTGTAGTTACTAACCCAATGCCTGAAGATGGAGCGACAGATGTAGCAGTAGATGCCCAAAACGAAAATGGTATTTCAGTTTCATGGGAAGCACCAACTACAGGTGGTGAAGTTAGTTCATATCAGGTTTTCTTTGGCGCAAGTCCAGAACAATTAAACCTTATTACAACAACATCAAATACAGCATTAACTGTTACTGGAGGTGACTATGACACAGAATATTTCTGGGCCATTGTTCCTCAAAATGTAGCAGGAACTGCAGATCAAGAAAACGTACAAGTTTGGTCTTTCACAACTGAAAGTACAGCAGGAGTCGATGCTGTTAATGAAAACACATTTAAGCATTATATAAATAACAACGTCTTAACTGTTGAAGCAAACACAGCTATCGAAAATATAAGAATTTTTAACATTCTTGGTCAACAAGTAGCTACTCAGAAAATTGCTGCTCAACAAACTGAAGTTAATGTTGCTTCTTTCAAACCAGGTGTTTATTTAGCACAAGTACAAGTAGAAGGAAAGGTAAAAACTTTCAAATTTGTTAAAAAATAATTTTTAATTATAAGAAATTATTTTTAAAAAAAGCTCCGAAATTTTCGGAGCTTTTTTTTCTTTTATATTCATAAATAACTTATATTTATATATAAATAACAAAATCTATAGTAATGAAAAAAATTACACTAACTATCGCAGCAATCGCAGCTGTATTTACAATGAATGCGCAGCAATTTTTAGATGCCAATGGAGGATACAATTTTACTCCACAATCTAACAATGGCGGAAATGTAACAATGGCAGTTCCTAACCCTACAGCAAACCCTACTCCTGCCGATGGAGCAACAGACGTTTATGTTTTTGGAACTATTGGCCAAAATCAACAAGGTCAACCTGTTTCTACTTATGCTGTAGCTCTTTCTTGGGAGGCTGCAACATCTGGAGATGAACCTACCGCATATGATGTTGTTTTTAATGGAAATGTATTAGGAACTTTAAACCCAAATGAAGGTGAAACCACACCTCCTACTAGTGTTAATATTACTGGTGTTGGGCTTGGATCAGAAAACACATGGCAAATAATCGCTAAAAATGCAGATGGTAGCGCTACAGGCTCGGAAGAATGGAGTTTCACAGTAATTACAGAAGAAGATATTAGTGTAGCACCTGAAGCTGTAACTGAAGCAATTGTACCAGAAGACACTGCTACAGATGTAGCTATTGAAAGTGTTGATAACAATGGAACCCCAGAACCCGCAGTATTAATGGCTTATTCTGCCGCACAAACGGGAGCTCCTGCAACATCTTACGAGTTATTTATTGGTACTAGCGAAACTGATCTTCAATCCGCTGGTGAAGCACCTGGATTAATTAGATATTTTTTCGGAGCTCAGTACAATACTACATATTATTGGAAACTTGTTGCTAAAAATAATGCTGGAGATGCCCCAGATAGTCCAGTTTGGTCATTTACAACTGAACCAGACGCTAGTGTTAACAATGTTACAGAAAATACATTTAAGCATTATATAAATAATAACGTATTAACTATTGAAGCAAACACAGCTATCGAAAATATAAGAATTTTTAACATCCTTGGGCAGCAAGTAGCAACGCAAGATATTTCGGCTCAGCAAACTGAAGTAAATGTTTCTTCTTTTAAAGCTGGTGTTTATTTAGCACAAGTACAAATTGCAGGAAAAACTCAAACTTTCAAGTTTATCAAGAAATAATTCTTAGCAATAAGAAACTATTTTTGAATAAAAAAAAGCTCCGAAATTTTCGGAGCTTTTTTTATTTATCAAGTAATTGGATTTATTAATTAATTATTTAAATATTTCTCAACCTTTTTTATTTAGAAGATTTATTTGCCAATTGTCCACACGCAGCATCAATATCTTTTCCCCGTGAACGACGTACCGTAACAGTTATCCCGTTTTTTTCTAAAGCATCTTGATAACGATCCGTTATTTGAGAATTGGCTTGTTGAAAAATCCCGTCATCGATAGGGTTATATTCTATAATATTTACTTTACAAGGAATTATTTTACAAAACTCAACTAATGCATCTATGTCTTTTTGACGATCATTAATGTCTTTCCAAATTAAATATTCGTAGGTTACCCTTTTTTTAGTTTTAAAATACCAATGTACTAAAGAATCTTTTAAATCTTCTAAAGGAAAATTCTTATTAAAAGGCATTATAGAAGTTCTTACCTCATCTATAGCTGAATGTAGAGACAAAGCCAAATTGAATTTCACCTCGTCATCAGCTAACTTTTTGATCATCTTAGGAACGCCAGAAGTAGAAACTGTAATTCGTTTTGGCGACATACCTAGGCCTTCTGGAGAGGTTATTTTTTCTATAGATTTTAAAACATTATTATAATTCATTAAAGGTTCTCCCATTCCCATAAAAACAATATTAGAAAGGGGTCTATTATTGTACAACCTGCTTTCTTGATCTATAGCAACCACTTGATCGTAAATCTCATCAGGGTTTAGATTACGCATTCTTTTAAGCTTTGCAGTAGCACAAAATTTACAATCTAAACTACAGCCCACCTGAGATGATACACAGGCAGTAGTTCTAGAGTATGTAGGTATTAAGACAGATTCTACCGTAAAACCATCATGTAATTTAACAGCGTTCTTTATGGTTCCGTCTTTGCTTCTTTGCATTTCGTCAACTTCTATATGATTGATCACGAAATTATCTTCCAAAAGCTGACGTGTAGATTTAGAGATATTAGTCATTGCTTCGAAACTGTGAGCTCCTTTGCTCCACAACCACTCATAAACTTGTGTTCCTCTAAAACTTTTATCTCCTATAGAAACAAAAAAATCTTGTAACTCCTTTTTGTTTAATGCACGTATGTCTTTTTTCTTTTCTTTCACAATGCAAATGTATAAACTAAAGCTGAAATAGCTTTTTTAATTTACTAATTCCTATTGAAATAGCTAAAAAAAAGGCTGCTTGAGTAATTAAACCAAACAGCCTTCTGCTATAATAATCTAAATTCTTACTTAAATAATAAGCATAGCATCTCCGTAAGAATAAAATTTGTATTCTTCCTTAATTGCTTCTTCGTACGCCCGCTTCATTAAATCGTGACCTGCAAAGGCAGAAATCATCATTAACAACGTTGATTTTGGGGTATGAAAATTCGTAATCATACAATTTGCAATGCTAAAATCATAAGGAGGAAAAATAAACTTATTGGTCCATCCTTTAAATTCATTTAGTCTGTGGTTTGAAGAAACCGAACTTTCTAAAGAACGCATTACAGTTGTTCCTACTGCACAAATTCTACGCTTATCATCAATTCCTTTATTGATAATATCTACTGCTTTCTGTTCAATTTCAGCTTCCTCGCTATCCATTTTATGTTTAGAAAGATCTTCTACCTCTACCGGAGTAAAAGTACCTAAACCAACGTGCAAGGTAACTTCTGTAAGGTTTACTCCTTTAATTT
The DNA here is from genome assembly GCF_003667275.1 of Mesonia aquimarina. GTDB lineage: Bacteria > Bacteroidota > Bacteroidia > Flavobacteriales > Flavobacteriaceae > Mesonia > Mesonia aquimarina. Next base: position 16,615 of record NZ_RCNV01000007.1, on the reverse strand, counting down.
CCAATCGCTTTAATAAGTGTTTAGAAAAATGTAAACCGGCAGTTGGCGCAGCTACAGCTCCCTCCTGTTTTGCATAAATGGTTTGATAACGTTCTGCATCTTCTTCTTCTACATCCCGTTTTATGTATTTAGGAAGCGGTGTTTCTCCTAATTCATTTAATTTTTTTCTGAATTCTTCATAAGAACCATCATAAAGAAAACGCAAGGTTCTTCCTCTTGAGGTGGTATTATCAATAACCTCAGCTACTAAACTTTCATCTTCGCCAAAATAAAGTTTATTTCCTATTCTAATTTTTCTTGCGGGATCTACTAACACATCCCAAAGACGAGTTTCAGAATTTAATTCACGCAATAAAAAAACTTCAATACGTGCTCCGGTTTTTTCTTTATTTCCAAAAAGTCTAGCCGGAAAAACTTTTGTATTGTTTAAAACCATAACATCTTCTGGTTCGAAGTAGTCTATTAGGTCTTTAAAAAGTTTATGTTCTATGGTTTGCTCTTTACGGTTTACCACCATTAAACGCGATTCGTCACGATTTTCTGATGGATATTCGGCTAGAAGTTTTTTAGGCAGTTCAAAATCGAACTGTGAAAGTTTCATTCCCATATGTAAATTTTTAGAAGCGCAAATATACAACCTCCGGGTACCGGTTGTCAAGTAAATGGACAATTATTTCAGCAATAGATTTTTAGATGCTTTTTTTGACCTCTATTTGAAGTCTTTTTATTGCATTCCAAAATTGAGGAAAAGATTTTGAAACTACCTCTGCATCTTGAATTACCAAAGGAGTTCTTAAGACTAAAGGTGCAAAAGACATTGCCATACGATGATCTTGATAGGTTTGAACTTTAACATCTTGGTTTAGGTTTTTTGGAGGTTGCATCAACAAACTAGTTTCTGTTAGCCTTATTTGAGCTCCAAATTTCTCTAATTCATTTTTCAAGGCTTGCAAACGATCAGTTTCTTTAATTTTCAACGTATGCAAACCCGTTATCTTGCACCCTATACTTAAACCTAAACAAGTTACTACAATGGTCTGCGCTAAATCTGGAGAAGCGCTTAAATCCTTTTCGTAAAAAGTTGGTTGATTAAAATTTTGAATTTTCTCTAATAAAATGCGTTGATTCGACAAGAAAGAAGTTTTCACTCCAAAACTCTTATACAGATGAACAAGACAAGAATCTCCCTGTAAACTTTTTCTTTTCAAGTAACTTAGCTGAATAGATCCTTTTTTACTTAAGGCCAAAAAACTGTAAAAATAAGAAGCCGCACTCCAATCTGATTCTATCTGAAAGTTTATTTTTTTCGGTATGCTTTTTAAGGGTTTAACTGAAATTTTATCAAGTTGAAAATCAATTTTCGCACCAAGCTCTTTCAATAAATTAACTGTCATTTCTACATAAGGAGCAGACGTGATTTTTTGTTCCAATATTAATTGAAGTCCGTTTGCTAAAAAGGGAGCAATTAATAATAAAGCACTTATATATTGACTACTTACATTAGCTTGAAGGTTTACTTCCGATTGAACTATTTCTTTGCCTGAAATTTTTAAGGGTGGATATCCCTCATTTTTATCGTATTCAATTTTTGCCCCCAACTTTTTTAAGGCTTCTACCAAAATACCTATCGGCCGCTCTTGCATTCTTTTGCTTCCAGTAAGTAAAAATTGTTTTTGTTGTTGAATAGAAAAATAAGCTGTTAAAAAGCGCATGGCTGTACCGGCGTGACCAACATCAATAATCCTCTGCTTGCAAGACAAACTCTGTTTTAAAACTTCTGTATCATCACTATCTGATAAATTTTCAAGGGAAATTTCCGGTAAAAAAGATTGAAGAATCAACAACCTGTTTGATTCACTTTTAGAGCCGGGAAGAATTATTTTTTGATGAATTTCCTGAGAAGATGAAGACAGTGCGTAATTCATTTTTTAAGAATTACGTTCTTTTTCAGCTCGTTTTAATCGCCCTCTAAATTGAAGAAAAACAATAATAAATCCGTAACAAAAACCACCTATTAAATTAGCGATAATAAAACGAAAAATACTAGCTTGGTTAAATTTAGCATCAAAAAAAGCAGCAAAATTAAAATCGTAATTAAATCCGCATGTAATAATGTTATAGATTAAAATAAATAATAAACTTAAAATTAGTACAGATTTCCAAAAACCTTTTGTTGTGGTTACTTCTTTTACATTCATTATTGCAGTTTTTTATTCTGATGATGTCTATTATGGTCACGCTTAGTTTTTATATCTAATTTTTTATCAAAAGCCTCTTGTAAATTTATTCCGGTTTGATTAGCAAGACAAAGTACCACAAAAATAACATCGGCTAACTCTTCACCGAGGTCCTTTTCTTTATCACTCTCTTTTTCACTTTGCTCTCCATAACGACGCGCAATAATTCTGGCTACTTCTCCAACTTCTTCCGTAAGCTGCGCCATATTTGTCAACTCGTTAAAATATCGTACCCCATGTTCTTTTATCCAGTTATCTACGGCTAATTGTGCATCTTCTATATTCATAGTTAAGCTTTTTCTATAGTAATCTGTTTAGATTCTAATTCAATAATATTATCAAAATACTTTTTTAGTGATTCGTAATCTGCTGCACTAATTCTACTTTCATTCATCACAAAATTAATCGATATTCTTATAAATTGCCCAGATCCTGAAACTAAATATTCGAACTTACCAATATTAGTTCCAAAATTAATTTTTGCTGATTTAGGCATTTCTTTAATCTTATAACCATCTGGTATTTTAATATTTATAACAGTTTTGTTTTTTCTAGGGTATATAAAATCTATTGGATAATTTCTTTTACTTTTTTGAAAAGGGGACTCTTTATAACGACCTATAAGAATAGGATTAAAAATTATTTCATTTCCTATTTTTGAAAATGCATTTTCTTTTTGATATTCAAATTCTTCAACTACTTCACCGATTGTATCTATATGATTAACCTTGTGATTATTTATTTCTATACTTCCAAGACGTTGTTCTTTATCTCTTAAATAATCTTCCTTAGATTTAGAAAAGTATTCTTTTCGTTTTACATAAGCATAATGATTTTCATCTACCTCTTTAATAGACCCTTTAATTGTTCCACTTTCATTTAAAGTAGCATTAACCAAATTAATGCTTTTTGCTGCTGGGGGCTGATTAAGGTCTACGTGCTTCCATTGTTCATTTGGAGTATCTAGAAAAATGCCAAAATAATTATATACTCTTAATGGCATTATGTTAGGTTCACTATAATAATCGGTAGCATCCAGATAGTACCGCTTATTATTTAATTCAACATAGGCAATAACATAATTTAAATGATTTACCGTCGGAAAAACAGGGCGCATATAATCTCTTGTAGATAATGCTATTGGAACTGCTTTAAAACCGGCATGACGGAGCATAGAAACTAAGGTTAAATTAATATCTCCAACACTCCCATGTTGATCTTTGTAAGCATTACGAATACTTGTATCAAAATATTTACCATATTTCTTATTCCATTTTATATGATCTTTAGCAAAAGAATAAACCTTATATAGACGTTGTAAGGAATCTTGCTCGTCTTTTAAAAACTCATCTAATTCATCTCTGAAAATTCTATCCTTTTTTATTTCATATTCGTAATCTTCATGAAAAGCTAATGTTCTGGCTACATCCCCCCAAGTATTGGAATAGTTTTTAACACTTCCGTCATTAAATCGAATTGCTATTAATTCAAAGACTATTCCCGATCTATAATTATCTATATTATCTACATAACTTTCTTTTACTAAAGCTGGAATATCTGACACACTATAAGAATACGTTCTTGTTTTACCGTTTATACGATGATCAAAGTCCGTTGTTGTTTTAAGAGAAGCCATAACTCCACCCTTTGGGATTTTATTAAAGCTAACATTTACAGGGATTGTAATATCCGCCTCCATTTTTTTTAGAGGAATATCATATTGAAATTTGAGTTCATCAAGGTTAAAAAAATAAGGAGAGGTTATTTTGTATTTAAAATCTATTATAGATCCTTTTCCAACTTTAGGCATTGTAAAAGAGGCTAACTCTCTATTTTCAGTATATTGCTCTTCAAAAACCTGACTCTTATCAAGTTTCACTCTTTCTATCTTTCCATCCACTAAATTATAAGTATATCCCTTTATTTTTGAGATCTTTTCTTTTTCATGATCTCCTTCATAAAGGTAAATTCTTTCGGTAGCATTTTCTAAATCTTCAGATTGATCGTCGTAAAACTTTATCCGCTTATGAATTTCTGTCACTATGTTATAACCATGCGGACTTGATTCAAAATGTACTTGTTTATTAATGTACAAAATTTCTGCTCCAGAATTTGGGTTTATAGAACTTTTAGCAGCCCTTAATTCATCTTTTGAAACTTTTCCGAACTCGATTTCTTGAGCCATCATTTGAAATGAAAAAAGAATAGAAAATAATAAAATAGTCGTCTTAATCATTAGGTATTATTTTTTAATTATAGAAGCGTTTACACTTTCTGCATTAGCAATTTTTTTTCTGAAATCTCTATATGCCGAATATTTATCTTTTGGATATTGTCCGGCTCTTATAAGCAAGCTTTTCTTTAACACAATTGTATTTTCTTTGAGTAAAACTTCTTGTTTATATGTCCCAAATTCTGTTTGAAATGATTTACTTTCCGGTAGGGCTTCTATTTTATAGTTTTCTGGAATATATATTTCTATTTCATCTTCATCAAAATAGCCACGATAAATTACAAAAGGCAAAGTTCTATTTCGGTATCGTTTAGGTATAAAATCTATTCTATTTAAAACATTTAAAGGAAAAATAATTCGATTAGAAGATAACTTTGTGAAATTATCGCCAACTATTTCAAACTTCTCTGTGAAAATTAAACTATCCTTTTTATTCAAAAATTCATGCTTTTTAATTTGAATGTTTTTTATTTCATCCCAAAAGCTTTGATCTCGGCTTACTAAATCTTTAGGAGAAAGATTTTCTATATAACTTCTATTATCATATTGAGAACCCTTTGTTATTATAGTTCCATCTGCATGAAAACTTCCTTCTTCATTAAAATGAACACTAGCTATTGTTTTTTGATAATTATCTTTATTTAAAAACGCAGGTGTATTTACAATTTCTCCTCCATTAGGTTTTATAACAAAAGCCTTTCGGTCGTCGGTAAAATTACCTAAGAATCCAAATGGTTTATCTTTACTCGTACAATCTATCCAGGAATAATTATCACCTTCTGGGATTGCTAAAATCATATGGTTACCTTGCCAAAAATTAGGGAAATTTTCTTCAAAATCTACTTTCTCATTTCCCGCTTCAATAATTACTAAATTTGATTGAATTCCTATTGATTTTAAAAGTGCATAGGTATAATTTGCTAAACCTTTACAATCTCCATATTTTTTTTCATCAACTTCGTCGGCTGCAATAGGCTGCAAACCTCCAATCCCTACCTGCACACTAATATAACGCATGTTTTCTTGAACATACTCATAGATTTTTTTTGCTTTCTCTAACGTATCGCTAATATTCTTAGTCAGCTCCTTAACTTCATTAACTGTTGCTAATGGAAGTTCATCTCTACCCGGCAACAAATTTTTAGAATACCATTCACCTAAGTCATTCCAACTTTTTATACCAGAAGCATCGTAACCTGATAGATGAAAGTTTTCTGAAATACAACTAATATGTGGTAAAATAATAGAATGATGCGGACTCATACTTTCGCCTACAAGAACAGGCAAGTCTTCACCTTTAAAGCTTATACCTTCTTCCGTTTCAAGTTGACTTATGCTATAATTCTCTAAATTATTCTTATTAAAAGTTAACTTATGGTCATCTTCATCATACTTTATTTTGAACGACGCATCTTGTACTTTTACATTTGTATTTTTAATAAAAAAATAATTGGGTATAAAGGCTGTATTACTAGTTTTAATTTCACTAGTAAACGCTACCGTATAAGGATAAGATAATGGACGATAAGGGAAAATTTTCATCCTTGCATCATTGTATAAACTAAAACCATCGCTGTAAGATTCATCCTTAAAATCATATTCGCGATATTTATGAATTCTGTTACCGGAAGCATCAAAAACTTCAGCCTCCAAATTTGTTATTTTTTTTTCGTCATCATAATACAAACTAGCGCCTACTGCCTTATTCCCTTTTGCATTCAGAACAGTAATTACTCTATAATGAAAAACTTCCATTTTGTCCTGACTCTTCAGATCAACAATAACTTTATCTTGTCTAACTACCGCATTAGCATCTCTTATTACTCTCAAGTCTAAAGTATTGGCAGTAAAAAGTTCTTCCTGAGCTGGTAAAAATTGAGTATAAAAAAATATTAGCACGAAACTTAAAAGTGTGCTCTTCATAAATAGAACGCTTTTGTTAATAAAGCGTTAAAAATATAAAAAAAATTATACTTAAAAACTTCTGTGCTTAGAATCTATAAAAATTGTTACTGGACCATCATTTACCAGCGAAACTTCCATATCTGCTCCAAACTCTCCTGTCTGAATTTTTTGACCGAATTCTTGTTCAAATGTTTGTATAAAACCTTGATAAAGAGGAATAGCAATCTCAGGCTTTGCCGCTCTTGTAAAACTAGGACGGTTTCCTTTCTTGCTGTTCGCATGTAATGTAAATTGACTAACGACAAGCGCGTCAGCTTCTTCTTCTTTCAACGAATTATTCATAATACCCTTTTCATCAGAAAATATCCGCATATTAATAATCTTACGGCATAAATAATCAATATCCTCTTGTGTATCTTCAGGCTCTATTCCAACCAAGATGACTAACCCTTTTCTTATTTCTCCTGAAGTCCGCTTATTAATTTTCACATTAGCTTCAGAAACGCGTTGAATTATAACTCTCATGATTTATAAATATCGGTTCTGTAATTTTCTTCTTCTCCTTCTATAATTTGCAAGTATGATTTATAACGAGACCAAGGAATTTCATTTTCCTCCAATGCCTTTTTTACCGCACATTTTGGTTCTTCAATATGCAAACAATTATTAAATTTACAAGCCTCTTTTAATTCAAAAAATTCCGGAAAATAATCTCCTAATTCTTCTTTTTCAATATCTACAATTCCAAATCCTTTAATACCCGGCGTGTCTATAATTTGGGCATCAAAAGGTAAATCGTACATTTCTGCAAAAGTAGTTGTATGCTGCCCCTGTAAATGTTGCTCTGAAATGGAAGCGGTTTTTAAATCTAAACTTGGCGCCAACTGATTAATTAGAGTTGATTTCCCTGTACCGCTATGCCCAGAAAACATTGCTGTTTTTTGCATCATAGCCTCTTTTACTCGGTCTACATTTTTTCCTGTTTTTGCAGAAATTGGAATACATTCGTACCCAATAGACTTATACATTCCCATTAAAAAACGGATTTCATCTTTTTCTTCTTCAGTATAAGTATCAACTTTATTAAAAAGCAAAACTGCATGTATGCTATAGGCTTCTGTTGTTACCAAAAAGCGATCTATAAAAGCAGTTAAAGTTGGGGGATTATTTAAGGTAACCAGCAAAAAAGCTACATCTATATTTGAAGCTATAATATGAGTTTGTTTTGATAAGTTTACCGATTTTCTAATAATGTAATTATCTCGCTCCTGTATGGTTTTTATAACGCCTGTAATTTCGTCGCTATTATTTTCTTTTTCAAATACAACCTTATCTCCAACCGCAACAGGATTGGTACTCTTTATTCCTTTTATTCTAAATTTACCCTTAATTCTACACTTATAAAACTGTTGGTCTTCGCCTTTTACCGAATACCAACTTCCCGTTGATTTGTATACTATTCCATTCATAAGTGTATTTATTCCTGAATTTTTTTATGTTGATGTTCTAAAGATTCTTGATGAATTGCTTTAAATATGCGTAAAATAAATTCTTCGCTCAATCCATTACCATTACCCGCTTTTATCATTTTATCTAAAATTTCTGCCCAGCGTTCAGCCTGAAGCAAAGATACATTTTGCTTTCTTTTTAAAACACCAATTTCATCGGCCACTTGCATCCTTTTTATAAGGGCCTGAATTAATGTTGTATCTAAGCGATCTATTTTTAATCGTAGTGTGGCTAAATCTTCTAAAAAATCTTTACTTTCTGAAACTTTCTTTCTAACGGTTAATGCTTCTGTGATCTCTTGTAAACGTGCTGGCGTAATTTGTTGTGCGGCATCACTCCAGGCTTTTTTAGGCTCAGGATGCGTTTCTATCATGAAACCATCATAATTTAAATCTAAAGCCGTTTGACAGAGTTCAAATATCAATTTTCGATCTCCAGAAATATGCGAAGGATCCAAAATTAATGGTAAATCAGGAAATTGTTGCTGCAGATCTATAGGAATTTGCCACTCAGGAATATTTCTGTATTTTGAAGCACCATAACTGGAAAATCCACGATGAATAACTCCTAAGTTTTCTATATCTTGCTTATAAAAACGTTCTACAGCACCCAGCCAAAGGGCTAAATCTGGATTCACCGGATTTTTAATTAAAATAGTTTTATCAGTTCCTTTTAAGCTTTCTGCAATTTCTTGAACTACAAATGGAGATACTGTAGTTCTTGCGCCAATCCACAAAATATCTACATCATGCTTTAACGCTAAATCTACGTGTACAGGATTGGCAACTTCGGTTGCTGTTAATAAACCTGTTTCTTGTTTTGCCTTTTGTAACCAAGATAAACCCAAAGCTCCGACTCCTTCAAAATTTCCAGGACGCGTTCTTGGTTTCCAAATTCCGGCACGTAAAACCTTTGCTTTAGTATTTTTTAGCTGATGTGCAGTTTTTAACACCTGCTCTTCGGTTTCTGCACTGCAAGGACCCGCAATTAAAAATGGCGTTTCGTTTCCAAATTTAGTTAACCAATTTTTTAGTGCGGTTGTGTTTTTCATGAAATTATTTTTAATGATCGATTTTAAGTCGATTTAATGCTTCTTCTATTTTAGATTCCACTTCAAATAATGTAACAAAAATATAGCCTTCACCGGCACTTCCAAAATCGGTACCGGGTTGCACAAAAATACTATACTTTTTAAGCAATTCTTCTGAAAACCGAATAGATGTTTTCTTATTTGCTAAAATTTTAGCCCATAAAAATCCACCAGAACAGTTTTCATTTATTAACGTACAACCTATAGCCTCAAAAAATTGAAGCATTTTTTCTTTTCTATTTTGATATTGATAATTATTCTTACCTATAAAATTTCGTTCTATTTCATATTTTAACGCATTGATTACTCCTTCTTCAAAGGGTAAGGAAACTCCTTCGTCAATTTGATTTTCAAAAGAAATAAAATCATTTATAAAAGAATCATTAGCTACCATCATTCCAATCTGCCAACCGCCAATATTAAAGGTTTCAGCAAACGAAAACAATTCTATTACCCGATCATTAATAGAACCGTATTTAAAAATACTTTGTGGGCTTTCATTTAAAATAAAATTATGAGAATTATTATTGATCAAAATAATATTATTTTCTTTGCAAAATTCTATAATTTGCCGTATTTCTGAAATTTGATGGTGACTCCCAACAGGAAACTTAGGAAAATCAGCCCACATCATTTTTACTTTTTCTAAGTCTTTTTTCTTTAATTCTTGAAAATTAACGCACCATTTTTCTTGTTCATTTAAAGTGTAGTAAATTACTTTTGCACCAACTTGCTTGGCAATATTAGCATACAATTTATTACCAGGGTTAGGAAACAAAATTTCATCTCCGGCAGAGAGTCCAGCGAAAAACAGCTTAAAAGCTACATTTTTAATTGATTTTATGTTGGCGAAATTTCCAGTTTCAAATTTTAGACTAAAAATATCTTCATAAAATTTCTCATAAGCCAAAAGTAAATTATAACTACCTCTTACCTTTTGTGAAGCATAAGCTCCTTCTTGTCGAGTAGCCATTTGCATTTGTGTAACCGACTGAAAAGGCGGTAACAAATCGGTTTTAACTTTGGCAAAATTCAACAACGAATATTTCGAATTTTTTAGCATATTGATCTGATCTAAAGAAAATGAATTACGTTCTTTTCGAGGAATTGAATTGTTGATTGAAGTTAGAAATTTCATCACTAAATTATTTTGCATCTGGCTTTTCTCAAGATAAATTTTATTTTCCTTAAATAAAATAATCTAAGCGGTTTTTAAGTTTTTTTAAGGAAAGTAATCTTCAGAAAACAAAATCCGTATTTTTGAATAAAATTTAACAAGGCATGGGAATTGAAGTAAAGCAACTTTCTAAAACTTACGGAACACAAAAAGCTTTAGACAATATTAGTTTCTCAATCAAAAACGGAGAAATTGTAGGGTTTTTAGGACCAAATGGTGCTGGAAAATCTACAACTATGAAAATATTAACCGGTTCTATTTCTGCAACTGAAGGAAGTGCTCATATTAATAATGCCGATATTAAAAAAAACACCTTACAACTACAAAAAAACATTGGCTATTTACCGGAACACAACCCGCTTTATGAAGAAATGTTTGTACGAGAATACTTACAATTTAATGCCAAAATACACAACGTAACCAACAAACGAGTAGAAGAAGTCATTAAGATAACAGGACTTAATCCAGAGGCAAATAAAAAAATTGAACAACTTTCTAAAGGCTATAGACAACGTGTAGGTTTAGCGAATGCTTTATTACACAATCCTGAAGTGTTAATATTAGATGAACCTACAACAGGATTAGACCCTAATCAATTAGTAGAAATCAGAAAATTGATTCAAGAAATTGCGAAAGAAAAAACTATATTCCTTTCAACTCACATTATGCAAGAGGTTGAAGCCATCTGCGATCGCGTTATCATTATAAATAAAGGACAAATTGTAACAGATAAAGCTTTAAATCAACTTACTGAAAATAATGAACAAGTCATTCAAGTAGAATTTGATTATCGAATAGAAATGGTAGCTATTCAAAAATTACCAAAATTAAAAGAAGTAAAAAACACAGCAGGATTTTCTTATGAACTTACTTTTAACACAAAAGAAGATATGCGTTCAACCGTTTTTGATTTTGCACACGATAACGGTCTAAAGATTCTTCAACTTCATCAAAAGCACAAAAATTTAGAAGAATTATTTCGGGAGATTACGAAGTAAAATTTTTAATCTTTAAAAAGTCGTTAAAAAAAATGAGAAGAAAAAGATTTTTGTAAATTTGTCTTCAATTAATTCAGGGAAAAATTTGACTGATTGCAACCCTTAAAAATGCTAAAGCAGCTTTTTCTACTTCTTTAGCGCGCAGTCTTCAGAAAATTCCGTTAAAAAAAATTTAAATGCCTTATTTATTTACCTCAGAAAGTGTTTCAGAAGGACATCCAGATAAAATTTCTGACCAAATTAGCGATACCTTATTAGATAACTTCTTAGCCTTTGATGAAGATTCTAAAGTTGCTTGTGAAACATTAGTAACAACTGGACAAGTAGTTCTTGCTGGAGAAGTTAGATCTAATACCTATCTTGATGTTCAGCAAATTGCAAGAGATGTCATTAATGATATTGGCTACACAAAAGGGGTTTATCAATTTAGCGGAGATTCTTGCGGTGTTATTTCTCTACTTCACGAACAATCACCAGATATTAATCAAGGGGTAGACAAGGAAGACAAAAAAGAGCAAGGCGCTGGCGATCAAGGAATGATGTTTGGTTATGCCACAACAGAAACTGAAAATTTTATGCCCTTAGCGCTTGATATTTCTCATAAAATGTTAATAGAGTTAGCTAAATTGAGACGCGAAGGAAAGGATATTGCTTATTTAAGACCTGACGCAAAGAGCCAAGTTACTATTGAATATAGCGACGATAATGTTCCTCAAAAAATTGTTGCAATAGTTTTATCTACCCAACATGATGATTTTGATGAAGATGAAAAAATGCTTACTCAAATACATAAAGACATTAAAGAAATTTTAATGCCGCGTGTAATTAAACAATTCCCAGAAAAAGTTCAGGAATTATTTAATGATGAAATTACTTACCACATCAATCCAACAGGAAAATTTGTAATTGGAGGACCGCATGGTGATGCGGGATTAACTGGAAGAAAAATTATAGTTGACACCTATGGCGGAAAAGGTGCTCACGGTGGCGGTGCGTTTTCAGGAAAAGACCCAAGTAAGGTAGACCGGTCTGCAGCTTATGCTTCTAGACATATTGCTAAAAATTTGGTTGCCGCCGGTATTGCTGATGAAATTTTAGTTCAAGTATCTTATGCAATTGGGGTGGCAGAACCTACATCAATTTCTGTTGACACCTATAATTCTTCCAATATAGAAATGAGCAATGGCGAAATTGCTAAAAAAGTAAAGGAGATTTTTGATATGCGTCCCGCAGCCATAGAAGAACGTTTAAAATTACGTAATCCTATTTACAGAGAAACTGCTGCTTATGGTCATATGGGAAAAGAACCACGCAAAGTAACTAAAATTTTTGAAAGCCCTTATTCTGGTAAAATAACTAGAGAAGTCGAATTATTTACTTGGGAAAAATTAGATTACGTTGACAAAATAAAAGAAGCATTTAATATATAGGTATAATCAACCTATTTAATGAAAAAATCCTTAGCAAATATTGTTAAGGATTTTTTCATTAAAATTTGCTCATTTTTCTTTTTTTCTTTCCTGAAAAAATTCCGTAATTGCGCCGCTTAAAATTAAGGAATTATGAATGAGTTACTCGGATTCGGGCTGTTAGCTTTTACATCATTTTTTACATTAATAAATCCTTTAGGAACCATGCCAATTTTTATGACCATGACCAAGGATTTAAATAAACACGATAGAACACATACCGCAAAAAAAGCAAGTATTGTAGCTTGCATTACCATCATTATTTTTGCTTTTTCAGGACAATTATTATTTAGTTTTTTTGGAATCTCTGTGGATAGTTTTAGAATTGTCGGGGGCGTAATTTTCTTTCTAATGGGAATGGATATGCTTCAAGCTCGATTAGCAAGTATCAAAGTTCAAGAAGACAAAGTAAAAACATATATTAACGATATTTCTATTACGCCGTTAGCCATTCCTATGATTTGCGGTCCAGGAGCATTAACCAACGCAATTGTTTTAATGCAAGATGCAGAAAGTATTGAAAAAAGAGCAGTGTTAATAGCTACAATAATTCTTGTAATGTTTGTTACTTATGTTATTCTATTTAGCTCTTCTAAAATCATTAAACTTTTGGGAGAAACCGGCAACAACGTTATGATGCGTTTAATGGGATTAATCGTAATGGTCATTGCCGTGGAGTTCTTTTTTAGCGGATTAAAACCGATTTTACAAGATATTTTCCCGGTAGTAACCTAACGGTTTAAAAATTAAAAGGTAGGAGTTTTATAAAGTTAATTGTTTTAAATATAGACAACGTAGCCTGTTTTCTGTGAAGCTTCACCAACTAATCAAAAACTTATAAAACTACCGATTATGAAAACTATTACAAAAATACCTTTATTCCTAACAATAATTTTAGTGATTATCGCTTGTGAGAATGAACCTTTAGATTTGGGTGAAAACCCACAAGAAATTATTGATCCCGAACCAACTCCTCCTGAAACTTCTATTGATCTATCTGATAACTTTGGAAATGAAATTAATCGTGACTTTTTAGGACAAGTAAAAGACGAAAATCATCAACCGCTAGAAAATGTTGCTATAAAAATAGGAACAACTACTACAACCACAGACCAAAATGGTGTTTTTATAATAAAAAACGCTTCTATACATGAGCGTTTTGCATATGTAACTGCAAAAAAGAATGGTTATTTTCCTGGTTCTAGAGCACTGGTCCCTACTGATGGAACAAACAAAGTAACTATTATGCTTTTAGAAGAAAATCTCATAAAAACTATTCAAAGCGGTATCAACGAAACAATAAGTTTACCTGATAATACTTCACTAAGTTTAACTGGAAATTATATAACAGAATCTGGTGAAGAATATAATGGTAACGTTCGAGTTTATCTACAAAGATTAAACCCAACAGAAGAAGATATGCGTTATCAAATGCCAGGAATGTTATATGCAGCAAACAGCGAAAACCAAGAACGTTTATTACAAAGTTATGGTATGCTTGCTGTAGAGTTAAAAGGAGATAATAACGAAGAATTAAATTTAGCAGAAGGCACTACCGCTGAAATAAAAATCCCCTTAGATACAGAATTGATGAATAGTGCCCCATCATCAATTCCTTTATGGCATTTTAATGAAGAAAAAGGCTACTGGATTGAAGAAGGGCAAGCTAGCTTAGAAGGTAATACATATGTTGGTGAAGTTTCTCATTTTTCATTTTGGAATTATGATGCAGACTTCCCAGCAGTAAATTTATGCATCACATTAACAGACAGCAATGGAAACCCTATCGCCAACCAGTCTATTACCTTAACACATAACAATTCTACATACCTATTTCCCACTACAGTAGGTTATACAAATCAAAATGGAGAAGTTTGTGGCCTAATTCCATCTAACGAAAGTCTCGAAATCAATGTTTATCAAGCTGATTTCTGCAACACAACTACACCTATTTATAATGCAAATATAGGTCCGTACGCATCAAACAGCAATGAAACTGTCAGCATCACTAACACATCTGATGTGCTTACTGAAAATATTTCCGGAACCTTTTCAAATTGTAATAATAGTCCCGTAACCAATGGTTATGTAAAACTAACTTATGAAAACCAAAATTATATTGACATAGTATCTAACGGTAATTTCGATATTAATTTGACTCGTTGTTCTAATAATAACAACAACTTTTCAGTTGAAGGCTTTGATTATGATAATCAACAGACTACTGGAGAAATTAACTATACATTTTCAACATCACAAACTAATTTAGGAACATTAATATCTTGTAACAACACCCAGGAATTAATTCAATATTCAATTGATGGAGGTTCTCAAGAGTTTATAGCCATCAGTGATATACAAGTTTCTTTTGAAGCTATAAACCAAAATTATAATGCTCCTTATTTAAGTATTTCTGCAAGTTCAAGTCAAAATTGCTTTTATATGTTTGGAATTCTTAACTCCAATCAATACACTGGAACGTATGACTATTATGACTGGAACATATCTGATGATACTGGATTTAATTTAACGGAATGCACAAGTATTTCTGAAACAAACAATGATATAATATTCAATATAACTAATTTAGGTAATGTAGGAGAGTACATTGATATTAATTTTAATGGCAATTATGAAGATTACCAAGGAAACCAACATAGCATTACTGGAATTATACACGTTTTAAGAGATGAATAAAATTTTAATTAATTTCAGAAAAATCCTCGCCAAAAGCGGGGATTTTTTATAGAACTTTAACTGAATACGCTTACGTGGAATATCTATCTATAAAACTTCAACAATAATTTTTTGCTAAAAGTTAACATTAGCTTTTACATCACTTACAAATTCATCAGCTAAATTAGAAACTTGAATTAATCCGCTTTCTTTTATACCAATACCTACAAAATAATAAAATTGGTAATATTATTTTACAATTTCTGGCAATAATCGACCTTCTTGTAAATCTTTAATCGTTTTAGTAGTTTGATTGAAGGTGAAAATTTTCGCTTCTTCCCGGATATTAAGACCCGGTTTTCTAATTCAGCAAGTAAATCTTTTAAAGTTGGCAAGTACAATAGCTTTCAAGATTGATTTTCTGCAACACATCTTTATATCCAATTAATACTAAAACCGTTTTATTTTTACCCTTTGCTATTTTTAACACAGCATATTGTTCGGGATCAAAAGTTGAATCACAAAGGTCGTAACATATTAAAAATAAACCACCTATACACCACTTTACTATAAGCATTCCGTGTTTAATGTACCACACAAATTTAGGTTTTGTATTCAGGAAATACGTTTAAGTCATCGATGATGGTGTTCAGTAATCCTTGATTTATATTGTTAAACATACTCATCCGAAAGACTTCAGATTCAATCTTACCAAATATTTTTTTCATCCTCACGATGTGTAATAGCAGTATATTATGCTATTGATTAACTTACATATCTCTAAAAAATAGGATCTAAACTTCATCGAAAGAAATATTTACTAAACCAATTATGGGTTTTTAGACCTCTGATTTCTATTATAGCCTAAAAAAACATAAAATTCCCCTTCCAGCATTTTTTAAATGTTACGTTTTTTGAAGTTGTTTTAAAAAATCATTGACTTCATCTCTACTTTTAGACTACTTCAAAAATTCATCAGTAAATAAATCTTTTTTTATAAGGTGTAGAATTTAAACTAAAAAAATAACAGGGACAATTGTTATTTTACTATTTCCCCTTCTAATGAAATAATGCTTGAATATTTCTCAATTACACTTATATCAAAAAAACCAAACAATTTCTTGTTTGGCTTTTTTCATTTAGATATTTTCTCTATAGGTTTATCTTTTATCGTTTCAAAGTGAAGTTTGCTTTAAACTCTCTTGGTTGCAAACTACCATCGGGCAGGGTTTCCATATACTCTACTCTAAACCAATAGTCATTAGACGATACCGGATTACCATTATAGGTTCCATCCCATCCCGGACCACTCGGACTTAAC
>NZ_RCNV01000006.1 GCF_003667275.1 Mesonia aquimarina | reverse complement strand
CTACAATGAGTTCTAAACTACGAACCACATAACATCCAGTACCATCGTCTCCGTTAGGTCCTGTATTGGTTACTCTAACCCAAATCGTTTGAGCTAAATTACTCGTGCCATAAGGAGCACTAGTATCAATTGGGTTTACTCCTAAATCGGCTGCGTCTTCGGTTAAGTGGTAACTCACACTCACATTGGGCTCTCCGTCTAAAATAACGGATTTGTAAGATTCCAAATCAAACTCCTCAAAGCCATCATTGTCTATATCACACACCTCTAAAGCTGCTAATTCTTCTGCTATACTTGGGTTAGGAGTTACAACCAGGGTTAAACTAGTAAAGGATTCACAGCCCGAAGCATTGCTTACTTTAACTTGTACCGTTTGTTCATTGGATATATTCTCATAAGCATCGGCTGAAGCTATCGCTTGATCATTATCTAAGTCTGCTTGACTCTCATAATAACTTACTGATAAACTGTTATCGCCTCCGGTAATCTCAGGAGTCTTACTGGTTAAATCAAATAAACCTACTTCATCATCTATTGCTCCTGCACTATCATCACAAGCGCTCAATGGACTTGGGTTGGTAATCGCCGGAGATTCGCCTACACGCAATTCAAAGCTTCCTATGCGCACACAACCACTATCCACATTTGCATAACGTACCCAAACCGTTAAAGGACTTACCCCTTGGTTAGAATACGCGGTGGGTACTCCTATTGGATCTGTCGATGTAAGAGCATCGGCTTCACTGGTGTAATAAGATAGTGTGTAAAGCGATGGATCTACATCTCCATAAATAGTTGATTCATTCTCGGTAAGATCAAAAATTGCAGTACTATCCCCATCATCGCCATCACAGGAGAATAGATCTTCTAACTCCGCTGCAAAATCAGGTAGGCTTCTAACCTCTAAGGTGAGTTCCACTACACGGTAACAGCCCGTATTTATATTCGTAGAACGAGCAAAAATCGTTTGGGTAAATCCTTGAGTATTTCCATATAAATTCGGTAACTCATCTTGAGAAAACCCTTCGGCAGCATCGTCTGCAGTAGCATAGTAAGTGATCGTTACATTCGCCTCGCCATTAGCGATTAAATCATCTTGGGTACTTAAATCAAATTCAGAAAAACCATCATTATCATCATCGCACACAATATAAGGATCGAGCTCCGAAGTAGGAGTCGGAGAAGGAAGCGGATTCACCACCAAGGTTAAGGTAATAAGACGGCTACAATCGTATTGATTGATTACTTCTGCAATCACATTTTCTTCATTGCCTGCGTTTGCATAACTTCCCGGGCTCATAATTAAAGTAGCCGGTCCTACTTCTCCAAAACTATCAGTGGCATACCACTTAACGCTATAACTACTCTCTCCTCCCGTAATTTCTTCTTCTTTACTTGTTAAATCAAATACACTCAACTCATCGGTATCACTGCCACTGGCTAGATCATCACAAACCGCTAAAGGTTCAGGCTGGTTGATAACCGGTAATGGATTCACCGCTAAGATTAGCTCAACTACACGGTAACAGCCTGTAGGGGTCGTGGTATCGGTTACTCGAATCCAAATGCTTTCCGGATTAGTTTCATTTTCATAACCGCCTGGATTGGTGATTGCATTGACTCCGTCTTCGGCTTCTTGCTCTTCTTGGTGATAGGTAATCGAAAATGGAGCCGGGTCTTGACCGTCTAAAACTTCTGGTTCTACTTGCGTTAAATCAAAAATGGCAAAGCCATCTGCATCATCATCACATTGCGATAATCCCGCCGGAGTCGATATCACTGGACGATCATAAACCTCTAGCACAAGTTCTGTGGTAATCACACAACCACTAACCTGGTCTTCTGCTCGAACATAGACTACATCTTGATAAAAACTGGTATTGGTAAAAGGTGAACTCTGTGGGGAGGCTCCCGATAAAGCATCGGAGGCGGTCAAGTGAAAACTGATCTCCAAATCAGGATTCCCCAAACTGATTTCATCTACCTTGCTTTCCAAATTAAATTCCGTATAAATCCCGTCATTATCCGTATCACAAGCGACTAAAGGAGTCGGAGATCCGATCGGAGCGGAGGGAACCGTTTCGATCATAAAGCTCGTCGATGCCGTGCAATCGGCAATAGCATCCGCACTTACTCGTACAAAAATCTCTTGAGGATTGCTCGTATTCTCATAAGCTGTTGGCGTAGCTATGGCATTGTCATTATCTAAGTCTGTTTGACTAGCATAATAACTTAGCGTATAATCTTGAGGGCTTTGTCCCGATAAAGCTTCATTATCGCTATCGGTTAAATCAAAGCTTGCTGTCCCGGTAGTCCCGCCATCACACGCATATTTATCACTAACCACTCCTACTGTAACCGGAGTCGTCTCTAAAGTAAAGTCGGTTAAATTATAACAGTCCCCATTGATCGTGTTTTCTATACGTACATAAATGGTCTGGCTATTGCTACCGGCTGTATAGTTAGCAGGGTCTGCTATCGCATTGGTCGGTACATTAGCTTCCGCTATGGTCTCATAATAACTTACCGTAAAATCATTCGCATCTTGTGCGCCTAATAAAATAGGCGTATTTTGTGTTAAATCATATACTGCATCACCATTGGTATCGGTATCACAATAGCTTAAATCCGGAACCGGATTTGCGATTCCACTTTCATAACTGGTAATCGTAAAACTATCTACGGCATAACAGCTCGTTAACGTATTACTCTCTACGCGTACCCAAATCGTCTGAGGACTACTGGTATTCTCATACGAAGAAGGGGTGCCTATAGAAGGGGTGCCCGCCTCAGCTGAGGCTTCATCCTCATAATAACTTACACTATAATCGGAGGCTGGTTGGTCTGCGCCTAAAACTCCTGTATCGTTTACCGTTAAATCGAAAATAGCACTCCCATTACTGTCCGAATCACACTCTTCTAAATCTTGCGTGGCTGCAATTGCAGTAGCGTAACTGCAATAGTCAAAGCTACTGGTCACATAACAATCCGGATACTCCGTGTTTTCTAAACGAACATAAAAGCTCGTACAACTGTTATTTTCAATTGGGTAAGCACTAAGGTTACTTAAGGCGTCTTCACCTTCATCCGCATCGCTTTGACTGCTATGGTAAGTCAAGCTAAAGGTGTTTAAGTGTTGTCCGTTTATTAAGGCGTCTTGATAACTTGTCAGATCAATGCTTTCTACAGGGGTGTTCGTACACTCGGGTTCCAAATCGAGTGCTTCTAAAAAAGGACTGGCATAAACCCTTAAATCAAAACTGGTGATCACATAGCACTCATTCTCCGCATGGTCTACCCGGGCATAGATCGTTTGCGGGTTTTCCGTATTGGAATAGGCTGCAGGGTTTCCTATAGGGTTTAAACCCTCTTCAGCTTCTTCCATAGCGGTGTAATAACTCACCGAATGGGTGCCGCTTTCTTGATCCCCTAAAATCTCCGGGCTCTGTTGGCTCAAGTCAAAAACGGCTTGTCCTTCGTTGGGAAGTTCATCACAAAGCTCCAAATCCTCCACCGGGTTTGCTTCAGGACTGGCTAAAATCGTAATCTCTTCGGTCAAGGTGATCTCATAACCGATACTGGTCTCTAAATCAACCGTGACCGTATAGGTGCCGGGGGATTCATAGGTGTGACTCGGCATCTCCTCTGCTGAAGTGTTGGCACTGCCGCTATCGGGATCGCCAAAGTTCCAATCCGTAACGGCTAAATCGGAGCGCGTCTCTACTTCAAACTGCGTCGGACTACCTGAACACAAATCTTCATAGGCGATCTCAAACTGAAAATAACTCGTGATAAATGGGGGGAGGCCTAAACGGGAATTATTACCGGCTAAATCTACCGCATCATCTACAAAATTACAGGCGGTGCCAAGCTCGTTGGGGTTATTGATCACACTTAAATAAGGGTTTAGATGGTTCGTGGTATAGAGTTTACCATCAATTGCTAATTGTATCGCTGAGTATTCAGAAGCAGTAGCAATAACTGTCTCTGAAGCTTGAATATCCGCTAAAGTAGGTTGCGTGATATCATATTGAATAAGTGGACCTGTTCCCGCGCTACTAAGCGTACAATATAAAACTTTACTATTAGGGGAAAACTCTACGCCATAATTAGCATTAGTATTGAGCAATTGAGCATTTGAAACGAGCCCACTACTATTATCAAAATCAAACAGTTCCAAACCCGTATTAAAGAAAGGTGTAGCACTTGCAAGTTTGGTTCCGTCCGGAGAAGCCTTTAAATAGCCTATGGCTCCTGAACCAATGCCAGCTGATATATATACTAATCCACTATTACTTATAATAGGGGTATTATTTACCCCGTTATTCGTTACCAAATAACTCACAAAGTCATTGGAATCCATTCGATGAGCAATCACCCAAATATCAGTACCATTATCGTGGTACACCGCAGTCAGTTTTTCAGCCACAGGGGTTTCTAATTGGATATTCTTTTCTGTAGATATAACAGCCCCTAATCCTCCATCCAGAGTCATATCTACCACGGAATAGGTCAACCCATCTGATCCTCCTTGATAATCCACCGCAAAGACATAATACTGATCATCATCACCCGGATCAGGAACAATAATCGCTGACTGAGTACTACTATCATCCCCTAATAAACCTGTACCATTCAACATTATATTATGATTGGCATTATAAATATCAATCCCGTTGGTATAAAATAATAAATTTCCATTCTCATCGGAGATCGTGGCACAACCTTCTTGTTGTACCAATTGGCCATCAGTCAGGGCTACCGGGGTTCCCGAATTAAAATCCAGTCCCGCCTGATCCCCAAAATACCAGTTAGCGGCTTCCAACTGGGCGTAGGTGTTTAGGGAAAAAAGGAATAGTAAAATCCCCATCCCGACCTTCCCCCAAGGGGAAGGAGAGCTTTTTCTTCCTTTTTGTCTTTCCTTTTGTAGAAAGAATGTATAGAAAGCAGGTAATTGGATGCCATTGAGAAAAGCGATCATCTTTTTAAAAGGGGTTTTATTATATTCTTTTATTTTTTTTATCAAATTTTTTAAGGTTCTCATATCATCAGCTTTTTTATCGGCTTTTATTATTTGGGGATTAAAAGCATGTGCAGCTGTTGTTTTTAGTTTTTAATTCTATTTTATAGCTTTTAGCCTTTGGCTATTGGCGTTTAGCTTAATTTAATATTTAAAAGATCTTTTTCTTTTTATCATTGCCATAAAAAGAAAGAAAAAGGTCTAGGCTTACGAAAAAATCATAAAAATACTACGGAATCCACAGCCACTGATAAAAATAACTCAACCTTCCTGTCGGTCGGTTTCAAACAGATTTTTATCATCCGGCCATACCTGCTTCCTTGATTTTTAATTATTTTTTCGATAGGCCAACTGGCTTTCTATTTGTACTTAACTATTTTCATAATTCAACATTATTAATTAAAAATTTATAATTAATAATTCTTCATTCATAACTTCTTCTCGATACAATTACTCTTTCCAATCGCAATCACTCGAAGTGACAGGTCGTTTTCTTTTAGCTATTAGCCTTTAGCTCTTAGCGATTAGCATAATTCAACATTTATAATTCTTAATTCTGCATTCTGAACTCATTTACTCATTACTAATTCTTGATTCATCACTTAATAACTCCATCACTCCATACCCCTATTAATTCACTCAACGTTCTGCAAATTCATAATCAAAACAAGGGTTCCTGATAACCTTTATGCTTGGCTAAGGGCCATTCTTGATGTTCCTCTAAGCATTCCATCGGGTTGGAGATATAGCACCAACACTTCAGTAAAAAAGAATCAGAACCAAAATGATACCAACGTTCATCTTCAAAATCAAAATAGCCCAATTCAATAAAACTTAAGTCTTCACTATACACCAAGACCGTCTTGCTAAAACTGTGGTCATCTGTATCCCGTTCAGGAATTTTTGACATCGGGTGAAACACCCTGGATTTTTTCTCTTTCATAGCGGTTATTTTTTATTCTTCAGCTTTTAGCGCTTGGCTGTTAGTCTTTATTAGCTTTTGGCATTTACATTTAGCTTAATTCAACATTTATAATTCTGCATTCTGAACTCATAGCTCTAAACTTCATAATCTCTTCTCGATACAATTGCTCTTTTCAGTCGCAATCACTCGAAGTGACAGATCATTTTTTGAGCTGTTAACCGTTAGCTCTTGGCGGTTAGCTTAATTTAATATTTAAAAGATCTTTTTCTTTTTATCATTGCCATAATCCCGATATATATCGGGAGAAAGAAAAAGGTCTAGGCTTACGAAAAAATCATAAAAAATACTACAGAACCCACAGCCACTGATAAAAATAACTCAACCTTCCTATCGGTCGGTCTCAAACAGATTTTTATCATCCAGCCATACCTGCTTCCTTGATTTTTAATTATTTTTTCGATAGGCCAACTGGCTTTCTATGTATGCTTTAACTTATTTCATAATTGAACATTCTTCATTATTCACTAAACTTTAAACCTTTATAAACTCTTCTCGATACAATTGCTCTTTTTTAGCTATTAGCCGTTAGCTCTTGGCATTTAGCTTAATTTAATATTTATAATTCTGCATTCTGAACTCATAACTCTAAACTTGTTTACTCATCTCTAAAAACTCAGTAACTAATAACTAGTTCTCGACTCCGCTCGAACTGACATTTTACTAATTACTAATTATAAACTTCTTCTCGATACAATTGTTCTTTTTTAGCTCTTAGCCTTTAGCTGTTAGCCTTTAGCTTTTGGCGTGTAGCTTAATAATTCTGAACTCATAACTCTAAACTTCATAATCTCTTCTCGATACATTTTTTAATTCCATTGCATTTCATTTAAAAAACACTCGAAGTGACAGATCCTTTTTTTAGCTATTAGCCGTTAGCTCTTGGCATTTAATTTAATTTAATATTTATAATTCTGCATTCTGAACTCATAACTCTAAACTTGTTTACTCACCTCTAAAAACTCAGTAACTAATAACTAGTTCTCGACTCCGCTCGAACTGACATTTTACTAATTACTCACTACTAATTACTAATCACTAATTATCTTAAACACCGAACGTCTATTCTCTTGATATTGCTCTTCACTGCAGTTATCACATTCTACTTTTGGCTTGGATTCTCCAAATGCCTCCCAGTCAATACGGTCTTTATCTATTCCCTGAGAAACTACATAATCAACTGTACTCTTTGCTCTTCGCTCTGATAGCTGTTGATTATAAGCTGCTGATCCGCGCTTATCGGTATGGGCTTCTACTTTAATTTCCATCTCCGGGTGTTTCTTCATCACTCCTACAAGCTTATCTAATTCTAAAGCTGCTTGTGAACGAATCGTAGCTTTATCATAATCAAACAGAATTGGGTTTAACACAATCTCTTCTTTTTTGATGATGGGCTTTATGGGGCTTAATTCTATGGTCACGCCTACTTCTCCGCGTTCTTCCGGACTTACTTGGGCTAAACCACTTTTATATCCTGTAGCATTGGCTTGTAAACTATAAGCCTTATCTACTCTTAATCCTTGAAACGCAACTTGTCCTGACGCATCGGTTTGTTCCCTCCCTACTTGGGTTTTAGCTTCATTATAATTCAACACTTCTGCCTGTGTGATTGGAGCTCCGGTCTCTGCATCGATCACCTTCACTAAAATATCTAGCTCCTCGATAGGTTCTAATTGAACTACACGGTAAATATTGTCATTGGCCGTTAGTGCATCTTCTGCTAAACCACCTCGATTGGAACTTACATATCCTTTCTTTGCTGATGTACTAAAGCTAAAAGCAAAATCATCTCCATTACTATTAATAGGTTGTCCTATATTGTTAACCTCTCCAAAGCTACTCCCGTTCGCCTTAGCATAAAATACATCTAAACCGCCTATTCCTAATTGGCCATCACTAGAAAAGTAAAGTGTTCCTTCTTCATCTATATAAGGAAAATTCTCTCTTCCTTCCGTGTTTATTCCTACTCCAAGATTTTGAGGCTCTCCTAAAGAACCGTCATTGTTTATAGAAACCTTATAAAGGTCTGACTGTCCCATCCCGCCTGGCATATCACTGGCAAAATAAAGTGTTTTTCCATCAGCACTTAAGGCCGGGTGACCAGTAGAATATGCGGAACTGTTAAACGGCACCGATTGAATATCATCCCACGCTCCATTAACTAATGTTGCTCGGAATAATTTTAACTGCCCCACTCCTTGCTCATCTTCTTCATAATCTCCATCTAAGTAATCATTACGCGTAAAATACATCGTATTTCCATCAGGGGTGATCGCTACCGTTCCTTCATTAAACTTTGTATTTACCTCTCCTTCTAAAAGCTCCGGTGAGGTAAACTCTTCTCCCTCTCTAGTTGATACATAAACATCTAAAGTGGGTTGATCATTCCATCCATAATTCCTTCTTGATTTGTTTCGAGCGGATACAAAATAAAGCTTACCATCCTTTTCATACCCTCCAAAATCAATCATAGCGGTATTTAAAGACAAGCTTTCTACACTAAATTTTGCTTCCTTATCTAATATATCTGATAAGTAATTTTGATTAGATGTAAAGGCTTTGGCTCGCTGATCCTGTGGTGAACGAGAAGCAAACGCTTGCATCGCCCGGTTTGCTTCTTCATAATTTGCATTAGCTTTCAACATCTGAGCATAACGATAATAAGCCTCTCCGGAAGCATCTGAAGCTCCATCTATATACATCGAATAATAACGTGCTGCCTCTTTGCTGTTATACAAATTGTAATAAGAATCTGCCAAGCGATGATAAACATAAGGAGTCGCATCACCATCTTCTACAATTTCTTTATATTCTTCTGCCGATTTTACATACTCCATACGATCGAAGTATTTATCGGCTTTCTTCGTAGCATTGCTTTGGGCAAAGCTGTTTCCGCTCATAAAGAGCAACAGTAGACTTGCTATATAGTATATTTTTTTCATAGTCTGTTTTTTCCCCATCCCGGCCTTCCCCGAAGGGGAAGGAGTTAGCATAGATGGTTGTTGATTAAAATAAGTTCTTTTTTTCATTTGTATTGATTGTTAATTGATCAACTATATATGAACATTCCCACATCCCCCCTTCGGGGGGACCGAGGGGGGATGGTCTTAGAAATATCTTGGTGAACGATAAGACTTTTTACTAAACAGCACATCAAACAATACAAAAGCTTCATAAGAAGGCTCCTCTATATCTGATATCGTGTAATCATATGCAAAACCTAACTGCAACCAGTCCGTCGCTCGAACACTCACCAGTCCACTTACCGCATCATCTAAACGATAAGATGCTCCGATCTCAAATCGCTCGTAAAACAAAAAGTTAGCATTTACATCAAAAGACATAGGGGACTCAAAAGATGCCTTTACCAAAGTCGAAGGCTTAAATTTTAAATTCTCACTCAATTCAAACACATATCCTGCAGTAGCAAAGTAGTGTTGCTCTTCTGTTCCAAATTCTCTCCCATCTACATCTAAATGTTTAGAATTTAAAAAGTTAGGAACCGATACGCCGATGTAATAGTTATCCGTATAATACAAAAAACCGGCACCAAAATTTAAATAGGTTTCATTAATATTCTCGCTAAAAGCTACATCAAACTCATTCTGAAGACTTAAAGGTATTAAACCTACATCGTGAAAGGTTGCTCCGGCTTTTACTCCAAAGGCTAATTTATGATCCCCTCCTAAAGACAAAGTATAAGAAAAATCACCATACACATTGGTCTCTTTTACAGGACCATTCTCATCAGATATAGCCGAAAGACCTAAACCAGTCTTCTCTCCTACAGAAGAATGAGCAAAAAATGTATAGGTCCGAGGAGCGCCTTCAAATCCTGACCATTGATCACGATAAAGCAAACCGATAGACAAACTCTCCTTAGAGCCTGCATAAGCCGGATTAACTACGCTCATATTATACATATACTGTGTGTATTGTGGATCTTGTTGTGCCCAAACTTGATAACTACTGCCCAATAGAAATAGCGCGAATATGAATAGGTATAGGTTCTTCATCCTGTGTTTTTTATATGATTTTTTCATCGTTTTATATTTTATTGTAATCTAAAGGCTGTCTGTACGTCTTACTACTAGTAGGGTGTTTTTAATTGCCTATATGAAACATTATTGAAACTAGTACAGGGTGTTCGTACAGACAGGCCTTTGTTAATTTTACCTGCCCCGGAACAGTTACACTTCTACCGCTTACCCCTAATTGGTAAAAGCACGTTATCAGCTTAACTATAAAAACCTTATGAAAATCATTACAATTATCTTTCATTTGTTCCGGGAACAGGTTAACTAGGGTCCTTTTTTATAGAATACCTGTCTCGGAACATCTTGTGAGTACTTCTTTTTTAAACCATATGAAGAAAAAGTACTTTTGTTTAACTAAAAAACAAGATGACGGCCAATCGCCTTTTTATCCGAGAACAGGTATTTTTTATTTAAAGCTCCCGCTGTACATACACCCATTTCTTGATGGCTCCGCCATATTCCGGGTGGGGTTCGGCTAATTCCAGTACATAATAATAGGTGCCCGTCGGTAAATTATTTCCGTTGTTATCCTGACCAAACCATTGGTCACTATAATTATTTGTCTCATAAACCACACGGCCGTTTCTATTGAAAATCGAAATATGTTTTCCGCCATAGGTCGCTGTTAAAAAGCTTAAATCAAAGCTATCATTCGCTCCATCTCCATTGGGAGAGATCCCTTCTGGAATCTTACAATCTCCGGTTACTAGGCTAAGCTCGGCTACGCCCGCACAGCCATTGCTATCGGTAAGGCGTACATACACCTGTTCTTCTTGGCTAGTGGTAACATAAGCAGTTGGATCTTCTATCGTATTGGTATCAGCCTCCGCGTCAGCTTCACTGGCATAATACTCCAAACTTAAATCACTGTCCACATCCACTGCGATGTCTGTTAAATCAAAGGGTGAACAGCCCATCAGCTCTAAACTAGCTCCAGTAAGATTTGCAGCTTCTACCTCGATATCCAATAAAGCTACTGCATAGCAATCCGGTAGGTTGATTCGACTAATGCGTACATAGATAACTTGCGGATTACTGGTATTGGTATATGCTGTAGGGTCGGTGATTGCGTTGGTGTTATTATCTGCATCGGCTTGGCTTTCAAAATAAGCTAAATCCGTATCGGGTTGGTTTTCTTGAAAGTCCGCTGCGCGTTGACTTAAATCGATTGTTGTAATCCCATCCAAAGCTTCCGTATCACAGGCGGTAATCGGAGCAACACTCGGAGCTGTAGGTTGCGGGGTGGTCTCCAAAGCAACAGGCGTGACCGCATAACAGCCTGTATCGGTATTGGTAACGCGGGCATAGACCGTCCCGGTAGCAGATTCATAGCTATCGGCAGGGCTAATCACCGACACATCATTCTCAGCACCGTTTTCATCTTCGTGGTAGCTTACCGTATAAGTATTGCTATTTTGACCGTCCAAAATGGTATCGTTAAGGCTGGTTAAATCAAATTCTCCATTGTTGTTCGTTCCCCCGCAAGCCAATAAAGGATCATCGGGCGTTCTAGCCTCGGCGCCTTCTAAAATCGTGACCTCCGTCTCAGCCGTCTGCTGGGCACCATTACTGGTGATCGTGGCCGTTACCGTATAGGTGCCCGCTTGTGCGTAAGTATGGGTCGGGGTAATGCCGGTGCCGGTGTCGCCGTCGCCATAATCCCAAGTTATTGCATCAATCCCCGGAATACGGATCGTACTAAAGGCTATTTCTTCCCCGGGACATTCGCCTTCATGGAGTATACCCGATTTGAAGTAGCTTTGGATAAAGCCCGGCAAGCCTGCACCGCATTCTTTATCATCAAGATTAATAGCCTCCATTTCCACCCCAACAGATGTTATATTATTAGGATAGTTTATTACGCTTAGTTCATTTGATCCGCGATTCGCCATATATATCTTTCCATCAGGTCCTAGTTGTAGCGAAAAAAACTCTATATCGGTAGATTCCTCTAATAATATCTCTGAATTTAATATATCTGACTCATCTCCTGCTTCAAGGTTAAATTGATGTAATTTTGCAAAATCTAGCCCATCAGTACCCGGTTGAGTGACATAGAGTATTTTACTATTTGGAGAAAACTCTAGACCATAACCAAGAAAGTTAATTATAGAACTTAAATCAATAGGGTTTGAGATTTGACCAGTAGATTTATCAAAATCACAAATTTCTAACTTGCGAAACATTCCAAAAATACCATTAATTAAAGCTATTTTATTACCATTTGGAGAGACTTTCATTTGCCCATAACTCCAGTCTATATTTGATCCTATTGAACTAACAATAGGAGTTGTTTCTATCCCATCAGCTGTAATCAAAAAAGCTAAGTAACTATTTGAGCTCGCACCAAAACCTCCTTCGTGAGCTATAACCCATATACTTTCATTGTCAGAATGATAAGTAGCTGTTATTTTTTCTCCTATTGCTGTAGCTAGCTGAATATTTTTATTTGCTGTAACAGCGCCGAGTCCATTATCTAAAGTCATATCGACTTCTGAATATGTCATTTGGGAATTATTTTGGCCTGCAACAGTAAAGACGTAATATAAATCGGAATTGCCGGGAGCAGGGATTATAAGACCCCCTTGGGTACTATTAGGATCACCAACTAAGCCTGTCCCATTTGTCATTATTTCATGGTCTTTATTCCATATAGTTTCATTATTTGTATAAAACAACAGATTTCCTTCCGAGTCTGAAATAGTTCCAACAGCCTCAGACTCGAATATAAGTTCAGTCACTCCATCAGTTAAAGCAGTAGGAGGCGATGTTTCAAAGTTTAGTCCTGCTTCATCATAAAAATACCAGTTATAGGCCTGTTTTTCCGTCCATAAGCCGTTTTGCCATTGGGCATAACTCATCTGGACACACATTATCAATAGCATACACAACAGCCAAGGTGTATCAAGTAGTTTATTTTTCATAAATATAGGTTTTTAGGTTAATAATTTTTTCTATCTAATCTTTTAGTATTTTAAAACTGCTTTGTTCGCCTGAAGCAAAGCTTGTTCTAACAATATATACGCCTTCTTTATAAGAAGCCATATCTACTAATACTTGTTTTGAATTGTTTCCACGGCTATGTTTAACTTCTTGCCCTAGGATATTAAAAATCTCCACACTGGTAATCTGTCTATTATTGGACGATAGGGTTAACACAGCATTACTATTGGACAAATGATACGTGAAGTCTTGCGTATTAATATTTTCTATGGAAAGGCTACTTTTTTCTAAACTTACATTATCTACATAAAAATCGCCTTGGTTTAGAAAAAAGAAACACAATTTATTAAATTGAGAAAGATTGTTAATTGCTCCGGTATACAATAATTCATCATTTACGTAGTAAGCAACTTGCCCTGCTGTAAAATCATATTCCGCTCGATAGCTTAACCAGGTATTGTATTGAAATAACCCCACTTGATCAAAGTCATAGTCAGTTGGGTTTTGCGGGTCGATATCGATCACAACGATAAAACCATTTACAAAAGCTAAACGAGGGGAGGCCGAACTATCATCAATCGCGCTGGCAAACAAATCCATAGCCCCGGTTTGATTGGGAGTTTCCAAATAAAGATCCAGACTAATGCTTAGGTTTCCCGATCCTATAGCTAAAGTATTATTTATAATACCGGGAAGCTCATTTCCTCCCACGCTAACCGCTGCATCTACTTGTCCTCTTAGAGCATAGACTCCATCACTGGAACGCTCATCACTAATTACAAACAGTGAAGTAAAGGCATTTTCTGCTTCCCAGCCTTGCTGGCCATGGACTTCACCCAAATTGTAGCCTTCAGAGGATTCAAAAGATAAAGTATTCTGCGCTTGAAGGGATAATATACTCCAAAAAATAATAGCGGTAAAAATTAAGGTAGTTTTTTTCATAAGCTTTCTTAAATTTATCATTATTTGAATTAATTGAATCAAAAACATAACACTTCATTAATTTATGTGTTGATTTATTAATGATTTCACAACAAATATGATTAATATCTTTGTTTGCAACGAATTATAGGCTGGAATAAGCGTGACAACTGCTAAGAAAAAACGTGACACCTTCATTTTTAAAGGAAAAAGACCTTATTTTAACACTTAAGGATTGTATTATTTCTTTTAAAAGAATGATAATATTAATCCATATAAGCATATTTTATCATCAGACTAAGCACAAAAAAATAAAAAGTACTCTATTATTGGGATAGGGAACTTAATCAACACTTTGAAATTTAAAAAGTAGCCTAAACAAATACTTATTGAAAAAATAATATAATAGATCATAAAAATATGCCTTATGTTAACAGAAAAAAAAATACGCGACTATGTCAAAAAATTTAAGGATTTAAATCTAAAAGACATCCTCTTATTGATTGATATGGCTAGCATAAAAAAATTAAAAGCCGGAGAAACCTATATTGAAGTCGGCTCTAACACGCGAAAATTGGCCTATATTCAAAAAGGACTGATTAGAGCTTATGGCATAAAAGAAAATGGCGAGGAAGTAAGCGTCTGGTTGCGTTGGGAAGATCAGTTTTTAACCGCTTATGATCCTATTTTATTTAACCAAACTTCCCGTTTTACCTATGTAGCGATGGAAGATAGTCTGCTATTAGAAGTAGACTATGATAAATTCATGAATACCTTGCATCAAAAACCACAATATAGTCAAGCAAGAGATTATTTTATTTTTGAAATTTTAGGGGATGTCGTAAAGCACCGCGATTCCTTTTTATTGATGAGTGCAGAAGAACGCTATTTAGCTCTACTCCAACAACAACCTTCAATTATGCAACGAGTAGCTGATAAACATATTGCAACTTACCTAGGCATTACGCCGGTTTCGTTAAGCCGGTTAAAAAAACGTTTAACTAAAAAGTAGTTTTTCCACAGTCAGCTCAGGGAGTAATTTAGAGATTCACGAATAAAAGTAACTCAACCTTTCTTTTGATAAGGCTCAAACAGGTTTGCATAGGTTCTGCTGTTTCCCTGATTTTAGTTTTTTTAATAAGTCAAGTTAGGTATTTGCTTTTATGAGATTTGTCATTCAGAACGTAGTAAAGCGGAGTGAAGAATCTATTTAGCTGTTATTCAAACGATCAACATAATTCCTTCTCCTTTTCCATTGCAGAAAAAAGGCAAAAAACAGAGTAAAAGATTAAGTTAAATTTTAAGCTGCTTACTCGATGAATAGCGGAAGAATTCCTAAAATTAAGAATGTTGGATTATAGCTTATGGCTACGTGCTACACCATAAAGTACTCAGATCAATACATTCTAAAGCATAGGTCGTGTTTCAGTCTAACCAATGACATTCTTAATTAAAAGGAAAAAATCCTTCAAATGTATTATTGAGTACTCAAAATGACACCTCTCAATTATTTAAGATTATGAAACAAATATTGTATTTTTACAGAAAGTAAAATAGAATTCTTATGATAGCAACATTAAAACAAGGCGCTACTAAAAAAAATATCAAAAGAATATCAGAAGTCTTAGCCAAAGAGTTAAAGTCCAAGGGTGTTGATGTTTATGCATATGTAGGTAAAATAAATTTAAAAAAGGATGCTATGAAAATCCAAAGAGATCTCCGCAATGAATGGGAATAAGCTATTTTTAGATACGAATATTATCCTTGATTTGTTAAATGGTGATGAAACCTTGGCTGAATTTTTAAACGGAAAACAATTATATATTTCCGTCATAACTGAATTAGAATTATTAGCTTAGATTCAATAACTCAACGTAACAAATCAAAATCTTAGATTTGTTCAAATGAAGACTAAAAAATACAAACGATTAACTTTCAAAGAAAGGGTCATTATTCAAACTTTAATCGATGAAAGTAAATCCAAAGCTTTCATCGCTAAAAAACTGAAAAGGTCCAGATCTACCATTACCCGAGAGATCAATAAGTGGGTGGTCGATCCTGATGATAAATATGATGCAACCCTTGCCAATTGGTTAGCTAAGGATGATTATCTCAATAAAAGAAACCTTGATAAAATAAGTACCTACAAAAGACTCAAGTTCTTTGTTTACAAAGGTCTGTTGAAAGGATGGTCACCAGATCAAATATCCGGAAGGTTAAGAGATAAATATCCTAATGATCCGGTAATGTCTATCTCTTACGAAGCTATCTATATGCATATTTACAGGCACAGACAGGCTAGTTTGAACAAAAAACTGATCAAACTGCTACCATACCAAAAATCACAGCGTAGAAGGGCCAATGTCAAAACAAAAAGAGGTACTAAGATAAAAGATATCATTAATATCAAAGAAAGACCCAAGCACATTGAAAATAGGCAGGAAATAGGCTACTGGGAAGGAGACCTTGTAATTGGTAAAGGGCAAAAAAGTGCAATAGGAACTATCGTTGAAAGAAAGTCCAGATACGTCTGCATTATCAAGCTAAAAAACAGAAAATCAGCAACCGTAACCAAACAGTTCGCTAAAATATTAAAAGGCTTCAATCAAAATTTAATTAAAACAATGACCTACGATAATGGCGTGGAAATGGCTAAACATAAAGAATTTACCAAACAAACAGGCATCAAAGTTTATTTTGCAGATCCATACGCTTCTTGGCAAAGAGGTACCAATGAAAACACGAACGGACTTATCAGAAGATACTTCCCTAAAGGAACTGATTTTAATAAAGTTACAGCCAAACAAATGAAGTATATACAGGACAAACTCAATAACAGACCTAGGAAAATTATCAACTATAAAACACCAAACGAAATTTTTAAACTAAATGCTGCTTAATTTTTATAAATTATACTAAATTGTACAAAACCAAAAATAGCAACGCTTGTTGCGTTAGAACCTTGAATGCACCTAGCTTATAAAGGAATTACGAGAAAAGAAGAAAATGTGATTATTCAGTTTATTGAACAGTGCAAGACCATAACGATTAATAGTGCTGTAAAACAGGAAACAATAAGGGTTCGTAAAACCTATAATACAAAACTACCGGATAGTATAATTATTGCAACTGCACTATATTTAGACCTTCCCTTGATTACTTCTGATATTGAATTTCAAAAAGTTGATGAGCTTATACTGATACATTATGAAAACGATTAAGCTAATTTTCACTCCTCTGTATTGAATATATTTGATAGTTAGCCGTAAACTTTTCAAAATAATAAGTGAATAATATTTAGCTGAATTTCTTTTAGGTTCGTCACACTAAACTTGATTCAGGGACTCATGCCCCTTTGAATGCGATGCTGAATCAAGTTCAGCATGACGTTTTATAATTAAAAATCCCCTTATGGAATTGAAAGGGATAAACAAATGAGACTGTCTAAAAAATCTACTTTTGTCAACCTGAACTTGATTCAGGTTCTCATAATTATTTAATTTTCAATAAAAATAACATATATGGTACCAAAATCATCATATAATCTGATTTGAAACCTTTGCTGCTCTATTAAGCTTATCGCTACCCCACTTCCTTATTATCTACGACAGAAATTATTAATAGTTTATTCATAAAAGATACATTTGCTTTAGCTTAGACCTTGTTCAACGATTCATTAAGTCTAAGCTGATCCTAGCGAATACTAAAATAAAAACAATTCAAAGAGTTTTTTTAAACACCATAGCCGACTACCTCATACAATTCTTATCTTTTGTTAATCTAGACCAGCGAATGATCCTATAATTTTGTAAAAAACGATAACTTATGTTACAAAAACTATTTGATCAAAGCTATATCACCCTTATTTTTCACCTTTTAGAATACCTTATTATTGCCGGAATTTTATTTGTTATTTTCTATATCGGTTTCCGACAGACCTTTAAAAGAAATAAAATTCAAAATCGAAAACAGAAAAAGAATGATTTCTTAAGAGAAATCAAATATTCCTTAGTCACCATTTTGATGTTAAGTTTTATGTGGGTTATGGTAGTCGCTACTCCACTAAGAAATTACACTTTATTATATGATGAAATTACTTTATTAAGTGGGTTATGGATACTTCCTTCTGTAATCATTGCCCTCTTTATTCACGATACCTATTTTTATTGGATGCATCGATTATTACATCAGCCTTCTTTATTTTCTCGTTTTCATTTAATTCATCATCGATCTTCCAACCCCTCGCCTTGGGCCTCCTATTCATTCCATATAGGGGAAGCTTTTACCGAAAGCTTGATAATTCCGATCTTGGCCTTTATACTACCCATGCATGAAATTAGCTTACTACTCTTCAGTATGAGTGCTTTTACTATCAATGCTTATGGCCATTTAGGCTACGAAATTGCACCAAAATGGTTTAGAAAATCTTTTTTATTTAATTATATTAATAGTTCTGTACACCACAATATGCATCACCGACACAGCAATGTGAACTATGGCTTGTATTTTCGTTTTTGGGATAAAATCATGGGAACGGAATCACCTCATTATGTAAAAAAATATGATAAAATCCAAGAAAAAAGATTTTAATTTCTATAAAGAGATTCTATATTTGTGAACTGAAATACTTTAAATTACAAGCAGACTACCGCATGAACTTTATTGCAACATCATATTATTACTATTTCTTCATTCACCAAAAAAAGAACTGATGTGTAATATGCTGTAATGCCATATAATAACAAACTAAAACCCGGTTCTTTTTGAGAACCGGGTTTTTTTATGCAAACTATTTATTTATGCTACTATGAAACAAACGATGAAAGACTACACGAAAGACGACCATAAAATATGGCAGTTGTTAGCAACTACACAAATGAATAATATTCCTAATAAAGCAGCAACAACCTACTTAAACTGTCTACAACAGATGAAAACCGTACTCAATCGTCAGGAAATACCTGAATTTAAAAAAATAACGCACTGGTTTAAAAATTATACAGGTTGGTCTATAAAAACAGTGCCCGGACTTATACCTCCGGAGGAATTTTTTAGTTTATTGGCCGAAAAAAAGTTTTGTAGCTCTACATGGCTAAGAAATGCGAATCAATTAGATTATTTGGAAGAACCCGATATGTTCCACGATATTTTTGGACATATTCCCTTATTGGCAAACCCCGTGTTTTCTGCATACCTATCTAAATTTGGAAAAATTGGCGTTAAAAACCTAGCTCATAAAAAGAAGCTGATCCAACTGCAACGATTGTACTGGTTTACCATTGAATTTGGAGTTATTCAAGAAAACGAGATCCTTAAGCCTTATGGTGCCGGAATACTATCCTCTATTGAAGAAACGAATAGAATCCATCGACAAGAGGGTGTTTTTCATCCGTTCAATGTCCAAAAAATAATCAACACCGATTTCCATACGGACCGGCTTCAGGAAGAATACTTTGTGATCTCCTCTTTTAAAGAATTATTTAATTCTTTAAGTGCATTTGAGTATTAATGAATGGAGCTTTATATCTCTTTGACTATTAAAAAACTATAATGATTGTCCGCAATCTATTACAGAAGAGTATTATCATCTTGACCCTGTCCTCGACAGCTATCGCGACAGGGTTTCGCTTTTAAATTTTAATTTTTAGTACTGATATAAGATTCCATGTCAAGCAAGGAATGACATCAATCACAATTAAATTATTATGGCTGTGGTTTATAGAAGCGTTGGTGTTATTTTTGAGACGTCATTCAGAACGGAGCTTGCGAAGAGAAGAATCTCTATTTTTTAAACAAAAGATTCCTCCTGCGTCGGAATGACAACCCCACACAGAAATAGTAGCTATAGTAAACTAAAGCCATTATTATAAATAACAGATAACCCAGACTACAATTGTATAACACAGCTATGTATTTCCTAAACTTCTTTATGAGAACAAGCTTGAAGTAATTCAGCATCTCCTATATAAAAAGTATCTATTGAATCGTTAAATCTAACAGCAGGGAAGAATTTGGTGATTCATTAAAACTTTAAACATTCAACTTTCAACACTTATTAAAAGATGACCTCAACATATATAAGCCTTTATACGCCCTGTTAAAAACTTGTTGAAAAGCTATCTGCACTTTTATAAAGGAACTCTTTTACTTTCAGTAATTTTATACTTGTAAGCCGTGATACTATGGTTTACCGGCCGAGAAAAAGGCTGTCTTTAAATAAGTTACCATTATGGTACAATTAACAAAAGTAGGGAAAATAAACCCACAAGATGTGGAAGCCCCTATTCGATTTTACGCTCACACCAAAGCGGTGGGGCTGGTTGATCTGGAACGATTAGCCTATTTAGTGTCTAACCAATCTACTGTTCGTGAAGCCGATTGTGTTGCGGTATTGCGTGCCTTACAGCACAATATTATTGATGAACTACGCAATGGGAAAGTCGTACAGCTAGGTAATCTGGGGAATTTTCAAGTAGGAGTGCGCTCCTTACCGAGTGATTTGGAAGATGAGGTAAGCGTCCAAAACGTTAAAAGCGCTCATATGAATTTTCGTCCCGGAAAACCGATTCGAAAAATGTTAGACACCTTAGATTACCAATTGGTTAACGGCTAGCACCACGATTAATTTGTAATTTTTGTAGAAACCCCGAGCAAGTTGCTTGGGGTTTTTTATGTTTTTTACCGAATATCCGTATTTTTCCTGCCGCAAGCTATTTTTATTGCCGCGCGGCATACTTCTATACGCCACGTTTGTTTTTATACATGCACAGTAAGCCTTAAAATTTGCCCTAGCAGCATTTATTTTTTATCGTATTTCTATATAAATCTCCTCAATTTTAAAGGAATTAATCGCATAAGGTTAAAAAGAACAAGGCTCATATACGCAAAAGAGTTATTACAAAATAATGCTTATAATTTATAAAAGTAAATAGTTTTTTAGCTTAAAAAATTATTTATCAATCAATTAAAATACCAGTTAAGTTCTCTTATTTAAAAGTAGATTGTTCTAGTTTTTAAGGGGGTGTGACTGATTAAAATGCATAAAAAAGCTCAAAAAAATACTAAAGGCTAGCACCACGATTTCTTTTTTTGAGCTGTAATTAATGTAGAAACCCCCTATTTTCGGGTAAGTTTTATGTAGGTAAATATATAATTTGAGTGCATAAGACCCAAATAAATAGCGCATAAAACAAGCATAAGCAATTTCTACATCCTGTTAAAATTGTTTACAACTTTTAAAAGAGCTCCAAGAGCAGCTATACCAAAGTCAAGTCTAGCGAGGTTTTCACCAAAAAAACAAAAACTAGATTTTTATAGTAGATCTTCTAAATTGTGAATAATTTATTAAGTGATAAACTGCGCTTATCTTTAATACATTGTGAACTATTGATTACGAAATATTTAAGACCAACTGATATAAATCTTCTATGGGAATTTCCATTTTATTGCATAAGCGTTGTTTTCGTTTACGGCAGGCTTCTATTGTAATATGAAATAAAGCAGCTATTTCTTCAAGACTAAGCCCCATGTATACATAACATAGAAAACGAATATCTTTTGTACTTAAATTTGCATATCGATCTTGAACAGCTTTCATAAAACCGGGGTTTACCTCTTCAAAATGACGCGTAAACTCATACCAACGCGTATCTGTTTTTAAATGATTCTTCAACGAACGAATGTGTTGATTAATCTCCCGATGTTCATTTTGGGATCCTTTTGTTAAATTACTAATCACCTCTTCAATTAAACGATTGCGAGCGGAAAGTGCAATCGCCTTCG
Source organism: Mesonia aquimarina (assembly GCF_003667275.1). Lineage (GTDB taxonomy): Bacteria > Bacteroidota > Bacteroidia > Flavobacteriales > Flavobacteriaceae > Mesonia > Mesonia aquimarina. Next base: position 175,545 of record NZ_RCNV01000006.1, on the reverse strand, counting down.
CCGACAATTTTTCGTTTTTTTGATTTACTTTTTGTTTAAGCTTTTCTAATGTTAAACTGGAATGATTCGCCAAAGCGTTTAACTCTTCTTCCAATAACAATTGTTCATCTTTTTCTTTTTTTAATTCTAATTTGGAAAGTTCTTGTTTAGTCAATGCCAAAGCGTGAGCTTGTCTATTTTTAATCCATTTTTGTTGACTGCTTTTATATATAAAAAAAGCAAGAATAAGAATAAAAAGCCCAATAACCCCAAATAATAAACGAACTTGAAATTGTTGTTCTTTCTGAAAAGAGATTTTATTTTTGATCTCTTGCATATCCATTTTTACTCGATTAGTTTCGAACAATTGCATATTTGCATGTTTTGTGATTTGATCTTTAATAGCTATGGCAGAGTCTTTATAAGCAATCGCTTTTTTTAATTCTTTTTTTTCACGACTGACCTTAGCTAACAAATCAAAAAACACCTGTTTCTTTTCTTTCTGCTTAGTTGCTACTAATCCTTGATGCGCATAAAATTCCGATTGATCATAATTTTGCTGTTGAAAATATATGTTGGTTAATAATTCGCTAATGCATACAAAGCAATCTGGATCGGGAGCCCCTGCTTGCGGTCGTAATAAAGGTTCTAGCAATTCTTGAGCCTTTTTAAGGCTATCATTTAAAAAATAGTTCTCTGCCAAGTTAATCGTCCAAGCTTGTGCTAATCTTTTGGATTTATCGAGTTCTCTTATTTCTTCTAAGTACTGACGAGCCCTATGTAATTCTTTTTTTTTATGGTATGCCGCAGCCAAATTGATCCCTAAAAGCGTTCGCGCGTAAGCATCATTAACTTTAAGCTGATAGCCTTTTTGATAATAGGCGATCGCTTTTTCAATATTCTCTTTTTTATTATAAAGCAAGCCAATATTATTAAGCATCACCCCTTGTTTAGGTTTTAAAAATGAATAAGTTTCTGCAATCTTTAAGGCTTGTTGGTAATAGCTTAAAGCTTCTCCATAATTTGAAATATCGCTATATATATTCCCGATATTATTTTTGACGATACATTGTTTTTCTCGCCATTGGTTTTCATCAGCAATCCATTCTGCTTCTGTATAATAAGCGATAGCGGAGGTATAATTATGTTCTTGAGCACAAATCGCTCCTTGATCAATAAGCTGTTGATAATTTTCTATACTTGAAGACTCTTGGGTAAACAAATTAAAAATTGACAAAAAATAGACACAGAGAAATTTCATAAAGTGAACGTTTTGAGCATAAACTCTAAAATAGATATCCTTAATCTAATTAGCTAAATTTAGCTCGGAATAAGCGTGACATTTCCCCCTAATAAATGTGACCTCTGATATTAACTTAGGCTGATTACATATTCATACAAGGTAATTTCCTCTTTGTCAACTTTCATCTTCTTTAACAAACGTTGTTTTCTTTTTCTACACGCCTCGGGAGTAATGTTAAAAATAGCACAGATTTCTTTTGTATTTAAATTCATGTAGACATAACAGATAAAACGGATATCTTTATTGGTTAATTTAGGGTGCTTTCTTTTTAATGTTTTTACAAAACCCGGATTAACTTTTTCAAAATGCCGGATAAATTCATCCCATTCTTCATCGATTTTTAAATGTTCTTTTAAGCGTTTAATTTGATCGGAAACAGCTGTATTTTTTGAAACCTCCGGAATATTAATAAGTGATTTTATAACATCCTCAATTAATTCGTTCCGTCCGGATAAATACAAGGCTTTAGCGGAAAGCTTTCTGTTTTTTTCCGCGATCTTATTTTTTAACCGTTCTTGCTTTAATTTTGACTTATTTTGTAGAGCAACAAGTTGCTTTTCCAACAAAAGATGTTCATTTTTTTCTTTATCCAATTCAAGGTTAATAATTTTTTGTTTATTTTCAATAATTTCCCGTGCTTGCTTTTGTTTGGCAATTCTATTTTTTTGCCATCGATATAAAAAGAAAAACAATATTAAACCGGCAATAATAATGGTAATAAACAAACGGCGTTCTCCTGCCTGAGCTTGCTTGCTAACTTTTAAATCATTTTGATATTCTTGAATTTCAAATTTAATTTTGTTTACTTCAAATAAGCGAGCATTCATCAATTTACTTAAAGAATCTTTTGTATTTATTACAGAGTCCTTATAGGCTAAGGAAATATTGTAATCTCTCTTTTTTGCATATAATCGAGATAGCTTTTGATAGGTCTCAATCTTATTATCAAGTTCTGCATTTGCTTCTAATTGTAATTTGGCATAATAAATAGCTTGTTCAATATCACCTTGAGCGGTATATATATCTGCTAAAAGCTCTACGATACATCCATAACATTCATTCCCGCCATTCTTGTCGGTATGTACAAAAATGGCTTCTGCCAAGGTTTTAGCCTTTTGAATTTTGCCTTCAATCAGATAACTTTCCGCATAGGTAATTTCCCACGTTTGATTAATACGCTCCTGATCACATTTTTCTTTTACTTCTTTTAGAATAGCTCTTGCTGCTTTAATATTTTGTTCTTCTAAATATAAATCGGCGATATTAGTACCAATTGCTTTTTGAAAGGAATAAACCTGAGACGCTTGTGCAGCATCGTACGCTCGTTTATAAAACTCAAGTGCCTGTACATGATCACCATTTTTATTATGCAATAAACCAATATTACTCAATACCACAGCAGTATTTTTGGCTATTTCTTCATTATCTGATGCTGTAATTATTTCCAAAGCTTCCCGGTACTTTGTTAATGCTTCTCCGTAGTTGGATAAACTGGCGTAAATTAATCCAATCCCGTTTTTAAGATACCATAATTTATCAGGTAAATTTTCTTCTTCTGCAATAAGCGCTGCTTGTGTATAGATTTCTAAGGCTTGGGCATAATCTTGATCTGCCTTTGCTTGCATGCCTTTTTTAATAAGTGCCATACACTTTTTATCGGCTGTTAACTCTTCCTTTTCTTGTGCCACCACAGAAAGAGAACAAGCTATTAAAAAAAAGAATAATAAACATCTATAAATGTGAAGCATAAAAACACCTTGTGTGAAATTCAATAAGCTAAAAGTAACAAAAATACTTGTATAAATAAATTGTAGTACTAGATTTAAAAAGGTTCAAGTACTATTTATACATTTAATCATACATAGGACCATCCACTTTTTATACTTAAAAAAATTTGATTATCCGTAATTTGTAATAATTGTTATTATCGTCATTCCGGACTTAATCCGGAATCTCATATTACATTGAAAAACAAAATCTTGAGATGAGACCTTAAAATCGAAGATTCAACGGAGTTAATCAAGTTCAGGGTGACGAGACTTCATTATGATTCATTACGCATATTCAATAAAAAAATTTATAAATAATTATAGTATTGTAAAAAATATGCTTATGTTTGTCTCACTATGACACAAAAAAATTTACATCATCATTTTCATACTTGCACTCAAGCGAGGTGAAGATGTTATGACGTAACTTAATATCAGATACAAACCCGTTTGAGTAATTCAAACGGGTTTTTTGTTGCCCCCTTTTGGATTGCTCAAACATTTAATCAACGATTAATGAAACGATTAAAAATTGCAATTCAAAAATCAGGAAGGTTGCATGAAGCTTCCTTACAAATGCTTGCTAAAGCAGGAATCAGAGTAGACAACGGAAATGATCGCCTAAAAGTTGCCGTTAAAAATTTTCCTATTGAAATTCTTTATTTACGCAATGGCGATATTCCGCATTATTTAGCAGACGGAACTATTGATGCAGCCATTATCGGTGAAAATGTCCTCATTGAACAAGATCTACAACAAAGTATTGTTCAACGTTTAAATTTCTCTAAATGTAGATTATCGATAGCGATCCCTAACGAGCTAACATATAATGGAATCAAAAGCCTTGAAGGGAAAAAAATCGCGACCTCCTATCCAAAAACGGTTCACAATTTTTTAACTCAAAAAAACATCAAAGCTGAATTGCACCAACTCAATGGCTCGGTAGAGATTGCTCCCAACATGGGTATGGCAGATGCAATTGTAGATATTGTATCGACAGGAAATACTTTATTTAAAAATAATTTAAAAGAAGTAGAGCAAGTTTTAACCAGTGAAGCTGTATTAAGTATTTCGCCAAAACTATCTCCAAAACTTCAAGATATAGTAGAAAAACTTCTTTTTAGATTACGAGCAGTCTTACAAGCTAAAAATACAAAATACATTCTGTTAAATGCTCCCAATGATAAAGTTCCGCTTATTATAAATGACTTACCCGGAATGAAAAGTCCTACTGTATTACCACTTGCTGAAAAAGGATGGAGCTCCATTCATTCGGTCATTCACGAAGAAACTTTTTGGGAGGTAATCGATCAACTTAAAAAGAAAGGTGCAGAAGGAATTCTAATTTGTCCTATTGAAAAAATGGTTTTATAAACTAAACACGATAACAATGAAAATATTCATAAATCCAAAACCGGAAAAATGGGAAGAGCTTTTAAGACGGCCTTATACCACAACTACTGAGATAGAGAACAATGTACAAATAATTTTTAATGAAGTACAGCACAAAGGGGATATTGCGGTTAAAAAATACACTTCTTTTTTTGATAAAGTAAAATTAGACCGTTTAGACCTTAGCTTACAAGAAGCTGATGAACTTTCTACAAAACTATCGCCTGAGCTCAAAAAAGCTATTCTACAAGCCTATACTAATATTTATAAATTTCATAAAGCACAAGAAGCAAAACCGTTTGAGGTTGAAACACAACCGGGAATTACATGTTGGTTAGAAAAAAAGCCTATCGCAAAAGTAGGTCTTTATATTCCTGGAGGATCAGCACCCTTGTTTTCTACCGTATTAATGTTGGGAGTGCCCGCACAATTAGCAGGTTGTCAAGAAATTGTATTATGTACACCTCCTAACCAAAATAAATCAATACATCCGGCTATACAGTTTGCCGCCAAATTATGCGGTATAACACGAATTGTTAAAGTAGGAGGAATTCAAGCAATTGCAGCCTTAACATTTGGAACAGAAACTATTCCGAAGGTATATAAAATTTTTGGTCCCGGAAATCAATTTGTGACCCAAGCAAAACTAAAAGCATTTCAAAATGGTATTGCAATCGATATGCCTGCAGGTCCATCAGAACTTATGATTGTAGCCGACAACACAGCTAATTCCAGTTTTGTAGCGGCAGATCTATTGTCTCAAGCAGAACATGGTCCTGATAGCCAAACCTTATTGGTAAGTAATTCTAACGATTTTATTCAGGAAGTAAAAAATGAAATTAACCGACAGTTAGCCTCCTTAAACCGAACAAATATTATTAGAAAAGCATTACAGCATACAAAGTTCATTTACCTAGAGAGCCCTCAAGCAAGTTTAAACCTTATTAATGTCTATGCGCCTGAGCACCTCATTATTGCAAGAAAAGATAAGGCGTTTTTCAAAGAGGGAGTACAAAATGCCGGATCGGTTTTCTTAGGAAACTACAGTCCGGAAAGTGTAGGTGATTACGCTACCGGAACTAATCATACCTTACCAACCAATGGTTTTGCGAAACAATATAGCGGAGTTTGTTTAGATAGTTTTTTAAAAAGTACAAGCTTTCAAGAACTCAGTTCTGAAGGACTTCAAAACATTGGTAATACAGTAGAGCTAATGGCGCAAGCAGAAGGACTTGAAGCACATAAAAATGCTGTAAGTATCCGTCTTAACAAATTAAAATCCTAAATATATGTCTTCTATCAATCTTCAACAATTAGTTCGGAAAAATATTCAGGAACTGACTCCTTATTCAGCTGCTAGAAATGAATATCAATCAACCTCCAACAGTACGCTTTTTTTGGATGCCAATGAAAATCCCTTTGAAACTGCTTTTAATCGATATCCGGACCCTAATCAAACTAAGCTAAAAAATAAACTTTCCCGTCTAAAAGGAGTCTGTACCGATCAAATTCTCTTAGGAAATGGCAGTGATGAATTATTGGATCTAATCATTAGAGCTTTTTGTGAACCCCAGCAAGATAACCTCATCATTACACCTCCTACCTATGGAATGTATGAAGTTTTAGCACGAATCAATAACGTTTTTGTAAAAGAAGTACCCCTAAACTCATCTTTTAAGTTAAAAACAGAAAAAATAATACAAGCTGCAACTCATCAAACAAAATTAACCATTTTATGTTCCCCTAATAATCCTACAGGAAATACCCTAGCTAAAGATGATATTGAAATACTCTTACAACAACAAAAGGGATTACTCATCATCGATGAGGCCTATATCGATTTTTCTGATAAAGAAAGTTGGTTAACAAAATTAAATGATTTTCCTAACTTAATTATCATTCAAACCTTATCAAAAGCTTATGGTATGGCCGGAATCAGGTTAGGGATTGCGTACGCTTCACCACAAATTATTGCAGTCTTACAAAAAATTAAGCCTCCATACAATGTAAATAGCTTAACTCAAAAAAAAGCCCAGAAAAAAATTATAGCACAACATAAATTAAAAAAAGAAATCTATTTACTCACAACTGAAAAGCAACAAATGATTGACCGATTAAAAGCAATCTCATTTGTGGATCATATCTATCCATCAGATACCAATTTTTTACTTGTAAGAGTAGACAATGCTGTCTTGCGATACCAGCAACTTATTAAGTACGGTATTGTAGTTCGCGATCGAAGTAAAGAAAAACATTGTAACAACTGTTTACGAGTAAGTATTGGAACCCCTAAAGAAAATGCATACCTCCTAAGTATTTTAAAAAATTTGCAGGAACAATTATGAAAAAGATATTATTTATAGATCGTGACGGAACCTTGATTAAAGAACCGAAAGATTATCAAGTAGATCATTTTAATAAACTCTCCTTCTATCCTTTTGTGATGACTTATTTGGCAAAAATAGTTTCAGAAATGGATTATGAACTCGTTATGGTTACGAACCAAGATGGTTTAGGTACAACGTCTTTTCCTGAAAATGATTTTTGGCCTATACAGAATTTTATTGTTGAATGCTTTAAAAACGAAGGAATCACGTTTAGGGATATTCTTATTGACAGCTCTTTTCCCAAAGATAATAAAATGACTCGTAAACCCAATACCGGAATGCTTACCGAATATTTAAATAATTCTGAATATGATCTCAAAAATTCCTTTGTTATTGGAGATCGCTTAAGTGATATGGAATTAGCGGGAAACATAGGTGCCAAAGGAATTTTACTAGATGGGCGTTGGACTAAAAATCAATCAAATAAGACTAAGCTTGATCCGAATATTATACTAAAAACCAGCTCTTGGAGAGCGATCTATGAAAAGCTTTGTAAAAAATTTAGAGAGGCCAGTATATCCCGCACTACTCACGAAACTAAAGTTTTAATAACGATAAACTTAGACGGAAAAGGTAAAGCTGACATCCACACGGGGATCTCCTTTTTTGACCATATGTTGGAACAATTAGCGCGCCATGCACAAATTGATTTAAAGATTGACGTTTGTGGTGATTTACATGTCGATGAACACCATACCATTGAAGACACGGCAATAGGATTAGGAGAAGCATTTCAGAAAGCTTTAGGTAACAAAATTGGCTTGGAACGTTATGGATTTATGCTCCCCATGGACGAATGCTTAGCACAAGTAGCCATTGATTTAGGAGGACGAAGTGATTTTGTTTGGAAAGCTGTGTTTAATCGAGAGATGATCGGAGGCATGCCTACAGAGATGTTTTCTCACTTTTTTAAATCATTTGCAGACGCTGCTAAAGCTACTATTCACATTAAAGCAGAAGGTACAAACGAACACCATAAAATTGAAAGCATATTTAAAGCCTTTGCCAGAGCTATAAAAAGTGCCATCCGTCGAGATTCTGAAAACATGATACTTCCTTCTACCAAAGGAATGTTATAACATAAAAACAAATGAACATTGTAATTATAGATTATGGAGCCGGAAATATTAAAAGTATTCAATTTGCTATCAGACGTTTAGGCTATAATGCGATATTAAGCAATAACACAAGCCTTATTCAACAAGCAGATAAAGTGATTTTCCCCGGTGTAGGGCACGCCAATAGTGCCATGAAAAAATTAAAAGACAGTAAACTAGACCAGATCATACCAAACTTAACTCAACCGGTTTTAGGTATCTGTTTAGGTATGCAGCTCATGTGTAAGTATACCGAGGAAGGAGCTGTAGATGGGTTGGGTATATTTCCTATTTCAGTGTACCGATTTCCCCAGAAAAGTAAAATTCCTCATACCGGATGGAATACTATAGAGAAACTTCGGTCACCCTTGTTTAATAGTATTCAAGAAAAAGAATATACATATTTTGTACACAGTTTTTATGCTCCTATTTCTGATTTTACCATAGCACAAACAGAATATATTATTCCTTTTTCAGCCGCCTTACAAAAAGGAAATTTTTTAGCTACTCAATTTCATCCGGAAAAAAGTAGTAGCCCCGGAGAACGCATTCTTAGTAATTTCTTAAACCTTAATAAATAATAGATATGAAAATAATTCCAGCAATTGATATTATAGCGGGCAAATGCATACGGCTTTCCCAAGGAGATTTCTCAAGCATTAAAACATATAACGAAAACCCTGTAGATTTTGCTAAAAAAATAGAAGACTGCGGTTTGACGCATTTGCATTTAGTAGACTTAGACGGAGCAAAAAGCGGTAGTGTAAAAAACATTGCTCTTTTAGAAAAAATAGCTACACAAACCAATCTTTCTATAGAGTTTGGCGGAGGTTTAAGCTCTGATAGCGATCTGGAAAGTGCTATGAATGCAGGAGCAAAACAACTGATAATAGGCAGTATGGCAGTAACTAAACCTAAAAAAGTACAAGATTGGATAACAAAATATGGTTCGGAAAAAATCATTCTAGCTGCTGATACGAAAAATGGAAAAATTGCTACCAGTGGATGGCAAAATCAAGCGGAACAGGAATTGCTGAATTTTATAAAAAGCTATATAAAAAAGGGCATCCATACCATTCTATGCACAGATATTGCTAAGGATGGCATGTTAAAAGGACCTTCTGTTTCTATATACAAAGAAATACTAAATACGTTTAGCAAGCCCGTAAATTTATTAGCTTCCGGTGGAATTTCAACCATCGCAGATCTTAACACATTAAAAAAAATAGGTTGTGCAGGAGCTATCGTAGGGAAGGCAATCTATGAGCAACACATCACTTTAAAAGAATTAAAAGAATTTCAACTACAAAACAATGCTTAGCAAACGTATTATACCTTGTTTAGATATAAAAAACGGAAGGACGGTTAAAGGCGTTCGTTTTCAAGAATTAAGGGATGCAGGAGATCCTATAGAGTTAGCTGAGTTTTATACAAAAAATGGAGCTGATGAATTAGTATTCTTAGATATTAGTGCTAGTGAGGAAAAACGAGCTACACTAGCTTCGCTTGTAGAACAAATAGCAGCCGCTATTAATATTCCATTTACAGTAGGAGGTGGTATTTCTAGTATACAAGATGTACAAAGTTTATTAAAGAACGGCGCTGATAAAGTATCTATTAATTCCGCGGCTATTCAAAACCCTGAACTCATAAAACACTTGGCTGATAAATTTGGTAGTCAATGCATTGTAGTTGCCATTGATGCTAAACAAATTAATGGAGAATGGTGGGTTTATTCATTAGGGGGAAAAATCAAAACGAGCTTAAATTTATATAAATGGGCTCAACAAGTTCAACAACTAGGAGCCGGAGAAATCCTGTTCACCTCCATGAACCATGATGGCACCAAAAATGGGTTTGCAAATGAAGCTCTACAGCAATTATCAAAAAAAGTTAGTATCCCGGTTATTGCCTCAGGAGGGGCCGGTACTCGTGAACATTTTTTAGAGGTATTTCAAAATGGAAAAGCTGACGCAGCTTTAGCTGCTAGTGTTTTCCATTTTAAAGAAATTGATTTACCCAATCTAAAATCATATTTACAAGAAAATAAGATAACAATCAGATAAAAACCATGAACGCTTCCGTTATGAATATAAACTTCAATAAAAATAAAGAATGTTTAATTCCTGCAATTATTCAGGATAAAACTACAAAAAATGTATTAATGCTCGGCTACATGAATAAAGAAGCTTATCAAAAGACGTTAACGACAAAACGTGTATGTTTCTATAGCCGAAGCAAAAAAAGACTATGGACAAAAGGAGAAGATAGTGGTAATTTTCTTATCCTGGATACTATAAAAGTGGATTGCGATAATGATGCTTTATTGCTTACAGTAAATCCAACTGGTCCTGTTTGCCATAAGGGAACCGATACGTGTTGGGGAGAACAAAATAAAGCAAAAGACGATTTCAATTTTATTAACACCATCGAAAAAATTATTTACAATCGTAAAGAAAGCTATGCTGTAAACTCTTATGTAAGTGGATTGTTTCAAAAGGGAATAAATAAAATCGCTCAAAAACTTGGCGAAGAAGCTGTTGAAGTGGTTATTGAAGCAAAAGATGATGATATAGAATTATTTAAAAATGAAGTTGCTGATTTATTTTTTCATTTGATGATTTTATTGGAAGCTAAAGAAGTTAGGTTTCAAGACGTTATAAATGTTTTAAAACAACGACATACACAAAGCTAAATAGATTACATCTATTCAATTACTTTCTTCTAGCTTTTAATCGGATAAGCTAAAAAAGGCTAGCACTTATAAATAAAAGTATTTTATTATTTATAACAACACAACTCCTTGTGCTAGCCCAAATTTTATTTAAAAAACCGCAGAAGCTATTTTTTGAATATTATCACTTTTTCCCATCGAGTAATAATGTAATACTGGAGCTCCGTATTGAATAAGTTCTTTACTCTGTTTTATACACCATTCAACCCCTACTTCACGTATTGCAGCTTTAGACTTACATTTTAAAACCTCTTGGGTTAATTCATCCGGCAAGTCTACATGAAAGCGATGTGGTAGCACCGATAATTGACGCTGAGAGGCAAGTGGTTTAAGCCCAGGAATAATGGGTACATTAATCCCCTCTTCCCTACACTGTTCTACAAATTGAAAATATTTTTGATTATCAAAAAACATTTGAGTCACCACATAAGAAGCTCCTGCTGCTATTTTTTTCTTTAATTGCTGAATATCCTGCATTAAGCTAGGTGCTTCCATGTGCTTTTCGGGATAACCGGCTACTCCAATACAGAAATCAGTTGAACAGTTGTTTTTTAAATCTTCATCAAGATATTCTCCTGCATTCATTCCGACAATTTGATTTACCAATTCTTTGGCGTAATGATGTCCTTCTTTTTCAGGATTAAAATAAATTTCATTTTTCACCGCATCCCCCCTTAAAGCAAGGACATTATCAATTTCAAGAAAATTTAAATCGATTAAAAAATTTTCAGTGTCTTCCTTGGTAAAACCACCACAAAGAATATGCGGGATAGCATCAACGCGATAGCGATTTTGGATTGCCGCACATATTCCAACCGTTCCCGGACGTTTGCGTACAATTTTCTTTTGAAGTAAGCCCCCAGGTTGTTCCTTATAAATATATTCTTCCCGATGATACGTTACATCAATAAAAGGAGGTGCAAAATCCATTAACGGATCAATATGATCAAACGTTGACTGTATACTTTGCCCTTTTAAAGGGGGTAAAATTTCAAAGGAAAACAAGCTAGTATTCTTAGCTTTTTTGATATGCTCTATAACTTTCATAAGCTTTTTTTAATTTTTATGATATTAAAGGACTAAGCCATTTTCTGGCTTCATCGATAGAAATTCTTCTTCGTTTCGCAAAATCGATTACTTGATCTTCTTTTATTTTCCCTAAGCCGAAATACCGAGAATCTTTATTTGCAAAATAATAGCCACTTACAGATGCTGCAGGCCACATAGCAAGACTATCTGTAAGTTCTACTCCAATTTTTTCTTTTACACCGAGTATCTCCCAAATCGTTAATTTTTCTAAGTGATCAGGACAAGCAGGGTATCCCGGAGCCGGACGAATGCCTTTATATTGTTCTTTGATTAATTCATTATTAGTTAAAAATTCATCGCTAGCATAGCCCCAGTCTTTTTTACGAATACGCTCATGCAAATATTCCGCAAAAGCTTCTGCAAACCGATCGGCCAAAGCTTTAACCATAATGCTGTTATAATCATCATGTACTTTTTCGTATTCCTCCGCCAACGCTTGGGTTCCAAAACCGGTACTCACACAAAAGCAGCCTATATAATCCTGTCTTCCTGTTTCTTTTGGAGCAATAAAATCTGCTAAAGCAATATTTGGTTTTCCCGATGCCTTTTTGCTTTGTTGACGTAAAGTCCTAAACACAAATCGATCACCCTGTTCAGAAAATACTTCAATATCATCATCATTAATTGTATTTGCCTTAAACAAGCCAAAAACGGCTTTAGCTTTTAATAACTTTTCGTCAAGAATTTTATTTAAAACAATCTTTGCATCAGCAAAAAGTTCTTTAGCTTGTGCTCCCACAACATCATCTTCTAAAATAGTTGGATATTTTCCATGTAGATCCCAACTTCTAAAAAATGGTGACCAATCTATATAATCTAAAAGTTGATGAAGATCAAAATCTTCAATAACCTGCACTCCTAATGCATTAGGTATAGAAATTTCAGCTTTATCCCAGTCTAATTTCCACCTATTCTCACGTGCTTGATCAATTGTTAGAAACTCACGCTTTTTACCTCGGGTTAAAAAGCGATCTCTAAAGTGTGTATAGTCGATTCTGATTTTCTCCTTATAAGCAGAAGCAGAAGTAGGGTTTAATAAATCACCTACTACCGTAACAGCACGAGATGCATCATTTACGTGAACTACGGTCTCGTGATATTCCGGTGCAATTTTTACTGCTGTATGCGCCTTACTAGTGGTAGCTCCTCCGATAAGTAAGGGGACACTAAAATTTTGCCGTTTCATTTCTTTGGCTAAAAACACCATCTCATCAAGAGAAGGCGTAATAAGTCCGCTCAAACCAATAATATCAACTTCACGTTCTATTGCCGTTGCGATTATTTTTTCAGGAGGCACCATCACTCCCAAATCTATAATCTCATAATTATTACAGGCTAGCACTACACTTACAATATTCTTTCCTATATCATGAACATCTCCTTTTACCGTAGCCATAAGTACAAGGTTGCTTTTAGCTTTTTCAGAAGCAGGAGGAGGGTTTTTCAACTTTTCTTCTTCTATATAAGGGAGTAAATAAGCCACTGCTTTTTTCATTACACGTGCCGATTTCACCACTTGAGGCAAGAACATTTTTCCACTGCCAAATAGATCGCCAACCACATTCATGCCTGTCATTAAAGGTCCTTCAATAACTTCAAGTGGTTTTTCGGCTGAAAGACGAGCCTCTTCTATATCTTCAAGAATATAACCATCTATTCCTTTTACTAAAGCTCGTGTTATTCGATCTTGTAAGGGTTCTTCTCGCCAAGACAAATCTACTTTTCTTTCTTTAGAGGATGTCTTTACATTCTCCGCAAAACTCAATAGGCGTTCGGTTGCATCATCCCTTCTATCCAAAATTACATCCTCTACATGATCCAGTAGTTCCTTAGGAATATCATCGTAGACTTCAAGTAAACTTGGATTAACAATTCCAATATTCATTCCGGCTTTAATCGCATAATATAGAAAAACAGAATGCATCGCTTCTCGAACAGTATTATTCCCTCTAAAACTAAAAGAGACATTACTAACCCCTCCACTAATACTAACATGAGGTAAGTTTTCTTTTACCCAGGTGGTAGCTTGTATAAAATCTAAAGCATTTCGTCGATGTTCTTCCATTCCGGTTGCGACAGGGAAAATATTCAAATCAAAAATGATATCTTCCGGAGGAAAATTGACTTTATTGAGTAGAATATCATAACTACGTTGAGCTATTTCAATTCTACGATCGTAATTATCAGCTTGTCCAACTTCATCAAAAGCCATGACAATTACTGCGGCTCCATAACGCTTTATTTTCTTTGCGTGCCTTATAAATTTTTCCTCTCCATCTTTTAAACTGATCGAATTTACCACAGATTTACCTTGAACAACCTGTAAGCCTGCTTCTATAATCTCCCATTTAGAACTATCTATCATAATAGGCACTCGAGCAATATCAGGCTCTGCAGCTATAAGATTTAAAAAAGTCACCATTGCCTTTTTTCCATCAATAAGACCATCATCCATATTGATATCAATCACTTGTGCTCCTCCTTCAACCTGATCTCGAGCAATACTTAGCGCTTCATCAAATTTCTCTTCATTAATTAATCGCAAAAACTTTCGAGAACCCGCTACATTTGTTCGTTCACCTACATTAATAAAATTACTTTCAGGAGTAATAACTAAAGGCTCTAAACCACTAATTTTTAAAACTTTACTTTCATTCATAATAATATATTATACGCTTGTTCCTTTTGCTAAAGGAGTGGAATACTTTCTAGGTTCATATTTTTCTACAAGTGTGGCTATAGCTTTAATATGTTCAGGCGTAGTACCACAACAACCTCCTATAATATTGATTAGACTTTTATCTAAATAAGTTTTAATTTGTGTTGCCATTTTTTCAGGACTTTCATCATATTCTCCAAACGCATTGGGTAAGCCTGCGTTTGGATATGCAGAAATCGCAAATTCAGATTTTGCTGATATGGCTTCCAAATGGGGTGTCAACTGATCCGCGCCTAAAGCACAATTAAAACCAACTGAGAGCAATGGAATATGAGAAATCGATATTAAAAAAGCTTCGGCAGTTTGCCCGGAAAGTGTTCGACCGGATGCATCTGTAATTGTTCCGCTTACCATTACGGGAACAGTTATATTACGTTCTTCTCTAATTTCATCAATAGCGAATAATGCAGCTTTAGCATTAAGCGTATCAAAAATTGTTTCTACCAATAATATATCAACCCCGCCATCTAACAATGCTTCGGCTTGTTGTTTATATGCTATACGTAACTCTTCGAAATTAATAGCGCGGTAACCAGGATCATTAACATCGGGAGACATGCTCGCGGTTTTATTAGTAGGCCCCATAGCCCCCGCAACAAAACGTGGTTTATTGGGGTTCTCCTTTGTAAATTCAAGCGCTACTTTTTTTGCAATCTTAGCTGATGCATAATTTAATTCATAAACCAATTCTTCCATAGCATAATCAGCCATAGCTATCGTAGTGCTGCTAAAGGTATTGGTCTCTACAATATCAGCTCCTGCTTCAAAATATTTTGCATGAATCGCGGAAATGGCTTGGGGTTGCGTTAGGCTTAACACATCATTATTACCTTGTAAAGCTGTTTCCCAATTCTTAAAACGTTCACCTCTAAAGTTTTCTTCTGTAAACTTATAGTCCTGAAGCATCGTTCCCATTGCTCCATCTAGTACCAAAATACGTTTTGATAATTCCTTGTGAATAGTCTGCATTTTTTAATTTTTTATTAAATTGGTTTTTGCTCTACTTCTTTTATCTCATTTAATTCAAGCGAATAATAAATTTTCGCTGTTTTTTTTAATATAGCTGCCGCTGAACAGTAGCGAGACAACGATAATTCTATTGCTCTTTTAACTTTTATAAGGGGGATATCCCCTTTGACTAAGATTAACAAATGAATTGAAGTAAATACATTTGGAATTGATGGAGAACTACGCATTCCTTTGACATGCATTTCCAAGTCATCTACCTCATAACGTTGTTTATGAAGAATAGAGGTAATATCAATCGCACAGCACCCGGCAATTCCTCTTAAAAAAAGACCCATTGGGCTAGACTGCTTCTCTTCTACTTCACGGTTATTAGAAACCCATACCTCATTTCCATATTCATCAAGTGTTTTAAAGTATCCCTCTTTTATCGATTTCTTTAATATAATTTGCATAATGGCTTGTATTAAGTATTTAACGCTTGTAATAAGTCCTCTTTTATATCATTAATATATTCTAAACCTACGGAGACCCTGATTAAACCGGGAGTAATTCCGGCATCTTGACGTTCTTCTTCTGAAAGTTTACTATGGGTGGTTGAAGCAGGGTGGGTAACTATTGTTCGCGTATCACCTAAGTTGGCACTTCGAGAACATAGCTTCAATGCATTTACAAACCGACGTCCTGCTTTTATGCCTCCTCTTATTTCAAAGGAAACGACACATCCTCCAAGTTTCATTTGCTTTTTTGCTAGCTGATAATTGGGATGTGAATTCAAAAAAGGATAACGTACCTGCGTTACTTTTTGATGTTTTTGTAAAAAATGCGCTATTTTTAATGCATTCTCACAATGCTTTTCTACACGTACCGATAAGGTTTCCATACTTTTTGATAAAACCCAAGCATTAAATGGAGACATAGCAGGTCCGGTGTTTCTTGAAAACAAGTAAATTTCACGAATAAGATCTTTTCTTCCTACACAAACTCCTCCTAAGACTCTTCCTTGTCCGTCAATTAACTTTGTAGCGGAATGAATAACCAAATCTGCTCCAAAAGCTATAGGCTGTTGTAAATAAGGAGTAGCAAAACAATTATCGACAATAAAGATTAACTGATGCTTTTTTGCTAATTGTCCTAAAGCAGATAAATCCAAAACTTCCAAGCCCGGATTGGTGGGGGTTTCCACAAAAAGCACTTTTGTTTTCGAGGTAATCATCTTTTCTATTTCATTCGGATCAGCAGTACTCGAGAAATAATTATGATGAATATTCCATTTTGGAAAAAACTTTGTAAAAAGACTATGCGTAGAACCAAATAATGATCTGGCGGCAAGTACATGATCTTCACTATCCAATAAAGCTGCCAGTGTAGAAAACACAGCAGCCATTCCGGATGCAAAAGCGTAGCCATCTTCTGCGCCTTCCATACGGGCTACTTTATTGATAAACTCAGTAGTATTAGGATTGGAAAAACGGCTGTAAATATTACGCTCCTTTTCTTCCGCGAAAGATGCACGCATGTCTTCAGCATCTTCAAAAACATAGCTGGAAGTTAAATAAAGTGGACTAGAATGTTCTTGATACTGCGTTCGCTCTAATTGTGTTCGTATCGCTTGAGTTTCAATATGATCTTTCATAAATTAGATGTTAATTCAAGTGTCCTGAAAGTTTTAATAAATCAGTATATATTCCGCGAGCGGTAACTTGTGCTCCGGCTCCGGCTCCTTGTATTACTAGAGGTAACTCGCCATAAGATTCCGTATAAATCTCAAATAAAGAATCTGCTCCCTTTAAAGCTCCTAAAGGACTATCTTTTTTAGCCTTAACGAGTTTTACTTGTAAACTGTTTGCACTTACATCTAATTCTCCTATATAACGTAATACTTCATCTGAAGCTAAAGATTGCTTCAATCCATAAAAAGTATCATCTAAGGAAGTTATTCTTTGTTGAAAACTTTGTAAAGAGGTTTTTCCATTTAAAGAAGAAGGAACTAAGCTTTCTACCGCTACATCTTCTAAATTTACACGAAGCTGTAGTTCTCTGGCTAAAATTAAAAGTTTACGCGCTACATCTGTACCGGAAAGATCTACTCTTGGATCAGGTTCGGTATATCCTTTTTTTTCAGCTTGCTCCAATACTTCACTAAAGCATTTATTTTCAATGGAAAAAACGTTAAACAGGTAACTCAAAGATCCCGAAAAAACCCCTCTTACTTTGTTGATTTTCTCTCCGGAATGATGTAATAGGCTCAAGGTTTCTACAACCGGTAGTCCAGCCCCTACATTAGTTTCATAATAAAATTTCTTCGCATGTATGCTAAGTTGTTTTCGTAAATTATCATAAAAAGACTGTTCTTTCGTATTCGCTACTTTATTCGCTGCAATCAAATGAAAGCCATTTTCAATAAGATACTCATATTCCAATACAAAATCTGAAGAAGCTGTGGCGTCTATAGCAATTAAATTTTTAAAATTCTTTGCATGGGTATATGCTATAATATCAGACAAGCGATAAGGAGTTCCTGATTTTTTAAATTCCTCTCTCCAATTTGTAGATAACCCTTCTGTAGGAAAATAGGCTGTACTTGAATTTAAAATAATTGGAATCTCTATTTCTACTCCGTACTCAGCTTTCAACTTTAGTTGAGTTTCTATTAATTGATCTAGTAATGCACTTCCTACATTACCAATTCCGAACAAGATGATGTGAATTCGTTTCATGATTTTTTTCTGTTTTAAAGATTGGTTTTAATAATTGTTCAAGTTGTTTATATTCCAGTAAAAAGGCATCATGCCCGTGTATAGATTTTAATTCCTTAATAGTAATGTCAGGCTTTAATGGTTTTAAGTTTACATAAGTTTCCCAATTTTCATCAGCTAAAAAAAGGCCATCATTAGGGATAGTTATCATTAGTATTTTAGCAGAAATACCTGCTGCTATTTCTAAAAAATTGTTTTGTCCTTGAGAAATATCAAGACTACTTAAAAGGTGATTCATTAATTTATAGGCTTGAAGCTGATAGCGCTTTTTTAAAGAATTGCCATGATAATTTAACCAAGAACAAATTTGATATTCTTGACTATCTTTTACTTTTTCTCTATTAAATTTATGATGAAGGGATGTAGGAGTTCTATAGCATAACATTGCATGTTTACGAGCATCCTCCACAGCACACTTAGAATTCGATAAAATTGCTCTTTGTACCTCACAAATTCCTAAAAGCCAGTCTGTCGCCTTATAATCTGTAGCAATGGGAATTAGATATTCAGTTAAATAAGGACGTAAAGCTGCAATTTGCCAGGCCAGCGCTCCTCCTATAGAACCTCCTATAATAGCATACAAATGGTCAATATTTAATTTTTCTAAGCTTTTTATAAAAACTTGAGCTATATCAAAAAGTGATAGATGAGTATAAACGATTGAGGAAAATTCATTGTAAGGGTATCCATTACCGGGGATGTTCAAAGCTAAAACAGTATATTTTTCTATATCAATAACCTTTTCTTTCCCTACAATTTCTTTCCACCAACCTTGCGATCCAGTAACTTCAGAATTTCCGGTAAGGGGATGATTTATCAATACAATAGGAGCCTCTCCCAAAGGAGGTCCAAAAAGCTGATAATACACCGTAAAATCACGTTTTTCTCCATGCTGAGTTTCTATATTCTCTACAAATAAGCTTTCCACAAGTTTCATAATCAGAGTCGTTTATGAGTTTCTAAATGCTAATTTGAGTTAAGGCCTGTTGTAAATCTTTCTTTAAATCCACCAAATTCTCTAACCCGACACTTAAACGAATTAAATCTTTGGTCACTCCTGCTTCCTCTTGTTGTTCATCTGTTAATTGTTGATGAGCAGTACTAGCCGGATGTAGAATCAAGGATTTGGTATCCCCTATATTTGCAAGAAGAGAAAACAATTTAGTAGCATCTACAAGTTTTTTTGCCGCTTCGTACCCTCCTTTTACTCCAAAGGTTACAATTCCACTTTGACCTTTAGGCAAGTACTTTTTACTCAATGAATAATAGGGACTATTAGACAGACCTGGATAATTCACCCAAGCAACTTGTGGTTGTTGTTGTAACCATTTTGCTAAAGAAAGTGCCTGCTCTGAATGCTTTATAATCCGAAGAGGTAAAGTTTCTAATCCTTGTAAAATTTGAAAAGCATTAAATGGACTTAACGCAGCTCCATAATCTCGAAGACCTTCTACTCGTGCTTTTATTATAAAAGCTGCTTCTCGAAAAGTTTCGTAATAGCATAAGCCATGATACCCTGGAGAAGGTTCGGTAAATTCAGGAAATTTACCATTTGCCCAATTAAAATTACCTGCATCAATTATAGCACCCCCTAAGGCTGTACCATTACCATTGATATATTTTGTTAACGAATGGATAACTATATTAGCCCCGTAATCTATAGGTCGAAGGAGGTAAGGTGTTGCTATTGTGTTATCAACAATAAAAGGAACTTGTGCTTGCTGAGCATACTTGCCGATGACGGAAAGATCAGGAATATCTAATTTCGGATTTCCTAACGATTCTATAAAAATTGCACGAGTATTTTCCTGAATAGCTTTTTTAACGTTTTCGGGTTCTCTTGGATCTACAAAACTAGTTTCAATACCTAAACGCTTTAAAGTTACATTCAATAAATTATAGGTTCCGCCATATAAACTACTAGAAGCTACTATGTGATCTCCTGTTTTTAATAAACTCAGCAAACAAGTATGAATAGCTGCAGTTCCTGAAGCGGTTACAACAGCTCCAACCCCATCCTCTAACTCGGTTAGACGTTGCTCTAAAACTGCATTGGTTGGATTATTTAGACGCCCATAAATAAAACCGGGTTCAGAAAGCTTGAATAAATTAGCCGCATGATCAGTATTCTTAAAAACATAAGAACTAGATTGATACAAAGGTACTGCCCTTGTTCCCCCATTTTCCTGTACTTGATGTCCAGCGTGTAATGCCTTAGTCGAAAATTGTAATCCACTCATAATTGATATTTTTAAATTAGTAAACAAAAAAAAGCCCCTTTGGAAACTATTAC
Organism: Mesonia aquimarina; assembly: GCF_003667275.1. GTDB lineage: Bacteria > Bacteroidota > Bacteroidia > Flavobacteriales > Flavobacteriaceae > Mesonia > Mesonia aquimarina. The sequence continues at coordinate 155,058 of NZ_RCNV01000006.1, read as the reverse complement.
CAAAGGGGCTTTTTAATTAAATTATTATTTAGCTCACTTCCGGCAATAGCGTATTAGATGTCCCATCATCATGGTCATCATAGAGTTCATCATCATTACGTTATTACAAAAGTGTTGTATCAAAAATTTTTATTTTATAGTAAAAAAAAAAGAGCCGCTGTTTTCTAACAGCGGCTCTTCAAATTTATACATTTAAATTTATACAAAGCTAACCGCTGGGGAAACCCAAGGCATCATCATTAGCATTATGTACATTATTTTTTTCATAATTTTTATTCTATTCCAGAGCCAAATATATAAAACATTTTAAACTGATCCTAAAATTTTATTGTTTTTTATCTTTTTAGTGTAAAGTTCGCTTTAAACGTTCTTGGTTGTTGACTACCATCAGGTAAGGTTTCGATATACTCTACGCTGAACCAGTAGTCATTAGAAGGCACAGGGTTACCGTTATAGGTACCATCCCATCCCGGACCACTCGGACTTAACTGTTTAAGAAGTTTTCCATAGCGATCAAAGATAAACACCTTTGCCTGTGGCTGATCTTGTAAGCCAATGATGTTCCAAGTATCGTTATACCCGTCTTCATTAGGAGTGAAAAATTCAGGATAATCGATAAAAGAGATGGTTTTTATCGTCGTTCCACATCCGTTAAGATCTCGTCCGTAAACGATATGTTCTCCCGGATCCACACCTTCAAAAGTTAAGGTGCCATCCGCCTGAGCTGTTTGCCAAGGCCCATTGTCTAAACGGAATTCATAGTCTCCATCACCACTGATCATACTTACCATAATACCATGCTCTTCTTCAAAAGAAAGTGTTAATGGACTCAACTCAAACTCCGGAGGGTTAGCCTCTTCTATAGTTGCACTACTGCTCGTGCTACAAACTATATTTCCATCTTGATCGCTTACTGTCACTTGATAGGTTCCCGATTGGTTTGCTGATAAACTAGATCCCGTCTCGTTTAATGTTGACCCCTCTAAGGTCCATACAAAGTTATAATCAGATTCATTTAAGCCAGTATCTATTATAATAGGATCATAATTTCCGCCTTCTACAGGGGTTTGTAGATTACTGTCTTCACAGATATATAAACCGTCATAATCGCTAATGTCTACCAATGGACGGTCATTCACACTAATGGTGATCTCCGCTACACTTGGTGATTCACATAAAGTTGTGGTGTTGATCGTCTCTACAATCACCGTCTGTGGATTACTTACAGTAGTATAAAAACTAGGCTCTTGGATGGCTTCTCCATTTTCATAAGCCGTTTGATCGGCATAATAAACCACTGCGGTTCCTTGAGGACTGCCTGGGTTTACTTGCTCATCATACTGTGTTAAATCAAGACTTACACTGTCTCCGCCAGGCTCATCTGAACAGAACTCTTCTGCTATGGGTTGATCTACAATCGATGGACGCTCCTCTACTGTAATTTCTACTACTCCAATGGCATCGGTGTTAAAACAACCCGTATCAGCATACTCCACGCGAATATAATACAGGGTGCCATCTGTAGCTAACTCTCCATTATTCAAGGCATTTACACCATCCTCTGCATCTTCTTCAAACGCATAGTAAGTCACCGTATAATTATCAATATTCTGATCTTGATCGGTGGCCGGATCCAATAATGGAATAATCGTGGATGGATCTCCATCTACAGGATCATAAAGGTTTTCGGTAATATCATCAAAATTAACCGCTACCTCGCCACTGGTTCCATCCTCACACAGGGTATACCCAAAATTAGGATCGCCGGCAGGATTCAGCACTGGGGCTCCAATAACTTGCAACTCAAAAGGAACAATCACATAGCAGAAGTTACCATTGATACCGCTATCGACACGAGCATAAATAACCTGTACGCTTAATCCTTCTTCATTTTGCTCATTAAAACTTGGCTCATTCACATAAGCTGTCGGATTGGCTATAAACTCGGCTACTGTTTCATCGCCCTCTTCTGCTGCTAATTCAGTTTTATAATAACTGATCTCTACATTTTCTCCTCCGGCTATCAATTGACCGCTCTGGATTAGATTAAAAGGATCTACAGCTACTCCATCATTATCATCATCACAGCCTTGAAGACGCAGTGCTTCTAAATCAGTCTCACTTGGACTTGGCAGTGGTAATACCTCTATGGTTAGACTAATGACAGTACTACAGTTGTTTTCGGTAAGACTATTGGTTACCGCTACATAAACCGTCTGAGGGTTGGCTATGTTTTGATAAGCAGTAGGGTCCGCTATAGCTTGATCCGCCTCTAAATCGGATTGACTTGCATAATAGGTAAACACATAGCTATTAGGGGCTGGATCCTCATCGGCGATCTCGCCTTCTTTTACCGTTAAATCAAACTCAGCTTGAGCAAAAGGATCATTATCATAATCTGCTGCACAAAGCTGTAAAGGTTCTGGTTGGGTAAGCGCAGGTGTTGACTCTACATTCAAGCTGAAACTATTGTCATCGGTAAAATCAAAGCTATCTATACAACCGGTAGATTCATCTTCAATACGTACATAAATCAATTGACCGTTTGTTAAATTGGTATATTGACTTGGAACCGCTATAGGAGCATCGCCTGATTCGGCATCAGCTTGACTCTCGTGATAGGTAATGGTTAGCTCTGAAGGATCTTGGTTACCTAATACATTGTCCGTATTCTCGGTTAAATCAAATACCGCTATACCGCTCGCAGTGCCATCATCACATACATAAAGATCCTCTAATTCTTCTGATATCTCTGGACTTGGCACTACAATGAGTTCTAAACTACGAACTACATAACATCCGGTACCATTATCTCCTGAAGGACCCGTATTGGTTACTCTTACCCAAATCGTCTGAGCTAAATTACTCGTGCCATAAGGGGTGCTGGTATCTATAGGATTCACTCCTAAATCGGCTGCATCTTCGGTTAAGTGGTAACTTACACTCACATTGGGCTCTCCGTCTAAAATAACAGATTTGTAAGATTCCAAATCAAACTCCTCAAAGCCATCATTATCTATATCACACACCTCCAAAGCTGCTAATTCTTCTGCTATACTTGGGTTAGGAGTTACCACCAGGGTTAAACTGGTAAAAGACTCACAACCCGAAGCATTGCTTACTTTTACTTGAACCGTTTGTTCATTAGCAATATTCTCATAAGCTTCTGCTGAAGCGATTGCTTGGTCATTATCTAAGTCTTCCTGACTCTCATAATAGCTTACTGATAAACTGTTATCGCCTCCGGTAATCTCAGGAGTCTTACTGGTTAAATCAAATAATCCTACTTCATCATCTATTGCTCCTGCACTATCATCACAAGCGCTCAATGGACTTGGGTTGGTAATCGCCGGAGATTCGCCTACACGCAATTCAAAGCTTCCTATGCGCACACAACCACTATCCACATTTGCATAACGTACCCAAACCGTTAAAGGACTTACCCCTTGGTTAGAATACGCGGTGGGTACTCCTATTGGATCTGTCGATGTAAGAGCATCGGCTTCACTGGTGTAATAAGATAGTGTGTAAAGCGATGGATCTACATCTCCATAAATAGTTGATTCATTTTCGGTCAAATCAAATATAGCCGTACCATCTGCATCTACCCCATCACAAGAAAATAAATCTTCTAATTCTCCTGCAAAGTTAGGTAAACTACGCACCTCTAAGCTTAACTCTACATAACGATAACATCCTGTCTCGGTATTGGTAGAACGCGCATAGATTACTTGACTAAAGGCGGTGGTATTTCCATATAAACTAGGCAATTGATCTGATGTAAAACCTTCTTCAGCATCTTCGGCAGTCGCATAGTAACTGATCTCTACATCGGCTTCTTCATTAGCTATTAAATCATCTTGGGTGCTTAAATCAAATTCTGCAAAGCCATCATTATCATCATCGCACACAATATAAGGATCAAGCTCCGAAGTAGGAGTCGGTGAAGGAAGTGGATTAACTACTAAGGTTAAGGTAATAAGACGGCTACAATTGTATTGATTGCTTACTTCTGCAATCACATTTTCTTCATTGCCTGCGTTTGCATAACTTCCCGGGCTCATAATTAAAGTAGCCGGTCCTACTTCTCCAAAGCTATCAGTGGCATACCAATTAATGCTATAACTACTGTCTCCTCCCGTAATTTCTTGTTCTTTACTTGTTAAATCAAATACGCTTAACTCATCGGTATCACTGCCACTGGCTAGATCATCACAAACCGCTAAAGGTTCAGGCTGGTTGATAACCGGTAATGGATTTACCGCTAAGATTAGCTCAACTACACTATAACATCCTGTAGGGGTCGTGGTATCGGTTACTCGAATCCAAATGCTTTCAGGATTGGTCTGGTTTTCATAACTCCCCGGATTAGTGATCGCATTTACTCCGTCTTCGGCTTCTTGCTCATCAGTATGATAGGTAATCGAAAATGGAGCCGGGTCTTGACCGTCTAATACTTCCGCTTCTACTTGGGTTAAATCAAAAATGGCAAAGCCATCTGCATCATCATCACATTGAGATAATCCCGTAGGAGTCGATATCACTGGACGATCATAAACCTCTAAAGCCAATTCGGTCTGTAAAACACAGCCATTAACCGCATCTTCTACACGTACATAAATTACATCGTTATAAGCTGTAGTATTCGAGTAAGGAGAGCTCACTGCCGACACTCCTAAATTGGCATCACTAGAGGTCAAGTGATAACTTACTTCTAAATCTGCATTGCCTAAAGTAATCTCATCGGTCTTGCTCTCTAAATCAAATAAGGTGTAAAAACCATCGTTGTCCGTATCACAAGCTATTAAAGGACTTGGATCTGCGATAGGAGCCGAAGGCGTTGCTTCTATCATAAAGCTGGTCTCTGAAAAACAACTTCCTAAATCATCGGCACTTACCCGTACAAAAATCTCTTGGGGATTGCTCGTATTCTCATAAGCTGTTGGCACTGCTATGGCATTGTCATTATCTAAGTCTGTTTGACTGGCATAGTAACTTACACTATAATCTTGGGGACTTTGTCCCGATAAAGCTTCTTGGTCACTATCGGTTAAGTCAAAAGTTGCTGTCCCGGTAGTACCGCCATCACACTCAAATTTATCACTAACCACTCCCACCGTAACCGGAGTCGTCTCTAAAGTAAAGTCGGTTACATTATAACAGTCCCCATTGATCGCGTTTTCTATACGTACATAAATGGTCTGGCTATTACTACCGGCTGTATAGTTAGCAGGGTCTGCTATCGCATTGGTCGGTACATTAGCTTCCGCTATGGTCTCATAATAACTTACCGTGAAATCATTCGCATCTTGTGCGCCTAATAAAATAGGCGTATTTTGTGTTAAATCATATACTGCATCGCCATTGGTGTCGGTATCACAATAGCTTAAATCCGGAACAGGATTTGCGATTCCGCTTTCATAACTGGTAATCGTAAAACTATCTACGGCATAACAGCTGTTTAACGTATTGCTCTCTATACGTACCCAGATCGTCTGAGGACTTGAACTATTCTCATAAGCTGTTGGGGTGCCTATCGATGGAGTGCCTGCCTCGGCTGAAGCCTCGTCTTCATAATAGCTTACACTATAATCAGAAGCAGGCTGATCTGCGCCTAAAACTGCTGTATCGTTTACCGTTAAATCAAAAATAGCACTCCCATTATTATCCGAATCGCATTCTTCCAGGTTGGATACGGAAATAACCGAAACAGTAGACAGACAAACTTGAAAAGGCGATACATCAAAACAATCCTCATTTAAACTGTTTTCTATTCGAACATACAAAGTAGTGCAATCAGATTGAAGAGTAAAATTTTCAGGAGTGGTAATTTTATTTACACCTTGTTCAGCATCTGATTGAGATTCATAATAGGTGATTGAAAAATGTGGATTCGTTTGATTTCCTAAAACATTTGAATTACTTTCTGTTAAATCTATAGATTCTCCATCATTTTCTTCATCACAGAACCATAAATCATCTACAGGGACTGCCTGAGGTGTTTCATAAATAGTCACTTCTTTAGTTAAGTTCATTTCATATCCTAGATCTGTTCCAAGTGATAATGTAACCGTGTAGGTTCCTGGGGAACTGAATACATGTATTGGACTTTCTAAATTTGAAGTATTAGCTGTTCCACTAACAGGATCTCCGAAGTTCCAATCTGTTACTGTTAAATCAGCTTGAGTAAGAATACTAAATTTTGTTTCATCACCTTCACAAAATTGTTCTATTTCTATTTCGTATTGAAAATAACTTGCAATAAAAGGAGGAAGACCTATTAAACTTTTAAAATAATCTATCCAAGCAGGAGCCAAAGGATCTTTTAAATAAACTACATCTGCATTAAAATCACATGATGTACCTAATTGATTCGGAGAATTAATTACACTTAAATAAGAGCTTTCGAAATTAGCCACATAAATCTTTCCATCAATACCTAACTGTAAAGCTGAGGAGTACCCTGTGGTTATAGTCTGTTCAGAATTTTGAACATCTATTAAACTTGTTTGAGTAAGATCATATTGAAGTATTTTGGGGACGAAACTAGTATCAAAAGGTAATGATATGGTTGTAGCATATAAAAGTTGACTATCTGTAGAAAACTCGATTCCATAAGTTCCTTCTGTGCTTAATTTCATTTGATTAAATACTGTTCCATTCGCATTATTAAAATCAAACAACTCCAATCCCTGATTTATATAACTTTTTGCACATGCTAACCTTAAGCCATTTGGGGATGCTTTTAAATAACCTATAGCCCCCCAACCATTCATATCGTTAGACCCACTATTATGAACATCTCCAACAGGGCTAATAACTGGATTAATATTCACACCTGAAGATGTCACTAAGTAAGCAACAAATTCATTTGAATCTAACTTATGACTAATCACCCATACATCTTGTCCATTCTGATGATTAACAGCTGTTAATTTTTCAGAAACTGACCCTTCTAGTATTATATTTTTTTGATTAGAAATTATCCCTCCTAACCCTCCATCCAAATTCATGTCTATAACAGAATAAGCTAGTCCTCCATTATTCCCTTGATAATCTACAGTAAATAAATAATACTTATTATTATTTCCAGGGTCAGGAACGATTATTGCTGACTGACTGCTACTAAAATGTCCTAATAAGCCTGTCCCATTTTGAAGTATTTGATGATTGGCATTATAGACAATGGACCCATCGGTATAAAATAATAAATTCCCATTACTATCTGATACCGTAGCACATCCTTCTCTCGTATTAAGTTGACCATCATATTGAGCTACAGTAGTTCCGGTATCAAAATTTACACTTGCCCGGTTACCAAAATACCAGTTAGCGGCTTCCTTTTGAGAGTGAACTGTAAAACTCAACAAAATAAAGCATAGTGTACAAAAAAGACGAGTTAGATCTATGGAGGAACGTAAAAAAAGGATATTACTGGTCAATCGGTTTATCATAATTTTATAGTTACTACTTCTTAAAAAAATTCAAAATTATCCTATCAGATAAATCATTTTCATCATAATCTTTATGCTTGGCTAAGGGCCATTCTTGGTGGTCTCCTAAACATTCCACAGGGTTAGGAATATAGCACCAGCACTTCAGTAAAAATGAATCCGAGCCAAAATGATACCAACATTCATCTTCAAAATCAAAGTATCCTAATTCAATAAATTCAGTATTTTCACTATAAACCAATACAGTTTCACTAAAGCTTTCATCATTTTTATCAGGCATTGGGGGTTCTGACATTGGATGGAAAATAGCATATTTCATAATTATTCTTTTAAGTTATCTTTTTAAAGTGAAATTTGCTTTAAATACTCTTTCTTGAAAAGAGCCATTTGGTAAGGTTTCAGTATACTCTACCCTAAACCAATAATCATTAGAGGGCATTTGTTTGCCATTATATGTACCATCCCAGCTTCCTCGAGGAGAAAGGATAGTTAATAATTTTCCATAACGATCAAAAATATATGTTTGATTTATCTTAATTGAAGGGGAATTATTATGTATAGATATAAGACTCCAGTAATCATTAACTCCATCTTCATTAGGAGTGAAAAACTTTGGATAATCGATAAATGAAATGTTATGCTTTGTTACTCCACAACCATTTTTATCTCTACCATATACCATATGATCTCCAGCAGTAATATCTTTAAACCACAAACTTTGTTGATTATCTAAGCTAATCCAGGGACCATTGTCAACCTTAAATTCATAATTTCCACTACCACTAATATTATAAACCTTAATAATATGCTCTTCGTCAAAGGCTGAAGTGAAAGGAGCTACAATAAATTCTGGTGGATTACTTTGAATTAGCCTCGCACTACTATTACTAATACAGCCACTTGCTAAATGTATTACCTCTACTTCATATACTCCTGCAATGACAGCTTCAAGTATAGGGGTATCATTGACTAGAGGCACACCATCTAAAGTCCAATTAAAACTATAATTACCATTATTAGGTAATGCTGTATCAATAAAAATTGACTCAAAATTTCCTCCCTCTACAGGGGTTTGCGGATTACTATCTATACATATTACCATGCCATCATACATGTTAATATTTACCGTAGGATATTCCAAAGTATATATTGTAATGGTAGCTACCTCTATAGACTCACATAAAGTATTTATATTGATTACTTCGGCTATAATCGTTTGTGAAGAGCTATAAGTAGTATAATTACTGGGGTTGTCTATAATATCCCCATGTTGATAGGCATTGTCATCGGCGTAGTAAACTACTGCTGTATTGGTAGGTGATTCTGGATTAATTGTTGCATCGTACTGGGTTAAATCGATTGTTGTAGAGCCATTTTCAGTATATAAACAAAAATACTCATCAATATCTGTGGGAGCTATTGAAGGGCGTTCGTGAAGTATTAATTCTATTGAAGTAACTGAATAACAGCCTTCTTCATTTACTACACGAATCCAAATAATATCGCCTTCGCTAGGGTAATCATTAGGGCTTTGAATTTCATTTTCTTCAATATTATTTATGGCATCTTCTTCTGTCGTATAAAAAGAAAAGTAAAAGTTTTCTACATTTCCTTCCAGTAATAAATTATTTTTAACACTCAATAAATCAAACCTATTTTCTCCAGGACCATCATTGCAAGCTTTTATTTTTAAATTTTCTTTTAAAGATGGTTTTGGCAAAAACTCAACAATTATTTCATCTGTACCTGCACAATTTTCATCATAATATGCATACACACTGTAAACACCCGTTTCTGTGATTTCCAATGTTTCCTCTGTTTCATTTTCTAATAAAACACCATTTTTATACCATTTATAGATTAATCCAGCTATAGTTTGAACATTCTCAAAAGGATTAAGTATAATTGATTCCCCTTCACAAGGAATAGCTATGTTTTCATTAGTACTAACAATATCTTCTCCTAAATCAGGCCCTAATGTAAAACTTTCGCCTTTTAAAAATACGGCCGACTGATACCTGCGATCACCGTAATCTCCAACAACTAGCTTTATTGTATAGGTCTCGCCAGGAATTACTTGGGCAGTAGCAGTTAACGGAACAGTTTGCCCGTAAAAATCTATACCAGAAGTTCCGTTGCCATCTGCAGCATAATCATAATATACATCAGTATAAAATTCTCCTAAAGAATTTACGCTACAATTAGTTTGATGATGAATATTGGTTACACTTACAGGGGTATTGGTTTCTGGAATTAATGCGATGTTTAAGCCTCCTAAATCTAAATTTACATCAGGAGTATTAGGGTTAGCATCGTGATTATAAGCGTTTACATCATCAATTCCCGGGCCACTTAAAATAAAGGCAAATGTATCAGCAAAACTACATACATATTGAGGGTATTCATATGAAGTAAAAATATATTCAAAACTTATTTCACTTATATAAGGGGTAAATTCAAATATTATGCTAGTCGCATCGTAGGAAGGAGAGGCTATGGCGTCCAAATCTATATCTCCTTCCCAACCGCCTCCACTGTTTGGCCCTTCGGGGACATATTCAACAAACCCGGTAGTAAGAACAATTCCTTTTTCAAAATTAAAATCAGAAAAAGCGCGTTCAAAAAACCCTAAACTATTCATAGACCACTCTCCATTAAGCCCATTGGAAGGTGAGTGAATATTGGACACATTTCCACATTCCCCGGTAACAAAAATATCTTCAATTAGCTCTTCGACTGTATATGTGTCATTTACAATCACTCTATAATTTGTCACCTGTATTGTATATAAGAGGCTATAGTTACAACCAGTAGATGTGGTTATGATTAATTTCACATAATAAGTTCCGAATATTCCTCCTTGTGCTTCTTGAGGATTAGGGTTATAAACATGCGTTACGTTTTGACCAGATGCAGTAAAGCCATCTCCAAAGTCCCAATGGTGAATAGCATTTTCAATATTCGTTTCGAAATTTATTTCTATGCCTTTTTCTACCCTATAAAAATCATCTATACTTTCTGAAGGCGATATAGTGGTGTTAATTTCCAAAGTTGGACAATCTTGACAGCTTATTGACGCTTCCCATCCAGGTAAAACAGATACTTGTCCATCAGAAATAAATTCAAATGTTAGACATCCAGAAGTGTTCTCTATAGTGGCTAAAATTAATTCAGGGTTTTGATTTGTTGTATATTGTCCTATTAAAGCAGAATTTGTAGAATTACCATCATAGATTTTTAAAAAATCTCCTTGTGCTAATAAAAATTGGAAATCAGAAAAATCAACTTGTATAGTTTGTTCCGAGTTTTCTGGACATAGTGTAATGATTGCATCTTGTTCACTATATCCATTTTCCCCTCCATTATCATAAAAATTTCCGGAACACTGATAATGAATATCACCTGTTCCCATATATATGTTTTGTGCTCGTAAACCATTTACGTTAAGTAGCACAATTATGATTAGGTAAATATTTTGACTAAACTTCGATGCCATTACACTTTATATCCCCGTTTTGAAAAATTGGAAAGGAAAAGCATGTTCATTATAAAATAAATATGATTTCTTATATTGAACATTTACTTTACTACCTAACATTTTTACTTTTTTATTATCTTAAACACCGAACGTCTATTCTCTTGGTATTGCTCTTCGCTACAGTTGTCGCATTCTATTTTTGGTTTGGATTCACCAAAAGCCTCCCAGCTTATTCTTGATTTATCAATTCCTTGAGAAATCACATAATCAACTGTACTCTTTGCTCTTCGCTCTGATAGTTGTTGGTTATAACTCGCTGAACCTCGCTTATCGGTATGTGCTTCAACTTTAATAACCATCTCCGGGTGTTTTTTCATTACACCGACCAAACGATCAAGTTCTAATGCCGCTTTAGGTCTTATATCTGCCTTATCATAATCAAACAGAATTGGGTTTAAGACAATCTCTTCTTCTTCAACAATTGGCTTTATTGGGGTTAATTCTATCGTCACGCCTACTTCTCCGCGTTCTTCCGGACTTACTTGGACTAAACCACTTTTATATCCTGTAGCATTGGCTTGTAAACTATAAGCCTTATCTACTCTTAATCCTTGAAAAGCGGCTTGTCCTGACGCATCGGTTTGTTTCTTCCCTAGTTGAGATTTGTTTTCATTATAATTCAGTACTTCTGCCTGTGTGATTGGCGCTCCGGTCTCTGCATTGATTACCTTAACCATAATATCTAGCTCCTCGATAGGTTGTAATTGGACTACACGGTAAATATTGTCATTGGCCGTTTGTGCATCTTCTGCTAAACCACCTCGATTGGAACTTACATAACCTTTCTTTGCTGATGTACTAAAAGTGAAAGCAAAATCATCGCCATTACTATTAATAGGTTGTCCTATATTGTTAACCTCTCCAAAGCTACTCCCCTCAGCCTTCGCATAAAAAACATCTAATCCGCCTATGCCTAATTGGCCATCACTAGAAAAGTAAAGCGTTCCCTCTTCATCTATATAAGGAAAACTATCTCTTCCTTCCGTGTTTATTCCTGCTCCAAGATTTTGAGGCTCTCCTAAAGAACCGTCTTCAGACACAGACACTTTATACAAATCAGACTGTCCCATTCCTCCCGGCATATCACTAGAGAAATAAAGCGTCTTTCCATCAGCACTTAAGGCCGGATGTCCGGTAGAGTACGCTGAACTGTTAAACGGAACAGATTGAATATCATCCCACTCTCCATTAACTAATGTTGCACGGAATAATTTTAACTGACCAACTCCTTGTTCATCCTCTTCATAATCCCCATCTAAGTAATCATTACGAGTAAAATACATCGTGTTTCCATCTGGGGTGATCGCTACCGTTCCTTCATTAAACTTTGTATTTACCTCTCCTTCTAAAAGCTCCGGTGAAGAAAATCCTTCTCCCTCTCTAGTTGATACATAAACATCTAAAGTGGGTTGATCATTCCATCCATAATTCCTTCTTGATTTGTTTCGAGCAGATACAAAATAAAGCTTACCATCTTTTTCATAACCTCCAAAATCAATAAAATCTGTATTTAACGATAAACGCTCTACGCTAAATTTTGCCTGTTCATTTAAAATATCTGATAAGTAATTTTGATTAGATTTAAAGGCTTTGGCTCGCTGATCCTGTGGTGAACGAGAAGCAAACGCTTGCATCGCTGCATCAGACTCCTCATAATTACCATTAGCTTTCAACATCTGAGCATAACGATAATAAGCCTCTCCGGAAGCATCTGAAGCTCCATCTATATACATCGAATAATAACGTGCTGCCTCTTTGCTGTTATACAAATTGTAATAAGAATCTGCCAAGCGATGATAAACATAAGGAGTCGCATCACCATCTTCTACAATTTCTTTATATTCTTCTGCCGATTTTACATACTCCATACGATCGAAGTATTTATCGGCTTTCTTGGTAGCATTGCTTTGGGCAAAAACACTACTGCTACCCAAAAATGCTAATAAGGCTATTATATAATATCTTTTCATAATTATTTTCTCTTAAAATTAGATTTGGTTTAGAAATATCTTGGTGAACGATAAGACTTCTTACTAAAGAACACATCAAACAATACAAAAGCTTCATAAGAAGGTTCCTCTATATCTGATATCGTGTAATCATATGCAAAACCTAACTGCAACCAGTCTGTCGCTCGAACACTCACTAAACCACTTACCGCATCATCTAAACGATAAGAAGCGCCGATCTCAAATCGCTCGTAAAACAAAAAGTTAGCATTTACATCAAAAGACATAGGGGACTCAAAAGATGCCTTTACCAAAGTCGAAGGCTTAAATTTTAAATTCTCACTCAATTCAAACACATATCCTGCAGTAGCAAAATAGTGTTGCTCTTCTGTTCCAAATTCTCTCCCATCTACATCTAAATGTTTGGAATTTAAAAAGTTAGGAACCGATACGCCGATGTAATATTTATCAGTATAATACAAAAAACCGGCACCAAAATTTAAATAGGTTTCATTAATATTCTCGCTAAAAGCTACATCAAACTCATTCTGAAGACTTAAAGGTATTAAACCTACATCGTGAAAGGTTGCTCCGGCTTTTACTCCAAAGGCTAATTTATGATCCCCTCCTAAAGACAAAGTATAAGAAAAATCACCATACACATTGGTCTCTTTTACAGGACCATTCTCATCAGATATAGCCGAAAGACCTAAACCGGTCTTCTCCCCAATTGGAGAGTGAGCAAAAAATGTATAGCTCCGAGGAGCGCCTTCAAAGCCCGACCATTGATCACGATAAAGCAAACCGATAGACAAACTCTCCTTAGAGCCTGCATAAGCCGGATTAACTACGCTCATATTATACATATACTGTGTGTATTGTGGATCTTGTTGTGCCCAAACTTGATAACTACTGCCCAACAGGAATAGTGCAAATATGAATAGGTATAGGTTCTTCATCCTGTATTTTTTATATGAATTTTTCATCGTTTAAAATTTTATTGTATTTTAAAGGCTGTCTGTACATCTTTACTAGTAGGGTGTTTTTAATTGCCTATATGAAACATTATTGAAACTAGTACAGGGTGTTCGTACAGACAGGCCTTTGTTAATTTTACCTGCCCCGGAACAGTTACACTTCTACCGCTTACCCCTAATTGGTAAAAGCACGTTATCAGCTTAACTATAAAAACCTTATGGAAATCATTACAATTATCTTTCATTTGTTCCGGGAACAGGTTAACTAGGGTCCTTTTTTATAGAATACCTGTCTCGGAACATCTTGTGAGTACTTCTTTTTTAAACCATATGAAGAAAAAGTACTTTTGTTTAACTAAAAAACAAGATGACGGCCAATCGCCTTTTTATCCGAGAACAGGTATTTTTTATTTAAAGCTCCCGCTGTACATACACCCATTTCTTGATGGCTCCGCCATATTCCGGGTGGGGTTCAGCTAATTCCAGTACATAATAATAGGTGCCCGTCGGTAAATTATTTCCGTTGTTATCCTGACCAAACCATTGGTCACTATAATTATTTGTCTCATAAACCACACGGCCGTTTCTATTGAAAATCGAAATATGCTTTCCGCCATAGGTTGCTGTTAAAAAACTTAAATCAAAACTATCGTTCGCTCCATCACCATTGGGAGAGATCCCTTCGGGAATCTTACAATCTCCGGTTACTAGGATAAGCTCGACTACGCCCGCGCAGCCATTGCTATCGGTAAGACGGACATACACGCGTTCTTCTTGCCCGCTAGTAACATAAGCAGTTGGATCTTCTAATACATTTGTATTAGCCGTCGCATCAGCTTCACTGGCATAATAGTCCAAACTCAAATCACTATCCACTTCCGCTGCGATATCGGTTAAATCAAAGGGAGAACAGCCCATCAGCTCTAAACTAGCTCCAGTAAGGTTTGCAGCTTCTACCTCGATATCCAATAAAGCTACTGCATAGCAGTCCGGTAAGCTGCTGTTACTGATGCGCACATAAAGGCTTTGTGGATTACTGGTATTGGTATATGCTGTAGGGTCGGTGATTGCGTTAGTGTTGTTATCCGCATCTCCTTGGCTTTCAAAATAAGCTAAATCCGTATTGGGTTGGTTTTCTTGCAAGTCTGTCGCGCGTTGGGTCAGATCGATTGTTGTAATCCCATCCAAAGCCTCGGTATCGCAAGCAATAATCGGGGCGACACTCGGAGCTGCAGGTTGCGGGGTGGTCTCCAAAGCAACAGGCGTGACCGCATAACAGCCCGTATCTGTATTGGTAACGCGGGCATAGACCGTCCCGGTAGCAGATTCATAGCTATCGGCAGGGCTAATCACCGACACATCATTCTCAGCACCGTTTTCATCTTCGTGGTAGCTTACCGTATAAGTATTGCTATTTTGTCCGTCCAAAATATCTGCGTTAAGACTTGTTAAATCGAAAACCGCCGTAGTGGTTCCGCCGCAGCTTAAAAAAGCATCGGGCGTGGTAGCCTCGGCGCCTTGTAAAACAATTATTTCATCTTCCAACTGGATAAGGGTTCCAAATTGATTATATACCTCTGCGGTTACTGTATAAGTTCCGGGTTGGGTATAAACATGCGTGGGTGTTAATTCAGTAGAACTGTTTTCCGAACCACTATCAGGATCTCCAAAATCCCAAGTAACTGCATTAATACCTATATGACTCTCTATTTGAAATTGGGTTTGATCTCCCAGACAATAAAAATTACTCCTCATTTCATATTGAAAATTACCTGGCATAAATTGAGGAAGGTTATTACCTTGAGCCTTTTGAAACCCTAAAGGAGTTGATCCTAAGTTTAAGTCAAAACTATCTAACTGAAAATCACATGCCACTCCTAATCTATTAGGCTCTTCTATTGTACTTAAATAACCTGATCCATGTCTAGCTATGTATATTTTTCCATCTACAGCCAATTGTAAACCTCCAAGAGGACGATAAGGAAGTTGATCTAAATGCCAAAGTAAGGTTTTTGAATTGATAATATCTTGCGTAGCGGGTACGTCTAAGTTGTACTGAAATAGTTTAGCTCCTTCGGCTTCCCATTGCCCATTATTTTCCACGTAAGAATGTGGCATGGTAATGTATAAGCGTTTGCTATCCGGAGAAAACTCAACACCATATACTTGAGTTGCATTACCAGTTTGAGTGGCTGGCAATTGATATGGAGCTAATGCCATTAATTTTTGAGGATTAGAAATCTCTCCGGTAGCGGTATTAAAATCAAACAATGCAAATACACCAGCATCCTCGTTTTCATCATAATAAGTGGCCGCTATTTTTCTACCATTGGGAGATATTCTAAAATGGCCGCCAAATAGAGGAAATTCATCGGATACTACGGGGGTCGTTTGTACACCGTTTGCCGTTACCAAAAATGCAGCAAAATGTCCTTCGACATTTTCAAATCCCTCTGTATAATAATTATCATAATCATAATCCCCTCGATGTGTTAGCACCCATATATCTTGGTTATTGGCATGGTAAGTAGCAGTTACCTTTACAGTATGGTATTCATTTTCTCCTTCTCCATCTGAAGACAATGGCCAGACCCCATCTATAGGAATATTCTTTACACCATCAACTACCCCTCCTAAACCACCATCTAAGGTCATATCTACTAATGAACACAGCAACGGAACATTCACACTAGGTCCATTAGAGTGTATACCTGCAGCTCGAAAAACATAATACCGATCAGTATTTCCTGGATCGGGAATAGCAATAGATTGTTGAAGTGACTGACTTCTCCGTATATTAGACCCGTTTTGCATGACATCTCCATTAGCATTAATCAATGACATTGAATCAGGAGAGCCTACTCCATGAAAAAGTAAATCTCCATTTGAAGTAGATACACTCGTACCTCCATCGATGTCATAACTCCAAAGATAATCTGGTTTAGCTACAGGAACACCTGAAGAAAAATCAACACCTCCGTAATAAAAAAACCAATGAGCTGTTTCTAATTGAGCATAACTTGTTGATGCTATACATAATAACATAAATAGCATTATACAATGTAAATTTTTTTTCATTTTTTTAAATTTTAGATTATTTGGATAACACATAGCACTGTTATTCTTTTACAATTTTATGCGTAGAAAAAGTTCTGGAGTGACCCATTACTTGCATTAAATATATTCCAGAGGAAAAACTGGATAAATCTATATTTCCCAAAGTATCATTGAGCTTCTTTTTTATAAGTAGTTTTCCTTGTATATTATAGATTGATATTTCTTTTATTGTTTGAGGAGCATTTATTGTCAGTATATCTTTAACAGGATTAGGATAGTAACATAAACCATTCATACGGTTTAGATTTGACGTTGCTAAATTTGTCTGAAAGCTTTTAGGACTTGACCATTCACTAACAAGGTTAGTCGTACAAACGGAGCGTACGTAAACTTCGTATTCTACATTATTTGTTAATCCGGTCAATATTTCCCCTAAAACTCCATCAGTGTCCATTTTGGACTCTCCTTGGGTAGAGGGGTCAAAGCCCGTGCTCCCATATTTAATTTCCCACTCTGTTGCTATTCCGTTTTCAACCCAACTCAATTCGACACTATTTTCGGTTTCATTACTACTAACCACTATATCTGTAGGGGGGGAGCATTCAAGTGTATAAAAAGTAACTAGTTCTGTCCAATCTCCTTCATGACCGCCACATATACTTCTTAAATAAATATCATAGCCCTTTCCTGCTATTAAATTATCTATTATTAATCCAGGATTATTATCAACAACTATATACGTGCCACTAATAAATGGGCTATAACCTGTTTCTACATATAATACTTCCCATTCGTTAGCTGTTCCGTTTTCTGTCCAATTTATCTCTACGCTATTATAAGTTTCATTTGTAATTTGAATATTTGTAGGTAAGAAACATTCTAATGTTTCGAATGTTACCGGATCACTCCACTCACTGTTTATATTACCTGCCGGATTTGAACATTCTGATTCCACATAAACATCATATGACGTGTCAGGAATCAATCCTGATACAACAATCGAATTTGAAATCGTATTTCCTTGCAAAATAGGACTATCTGCATAAGGATCGCTTGGATCAACTATAGCTCCGCTTGAAAAAACATACCACTCGTAATTTAATGCAGTATCATTATCCCAACTAATTTCAGCTCCGTCAATTAAAATATTTGACACTTGAATATTTTCTATTGAATAGCAAGGATCTGTATTCTCTATTTCTAACGTATAAGATATAGATTGAGTAGAGACTGGAGCTACATTAACAGATGAAACAACAATATAGTAATCTGACCCTAAACTTACTTCTGTAATAGGAATACTTAAATTATCTGTCCCAAAAACATTTGTTTCCTCTTTTAATGGGCTAGTAGCATCTATTTCACTACAATTCTCATAAACAAATATTCCAGCGCCTGCATTATTTATATTTGAGAGCTTGATGAATATTGCCCCATCTGAAGGAGCTTGATAATGGTATATTACATCATTTCCAGTAAGCCACAATTCTTCATTGCCACTATAATTATTTCCAAAATTTGCCGTATCATCTGACGTGGTAAATGGTAAATTGTTAATTTCTATCGGACTATTACAGTTTTCACCTATTGTTTGAGCATTCATAAAAACACTACAGATTAAAGAAATAATAAGTATGGTAATTTTTTTCATATTTTTTATTTTAAGGTTAACGTACTTCTAATAAGATTAAAGTAAATCATAACAAGTGGATTTATAAAAATATTACACACCCACAAATTTTATCATTATCGCAATGATTTTACTTTATCTTTGTACAACTGATTACAAATATTGATTAAAACTGGTGTCTTATCAAAATTCTAGACACGAATAAATAGGACAGTTAACAGAAAAACTTGGACATATTGCTTTTTTGCTCTAAAAGCAAATAAAATTATAGGCTAACTATCAAGTAAGAATAAAATAAATACAATTAACCACACTTGGGGAGAAAAAAGGTTTAATATGTTAGTAAAACCATAAGAGTAAAAAAAACTTCGTAAAGGCATACATAAGATTGTAGCCCCAGCGTTACTCCTGAATGTTCAATACATAATAATGTAGTTTATCTACATTGATACCCATCTTTTTTGCTATACGCTGTTTTCGTTTTCGGCTGGCATCAATTGTTATATTAAGAATAAGACTAATTTCCTTAACATCTAAATTCATATATATATAACATAAAAAGCGAATATCATTTTCGCTAAGTTTAGCATGTTTTTGATTCAAAGTTTTTAGGAATTCTGGATTTACTTTTTCAAAATGTTCTATAAACTCATCCCATTCTGCATCCGCTTTTAAATGCTCTTTAAGAGAGCGAATATCATCATTTACCTCTTTATTTTTAACGATTTCAGGAATTTGAGTTAATGAATCAATAATGCCTTCAATTAATTTATCACGATCTGACAAATACAGCGCTTTAGCAGATAGTTTTCTATTTTTTTGACCAATTTTATTCTTCAATTGTTCTTGCTGTAAGAGTGACTGATCTTTTAAGGCTTGATGCTCACTTTTTTCTTTCTCGAGTTCTAATTTTATTATTTTTTGTTTGCTTTCAATAATAGTTTTTGCTTGTTTTTGTTTAGCTATTTTATTTTTAAAGCCTTTATAAATAATAAAACCTATGATAATGGCCAATAACACAATAAAAATAATGAGCAGAATAAACATTTTCCGCTCAGCTTTTTGTTTTTGAAGATTTGTTTTCAAGTCATTTTCATATTCCTGAACTTCTAATTTCACTTTATTTACAGCAAACAATTGTTTATTAATGCGTGCAGCCAATGAATCTTTAGCAAGCATAGCGGAATCTTTGTATTGCAGCGATTTTAAATAGCTTCCCTCTTCTTGATACAAATCAGCTAAATATTTATATTTTTCAATTTTAGACTTCCATTCTACTGTATACTGTAAAGCATCTTCTGTATAGGCAATAGCTTTTTTAGTGTCTTTTTGTTTTTCAGAAATTTTTGCCAATAACTCAAGTACACAGACGTGACATACATCTTTTTCTTTATTTTTCTCTAATAATTTTTCGGCAATATGTTTGGCATTCGTAATTTCTCCCCTATAATAAAAATTGTCAGCATAATTAACCTCCCATATACGTTGAAAAAAATCACTCTTATCTAAATTTTTTATTTCGTTTAGATATTTTAAAGCTTTATCAAGCTCGCCTTTTTTATTATATATATCAGCTATATTTAAGCCTGCAAAGACCTTATTGTAATCTGAATCTATTTTCTTAGCTAACTCATAAGCTTCCTCATAGTACATTAAAGCTTTTAGTTTTTCGTTTGTTTGATAATATAAGGCTCCAATGTTAGTTAATACTGTTGCCGTATTTTCATTTAATTCCGCTTCTTTTCTAGAATTTTCCAGTGCCTTTAAATAGTACTCTAAGCCTTCAGCATAGTTTGTGCTTATTTTGTAGACGTTACCAATAAAATTTTGAACGTACCATAATTCTTGATCACAACTTTTATTTTGTATAATGACTTCTGCTTTGGTTAATTTCTTTAAAGCTTCCGAATAATTGTGATCTTCATATGCTTTAATCCCTTGGTTAAGTAACTCTTGACATTCTTTTGAAGAGAATTTTTTTTCATCCTGAGAGTAGAAACAGAAACTGAAGAAGAAGAATATTAGAAATAATAGTAGCTTATATTTCATAGCTTTTGGGTGGTTTACTTTTATATGATGTTAAATACCAATAATTTTAATTAAATATATTCCTTCATCAGTCAATCGCTTAATTCTTACTTAAATAACCCCTTTGGAGCTTTATAAAAAATGGGATTATCAAGAAAAAAGGGAGTATAACTTTCATAAAACTAAGGAATAGCAAAATCATTCCTAAGATAATGGTTTATTCCTATTTATCAAAGGTCACCCATACCTAATTTAAGTACAAAGATGCTATTCTATATATAGGATATTTCTGTATCGTTTAAATCTACATACAAACGCAGTTCACTTGTCATTATCGGTATATAAATTTATTCCGTGCTGAATAAATCGTAGTAATAACAATAAAGGCTTTAAATTATACTGATCTCAGATGGAGGTAACGAAGCTTTAGTATTAATTTTAATACAACGTTTTTTAAGTTTAAGCTCCTTAACTTTTGAGATTGATCCAAAATCTTGAGTAGGTCTATATATGAACCCAATGCTTCTTGTTTTTTAAAACAAAAATCCAATTAATATTTCAATTCACACACAACTTTTGAGATTGATCCCTTTTGAGATTGATCCGTTTTAGAATTGCACACCTAAATGCACACCTAAATGCACACCTCAGAAACGAAAAAAAGTTGTTGTTATTTTCACAAATACATCTAAAAACAAAAAAAGCCTCTCCCTCTTACAGGAAAAGCTCTTCACTGGTTTAACACTACTTAAACCTTAAATACAAAGTAATTCAACTTTATATTCACAACACAACTTCGTAAAAAAAGCCTCAATTTTACAATTGAAGCTTTTCTATTTTGCGGTCTGGACGAGACTCGAACTCGCGACCTCCTGCGTGACAGGCAGGCATTCTAACCAACTGAACTACCAGACCGTTGCATAATTGCGAGTGCAAATATAATAGAGTTTACAGTTCTCACAAACTTTTTTTGTACTTTTTTTTAGCGTATTTTTTCAAATTCATACAAACTTTTGACGTTCAATTAAATAAGTAGTCAAAATTTTATTGAAATTTTCATGAATATCTACCGGCACGTATTTAATTTTATATTGCATACAACGCATATGCAAATGAGAAAAGTATTTCTGAACTTCTTTTTGATAGTTTTCTTTAATATTATCGGCATATAAATTTACGTGTTCACCTGTTTCTACATCTACAAAACGCGTGGGTGTGTTATCAAAATCGAACGTCAATTCTTTTTTACTATCATAGGTGTGAAAAAGAACCATTTCATGCTTATTATATTTCAAATGCCTCAAAGCTTCAATTAAGCGATCTTCCTCTTCTGAAGCCTGAAACATGTCAGTAAATAGAAAAATTAACGAACGCCTTTTTATCTTTTCTGCTATTTGGTGTAGATAGTTATAGGTTTCTGTAGAACGATTTTTAGAGGGTGTTTTCAGCATCTGTTCCAATTGATTTAATAACATTTGATGATGTCGCTCGCTTCCCTTTTCCGGAGCATAATAATCATATTTATCACTATAAAGACTTAACCCCACTGCATCACGTTGTTTTTTAAAAATCTGCATTAATGATGCTGCTGCTAAGGCTGAAAACCCTATTTTATTTAACTGATCAATCGATTGCTTTTTTAAGACTGGATAATGCATTGATGAAGAATTGTCTATAATTAAATGACAACGTAAATTGGTTTCTTCCTCATAGCGTTTAGTGTATAACTTATCGGTTTTTGCAAAAAGTTTCCAATCGATATGTTTGGTACTCTCTCCGTTATTATAGCTTTTATGCTCAGCAAACTCCGCAGAAAATCCGTGAAACGGACTCTTATGCAGCCCCGAAATCAATCCTTCAACAACTTGTTTTGCTAAGTGTTCTATATTTATAAACCCATCGGTTTTATGTACTTCTTCTCGTAACTTCATCATACTTAATTCTAATTAAATAACCTTGTTTTGAGGTAAGCCTACGATGTATTGAAAACAAATTTTCAATTTCCAGTCAAACTTTAGGCATAACTCTTTTTGGTAGTGCCAATAAACCTAAAGGTACTAAAATAAAAAAAGGTTTGACGAAAAACGCCAAACCTTCCTTTATAAATATATTTTATTACTACAACAATTCATCTATTGCTTTAGTATAAGCATCTTTAGGAGAAACACCTACTTGACGACCTACCAATTCACCTTTATTAAAAACTAAAACCGTTGGTATATTTCTTACTCCATATTTTGCAGCAAATTCTTGATTTGCATCTACATCTAACTTTCCTACTACCGCTTTTCCTTCGTAGTCTTTACTTATTTCATCGATAATTGGCCCAACCATTCTACAAGGTCCACAC
Organism: Mesonia aquimarina; assembly: GCF_003667275.1. Lineage (GTDB taxonomy): Bacteria > Bacteroidota > Bacteroidia > Flavobacteriales > Flavobacteriaceae > Mesonia > Mesonia aquimarina. The sequence continues at coordinate 132,075 of NZ_RCNV01000006.1, read as the reverse complement.
CAAGCTGCCCAAAAATCTACCAATACCGGTTTATCACTATTTAACACTTGCTCTTCAAATGTTGCGTCTGTTATTTCTAATGCCATAATTTTAATTTTTTATTACTACAAAAATAGACAAATATTTTGAGTTGAACGCATTGTATTAAATTACATTACCCTATACAAAAATCAATAAGTCTTATGTGGGCGTTCCCTACATTACATTTCGGGGCGGGCTATTCGTTTTTAGGCTTCGTCCTTTCAGTCCTGCAGGCTAACCACTACTATCCCTAACGCAACATTAACTCACTTTATAATGCAATTGTTGACCTTCTAATTCATCTAATAACTCTTGAGAGATTTTCACCTTTTGTCTTCTACTCGGCATATGCAATTTTATACGATCCTTTAATTCATAAACTACGAAATTCAACATGTGATCTCCCGGATGATACGTAAATAAATCTTGTAGCTTTTGGATGTGTTCTTCCTTTAAATCATCAATATCCAACTGAATAGTTAACTTTTTGGCATAGGTTTCCATGACATCTTGCAGCTGTTTAAAGGAATTAAACTGAATACGCGGATCACTCTTTTTACCGGTTTCTTTATTTGTCCAACCTTCTTTTACAAAAACTTTTAAATGAATAAAATTATTGGGCATTAAAAAGTGTCGGTATTTTAAATATTCTTCCCCAAAAATTTTAAAATCATAAGATTCAAAATAATCTTCTACAGTAAAAATAGCCCAGCCCTTTCCAGCTTTACTCACTCGATGTTGCACATCGCTTATCACTCCGCCTAAAGACATTTCTTTATTCACATGATTTTCAAGCTGACTAAAATCTGCTAAGGTACTATTACAAAAATATTTCATTTCGGCTTTAAAATCATCTAAAGGATGTCCTGAAATATAAATCCCTACAACTTCACGCTCTTTCCGAAGTTTTTCCATAGTCCCCCATTCTTCACAAGGCGGAACTTGTGGTTCAGGGATCTGAACATCGCTAGCCTCCCCAAATAAACTTACTTGCGAAGAGTTTTGACTCTCTTGAAATTTAGATGCAAACTTCATGACTTTTTCTAAAAAACTAATTCCGTCACCTTCATCATGAAAATATTGCGCTCGATGCGTTGGTTTAAAACTATCGAAGCCTCCGGCTAGGGCTAAGTTTTCAAAAGCCTTTTTGTTTGCAGCCCTCAAATCTATACGTTTTGCCATATCAAAAATTGAACGATAATGACCATCTTTTTTTCGATGTTCTACTATCGTATTTACGGCACCGCCGCCTACGCCTTTTATGGCTCCCATACCAAAACGAACAGCATTATTTTTGTTTACCGAAAATTTATAATAGGATTCATTTACATCAGGGCCAAGCACAGGAAGTTTCATACGCTTACATTCTTCCATAAAAAAAGTGACATTTTTGATGTTATTCATGTTATTTGATAACACCGCTGCCATATATTCTGCAGGGTAATGCGCTTTTAAATAAGCTGTCTGATAAGCAATCCATGCGTAACAAGTAGAATGCGACTTGTTGAAAGCGTAACTCGCAAAGGCTTCCCAATCTTTCCAAATTTTCTCTAAAGTTTCTCGATTATGGCCTCGTTGTTCACCACCATTTAAAAATTTTGGTTTTAAAGTTTCAAGCAAAGCAAATATCTTTTTCCCCATTGCTTTACGTAACATATCTGCTTCACCTTTAGAAAAGCCTGCTAATTTTTGCGAAAGCAACATCACTTGCTCCTGATAAACCGTAATTCCGTAAGTTTCTTGAAGATACTCCTCCATATCATCTAAATCATATGAAATTTCTTCTCGACCATGTTTACGAGCAATAAAACTAGGAATATATTCCATTGGTCCTGGTCTGTAGAGTGCATTCATTGCTATTAAGTCTTCAAAAACCGTGGGTTTTAAGGCTTGCATATGTTTCTGCATTCCGGGAGATTCGTATTGAAAAATACCAACTGTTTCTCCTCGTTGGAAAAGCTCGTAGGTTTTTTCATCATCAAGCGGAAAATTCTCCGGATCAAGATCTATATCATGACGTCCTTTAACAATTTTTACGGTATCTTTTATTAAGGTTAAGGTTTTTAAACCTAAAAAATCCATTTTTAATAAACCGGCATTTTCAACCACCGAATTATCAAATTGCGTAACATATAAATCAGAATCTTTTGCTACGGAAACAGGAACGTGTTCTGTAATATCGCTTGGTGTAATAATTACACCACAAGCATGAATTCCCGTGTTTCTAACCGAACCTTCTAATACCCTCGCCTGATTTACCGTTTCTGCTTCTAAATCGTCTCCTTCAGAAAGATTGAGTAATTCGTTAACTTTCTCTACTTCCTCACTTCTAAATTTCGCTTTAATTCCTTTTTCATCTAAGGCAAAGATTTTATGCAATTTAGACATGTCCGGAATCAGTTTTGCAATTCTATCTGCATCACTTAAAGGCAAGTCTAATACTCGAGCAGTATCACGAATAGAAGATTTAGCAGCCATGGTTCCGTAGGTAATAATTTGCGCAACTTGATTAGCTCCATATTTTTCAATTACATAATCCATCACTCGACTTCTCCCTTCATCATCAAAATCAATATCGATATCGGGCATACTTACACGATCTGGATTTAAGAAACGCTCAAAAAGCAAATCATATTTAATCGGGTCTATATTGGTAATCTTCAAACAATAAGCTACAGCACTTCCTGCGGCCGAGCCACGACCTGGCCCTACTGATACGTTCATTTTTCTAGCCTCGCGAATAAAGTCTTCCACGATTAAGAAATAACCCGGATAGCCGGTATTTTCTATAACAGAAAGTTCAAAGTTTAAGCGCTCAGCAATTGCTTCTGTTATTTCTCCATAACGTTCTTCTGCACCCTTAAAAGTCAAATATTTTAAATAAGCATTTTCACCGCGCTTCCCCCCATCATTTTCATCTTCTGGATCTTTAAATTTATCAGGAATACCAAAAGCCGGAAGCAAGACATCTCGTGCTAACTCAAATGCTTCAATTTTCTGAACAATTTCTTGAATATTGGTAATCGCCTCAGGAAGATCCTTAAATAGACCTTTCATTTCATCGGCAGATTTAAAATAGTATTCTTGATTGGGTAAGCCATAACGATAGCCTCTACCTCTGCCTATTGGGGTAGATTGCTTTTCACCGTCCTTGATACAAAGCAAAATATCATGTGCATTAGCATTTTCTTTGGCAATGTAATAGGTGTTATTGGTTGCAATTAGTTTAACATCATTTTTTTTTGCCAATCGGACTAAAGCTTCATTAACACGATCTTCATCTTCTTGCCCGTGACGCATCAATTCAATATAAAAGTCATCTTTAAAAGTTTCTTTCCACCACAATAGTGCTTCTTCAGCTTGATTTTCACCAATATTCAAAATCTTGCTTGGCACTTCTCCGTATAGGTTTCCACTTAAAACAATAATATCTTCTTTATACTTTTTGATGACTTCCTTATCGATCCGTGGCACATAATAAAAACCCTTTGTATAAGCAATAGAAGACATTTTGGCTAAATTATGATAGCCTTTTTTATTTTTAGCTAACAATACAATTTGATAGCCGTTATCTTTTCTACTTTTATCTGTATGGTTTTCGCACACAAAAAATTCGCAACCTACAATTGGAGTAATTGGTTTTTCTGGAAAGGTTTCTCCATTTTCTTCGGCCTCTTTTTTTCGCTCAGCAACTCCCTTATTGTGTTTACTAACTTCTGTTACAAAATGAAAGGCGCCCATCATATTCGCATGATCTGTTAAAGCAACTGCAGGCATATTTTCTTTGGCAGCAACTTTCACTAAATCGGGCACACTAATGGTTGATTGTAAAATGGAAAATTGACTATGATTATGTAAATGTGCAAAATCTTGCTCTTCTAAAACTTCAATATTTTCTTGAATCTCTTCATCAGAAATATCTTGTTCAGGCGCTTTTTTTGCCATTTGCTTCCGAATAGCATCGGAAGCTTTTTTTAAATTAATGTGTTTTAAGCCTATTAATTGAACGGGGTGCGGATTCTCTTCAGAGAAATTTTCAAAGTAATCAGGCGAAACATCTAATTCTTCAGCAGTAAAAACTTGCTTGCGAATCAACTCTAAAAAACAACGCGTGGTAGCCTCAACATCTGCAGTTGCATTATGCGCTTCGGCAAATGGTTCTCCAAATAATTTTTCGTGTAATTCGGTTAGTGTTGGTAATTTAAACTTCCCTCCACGACCTCCGGGAATTTGACAAAGTTGTGCGGTAACCTCTGTACATGTATCTAAAACCGGTAAATTAGTCAGTTCATTTTCTACTTCCCCCCTAAAAAACTCGGCACCCATAATGTTAACATCGAAGCCAACATTTTGCCCTACAATAAATTTTGTTTTTGCTAAAGCAGCATTAAATCGCTCTAAAGCTTCTTCTAATGAAATTCCGTCTTGCTGAGCCAATTCTGTAGATATCCCGTGAATGCGTTCTGCATCGTAAGGAATATTAAAACCTTCCGGCTTAATTAGAAAATCCTCATGCTCTACAAGTCGTCCCATTTCATCGTGCAATTGCCAAGCAATTTGTATTGCACGAGGCCAATTTTCTGTATCAGTAATTGGAGCGTCCCAACGCTTTGGAAGTCCGGTAGTTTCGGTGTCAAAAATTAGATACATAGGCTAGTTTTTTATTGAAGAATAGAACATCTAAAATTAGAAAAAGATAATAGTTTAGGAAAGCAAAGTTATCAACAAAAAAAACCACTTGATCAATTGCTCAAGTGGTTTTATAAACATTTTGAATTTGGGGCAAAATCAAGGTGTTTAGAAATTAATAAACGTTCATTTTTTTTTCTTATTGTTTTAAACACAAAAAAACTTCAACAAAAATGCTGAAGTTTTTTAAGTTAATCTTTTGGAAGATATTTTAATAACTCAAATCAAATGTTCCGCTGGTTAAACTTAAGTCGCCACCATCATCATTTTGTACTAAGCCTGAAAATGTTCCTATAATTGTACCTGCAGCATTTGTAGATACATTGTTATTAAAGTCATTTGGATCTGGCAAAGTTGAAGGATAATAAACAGAAATTAAACTGATTTCAAAATTTTGCATCATATCATCTCCTGTAATGTTTTCAGCAACTTCAAAATAAATATTGTAATCATTTTGTGCAGAAGTTTCTCCGGTTACTTTTACAAGCCCATCTTCTGTTACAATGCTTACTTCATCAAAATCTATCTCAAGTGTTCCTGCCGTCACTGAAATAACACCTTCTACACTATTTTCATTTGCACAAGGCAGCGCATCTAAAGCAGTTTGTAAATCTCCAGATTCATCGCCGCAGGCTTCTATTTGTTGATCTAATGCTGCTTTATAAGCCAAACATAAAGTTTCGTATTCTTCTTGATTGTCAGGATCTCCATTTGCAAAAGCTTGAGAAGCTTGTGCAGTTGCAGTTTGCGCTTCTTGACAAGTAATTGCTACTTCTCCTCCACTTCCTGGGTTTGTCAATGGCACTTCAAAAAAGAATCCTTTATTAAAGTTTAAGGTATCACCGGTTTCATCTTTTCTGGCATCAAAATAAAATTCTCCTGATAATTTACCGGCTTCTACTTTTGTAATTTCTATCTGACCGAAACCAGTAGATCCTGTGGTATAAAAATCACCCTCTACATTTTCAAAAGTGGCTTCGTTTATATTTCCGTTACCTAAAGCGTAGGTTCCTAAATCTATAGAAGCGGTGGTTAAACTAATAGTTTCTTCAGAAGAAGTTCCTACCATGGTTACCGATCCATCTTGATTAATAGTGGCCGAAGAATTTCTTGCTCTAAAAAATTCTCCATTTGCTTCACCTTGAATACTTGGGGTATTGCTTTCTATCTCATCACTACAACTTACTACTCCTAAGACGGCAATAAGGGTTAAAAGAAAAAGTTTTTTCATAAGTTTTTAGGGTCTCATTAACTAATTTTTCCTTTACAAATGTAAGAGAAAAAATAATAATCTTTTTATTATAGTTAAAAAAATATAACTTATCTTTGCAGACTTATTAATAATCGGGGTCGAGAACCCCAAAATTTAATTCATTATGCCTGTAAAAATTAGATTACAAAGACACGGAAAGAAAGGTAAACCTTTTTATTGGATTGTTGCTGCAGATGCACGCGCAAAAAGAGATGGTAAATTCTTAGAAAAACTAGGAATCTACAATCCAACAACTAATCCTGCAACTATTCAATTAGATGTAGATAGTTCTGTAAAGTGGTTACAAAATGGAGCGCAGCCAACAGATACGGCTCGTAACATTCTTTCTTACAAAGGTGCTTTGTTAAAAAATCACTTGGCTGGAGGTGTTCGTAAAGGAGCGTTAACAGAAGAGGAAGCTGAAAAGAAATTTAACGCTTGGTTAGAAGAAAAAGAATCTTCTATCGATTCTAAACGTGAAAACCTTACCAAAGCTGAAGAAGAAGCGAGAGCTAAAGCTTTAGCTGCTGAAAAAGAAGTGAACGAAAAACGTGAAGCAGAATACAAAGCGGCACAACAAGAAGCTGAAGCAGCTGCAGTAACCGAAGAAGGTGAGCCAGAAGCTGATGCTGAAAAAGAAGTAGACAACGAAACTGCTGAGGAAGCTAAAGCAGAAGAAAAAGAGTCTAAATCTAACTAAAAAAAAACTAACGAATGCGCAAAGAAGAATGTTTCTATCTTGGTAAAATCGTTAGTAAATTTAGCTTTAAAGGTGAGTTGCTTATCAAATTAGATACCGACGATCCTGAACATTATTTAAAAATGGAATCAGTTTTTGTTGAATATAACAAAAATTTGATTCCATTTTTTATTGAAAAAAGCTCACTACAACGCAGTCAATTATTACGCGTTCAATTTGAAGATGTAGAAAACGAAGATGATGCCGACGATCTTTTAAAATGTGAGGTATATCTGCCGTTATCTGAACTTCCACCACTAAGAGATGATCAATTTTACTTTCACGAGATCATTGACTTTTTGGTTATTGATAAAAATTTTGGCAAGGTGGGTAAAATTACCGGCGTTAACGATTCTTCTCCACAGACCTTATTTGAAATTGATCATCAAGGAAAACAAGTATTAATTCCGGTGAATGATGATTTTATTCAATCTATAGACAAAAAGAATAAGCAACTTTTTGTTGATGTTCCTGAAGGCCTTATTGAAATGTATCTTTAATTATTATCTAAGATTTATTGACTAATAGATCAAAATCTTTTATTTCAAAAAATACTGGAAAAATTTCATCAATTCTTTTTATTATAATTTTATGGCAGCACCTTTTCAATTTAAAGAATTTACGGTTCAGCAAGATCGTTGTGCGATGAAAATAGGTACTGATGGCGTTTTATTAGGAGCTTGGGCATCTATAAACCATCATCCATTTAGTGTTTTAGATATTGGCGCAGGCACCGGCGTTATTGCCTTAATGTTAGCCCAACGTTCTTCAGCAGAGCTTATTGATGCTGTAGAGATAGAACCCAATGCTTACGAGCAATGCGTAGAAAATTTTGAACAAAGTCCGTGGAACGATCGCTTGTTTTGCTATCACGCAAGTTTAGCTGAATTTGCAGAAGAAATAGACGACACCTACGATTGCATTATTAGCAATCCACCATTTTATGAAGATACATTTACGTCGCCCGAAGAAGATAGAAATACCGCTCGTTTTACAGAATCACTTCCTTTTAAAGAGCTTTTACAAGCAGTCAGCAAATTATTATCACCTCAAGGAAATTTTTCGGCAATCATTCCTTATAAAAATGAAGAAGAATTTTGTCAACTTGCCACTGCAGAAAATTTGTACCTTAATAAAGTTACGCATGTTCAAGGCAATAAAAAAGCACCAGTCAAAAGAAGTTTATTAGCTTTCTCCAAACAAAAATCTAGTCTTGAACAAACCAACTTAGTTATTGAAAAAGATCGTCACATTTATACAGAAGACTATAAAAAACTTGTTCAAGATTTTTATGTAAAGATGTAATGCTTATAAAAGATGAAACATAAAAAAAATAATTCTTTACTATTGGTAGCAGGAGTTTTAATCTGCCAATACTTTATTTTAAATTTATTATTTCCTGATATTTCTGAAGAATATATTAACCAACGTAATAATTCTCAAATAATAGATTCAGATTTAAGTTTGTGGATAGATGGTTTATTATTCCCGATCATAATTTTACCTATTATTGAAGAGTTGGGCAACAGAGGTTTTTTGGCAAAAAATAAAATCACTAAAATAGTAGGCTTTACAATTTTTTGCCTCTTAACTTTTTTGCTTTCAGCACCCAATTTAATTCTAAAATCTATATTTATTATTACGGGAATATTTATCTACTTTGTTCCTTATAAGTTTTTAAAAACCAAACACTCACTTTTATTTAGAGTCTCTATAAGCAGTATTGTTTTCTCATTTGGTCATACAGCAACATTTAATACAGCTATTCTCCCTTTTTTGATTACATCTGGTTATTACCTTGGCTTTGGCTTCTTTTTCTGTTGGTATGTAATAAATTATTCATTAAAAAAAGCGATTTTACTTCATATCGCTTTTAATGCGCTGGTGATTTTAGCAGTACAAGATTTCCCATATAAAGAAGGACAGCTACAACAAAAAAAATATCTTCAAGATAAAGTAAACGTGTCCTGGAAAACAAGAAGTTTTTTTAATAATGATGATTCTACACTAATGTTCTTAGAAAATGGTTACGAAATGAAAAATATTTTCCCCTATAAAACAACAATGAATATAATAAATAATCAAGACTCTTTAGAAAATTACGTCCCTGTAAAAGAAAATACAAGATATGACATAAAAATAACCTCAGACACCGTTATTACAGATTCTCTATATTTATCCATTATGAAAGATATTAATGTTTTAGAGAGAATTAAATAGCCCAAAAACGCAAAAAATTATTTTTAATACGGGTAATATAACTGTTAGATTCTACGGTGTTTAATTTTATGACCAATCCACTCCATTTTTGTTGAAATTCTTGCAGCGGTAACTTATACTTTTTTCCTTCGGCAGTTGTAAATTTTATGACCCGATTTTTTTTCATTCCAAAGACCAATCGGTAATCATCTTCTAGCAACACGTCTGCTATAAAATCACCTTGAAAAAATTCTAGCTGTTGATCTGTAAATTTTTCGATGTCATTTTTAAATTCAAAAAAAGATAGCGAATCTATCATGGCACTAAAACCGGGATATTCCGGATGTTCCATGTATGTTTTTCGCAAGCTGTTCATCAATTTTCTATTAGTTATTCTTTCTCCTTGGGGCATTTTCATAATTTTATTTTGATAAAAATTAAACAAAATCAATGTTAAATTATCACATATTAAACCACTATAATAATTATTTCGCAAATATTTGATTAAAGTCCTTTTTTATCTACGAAATGTTTTTCTGAAAATTTTCAAAATGAATTGCCAACTCTAATACCTTTCCTTAACTTTACTTAACCATTTTTTTGAAAACTTACTTTATGAAAACCGACTTATTTCAAGCTCCAGATTATTATAACATAGACGATTTACTTTCAGACGAACACAAAATGGTTCGTAATGCAGCTCGCGATTGGGTAAAACGTGAAATTTCTCCCATTATTGAAGAAGCTGCACAAAAGGCAGAGTTTCCTAAATCAATTATTAGCGGACTTGCAGAGATTGGTGCTTTTGGACCCTATATTCCACAAGAATATGGCGGCGCCGGACTCGATCAAATTTCTTACGGATTAATTATGCAAGAAATAGAACGTGGAGATAGCGGAGTTCGCTCTACTGCTTCGGTTCAATCTTCTTTGGTAATGTATCCTATTTGGAAATATGGAACCGAAGAACAGCGTAAAAAATTCTTACCAAAATTAGCTACCGGAGAATGGATGGGAAGTTTTGGGTTAACTGAACCTGATCACGGTTCAAATCCAAGTGGGATGACCACCAATTTTAAAGATAAAGGCGATCATTATTTACTGAATGGCGCCAAAATGTGGATTTCTAATTCTCCTTTTTGTGATGTTGCCGTAGTTTGGGCAAAAAATGAAGAAGGCAGAATTCACGGCTTATTAGTAGAGCGCGGCATGGAAGGCTTCACAACACCAGAAACTCACAATAAATGGTCGTTACGAGCATCAGCCACAGGCGAATTAATTTTTCAAGATGTAAAAGTTCCTAAAGATAATTTACTACCTAATAAAAGCGGACTCGGCGCGCCACTTGGTTGTTTAGATTCTGCACGCTATGGTATTTCTTGGGGTGCAATTGGCGCTGCGATGGATTGTTATGATACAGCGCTACGTTATGCAAAAGAACGCATTCAGTTTGATAAACCGATTGCAGGCTATCAACTTCAGCAAAAAAAACTAGCTGAAATGATTACTGAAATTACCAAAGCCCAATTACTAGCTTTCCGTTTGGGTCAACTAAAAAATGAAGGAAAAGCAACTACCGCTCAAATATCGATGGCAAAACGAAATAATGTTGATATGGCTATAAATATTGCCCGTGAAGCAAGACAAATTTTAGGAGGAATGGGAATTACTGGTGAATATAGTATTATGCGCCATATGATGAATTTAGAAAGTGTAATTACTTACGAGGGAACGCACGATATTCATTTACTGATTACCGGAGCAGATATTACGGGAATCCCTGCGTTTAAATAAATTAAAAATCAAGATCAAAGCAAGGGCAGCGTTTACAGCGTTTGCCCTTTTTATATTTTTCGCAACAGCTTTTTTTTAGCTTCACTTTTTTCATAGGAAAAACACCTTCTACCCGTAAATAATCTACCGATTTTTTTGAATAAAATATGAGTATATTGCAAAGCATATATAAAGTTAAGAATTGAATTATATATCTCCGGTTTTTTTTGACTTATGAAAGCGTTAAATTTTAAATATTACTTTAGTTTACCAGTCTTAGATGCTATTTTTGCAAAAAAAAATAAATGCGCTTAGCTACATTAGAAAAAGCTACTGAAGAACAACGTAAGCTTCTTTTAAATCACCCATTATATAAGAAAATAAAAACGCCACAAGATTTACAAATCTTTATGGAGCATCACGTTTTTGCGGTTTGGGATTTTATGTCGTTGTTAAAAGCGCTTCAAATCACATTAACCAACACAAAATTGCCTTGGTATCCTGTCGGCAATCCTGAAGTACGTTACTTAATTAATGAAATTGTATTGGCAGAAGAAACTGATGTAAATTATTTTGGTAAGCGTCAAAGTCATTTTGAAATGTACTTAGACGCTATGAAAAAAAGCGGAGCAAAATTAAATCAGATTGAAGATTTTATTCAACAAATAGAGCACGGTACCGACATTTATTTAGTGATTGCTTCAAGTGATTTTCCAATAAGCGTTAAAAAGTTTTTAAGCTTTACTTTTGATATTGTTTATAGCAATAAACCGCATCAAGTTGCAGCAGCGTTTACCTACGGAAGAGAAAATTTAATTCCTAAAATGTTTTCTTCCATCATAGAAAATGTTCAGCAAAATTTTCCGGAAGAAGATTTAAGTTTATTCAAATATTATTTTGATCGTCATATAGAGTTAGATGAAGATGAACACGGCCCGATGGCTTTAAAAATGGTTGAAGAGCTTTGTGGAAATGATGAAGACAAATGGCAAGAAGCCGAAGAAATTTCTTCGCAAGCTTTAAACGAGCGAATCATGTTATGGAATGGCATTGAAGAAGCAATTAACAAAAAACAAAACATTGCCTAAATTCACTTCAATAGCATTTACTTTTTTACATATGGTTGCAATGTTTCGGCCTGCAGAACCTGTTTTAGAATATATTATTAATTACGATTATATAGCTAATGTTCTTTGTATTAATAAAAACAAACCGTGCTTAAAATGTAACGGAAAGTGTTATTTAATGCAACAACTAAAAAAACAACAGGATTCAGAAACACCTTCAAGTCGTATTCAATTAGAAAACTATCCTATTGGTTTTATCGAAGTATTGGAACTTTCGCATCCTTCAAAACCAATCATAATCAAAAAATCTAAAAATAATCAGTATAAAAATTTATATGATTACTTAGCGGATTTATCTTTTTTTCACCCCCCAAGTGTTTAACTATTTTACTGCTTTTTTTAATTAAATTTTATACAATTGAAAATTGCTATGAAAAAAAATACCGATTCTAATCGATAAAAAATAGTATAACACAAACATAATTTAAATGAAAAATATAATAATAGCATGTGCAATCATGCTTTCTTTCATAACTTTTGCACAAGAAAATAAAACAACTAATAATCATTCAGAAAATGATTGGACAGCTAATAGACCAGATGGTCACGCTCCTATTGGTGTAATGGGTGACCACGTGCACCATCAAGGAGAATGGATGTTTTCGTACCGCTTTATGAATATGAGCATGAAACGTCTTAAACTAGACTCTGATAATGTTTCTAAAGATGAAGTTTTTAATCAATATATGGTCGCTCCACTAGAAATGACTATGCAAATGCATATGCTGGGAGCGATGTATGCTCCAACAGACAAACTCACGTTCATGGTGATGGGAAATTACATTAGTAACGATATGGATCTTCAAATGCGTATGATGCAAATGAATACTAACTTCAGTACGAACAGTAGTGGATTTGGAGATATTTCAGTAAGTGCATTGTATCAGTTTTTCAATAAAAATCATAAAAGCCTTCACGCAGAATTAGGTGTTGTGTTACCAACTGGTTCAATTGAAGAAAAAGATGAAACACCAATGTCTAACGGAGAAGAAATTTTATTACCGTACCCTATGCAAATAGGTAGCGGTTCTGTAAGTACGCGATTAGGGTTAACATACTTATGGCAAAACGAATTACTTTCTGGCGGTGTACAAGCAAGAAGTCTTATCCGTTTAAATGAAAACGATGATAACTACACCTTAGGAAATAAATATGAGTTGACTTCTTGGGTTGCTATTAGGACAACAGAATCTTTAAGTTTTTCTTTACGAGGTAAAGCTGAATATACCGACGCAATTAAAGGAGCTAATGAAAACTTAATGCCCATGATGGTTACGACCGCAGATACAAATAATTCTGGCGGATTCATTTTTTACGCTAATCCCGGAGCTAATTATTATATTTCAAAAGGAACTTTTAAAAATCTTAGGTTAGCAACAGAATTGATTCTACCTGTTTATCAAAAATTAGACGGATACCAACTCCATAATAACTATACGTTTACTTTAGGAGCGCAATATTCTTTTTAGGAAATAACAGAAAAAAGCCTCATCAAAAGTTGATGAGGCTTTTTATGGATTAATTTTTTTTAAGACTCAGGAGCTAATTTGACTATCAAGCCTTCTAACTCTTCAGTAATCGGAATTTGGCAACCTAAGCGGCTATTATCTTCAACATAAAAAGCTTCGGCTAACATCGCCTCTTCATCCATCTCCATTTCAGGCAAAGCGTGCCCAGAGACAACATAACATTGGCAAGAAGCACACATCGCCATTCCGCCGCAAACACCTATTGTACCTTCAGGAGCAAGCTCAAAAGAACGTACAATTTCCATTAGGTTCATCGCCATATCTGTTGGGGCGTCAACTTTATGTTCTACTCCTTCCCGATCTATTATTGTAATGCTTACTTCGTTTTCCATCAAAAATCTAGTCAATTGCTTTTACAATAGCTTTTGGCGCTTGCTTTTTAGTACCATCAAATCCGGTTACACCGCCAACTGTTGTATATTTCATGACATATTTTTTATCAGGAAAAATACGTTTATATGCACTTTGACACATCAAAGTTGCTTCATGAAACCCACAAAGAATTAACTTTAATTTACCAGGATAAGTATTTACATCTCCAATAGCGTAAACTCCAGGAATATTGGTTTGATAATCTAAGGTGTTATCAACTTTTATAGCATTTTTTTCTATCTCTAATCCCCAGTCTGCAATTGGACCTAACTTTGGAGAGAGTCCAAATAGAGGTATAAAATGATCCACTTCAAGCTTAATTTCTTCTGAAGCTTCGTTATTTTTTCTGATAAGAACAGATTCTAAATGGCCATTACCATTTAGTTGATCAATTTCAGCAGGCGTAATTAAATTAATTTTACCTAAATCTTTCAATTCTTTTACTTTATCAACAGAATCTAAAGCTCCTCTAAATTCATTTCTTCGATGAACTAAGGTTACATTTGAAGCAACATCAGCTAAGAAAATACTCCAATCTAATGCTGAGTCGCCACCACCTGCAATTACTACTTTTTTATCGCGATAAACCTCAGGATCTTTAACCATATAAGAAACGCCTCGATCTTCAAAATTCGAAATATTAGCAATAGGTGGTTTTCTAGGCTCAAAACTTCCTAATCCCCCGGCTATTGCTACAACAGACGCGTGATGTTTTGTACCTTTATTGGTGGTTACAATAAAAGTATCGTCTTCTAATTTTTCAATAGTTTCTGCTCTCTCGCCCAAGGTAAAACCAGGTTCGAAAGGCTTAATTTGTTCCATTAAATTATCTACCAAATCTCCCGCTAAAACTTCTGGAAATGCAGGAATATCATAAATTGGTTTTTTAGGATAAATTTCTGCACATTGACCGCCGGGTTGTGGCAAAGCATCAATAAGGTGACATTTTAATTTTAATAATCCAGCTTCAAAAACGGTAAACAAGCCTGTTGGACCTGCTCCGATTATCAATATATCTGTTTTAATCATACCTAATTATTCATCTAGAAAAACAACAATGAAATAAAAATAATTTGTGTAGCTAAACAATGACATTTGTCAGAAAGCCGACAAACTTAGTTTTCAATATTTACCACTTTTTGAATTTGTGGCGCATATTTTTTTATAGTCATTTCTACACCAGATTTTAAGGTCATCTGGTTAACGCTACAACCTACACAAGCTCCTTCTAACTGAACTTTAACGATGTTATGTTCTTCATCTATTTCTATTAAAGAAATATCTCCACCGTCGCCACGTAAAAAAGGTCTTATTTCTTCCAGAGCCTTTTCTACATTTAATCTCAACTCTTTACTCATTGTTGCCATAAGCTTTATTTTTTAATTGCACTACATCCTGCCATTGTTGTAATTTTTATAGCTTCGGTGGGTGGCAAGTTTTTATTTCTATTTACGGTTTCTTGAACCACATTTTTAGTAATTTCTTCTAAAGCATTAGAAATTGGCGTATCTTCCTGTAATGCTGCCGGACGACCAATATCTCCAGATTCTCTTATACTTTGCACCAAAGGCAGTTCACCCAAAAATGGAATTTCTAAATCTTCGGCTAAATTTTTAGCGCCCTTTTCTCCAAAAATATAATACTTATTATCCGGTAATTCAGCCGGTGTAAAATAAGCCATATTTTCTATAATCCCTACAATTGGCACGTTAATGCTTTCTTGTCTAAACATAGCAACTCCTTTTTTTGCATCAGCTAATGCTACATTTTGCGGAGTACTAACAATAACTGATCCGGTTATTGGAAGCGATTGCATAATAGAAAGATGAATGTCTCCTGTTCCCGGAGGAAGATCTACCAATAGAAAATCTAATTCTCCCCAATCGGCATCAAAAATCATTTGATTTAATGCCTTTGCGGCCATAGGTCCTCGCCAAATTACGGCTTGACTAGGTTTTGTAAAAAAACCGATCGATAAAATTTTAACACCGTAATTTTCGATAGGTTTCATCTTGGATTTACCATTAACATTTACAGAAAGTGGACGTTCTCTTTCCACATCGAACATCATCGTAGCCGATGGTCCGTAAATATCGGCATCTAATAACCCTACTTTGAAACCCATTTTTGACAAACTTACCGCTAAATTAGCAGTAACTGTAGATTTTCCTACGCCTCCTTTTCCTGATGCTACGGCAATAATATTTTTAATACCGGGAATTGGTTTCCCTTTTATTTCTTGCACTTTATCTTTTTTAGGAGCATCTACTTTTATATTGACTTTTACTTTTGCTTTTTCATAAACATGTTTATGAATAGCTTTTAAAACATCAACTTCTGCTCTTTTTTTGATATGAAGCGCCGGTGTAGCTAATTGCAAATCTACCTCTACTTCATCTCCAAAAATTACAATATTTTTTACTACCCCACTTTCTACCATATTTTGTCCTTCGCCAGATACACTAATGGTTTCAAGTGCTTTTAAGATATCCTTTTTTTCTAATTTCATATAGAAATTTATATTTTCGCTTACTTAGACTTATTCTAAAGTGCAAATATAAGGCTTAGACGCGGAATTAAGAAGGAGATTGATTGAATTTATTGATAGCAGCAAAAGCCTCACTAATTGTAAATTAGTCTTGGTATAAAGGTGGCTGCCAAAAGTGTTTTTCAAAATTTTGAATACAATTATTTTCTATTGAAATCTCTTCATTTTCTAATAATTGTTGCATTAAATTGGTTCCGGAAAAATGATGCTTCCCTGTTAACATCCCTTTTCTATTTACTACGCGATGAGCAGGAACATCTTCTAAAGCAGATGCATTATTCAAAGCATAACCTACCATTCTAGCGCTTTTGGCAGCTCCTATAGATTTGGCTATTGCTCCGTAGCTAGTTACTCTTCCGTAAGGAATTTGTCTAACTACTGCATAAACTCTTTCAAAAAAAATTGAGGAAGCCATTTTTAATAGCAATAAATTCTAATCAACGTTATGACAACTAAAATTAACATTAATACCGCCATAAAATAATTAGAATATTTCGAAAAATGTCCGGTATGTTTTTCAATTTTCAAAAAAGAAATCACATAAACATATAAACTTGTAAAAGTTCCTAAAGCTGCAGCTAAAGCAAAAACAGCCACACTTAATGCACTATAATTATAGCCTCCTTTTGCGTTAAAAGCAGTACTAATAACCACAAAATAAGGAATAGGAAAAACATTAAGCAAAGCAATGGTAATGCCCGTAAAGAAACTTTTAGCTGAATTGTGCTTGGAGACTTTTGTTTTTTTAACTTTCTTTTTTCTCGCCATTATAAAAAAGTAAATGGCTAAAATTACAAAAACAACTAAACCGGCACGCAATAACATATTGCGCACAAATGGATGATTAAAAATATATTTTGCCATTAAAATGGCAATACAAGCCTGGCAAAAAACAATTAAGGAAGCTCCTAACGCTACTAAAATACCATTAGATTTTCCTTTTTGAACACAAGTTTTGGCTACGGTCATGTTTACTAAACCTGGTGGTAAAACCCCAAGTAAAGCTGCAAAAAAAGTAAAGAAAAAGAGTTGTGCTTCTTCCAAAAGTAATTGGTTATTTAATTCTGAATTGTATAAAGGTTATTTTTTTATTTTGTTCAAGATACTGATTTTCATAGAAAGTTTGAATACCGACCACCTCTTTTGGTGAATATTCATTTTTATAAACGTCATGATTAGCATGTAAAATCTCGTGTCCTTCGCCGTGTAATAAGCCCAAAGTATAGCCGTGCATGAACTCACTATCGGTTTTTAAGTTAACTACACCCTCAGGTTTTAGTATCTTTTTATATTTCTGAAGAAACTCGGTATTCGTTAGTCTATGCTTTGTACGTTTGTATTTTATCTGAGGATCTGGAAACGTAATCCAAATTTCATCTATTTCATTTTCTGCAAAAATCTGATCTACCAATTCTATTTGTGTTCTTAAAAACCCAACATTTGTCATGTTTTCTTCAAGGGCTGTTTTTGCTCCTCTCCAAAATCGAGCACCTTTAATATCGATTCCTAAAAAATTTTTATCAGGAAACATTTTGGCTAACCCAACACTATATTCACCTTTCCCACAACCTAATTCTAGAACAACAGGCAGGTTATTTTTAAAAAAATCGCTAGCCCATTTTCCTTTCAACTTAAATTCTCCTTCAACAATTTCACTTCGCTTAGGCTGAATTACATTGCTGAAGCTTTCATTTTCTTTAAATCGCTTTAACTTATTTTTACTTCCCACAGGTTATATTTAATATTTTGGTAAAATTAATTAAAATACTATAGCCATAAAATAAACCTATGTTTGTTTATGGCAAAAAAGAAAATTCTTGTAGCTCCGTTGTATTGGGGTTTGGGTCATGCTACGCGTTGTATTCCTATCATTAAAAAACTAGAGCACCTTGGTTTTACGCCTGTAATAGCTTCTGATGGAGCTGCTCTTTTGCTTTTAAAAAAAGAGTTTCCGCACTTACAAAGTATTCAACTTCCTGCTGTTGACATTAAATACAGTAAAAAAGGAATTTTCTTTAAATGGAAAATATTACTAAGTTCCTTTCGGTTTTTAAAGACAATAAAAGCCGAACATAAATTTGTTGATAAGCTAATTGAGACAGAAAAAATAAGCGGAATTATTTCTGATAATCGTCTTGGCGTTTTTTCAAAAAAAGTACCGAGTATTTTTATCACTCATCAACTTCGTGTTATTTCTGGGAGCACGACTTACTTCAGTTCAAAAATTCATCAACATTATATTAAAAAGTTTGATGAATGCTGGGTACCTGATGTAAAAGGCACACCTAATCTTAGCGGAAAATTAGGTCACCTTAAAAAAATTAAAGGCTTTAAATTACGCTACATTGGACCTTTAAGTCGTTTTGAAAAAGAGACTTCAGCACCTATTTATGATTTGCTTATTATTCTTTCCGGACCAGAACCTCAACGTAGTATTCTTGAAAAAAAGCTTTTAAAAATCTTTAAAAATACTACTCAAAAAATAATTTTTATAAAAGGTATTGTTGAAGAAAAACAAACTAAACATCAAGAAAATAATATTACCATCTATAATTATGCTAGTGGAAAAAATTTAGAACAATTTTTTAACCAAAGTAAAATTGTACTAGCCAGAGCGGGTTACACCACTTTAATGGATTGCGCTAAATTAGATAAGAAAGCATTTTTTATTCCAACGCCCGGACAGTTTGAACAGGTTTATTTAGCCAAGCGATTGAAAAAATTAGGAATAGCTCCTTCCTGTAAACAACATGAATTTTCATTAAAACATTTAGAAGAGATTGATAATTACAAAGGCTTGCAAGAAATACAATCAACTGTCGGTTTCAGTAGACTCTTTAGCCTTTTCAATGGTGAATGAAAATTCGCTTCCTACGCCAAAATCACTTTCAACATAAATTTTCTCGTTATGAGCTTCAAGAATATGTTTTACAATAGACAAGCCTAAACCAGAGCCACCTTCTTTACGTGAACCACTTTTGTCCACTCGATAAAAACGTTCAAAAAGACGTGAAATATTTTTTTGTTCAATCCCTTCGCCATTATCAGTTACACGCACAATTACTTTATTTTTGATAAGGTCTTCTACACTTACTTCGGTTGTCCCGTCGCGTTTTCCGTATTTAATTGAATTAACAACTAAATTGGTCACTACTTGCTGAATTCTATCCTTATCGGCATCTACCCAAATTGGAGATAAATAATCAGTATCAAAAGTGAGTGAGATATTTTTTTTAGCCGCTTTCATTTCAAGTAAATCAAATACGCTCTGGACTAATTCTACAATGTCAAAATTTTCATTATATAAGTGTAAATCGCCTGTCTCTAATTTAGTAATCATATCTAAATCTCGAACAATATAAATTAATCGCTCTACTCCTTTACTGGCACGATTTAAATATTTATCACGTACTTTTTTATCTTTAATAGCACCATCTAATAAGGTTAAGATATAGCCTTGTACAGTAAATAATGGTGTTTTAAGTTCATGAGAAACATTTCCCATGAACTCTTTTCGATAATTTTCTCTAATTTTTAAGGCTTCTATTTCAAGTTTTTTTCCTTCGGCAAATTTTTCCACTTCCTTGGTTAAGGTTGCCATATCTGTGGTAATTTGTTCTTGCTGTAAAGAAGAAGAATCGAGTAAAGAAACTTTGTCATAAACAGCTTTTACACGTTTGTAAATAAAGTGTTCTATACGCAATTGTATAATAAGAAAGGAAAAAACATAACAAACTATAGAAAAAATAAAAAGGTGATTCCAATTTAAATAGCTGTAAAAGGATTGATAGAGACCTAAAATCAGACTTACAAATACCGTAATAAATAAAGAGGTATAAAAAGCAAACTTATATGAACGTTTAAATTCTTTCACTTATAATACAAACTTATAACCAACTCCTTTAACGGTTTTAAATTTATCGTCGCCTATTTTTTCTCTTAATTTTCTAATATGCACATCTATTGTTCTACCCCCGACAACAACTTCATTTCCCCAAACTTTATTAAGGATATCTTCACGTTTGAAAACTTTACCGGGTTGAGATGCTAATAAAGATAGTAACTCAAATTCCTTTCTTGGTAAAACAATCTCACTTTTACCGTTTAAAATTTTATACTCATCCCTATTAATAGTAAGATCACCTATTTTTACGATGTTTTCCTCTGCTTCGTCAGATTTTAAACGTCTTAAAAGTGCTTTTACCTTACTTAATAAAACCTTAGGTTTTATGGGCTTTGTAATATAATCGTCGGCCCCGGCATCAAAACCTGCAACTTGAGAGTAATCTTCTCCTCTAGCTGTTAAGAATGTAATTAAGGTATTTTCCAGGCTTGGTATTTTTCTAATTTGCTCACAGGCTTCAATGCCGTCCATTTCAGGCATCATTACATCCAAGATAATTAGATCTGGTGTTTTTTTCTTCGCCATTTTTACAGCTTTAGCCCCATTATCTGCAGTAACAACTTGGTAACCTTCTGCCGTTAAATTATAGCCGATAATTTCTAAAATATCCGGCTCGTCATCAACCAAAAGAATAGTAATGTCTTTAGTTTTCATAATACTATTGATATTAATTTTTTGCTCGGTAAAAGTAAAGATAATATTAAAAATCCGAAGTTAACAAATCTTCAATACTCATAACATAGATAACATTTTCGTAACAATAGGCTTAGTTACAATTAACAAGCACGTAACATCTATAATGTAGTTGTTAGCTTCCTTTGCATCGAAAAGAAAGTGACCCAAAAGTGACCCAAAAAATGAGAATTTTAACTTTATTATTTTTAAGTATGTTAGCCAGCGTTTCTTATAGTCAAGAAACCGGAGCTTTAAAAGGATCTTTAGCAGACAAAGAAACAGACAACCAGCCCTTACCGTTTGCTAATGTCGTTATTAAAGGAACAAGTAAAGGTACCACTACAGATTTTGATGGACTTTACGAAATCAAAAATGTTGAACCAGGAACCTACACTATAGTATTTAGCTTTGTAGGTTATGAAACTAAAGAGATTCCGGATGTAGTTATTAAAGCCGGAGAAACAACAACCTTAAATGGAAGTTTAGGAAGTAGTGCTGCAGCGCTTGATGCAGTAATGATCAAAGCCGTAGGTAGAAGAGATTCTGAATCTGCCTTACTACTGAAGCAAAAAGATGCGATTGAAATTAAAGAGAGTATCGGAGCGCAAGAATTAACAAAAATGGGTGTAAGCGATGCTGCAACGGCAACTACAAAAATATCTGGAGTAAATAGCAGTGAAGCTTCAGGAGATGTTTTTGTACGTGGTTTAGGAGACCGTTATCTATACACTACTTTAAATGGTTTACCTATTCCCTCTAATGATATCAATCGAAAAAATATCGACCTAGGCTTATTCCCAACAAGAGTAGTAGAAAGTGTTTCCATTAGTAAAACCTATTCTCCAAGCTCTTCTGCAGATCAAGCATCAGGACATATCGATATTACTTCACGCTCTTTAGCCGGAACCGAAGAATTTAACGCCAGCACACGTATAGGAGTTAACACCAATGCAATACAATCTGGAATCGGAAATAATTTTAAGCAAACTGCCAATAACGATGATATCTCTTTAGGTTTTTACTCAAAAAGTAGATCTACCGAGAATGCAGTAACCGAACAAACATGGAATAACGGAAGCACTAGCATGCCCGTAAATTATAGATACACTTTTAGAGGTGGAAAAAAAATCGGTGAAAAATTTAAATTCTTCATTACCGGATCGCATCGTGGTGATTATGAATACCGAAACGGATTTTTTAAAGAGTATCAAAACAATAGATTAGTACAAGATTTTAGTGATGTAGAACAATTCCGTAAAAACGTAACAACATCAGCTCTATTAAATCTAGACTACAAATTTAACAACGAGCATTCGTTAAGAGCCATGAGTTTGCTTATAAATGAGCTATCTGACCGCGTATATGAATCCGGAAGAAACGGAGAAGGTTTTGTCTTTGAAGAAACAGCGGTAGATGACAACCTATCACAATTCATTAGAGACCAAAACACATTACAAACAAGACTATGGGTAAATCAACTTATAGGTGAGCACGAATTAGGCGAAAAAAACACCTTAAATTGGGCTATAGGTTATAATATAGTAGATACCGATCAACCTAACCGTATTAGAAATGAACTGAACTTTTCTGCAAATCAAGAAGATGTTTATTTAGGAGAAATTGGAGGATATCAAAATAATAAAAGTTATCAATACATTGATGATACGGAATATAATGGACGTATTAGCGATGAATTTAAAATTATCAATAAAGAAGATAAGAATCTAACCCTAACTGCAGGAGGTAATTACCGTAGAAAAGACCGTGATTTTAAAGCTCGTTCTTTTGGTTTAACAGAGCCTAACAAACGTACTTTAAGTGCTCCATCCATAGATAATCTTGATCCAATTTTAAATCAGGAAAATATCGACAATGGTACTTTAAACTTCGTAGATTTTCTTCCTCAAGATGTTTACGATGCCTATTTAGAGTCTATGGGAGGCTTTTTATCAGCAAACTTTAACGTAAACAACTTTAACTTTAATGTCGGTGCACGTTATCAAAATGATGATATCTATGTGAATTACGATGTAAACAATATTAGCGACGGATCGGTAAATAAAACTTACGATAACATCTATCCCTCTCTTAGTATAAAGTATGCTTTAAACGAAAAAAACAACTTTAGAATTGCCGGAAGTAAAACAATAACATTACCGGAACTTAAAGAAATTGCACCTTTTGAATATGTACCTGCTAACGGACAAATTGTAGCCGGTAATCCAGATGTTGAGGCAAGTACTAACTACAATTTAGATGCTAAATGGGAGTTTTTTCCTTCTAGTGGCGAGCTATTATCAATTACTGGGTTTTATAAACAAATCCAAGACCCTATCAACCGTGTACAACGACGTGGATCTTCAGGAGTGTTCTCATACTTCAATTCTGGTGAGAAAGCAGAAGTATATGGGGTAGAATTTGATGCAAACATAGGTTTAATTGAAGAAAATGTGGATGACAATACAGGAATCAACTTAGACTTAAACGCTAATGTTACCCGCATGTGGCATAATCAAGACTTAAAAGAAATTGTAAACGAAAGTGGTATAATCGCAAATTCATTCCGTTATGCAGGAAAAACAGAAGAAGGTTTACAAGGTGCATCAGATTGGATTTTTAATGCTGCCTTAAATTTTAGTACAGCTTGGGAGAATGAATTATCAGCTAATGTATCAGCGAGTTATTCTTCAGATAAAATTTTCGCTCTAGGTCGTGGCGTTCAAGATTTATCTTTAAGTGATGTTTATTACAACGATGCGATCATCGAAAAAGGTTTTGTGACCTTAAATCTAGTAGTTAGCCAAGAATTAAACGAAAATTGGACCTTACGATTTACAGGTAAAAACCTACTAAACCCAACAATAGAAAGAGAACAAGACGTACTACCTATCGATGGTGATACGGTACAAACTAACACAGTACAATCCTATACAAGAGGAGCTGTACTGTCACTTGGAGTAAGTTATAATTTATAAACAAAAATCTTTATTAATCAATTTTTAATCTTTAATTATTTAAATCAAAACAAAAATGAAAAAATCAATTAAAAACTTATCGGTTTTATTTTCGATTTTACTTCTAGCTGTTTTTGCAGTTAGCTGTAGCGACGACGATGATTCATCTTCGGATGACGATCCAATTATGGACTCAGAACTTAACGGGTCTATTACAGAAGACATGACTCTTGATGCAGGAACAAACTACCAATTAACTGGTACTTTTAGCGTGGAAGAAGGAGCTAAACTAACTATTCCAGCCGGAACTCAGATAACGACTGGAACAGGAACAGATGTGTATATCGTAGTTCAACAAGGTGCACAAATTGATATTCAAGGTACATCTTCATCTCCTGTTTACATGGCTCCAGAAGGAGAAGGAAATTGGGGTGGTTTAGTAATCTTAGGAGAGGCTGAAACCACTGCTGGTGTAGATGCAGTTGCAGAAGTTGGCAACTTAATTTATGGAGGCAGCAACAATGCTGACAACTCAGGTTCTATCAGATATTTAGTGATTGAGCAATCTGGAGCTCAGATTAACACCGACTCTCAGTACAACGGACTTACACTTTATGCAGTTGGTTCAGAAACAACGATAGAAAACGTAGCAATCCTTAACGGATTAGATGATGGTATCGAGTTTTTTGGAGGAACTGTAAGCGCTTCGAACGTATATGTTGAAAACCTAGAAGATGATGCTATCGATTGGACTGAAGGTTGGAACGGTACATTAACAAACACGTATGTATTACATACTATTGAAGGATTCTCTACTGCTATTGAAGCAGATGGAACAAACAACAATCCTTCTATTGTAAACTTTACTGCGGTTTCTGAAACTGGAGGAACTGCTTTACAATTTAAAGCTGAATCTGGAGCTACAATTACAGGTTTATCCCTAAATGGTTATGATACTTCTGTAGAAATGGCTGACAACGGACCACTTGCAAACATCTCTATTGATGGTGAGGTTGCAGATCCTGCTAACACTTACACAGGACCTTCTACTGTAAATCCTGCTGATTTTGACTGGATTGCAAATGCTAACGTAGACAATGTATTAAACGGAAGTATTACAGGTGATGTAGAATTAGATGCTAATATTACGTATAAGCTTCCTGGTATTCTTAGTATTGAAGATGGTGCTTCATTAACTATTCCTGCAGGAACTAACATTGAAACAGGAGCTGGAACAGATGTATATATTGTTGTACAAAAAGGTGGACAAATCTTCATTGAAGGTGAAGCTTCTAATCCTGTAACGATGGGACCAACCGAAGGTGATGATTGGGGAGGTTTAGTAGTTCTAGGAAATGCTACAACAACTGCCGGAATAGATGCAACTGCTGAAGTTGGAGGATTAATTTACGGTGGTAGTGACGATGAAGATAACTCAGGTTCTATTGAATACTTAATTCTTAGAAAATCTGGTGCTCAAATTAATACGGATTCTCAGTATAACGGACTTACACTTTATGCGGTTGGTTCTGGAACAACAATAGACAATGTTGCTATAATTGAAGGAAAAGACGATGGCATCGAGTTTTTTGGAGGGACTGTAAGTGCTTCTAATGTATATGTTGAAAACTTACAAGATGATGCTATCGACTGGACTGAAGGATGGAGTGGCACATTAACAAACACGTATGTAATGCACTCTATCACAGGATTCTCTACTGCTCTAGAAGCAGATGGAACAAACAACAATCCTACTATCGTAAACTTTACTGCGGTTTCTCAAGAAGGAGGTACTGCTTTACAGTTTAAAGCACAATCTGGAGCAACTATTACAGGTTTATCTCTAAATGGTTATGATACTACTATCGATATGGCAGACAATGGGCCACTTTCAAACATATCGATAAATGGTAGCATCGCAGATCCCGCTTTAGACTATGATGTTGAAGCAACTGTAGATGTAAACGATTTTAGCTGGGCAACAAACTAAAATTAGTTTTTGTAATCATTTTAGTAGGCTGTTCATTATGAGCAGCCTATTTTTATTATAATAAAGCAGTACTACTTAAGGCTGCTTTTTTTATTTTAATATTTTTGTAACCAAGAAAATCTATATATGGAAATCGATTCTATTTTTTCGATTTCGAATCCACAAGCATTCGAAAAAAAAGCCCTGGAAATATTTCAGTTTCAATACCAACAGAATTCGGTTTATCATCAATTTTGTGAACTCATAAAATGTAATCCTTCAAAAGTGGATAGATTGGAAAAAATTCCTTTTTTACCGATTGAATTTTTTAAAACACATCAAATTGTTTCTTCAGCAAAAAAAACGGAACAAATTTTTACCAGTAGCGGGACAACAGGAAGTGTCACAAGCAAACATTATGTAAGCGATATTTCTGTTTACGAAAAAAGTTTTAGAACTGCTTTTTATCATTTTTACGGCGCTATTGAAGATTATGTGGTCTTAGCATTGTTACCATCGTATTTAGAGCGGTCGGGTTCTTCACTTATTTATATGGCACAAGATTTTATTGAAAGTAGTAAGCACCCAGAAAGTGGCTTTTACTTAAACGAACTTGATGAATTGGCAAAGAAATTAATTAGGCTTGATGCTGAAGGAAAAAAAATCTTATTAATTGGCGTCTCTTTTGGTTTGTTAGATTTAATTGAAAAACATCAATTTCACTTAAAAAATACCATTGTAATGGAAACCGGCGGCATGAAAGGTCGGCGTAAAGAAATGATTAGAAAAGAGCTACACGAACATTTAGCAAATGGTTTTGGTGTTAAAAAAATCCATAGTGAATATGGAATGACCGAATTATTATCGCAAGCTTATTCTAAAGGAAATGGTATTTTTTCTTGTCCGCCACAGATGAAAATTTTAATTCGTGATCCTGAAGACCCGCTTACGCTTTTAGGCGAACAAAAAAATGGAGGAATAAATATAATTGATTTAGCAAATGTTAATTCTTGTAGTTTTATAGCTACACAAGATTTAGGAAAAAAAATTGGCCCAAATCGCTTTGAAATCCTAGGTAGATTTGATCACAGCGATGTAAGAGGCTGTAACTTAATGGCTTTGTAAACTATAAACTTTGTTATTCTTATGTTAAGATGTAAAAAATTTGTAATAAAATTGCTTTTTGTACGTCTTATATAATGCTAAGATGAAGTTTTTTCATAATAGATTGGTTAGTTAGTTGGAGAATCCCGAGCGCTTTGCTCGGGTTCTCCTTTTTTATAGCATTAGTTTGCCTTAATAATATAGGTATTTTTCTTCCCTTTGTTTAGAATAACATATTTCCCATTTATTAAATCTTCGCTGGTAAGCCTATAACCTTCTTTTACTTTTTCTTTATTTACAGAAACAGAATTTGCCTTTAGCGCTCTTCTTGCTTCTCCATTGCTTGCTAAAAAATTGGTTTCTGCGGCTAAAGCGGCAATCATATCTACGCCTTCTTCAAATTTTTCTTTACTAATTTCTGCCTGTGCAACACCTTCAAACACGTCTAAGAAAGTTTGTTCATCTAACTTTTTTAAATCATCTGCGGTGCTTTTTCCAAATAAAACTGCTGAGGCTTGAATAGCATTTTCTAAATCTTCTTTAGAATGAACCATTGTTGTAATTTCTTCTGCTAATTTTTTCTGTAACAAACGTAAATGCGGAGCTTCTTGATGTTCTTTTACTAAAGCTTCAATGGTTTCTTTATCTAAAAAAGTAAAAATTTTGATGTACTTTTCGGCATCTTCATCGCTTGTATTTAACCAGTATTGGTAAAATTTGTATGGTGAAGTTCGCTCTTTATCTAACCAAACGTTTCCGCCTTCGGTTTTTCCAAATTTGCTTCCGTCGGCTTTAGTAATCAACGGACAAGTGAGCGCATAACCTTTCCCGTTTCCGATTCTTCTAATCATTTCGGTTCCGGTGGTAATATTTCCCCATTGGTCACTTCCGCCCATTTGCAACGTGCAATTATGTGTTTTAAAAAGATGTAAAAAATCATAACCTTGTACCAATTGGTAGGTAAATTCAGTAAAGCTCATTCCTTCTTTTGCTTCAGAAGAAAGTCTCTTTTTTACCGAATCTTTTGCCATCATATAATTTACGGTAATGTGTTTACCAACATCGCGAATAAATTCTAAGAATGAAAATTCTTTCATCCAATCGTAATTATTCACCAATACGGCAGCATTTTTTTCCTCACTTTTAAAATCAAGAAATCTTGAGAGTTGCTCCTTTAACGCTTGTTGATTATGGCGTAAGGTTTCCTCATCTAATAAATTTCGCTCATTAGATTTTCCTGAAGGATCACCAATCATTCCTGTTGCACCGCCAACTAAAGCATAAGGTTTATGACCTGCAAGTTGAAAATGACGTAACATCATTACACCTACCAAATGACCAATATGCAACGAATCTGCTGTAGGATCTATACCTACATAGGCAGATGTCATTTCTTCTAGCAAATGCTCTTCGGTTCCGGGCATTGCATCGTGTAACATTCCTCTCCACGTAATTTCTTCAACAAAATTTTTGGCCATTTTTTTCAATTTAATTTTAAACGAAAAACAAAGATAGTAGAAACTGAATTTTTTTCGATACAGAAATCCCTATATTTACGCTATGATTTTAGTTACCGGAGCTACAGGATTGGTCGGTTCGCATTTATTGGCGAAATTACTTCAGCAAGAAGCTCCTATTCGGGCTTTATATAGATCTGAGTCAAAAATTAGCGAGACTAAAAAAATTCTTGAACATTATTTTGAAGAAAAAACCGAGGCTTTTTTTTCCAAAATTGAATGGTTTCAAGCAGATATTACTAATATTCCTAAGCTTAATGATGCTTTTGAAGGAATTACGCAAGTTTACCATTGCGCCGGCTTGATTTCTTATGATTTACGCGATTATAAAAAATTGCGAAAAATTAATATAGAAGGCACCGCTAATGTGGTGAATATTGCTTTAGCAAAAAACATTGATAAGCTCTGCCATGTGAGTTCTATTGCAGCTTTAGGTGATGAAATTGGTAAGAAAAAAATTACTGAAAATTCTCCGCGAATTAATGAAAATTTTCACGACAATTATTCTATCACAAAATATGGTGCCGAAATGGAAGTTTGGCGCGCGTCGCAAGAAGGCTTGCCGGTGGTTATTGTAAATCCTGGCGTAATTATCGGTAACGGGTTTTGGGATAGCGGTAGCGGCTTACTTTTTAAAAAAATTGACAATGGCTTAAACTACCATTTCCCATTAACTACAGGTTTTGTTGGAATAAATGATGTGACGGAAATTATGGTCAAGTTAATGCAAAGTAATGCTGTAAATGAACGTTATATTCTGGTAAGTGAAAACTTATCTTTTGAAAAAGTACTGAAAGAAATTGCCAACAAAATTTCTAAACCTGGACCAAAAAAAAGCCTAAAAAAATGGATGATTTTTTTAGGCTGGATCTTTCAAGCTACCGGAAATTTATTTTTTAACACCAAACAGGAAATTACGTGGCATTCTTTAAAAGCAGTTTTCTCAAAATCGTATTATTCATCAAAAAAAGTTAAAAAAGAGCTTCACCATTCTTTTGAATCTATAAATAGTGTTATAAAAAAAACAGCTAATTATTATCTTGAAAACCGCTAGAATTATTCTTGTGCTTTTCTTAAGCTTTCCTTTAATTCTTTCACCAAACTATCGCTTTGAGCTTGAGTTAAATCCTTTTCATTTTCAATGCTCACTATAGAATCAATATATTCTTTATCTCTAGCTAAACGTTCTTTTACGCTATCAAAAACTTCTTCATTTAATTTAAAATCTTCTGCATAAAAAGCAATATTATTTGCCATTTGAGTGCTATCGACTTGATATTTTTCAAAGATCATTTTTTTAATCTCTACTTCTCTGTTATTAAATTCACGTTGACTATAATTTTTACTCGCCTCAAGTTTAGTAAGATCATATAAAATATCAATCATCTTTTCTTTTGCGATAAAATTTTCGGGCTTTTCTACAGTTTTTACTTTCTGGCAAGCTGAAAAAACAAGCAATAAAAAACACAGTATAGATAATTTACTTTTCATAAAAACTAGCGATCAAATTGAAGCTGCTGAGCGTTTTTAATATTTAACACTTTAAAGTTTTTATAGACTAATTTTCCGTTTACAAACGTGTGCGTAATTCTAGATTTAAAGGTTGTTTTCTCAAACGGAGACCAACCACATTTGTATAATATATTCTCTTTTTGAACTGTCCACGGTGCATTTAAATCTACCAAAACTAAATCGGCTTTAAAGCCTTTTTTAATATACCCTCTTTTTTCTATATTAAATAAAATAGCCGGATTGTGACACATTTTTTCTACAATTTTTTCAAGCGTAATTTTATTACGATGATAAAATTCTAGCATCGCCGGTAAGGCATGTTGCACTAAAGGCCCGCCACTTGGTGCCTTTGTGTAAACGTTTTGCTTTTCCTCTTTAGTGTGTGGCGCGTGATCTGTTGCTATTACATCAATTTTATTATCGATTACTGCTTTTAACAACGCATCTTGATCTTTTTTAGTTTTTACAGCCGGATTCCATTTTATAAATGTTCCTTTTTCTTTGTACATAGAATCGTTAAACCATAAATGATGAATGCAAACCTCTGCGGTTATCTTTTTATCTTTTAAGGGTTTTTTACTGTCGAATAATGATAATTCTTTAGCCGTAGATAGATGAAAAACGTGCAAACGTGCTCCGGTTTTTTTGGCAAGCGCTACTGCTTTTGAAGAAGATAAATAACAAGCCTCTTCACTTCTTATTTTCGGATGAAATTCAATTGGAATATTATCTCCATACTCTTCTTTATAGGCAGCTAAATTTTTCTGTATAGTTTCTTCATCTTCGCAATGTGCGACAACCATTACAGGCGAATTTTTAAAAATTTCTTCTAAAACTTTTTCGTCATCTACCAGCATATTTCCGGTAGAAGATCCTAAAAATAATTTTAAGGCTGCAGTAGTTTTTGGGTCTACTTTTTTAATTTCCTCTAAATTATCGTTAGTTCCGCCAAACATAAAAGAATAATTTGCGTAAGAAACTTCCTTTGCTAAATCAAATTTCTCTTGTAGTTTTTCTATGGTTGTGGTTTGCGGATTGGTATTAGGCATTTCTATAAACGAGGTAATCCCGCCAGCTACAGCCGCTCTAGAACCTGATGCAATATCTTCTTTGTGCGTTAAGCCCGGCTCTCTAAAATGTACTTGATCATCTATAATCCCCGGAAGTAAATGTTGCCCCTCTGCGTCTATAATTTGTACATCTTGTGATTTTGCACTAATCATATCGGCAACATCAACAATCATGTCGTCTTCAATATAAACATCGCCATCTACTACTTTTCCTTCGTTAACGATTTTTGCGTTTTTAATTAAAATCTTCTTCATTTACTTCTTCTTTATGCTTTAGACCTCTTTTCCTATCAGGCTTTTTAATTTCATTTTAATGACTCCAAAAACTGCTTCAGAAATTATATTACTGCTCAGTTTTGATTTTCCTCGGGTTCGATCAGTGAAAATTACCGGTACTTCTACAATTTTAAATTTGTGCAAATAGGCTTTAAATTTCATTTCTATTTGAAAAGCATAACCTATAAATTGAATGCTATCTAAGTTTATTTTTTCTAAAACTTTACGATGGTAACACACAAAACCCGCCGTGGTATCTTGTATATCCATTCGTGTAATAGCACGCACATATTTAGAAGCAAACCAAGACATTAATACACGATTCATAGGCCAATTTATAACATTAACGCCTTTGATGTAACGCGAGCCAATACTTACGGATGCTTTTTGCTTTACACACGCATTATAAAGCCGAATTAAATCATTGGGATTATGCGAAAAATCTGCATCCATTTCAAATATATAATCATATTCTCGTTGAAGCGCCCATTTAAACCCATGAATATAGGCTGTTCCTAAACCCGATTTATTTTTACGAACTTCCAGGTGTAATTTTTCTTTAAATTCTTTCTGTAATTCGTTTACTTTTTTTGCCGTTTCGTCTGGCGAATTATCATCGACTACTAGAATATGAAAGAGATGCTTTTGAGAAAACACATTACGTATAATTCGCTCTATATTCTCAATCTCGTTATAAGTAGGTATAATAACAAGCCGCTTAGACATTCAACTTTTTTAGGCAAATGTAACTATTTTTAAGGTCTTCTATTCCATGTTTTTGTGCTATTTAATTTTACCTTTGCAAAAAACCCAGCAAGTCTATATTGGAAGCAATTGAACGAAATATATTATCTACCGATTGGAACACTATTTTGTTTCTGCTCATGCTTTTATTACTGGTTTTAGCAAAAATATTTAACAGTGAGCGTTTTTATGATTTTTCACGCATTCTTTACTCTAATAAATATTTTACCAGTCATAAAAAATCATTACAAATAATTAACCGCTTCAGTTTTTCTCTATTTCTATTGCATACGCTACTCATTAGTTTAGGCTTATATCTTGTATTTAAAACCTATGGCGTTTATTTTGAAGACAAACGAGGCGTCTTGTTTTTTATTCAAATTTTTGTAGCCTACGCTATATTTATTAGTGTAAAATATTTTTTTGAAAAAATTATCGGCAATATTTTTTCTATTGAAAAAATTATCGACAATTACATTTTTTATAAAATTACTTACAAGAATTTTTTAAGCTTAGGTATTTTTCCTGTTTTAATTTTATTGGTCTATGGTTTCTCTGCATCAAAAATGGCACTACTTATTTTAGGCAGTATTTTGATTCTAAGTAACCTACTTATGTTATTAAGTTATTATCAAAAAAACCAAAAGCTAGTTTTTACCCATTGGTTTTATTTTATTTTGTACCTTTGCACCCTTGAAATCGCTCCGTATTTCATTTTATTTAAAGTAATTACGTAAGTAGCATCAGGTTTCAAGCTAAAAAGACTGTATATGAAAGTGAAAACAATTTTAATTTCTCAACCAGAGCCTAAGGTTGAAAACTCTCCTTATTTTGAACTAGAAGAAAAGCAAAAGGTTAAAATTGATTTTATTCCGTTTATCCATGTAGAAGGAGTTTCTTCTAAAGAAGTTAGACAGCAAAAAATTGATTTATCGCAATACACCGCTATTATTTTGACGAGTAGAAACGCTGTAGATCACTTTTTTAGAATTGCAGAAGAAATGCGATTTAAAGTACCGGATTCTTTAAAATATTTTTGCCAAAGTGAAGCTGTCGCCTATTACTTGCAAAAATACGTAGTCTACAGAAAGCGTAAAATTTATGTGGGAAAAAGAACTTTTCCTGATTTAGCTCCTATGCTTAAAAAATACAAGAATGAAAAATTCTTGCTTCCTTCATCAGACATGTTGAAACCTGCTATTCCGAAGCAACTAGACAAACTAGGTGTTAATTGGACACGTGGAATTTTTTATAAAACAGTAGTTAGCGACCTTTCTAATTTAAAGGAAGTCTTTTATGATATTGTAGTATTTTTTAGTCCGAGTGGTATTATTTCATTATTTGAAAACTTCCCGGATTTTGAACAAAAAAACACGCGTATAGCTGTTTTTGGAAATTCTACCATCAAGGCTGCAAAAGAGCATGGACTCACCATTAATATAAAAGCTCCTACGCCAGAAACACCATCGATGACCATGGCCTTAGAAAAATATATAAAAGAAAATAACAAAAAATAATTTTCTAAAAATTTTGATATAAAAAAACCGGTAATAAAAATCACCGGTTTTTTTACGCTTAATTATTTAAGCTTATTTTATTGGTCCTCCAGCTAAAATTTCTTCGTTAGCATAGGCTTCAAACTTCTTAAAGTTGTCTTTAAAGAAAGAAGCTAAGGTTTCTGCTTTTTTATCATAAGCCTCGCCATCACTCCAAGTTTTCTTAGGGTTTAAAACCTCCTTAGGAACATTAGGACATTCTTCCGGCATTTCTAACCCAAAAATATCATGCTGTACAAAAGAAGCATTTTCTAACTTACCTTCTAATGCCGCAGTAATCATAGCGCGTGTATATTTTATTTTCATTCGCGAACCAGTTCCGTAAGGTCCTCCAGTCCAACCGGTATTTACCAACCACACATTTACACCGTTTTCTTTCATTTTTGCACTCAACATTTCTGCATAGCGAGTTGGGTGAAGCGGCATAAATGGCGCTCCAAAACAAGCAGAAAAACTTGGTTGTGGCTCATCGATTCCTGCTTCGGTTCCGGCAACTTTTGCCGTATACCCGCTAATAAAATGGTAAGCTGCTTGACCTGGAGTCAATTTACTTATCGGAGGCAAAACTCCAAAAGCATCGGCGGTTAAAAAGAAAATATTTTTTGGCTTATCAGCAATTGATGGCTGTTGAATATTATTGATATGATAAATCGGATAACTCACCCGTGTATTTTGAGTAATAGAAACATCATCAAAATCTACATCCCCTTTATCATTTAAAATAACATTTTCTAAAATTGCTCCCGGTTTTATTGCTTTATAAATATCGGGCTCATTTTCTTTAGAAAGGTTGATTACTTTAGCATAACAACCGCCTTCAAAATTAAACACTTTATTTTCTTTTGTCCAACCATGTTCATCATCACCGATTAATTTTCTATCAGGATCTGCAGAAAGTGTTGTTTTTCCAGTTCCTGAAAGGCCAAAGAAAATTGCTGTATCTCCTTCTTTACCAACATTTGCTGAGCAATGCATTGGCAAGGTGTTTTTATCTACTGGAAGAATAAAATTTAAGGCAGAAAAAATTCCTTTTTTAATTTCACCGGTATATCCGGTTCCTCCAATTAAAGCAATTTTTTTACTGAAGTTTAAAATGGCAAAATTATGCTGACGTGTTCCGTCTACTTCTGGATCTGCCATAAATCCTGGCGCATTTACAACCAACCATTCTTCTTCAAAATTCTCTAATTCTTTTTCTGTCGGTCTTAAAAACATATTGTGAGCAAACATATTGCTCCAAGGATATTCATTAATCACACGTATGTTTAATCGGTATGCAGGATCTGCACAAGCATAAGCATCACGAACAAATACTTCTTTTTCAGAAAGATAATCAGTTACCTTTTTGTAAAGCTTATCAAACTTTTCACTTTCAAAAGGAATGTTGATATTTCCCCACCAAATTTCATCTTCGGTAACTTCATCTTTTACAATAAAACGATCTTGTGGCGATCTTCCGGTAAATTCTCCGGTTTTTATTGCTAAAGCGCCAGAACTGGCTTCTACGCCTTGTCCTTTTTCAATAGTAATATTATGAAGTTCTTCCGGTGATAATTGGTAGTTGACTGTCGCGTTCTTTATTCCGTAATCTGATAAGGATAACGTATTTGTGGTTTGATTGTTTGCCACCATGAAAAATTTTTAATGTTGTGTTTGTAAAGCAAAAATATAAATAATACCAAAGAAATAACGATTTCAGCGCTATTTTTATTTCATTTTAATCTTCAAAATGTTAATAACTACTATTAGCCAAGCTATAATTAAGAGTGTCCCGCCTAACGGGGTAAGCAAAGCTAGACTTGTAAAATCGAAGTTTGTCAAATTATTTGTTGCTAAACCATAAATAGAACCGGAAAACAAGATTATTCCTGTTAACAACAAATAAAAAAGTATCGTTTTTGTTTTTGTACTAAAAAAAGAAAAACCACCAATCAATAACGCTAAAAAAGCATGATAAAATTGGTAACGCACACCGGTTTCAAAAGTTTGCAAAGCCTCTGCATCGACTAATTTTTCCAAGCCATGGGCACCAAAAGCTCCCAAAATCACAGCTAACAATCCTGCTATACTTCCTAACAACAATAATTTACGATGCATAAATTAAATTTTTAAAAACAATAATAATTTAAGTACTTTGAAAGTAACCCAACAAATTTAATTAACTAAACTTAAGATGCGAAATATTTTAATCATAGGAGCAGGAAAATCAACCTCTTCTTTAATCAAGTATTTAAAAGAAAAAAGTGAAACCGAACAATTGCAATTAACCATTGGCGATTTAAAATTAGAAAACGCTGAAAAATTTGCAGGAGATCATCCTCGCACTAAAGCCATCAGCTTAGATATTTTTGAAGAAAAAGAACGCCAAGAAGCTATAAAATCTGCTGATATTGTCATTTCAATGCTTCCGGCGCGTTTCCATATTGAAGTTGCCAAAGATTGCGTTCAATTCAATAAAAATATGGTCACCGCTTCTTACGTAAGCGAAGCTATGCAGGCGCTTGATGAAAAAGTAAAAGAAAAGGGCTTAACTTTTATGAATGAAATTGGTGTAGATCCAGGGATTGACCATATGAGTGCCATGCAAGTAATCGATAGAATTCGTGAAAAAGGCGGAAAAATGCTTTTGTTTGAATCTTTTACCGGCGGATTGGTTGCTCCTGAAAGCGATACCAATTTATGGAATTACAAATTCACCTGGAATCCAAGAAATGTAGTCGTAGCCGGACAAGGAGGTGCTGCGGAATTTATTCAAGAAGGACAATATAAATACATTCCGTATAACCGCTTATTTAGAAGAACCGAATTTTTAGAAATTGAAGGTTACGGAAGATTTGAAGGTTTAGCCAATAGAAATTCCTTAAAGTACCGCAGTGTTTATGGTTTAGAAAATGTAAAAACATTATACCGTGGAACTTTACGTCGTGTTGGTTTCAGCAAAGCTTGGAATATGTTTGTACAACTCGGTATGACAGATGATACATACAGTATGCAAGACTCTGAAAATATGAGTTATCGCGATTTTGTAAATTCTTTTTTACCTTATTCGCCTACCGATTCTGTAGAATTAAAAATGCGCTACAGTCTAAAAATTGATCAAGATGACGTGATGTGGAATAAGCTGGAAGAATTGGATATTTTTAATCCAAATAAAAAAATCGGACTTAAAAATGCAACGCCAGCGCAAGCGCTTCAGAAAATTTTAGAAGAAAAATGGACGCTCGCTCCTGATGATAAAGATATGATTGTGATGTATCACAAATTTGGATACGAATTAAATGGCGAGAAAAAACAAATCGATTCCACAATGGTTCATATTGGTGAAGATCAAACCTATACTGCAATGGCAAAAACTGTTGGTCTTCCGGTAGCAATTGCCACCATAAAAATATTGAATAAAGAAATTACTACACCCGGTGTTTTACGACCAATTCATAAAGAAGTTTACACGCCTATTTTAAAAGAACTTGCCGAAAACGGTATTGAGTTTAAGGAAAAAGAACGTGAATACTTAGGCTACAACATAGATAATGTAGTAGGCTAGTTTTGTAGTTATTAATTATAAAAAAGAGGCTGTTTAAAAAGGTGAAAAAAGCGTCATTCTGAATTTATTTCAGAATCTCATTTTGCTGAAATACAAACCAGTATGAGAACCTGAATCAAGTTCAGGTTGACAAAAATAGACTTTTTATACAGCCTTTTTTTGCTAATAAAAAGCTGTTTTAATCCCTTCCTAAAAATATTCCGATAAAATAAAGTAGCGTTGCCAGCGAACCAATTGCAGCAACTACATAGGTTCTCGCTGCCCATTTTAATGCATCTTCAGAATGTTTATATTCTTCTGATGTCACAATATTTTCCGTTTTTAGCCAAGCTAGCGCGCGATTACTCGCATCATATTCTACAGGAAGCGTAATAAAGCTGAACAAGGTTCCCATACCGAACATAATAATTCCTCCCAATAAAACCATTTGCCCAACACCGCTCAAAGACATCATCATCAAAAGCAACCCACCAATTATGACAAGATGGCTAAAACGAGAGGCAACACTCACGGCAGGAACCAATGTACTTCTCATTTTTAACCAACCGTAGGCTTTAGCGTGCTGAACCGCGTGACCACACTCATGTGCTGCAACAGCAGCCGCAGCCGCATTTCGTTGATTGTAAACCGATTCACTTAAATTAATCGTTTTTTTAGTCGGATGATAATGATCGGTTAATTGTCCTGGTGTTGAAATTACTTTTACATCGGTAATTCCATGATCTGCCAACATTTTTTCGGCAACTTCTTTCCCGCTCATTCCGTTTTGTAAATGAACTTCTGAATATTTTTTAAATTTACTTTTCAGCTTGTGGCTTACATACCAACTTGCCAACATAATTAGTCCAATAAGCAAATAATATCCCATCATAATTTTTCGTCTTTAATCGTATACTTGAATTGTATAAATCAAAAACCTCGCCATTTCAGCAAGGTTTTATAAAGCGGTTATTTTGTCATTCGTTAGCATGTAGATCGCTACGCTATTAGATATGAGAATTTAGATTAAATGGACACGATTTTTCAGTATTCTTGACTCATATTTTAATAATCTTAATAGAATATCTTTTCTCTTACAGCAAAGCGGTCCTACTTCTTATCTACCCAACAATATTTACAATTTTACCGGGAACAATGATTACTTTTTTCGGTTCGCGGCCGTTGAGTTGCTTTTGAGTACGCTCATCTTCCATCACGATTTTTTCAATTTCATCTTTTGATAGGTCTAACGACAAATCAAGCGTAAAACGCATTTTTCCGTTGAAGGAAATAGGATAGGTTTTCGTGCTTTCTACCAGATGTTTTTCTTCAACTATTGGGAATTCAGCGGTGGAAATACTTTCTGAATGCCCTAATTTGCTCCATAATTCTTCCGCAATGTGTGGCGCATAAGGCGAAATTAAAACAGCTAAGGGTTCTAAAATTTCTCGGCTGTTACATTTTTGTGCAGCTAATTCGTTCACGCAAATCATAAAGGTTGAAACCGACGTATTAAAACTGAATTCTTCAATATCTTCAGTTACTTTTTTAATGGTTTTGTGTAGTGTTTTTAACGATTCTTTGCTTGCCTCAGTATCGGTTACCGAAAACTGTTCTTCCCCTTCGGAGGAGTTAGAGGGGGAATGGTAAAGTTTCCACAGCTTTTTCAAGAAATTATAAACACCCGTAATTCCTGCAGTATTCCAAGGTTTTGCTTGTTCTATCGGCCCGAGGAACATTTCATACATTCGCAAGGTATCGGCGCCATATTCATTACAAATATCATCGGGATTAACGACATTGTATTTTGATTTCGACATTTTTTCAACTTCTCTCTCAACAGTATACTCACCATCTTCTTCGATCATAAACTCCGAATTTCTAAACTCAGGAAGCCATTCTTTAAAG
This sequence comes from Mesonia aquimarina, assembly GCF_003667275.1. Classification (GTDB taxonomy): domain Bacteria; phylum Bacteroidota; class Bacteroidia; order Flavobacteriales; family Flavobacteriaceae; genus Mesonia; species Mesonia aquimarina. Next base: position 93,114 of record NZ_RCNV01000006.1, on the reverse strand, counting down.
CCTTCAATATCTAATTCATTAGAGGTGTTGACTAAAGAAACATCGGCGTGAATCCTTAAAACAGAGAATGATAATTTATTTGGATCAAAACCATATCTCAATATAGTTTCTATCTCACTTTTATTCAATCTAATGCAGTCAGAAACTAGATATCCGTTATCGCCTTTTTCATTTTCTTTTAAAAGAGGGTATGAAATGAATCTTTGTTTAAAAATTTGTTTATACAGATCATGTAATTCTGTTTTCTTGACAAACTCGTCATCTAAGTTTAGCCCTAAATCATCAAAAGGATACAATAATCCAGAAATCCTGTAAACAAAAGCACTTTCACCCAAAATCATGCCTTGATTAATCAGCTTTTTAAAGGGTTCTTCTACAGGTACCAATCCGCGGTCTTTTAAAAACTTGGTCCAAAAACGCGAGTATAATAAGTGACCGGTTGCGTGCTCGCTTCCGCCTAAATATAAATCTACATTTTCCCAATACTTCATCGCTTCCGCGGAAGCAAAAACTTCATCGCGCTTTTCATCTTCCATATAGCGGAAAAAATACCAAGAACTTCCCGCCCAACCCGGCATCGTGTTTAATTCTAACGGATAAACTTCAGGATGAGATTCCGAGTCAAGTTCGGAAGTACGTTCAGTTTCGTCATGCTGAACTTGATTCAGCATCGCATTAGAAACCACTTTATTATTTTTTGCATCCCACGCCCAAACATCAGCTCTTCCTAATGGCGGTTCACCTTCTTCGGTAGGTAAATATTTTTCGACTTCCGGTAATTGGAGCGGCAAATATTTTTCGTCGATCATTTTTGGCATTCCGTTTACGTAATATACCGGAAACGGTTCGCCCCAATAACGCTGGCGACTAAAAACGGCGTCGCGTAATCTATAATTAGTTTTTCCTTTTCCCTGACCAATTTTTTCTAATTCATAAATTGCCGTTTTCAAGGCTTTTTTATACGGAAGATCATTTAAAAAATCTGAATTTGCGATCACTGTTCCTTCTTTTCCGGCATGCGCTTCTTCAGAAATATCGACATCTTTAAAAATGTTTTTTATCGGAATATTAAAATGTTTCGCAAAATCGTAATCACGCTGATCGCCACACGGTACAGCCATTACCGCGCCGGTTCCGTAGCTCGCTAAAACGTAGTCGCCAATCCAAATCGGCACTGGTTCTTTGGTAAATGGATGCTCAGCATACGCGCCGGTAAAAACGCCGGTAATGCTTTTTACATCGGCCATTCGGTCACGCTCGCTGCGTTTTGCAGTGGCTTCAATATAATTTTCAACAGCTTCTTTCTGTTCTGGAGTTGTTAGTTGCGACACCAATTCATGTTCCGGCGCCAAGGTCATAAACGTAACACCAAAAATAGTATCGGGGCGGGTGGTGAATACGGAAATACGAGGATGGGATTCCGAATCAAGTTCGGAATGACGCGTGTCACCCTGAACTTGTTTCAGGGTCTCATCGTACAAATTGAAATGGACCGTAGCTCCTTTCGATTTACCTATCCAATTTCTTTGAATATCTTTTAAAGATTCTGACCAATCGAGTTCTTCTGAGTTATAATCAATACCATTTAGCAAACGTTCTGCATAGGCAGAAATTCGCATACTCCATTGCTTCATTTTTTTTCGAACTACAGGATAACCTCCACGTTCAGAAACGCCGTTTACAATTTCATCGTTCGCTAAAACAGTTCCTAATTGCGGACACCAATTTACTTCGGTTTCAGCTAAATAAGTTAAGCGATATTTTAATAAAATTTCTTGTTGTTCTTTTTCAGAAAATGCGTTCCACGCTTCCGCAGAAAATTCAGCTACATCATCATCGCAAGCAGCATTAATTGTTGTATTTCCTTCTTCAGCAAAAACATCTTTTAGTTCAGTAATCGGTCGAGCTTGTTGTGAATCGTTGCAGTAATACGATTCAAAAAGTTGAATAAAAATCCACTGCGTCCATTTGTAATAATGAGGATCGCTGGTGCGAACTTCTCGGCTCCAATCAAATGAAAATCCTATTTTATCAAGTTGTTCTCGATAGCGTTTCACATTTGTTTTGGTGGTAATTGCAGGATGTTGACCGGTTTGTATCGCGTATTGTTCTGCGGGCAATCCAAACGAATCGTAACCTTGTGGATGCAATACATTAAAACCTTGATGTCTTTTGTAACGCGCTACAATATCGCTGGCGATATAACCGAGCGGATGCCCAACATGCAAGCCGGCTCCCGATGGATACGGAAACATATCGAGTACATAAAATTTCTCTTTGTCGCTTTTGTTCGAGGCTTTAAAAGTTTGGTTTTCTGCCCAATATTGTTGCCATTTGGCTTCTATCTGCTTAAAATTGTAGCTCATTTTCTGTTTTTTTCGTAGTTACGAATGCTGAAATTTGATTCGCAAAAGTACTATTAATGTACGAAAGTGAAAAGTTTAGACGTTTTAAAGAAAAGAGTTCAGATTACTTTATTATTTTTACAAAAAATCACACGCGCTTTTTATGAGTTCTTCTTTTGAGAGATATCAGAAAAGACGGTTAATTTCGTCTTATTTTTCGGTTGTTATTAGTATTTCGCTTGTCCTTTTTTTATTAGGATTGCTAGGGCTTTTGGTGTTGAATACCAAAAAAGTTGCCGATCATTTTAAGGAGCAAATTGCTTTAACCATTTACCTAAAAGATACCGCGAAAGAAGTAGAAATTAATCAGCTTCAAAAAAGTTTAACTTTAGCCGAATATACCAAAAGCACTAATTTTGTATCTAAAGAGGAAGCTGCCAAAGCACACAGCGAAGAAATTGGCGAAGATTTTATGGACTTTTTAGGCTATAATCCGTTACAAAATTCGATTGATGTTTATTTTAATGCCGATTATGTTTCTGAAGTTCAAATTGCAGAAATTTCGCGCGATCTAACTGAAAAAGATTTTATTGATGAAGTCATTTATGACAAACCGCTTATTGCTTTGTTGAATGATAACGTAAAACGAATTAGTTTTTGGATTCTGGTGGTAAGCGGAATTTTCACATTTATCGCTGTTTTATTGATCAACAGTTCTATTAGGCTTTCAGTTTATTCTAAGCGATTTACCATAAAAACCATGCAAATGGTGGGCGCTACAAAAGGATTTATCAGACGTCCATTTATTTGGAAAAGCATAAAATTAGGAATGATTGGTGCAATTTTAGCTTTAGCGGGAATGGCAGGTGTTTTATATTACATCAATAAAAGTTTTCCGGAGCTTGAACTTTTAAAAAATCAAGTGCTATTAGCGGGATTATTTGGTGCAGTATTTTTAACGGGAATTATTATTTCTTGGTTCAGCACCTTTTTTGCAACGCAACGTTTTTTAAATTTAAAGACTGATGAACTTTATTATTAGAATATTTTTAATCGCGCTTATTTTTCAATGACGAGTTGTAGTGGTTTTTTCTCGCCAACGTTAGAAAACACCAAAAAAATAACGATTAAACTTAAAGGAGCAGGAACTACGTCTTCAGAAAACAATAATGATGTTCTTATTTTTGCTGAAGATTTAAAAGTATACACTATTGAAGATGGTCAAAAAAATATTGACATTAAAATTCTGAATAATTATCAAGGAGAAAAAGTAGATATTTACCTTCCAAAAATGTGGTTTAATCAAGTAGGCAACAGAATTGCTCAGGTTTCTGTAAATGATAGTATTTTATATACTGAATTGAAATAGAATTTAAAAATGGGAGAACAAAAAAGAAAACAAGAAGTTAAGCAAAAAAACGAACCTTATTTTATTTTTGAAAAGAAGAACTTTAAGGTCATGCTAATTGGTTTAGCTGTAATTGCATTAGGCTTTATATTAATGGCAGGCGGCGGTAGCGATGATCCTGAAGTTTTTAACCCAGAAATTTATAGCTGGCGAAGAATTAGACTTGCTCCAATGCTTGTATTATTAGGTTTTGGTATTGAAGTTTACGCTATTCTCTTAAATCCTGCTAAGAAAAAATAATGGAGATTTTAGACGCCCTATTATTGGGGATAATTCAAGGGTTAACCGAATTTCTACCCGTTTCTTCCAGCGGTCATTTAGAATTAGGAAAAGCCATTTTAGGCGACACCAGTGTTCCAGAAGAATCACTCCTTTTTACTGTTGTCTTGCATTTTGCCACCGCATTAAGTACCATTGTCATTTTTAGAAAAGATATTTGGGAAATTTTACGCGGATTGCTTCAATTTAAATGGAATGAAGAAACCAAATTTTCGCTGAAAATCATTATTTCTATGATTCCCGCGGCACTTATTGGTTTGTTTTTTGAAGAAGAATTAGAGCAACTTTTTGGCGGAAGCATCATGCTTGTCGGTTTTATGCTCATCATTACTGCCTTACTTTTGTGGTTGGCCGATAAAGCAAAAAACACAGCAAAAAAAGTAAGTTATTCCAACGCTTTTGTCATCGGGATTTCACAAGCAATTGCCATGCTTCCGGGAATTTCCAGAAGTGGCGCTACAATTTCAACCTCTGTTTTACTAGGCAACGATAAAACCAAAGCCGCGCGTTTTTCATTTTTAATGGTCGTTCCGCTTATTTTAGGAAAAATCGCTAAGGATTTACTAAGCGGGGAATTAACACATACCGGCAATACCACAAGTTTAGCTATTGGTTTTGTAGCCGCATTTATTTCTGGTCTTTTTGCTTGTACCTGGATGATTTCTCTCGTCAAGAAAAGTAAATTAAGATACTTTGCTATTTACTGTCTAATAGTTGGTATCATAGCCATTATTGTAAGTTATTACTCTTAAAATAGTCATATAAAAACCCGCAAAAGATATTTGCGGGTTTTATGATTTGAACTAAGTTTTTAATTAATTTACTGTAGGTTTTGAAATCTCAGTATTACTTTTTACAACTACAAAAGTAGAAATCGCATAAAAAGCACCGTCTCCTGTACCATCAGAAGTCCAAGGCTCAAACTTGTATTCAAATTCTATGGTTTCACCCGACATTGAAGAGTCAAAATTATTGATTCGAACTGGAACTTCCATCCCAGGACACCAACCAGCACGATCTGGTTGCCAATTTCCAGCTTGTGGACTTACAGGATTTTGACTACACCCAATAGCATCCATATCGTGAGTAAATGTTTCTACCCCATTTACATATATATGATGTGTTCTAAAACACCATTCTGCACAACGTCTATTTCCTGAATCTGCTGGAGTAGCATGTCCCCATCCTGAGATTATACTACGTAAATGTGTTGCTTCTGTATTATCAGGAAAATTAATATTTTTGGTTAAATCAAATTCATTTTCATCATAATTTACACCATAAGGAACACCTTCTAGCGAATTTTTATTATACTCTATTACACGAGCAATGTTATAATATTTATAATCAGCGTAACCTTCTGTATAGTCAAACTCTAAAGAAACGCTCCAACCTGGATTCACCCAAGTTTCTGCATAAACTCTTAACTCAACCTCTCCCTCTAATAAAGATTTAAAATCAGTTACATCTACAGGAAAACCTCTTTCTAATTGATGATTATCGACTCCATATGGAGTAATATAACGTCCCATTTCATACCATAAACCAGAAGAAGGATCTTTAACTTGAACGTGTGCAAACCTATCCCAAGCATCACAACCTCCTGAAGGACAATTTAAACGGATATACATCATTATATTCTTGGTGCGCGAAACATCTTCTTGCAAAGTGAATGATTGCGCTGAAGCTTGATTATGATCATTCCCAAAAGCTAAATGTTCATTTTCAAAAGCTTGATAAGTATTTATTGTCCTAACTCCTGTTCCTTTTAAATCGATGTTGATAGTATTAATATTAGCATTTGCAATTGCTAAACTCCCCGTTTGCTCTCCTTCTTCTGTTGGGGCAAACTGAATATACAGATTTTGTTCAGCGACAATATTCTCTTCTGTTAGCTCTAGCTCACTATCAAATGTTTCTCCATCAATAGAGATTTTATAATTTCCTGATGTATTTATAGATGTTATTCCCGCTATGCTTGCAGTTTTTATATAGATTTGCTGTTCAGCTAAATGACCTATAGAAACCTCTCCAAAATCAGTGATTTCACCATCAACATTTAAACTCGGATTTGAAGTTTGTGGTTCTTCTGAAGTTTCATCGTCGCTACAACTTAAAATTAAAAAAGGCGATGTAAAGCAAAAAGCAATTAATAAATTGCGTAAGTATATTGTTTTCATATTAAAATGTTAAAAATTTAACGGTAAAGTTAACTAAAAGTATTCTTGAAGGCAAAAAATATATTAGTCTCCTTTTATTATATTATTTCAAGATTAGTTTTGAAGAAAAGCACTTAAAAAATTACCTTCGCTTAAAATTTAGTGTTCATGACTCAGTTTACCGCAGAAGATTTTAAAAACGGACAAATTTTAGTATTTGATAAACCTTTAGAGTGGACTTCCTTTCAATTGGTAAATAAAGTGCGTTGGTTAATTAGAAAAAACTGTGGCATCAAGAAAATAAAAGTCGGTCACGCCGGAACTTTAGATCCGTTAGCAACCGGTATTTTAGTGATTTGTACCGGAAAATTCACTAAAAAAATCCCAGAACTCCAAGGGCAAGAAAAAGAATACACGGGCACATTTACTTTTGGAGAAACCACGCCATCTTACGATTTAGAGACCGAAGTCGATAAAACTTTTCCTACAGAACATTTAACCGAAGAAAAAATAAAAAAAGCTACCGCACAATTTACAGGAGAAATTGAGCAATATCCACCAGTTTTTTCAGCTTTAAAAAAAGACGGTAAACGTTTGTATGAATATGCCAGAAAAGGCAAAGAGGTGAAAATTGATCCGCGAAAAGTTACGATTTCTTCTTTCGAGTTAACTCAAATTCAACTTCCAAAAGTTGACTTTAAAGTGACTTGCAGTAAAGGAACTTACATTAGAAGTTTGGCACACGATTTTGGAAAAGCACTAGAAAGTGGCGCACATTTATCCGCATTAAGAAGAACAAAAAGTGGCAATTTTCATATAGAAAACGCTTTAGATTTAGAAACCTTTATCGAGATGTTACCTAAGAAAGAAAGTTAAATTTAAAAACGTTTTCCTAAACTAATTCCTAAACGAGGAAAAGCTTCAATAGTTTCATCATTAAAAAGTCTACCTACCCGGCATAAATTTCACCGCTAAATCCATTTCTAGCTAAAAGTTTAAAACCTACTGCAAGCCCAAACCAAAACTGGTGAATTTATTTTTCTAATAATGCTATAATATCTTTTACAATGGTTTGTCCTTTATCTTTGTTATACCAGCGTTGTAACTCTTCCTTAAATTCAGGTGTAATTGTGCCGTACTCTTTTTTATATGCCTCTACCATTTTTGTAGCGGTTGAAGGTCGCGGGCCCCAATTACCAATTACCGTTTTTGTCTCTGGTTTATATATAATTAGTTTAGGAATAGACTTGCCTCCATTTGTCAAAAACTGATTCATTAGCTCATCGTGAGAATCTTGAAGTACAATTTTTAAATCGATGTTATCATTTAATTCTGCTAATTTATTCAACACTGGTAAAGCGTGCGCCGCATCGCCACACCAACCTTCAGAAATAACTAGCCAGTAAACCTCTTCTGAATAATTTTCTATTTTTTTAATTTGATCAGAACTCAATTTTAAGGTTTTATCCCAACGTTTCATTCGACGTTCATTCAGTTTAGAATATTCCGTTAGAATTGGTGTTTGTATTTTGGCTGTAGACTCATTTTGAGCAAGTAATTCTGAAACCAAATTTTTATATTCTTGGTATGAGTATGCTTCAACTAAACTCTTTTCAATCAACTTACTTAAAGGCAATGTTTCCATAGTATTAATTTACTGTAAAGGGCGATAAAGCCAAAAAAAACTTTCTATTTTAGACATCAAATATAAGATAATTATGCCGAAGAAAAGATGTGGCTGGTGTGAAGGAGACGATCTTTATGAAAGCTATCATGACCAAGAATGGGGCGTTCCTGTTTACGATGATAAAACCTTGTTTGAATTTTTACTGCTCGAAACTTTTCAAGCCGGTTTAAGTTGGATTACCATTCTACGTAAAAGAGAAAATTTCAGAAAGGCTTTTAGTGATTTTAATTATGAAAAAATTGCTGTTTATTCTGAAGAAAAAATTCAGAAATTACTGACTGATAAAGGAATTATCAGAAACAAATTAAAAGTAAAATCGGCAGTCACCAATGCAAAAGCTTTTATAGAAATACAGCAAGAATTTGGAAGTTTCAGTAAATTTATATGGGCTTTTGTAGATGAAAAACCAATTCAACATACTATAAAGGATTATAAAAAAGCACCTGCTACTTCAGCAATAAGTGACAAAATTAGTAAAGAATTAAAAACAAGAGGATTTAAGTTTACGGGTTCTACTGTAATTTATGCATTTATGCAAGCCACCGGTATGGTAAACGATCATGAAGTTAGTTGTTTTCGTCAGCAAGAACTACGTTAAAGATATTTTTAAGTTATGAAAAAGTTAATTTTTATACTGTTTTTTTTAATTAGTTTGAGTACTATTGCACAGCAAAAAAAATCGGAAAAAGAAGAACGGATTTCTAAAGAGGAAATGCCTCAAAAAGCACTTTTGTTTCTAAGAAATTTTGAAAACAATAAGACAAAAAAGAATCGGTTTTATTTTGAAATTGACAGCGAAAAAAAAGGTTACGAAGCAAAATTTAAAATAGCTTCTTTCCTTTATAGTGTAGAGTTTGGTGAAAAAGGAAACTTACAAGACATTGAAATTGTTAAAGATTTTGACAGTATTAATCCTTTAGCTAAAAAAACAATCCAAACGTATTTTAAAGAAAACTACGCTAAGTTTAATGTAGAAAAGGTACAGTTGCAATTTAAAAAACAACGTACTGAAACTGAAAAAGAAACTTACAATCGCGCCATCAATCACAGACGAAATAAGCCTGACTATTATGAGTTTATTGTAAAAGTTAAAATTCAAAAAGAACGTAAACGTTTAGAAATTTTGTTTGATTCTTCCGGTAATTTCAAAAAACAAAGAGAAATAGCGGAGAGTTCTTATGATTACTTTATGTACTAAAAAAACAAGCGTACTATTTTTTATCATTGCTTTTATTTGCGTTTCAGCTTCTGCCCAAGAAGATTTGAGAATGTTGATTAATCCGGCGGTTAATATTAAAGTGAAAAACGATACGCCTTGGTCCTATAAATTTGGAGTTGCAAATAGAGAGGTTATTTATAGAAATAATCAGTTTGATCCGGCAGTTCGGTTTTTAGAGTTTTCGCATTTTACCAGTCGAGAAGTTGGTCTTTATGGTAAACTTAGTGCCGGTGTTCGGTACCGTTTTATTGAAATGTTTCCTGAAGGTTTTCACAATGAACTCCGTTTTATAGAAGAATATACACACTCTAAAAAAGTAGGTGTTTATAAAATATCACATCGCTTTAGATTAGCTCAACGTTTTAAAAGCATAACCGTTTATAGAGGTCGATATCGTGTTGCTGTAGAATTTCCACTTAACGGTTTGCGTACAGATAATCGTGAGTTATCCATGGAAATCAATACAGAAACGGTGTGGGAAATGGCTAACAATTTTAGACCTACACTAGGACAGCGTTTTACTACAGCATTCGACTACAATTTTTCTGAAGCGGTAAAAGTAAATTTTGGTCTAGAATATCGTTACCGAAATTACACGGGAAGATTTCCTTACACCCAACTTTTTTTCTTAAGTGGATTAAGTATCACTTTATAAATAGCTTAAAAATTCTGCTCTTGAAACTTCCTGTGCACCTAACCGTTCTAAATGTTGCGTATAAACTTGGCAGTCTATTAATTTTACATGTTCTTTTTTAAGCTTTTGTACTAAACTGATAAATCCATACTTTGAAGCATTACTTATTTTAGCGAACATACTTTCGCCACAAAATACTTGTTTCTCTCTCAAATAAATTCCGTAAAGCCCACCAACCAGCACTTCCTCTTGCCAAACTTCTACAGAAGTTGCAACACCCAATTTATGCAAGGCAATGTATGCCTTAATCATTTCTTCAGTTATCCAAGTTCCTTGCTGGCCTTCTCTTTTAATTTGTGCACACTGCTTTATTACCTCCTCAAAATTTTGATTATAAGTCACTGAAAAAGCTTCATTTCTAAACAGTTTTCTCATGCTTTTTGAAATCTTTATATTTTCAGGAAAAAGTACCATTCTAGGATCTGGACTCCACCATAAAATAGGTTGCCCTTTTTCATACCAAGGAAAAATACCCGATTGATAAGCAGTAATTAACCGCTGCTCAGACAAATCTCCACCAACAGCTAACAAGCCGTCAACGTCAGCAAGATTAGGACTTGGAAACTCATCATTAGGTTGTAAAAAATACATTTATCTGACCGCTAAGTATTTACAATAAAAACAATGGTTGATTTTATTGTATTTTAAGAAAATTTTAATGATATTTGATATTCCTTTATCGACATAAATTTTGTTCATCATTGCTTTTTTAGAATATCGTTAAAGGATTAGCTTAATAGCATAATACTAAAATCCGACCTTTTTATGGGTCGGATTTTTTTGTTTTACTCTTCTTTCTATTCTAAAAAGGTAAATCATCATGGTCTTCATCATTAAAATCTGATGCAGGTTCAAATTGATCTGCTGCTGGCGGCGGTGGCGTACTTCCTTGTGGAGCGCCAGCTTGTAAATTCTCTATACGCCAACCCTGAATAGAATTAAAATATTTAGTTTCTCCTTGAGGACTTACCCATTCTCTACCTCGTAAATTAATTCCTATTTTTACGCTTTGCCCTACTTGATAATTATTCAATAAATCACATTTATCTTGAATAAATTCAACTAAAATATGCTGCGGATATTGTTCTTCTGTTGTAACAACTACCTCACGTTTACGAAAACCGTTGTTTCCATAAGTCTTAGTTTCATCTATCTTCTTAATCTTCCCTTGTAACTCCATAATTCTTTTCGTTTATCGTTTTTATTTTTTTGCCAATAACAATTTCCAAGCGCTATCAACATCGTCTTTCTTTAAGTATTCTTGTGCTATCGCATGGATTTTATCAGCAGAACTTTCTTTAATAAAGTCTTGTAATTTATTATTGGTAATGTATGTTTTCACCTCCTCGGTTAGTGGCAGTTCTTCCACGTTTCCTAATTTTCCTAAATCGTTTCCGGTTAATACCGTACTTTCTTTTATATTTAAAGGAATGTTGTCTATTCCCATTCCCATTGTTGAAATAGGCTTTGGTACTTCAAACATCCCCATGTTGGCTCTAGAATACCAACCGCCACCCATACGAGCTACTTGATCTAATTTCTCTTGATCAATTTTCTGGTTTTCATCTAAAACTGCTTCGTTAATGTGCATTTTTATAACTTCACAAACTACCAAGCTTCCTGCTCCGCCTTCTTCTCCTAAACCTACAATTTGATTTACTTTACATTCAAACTGTACTGGAGATTCTTTTACTCGAAACGGTTCGATTAATTCAGATTTCTCCATGGTTAAACCAGCTTTATCAAACTCATTTACCCCATCACCATATTCAGTACTTGATAGTGACATTTGCTGAACAATATCATAATTTACAATATTGATTACCACTTCTTTTGTTGCCTGAACATTTTGCAAAGTATGTTTTTCTGAATTATCTCTAATTCTTCTTACAGGAGAAAATACAAGAATAGGCGGTTTTGCACTAAACATATTAAAAAAACTAAAAGGCGATAAATTTGGCTCTCCTTTTTTATTTATAGTACTTGCAAACGCAATAGGCCTTGGCCCAATACTACTCACCATTAACCCGTAAAGTTTTTGGGTAGGAATTTCTTTAGGATCTATTGAATACATTGATTTTTAATTTTCACAAAGATAACTATTCCTTTAAGGAATGAAAAGTTAGAAAACCATAATATTTTAGCTCAAAAATATTTATCTTTAAACGCAATAATTTCATCACTTGCCTATGATTTTTAATGAAGAGCGAAAATTTACTAGATGGTTTATAATCATCTCATCGCTTAGTATTATTATTTTATTTTTATGGAATATTGCTATTTTTTTCAATAGGATAAAGCAAGAAGAGCGCAACAAAATGGAAATTTGGGTAAGCGCTTATTCAGAAATTGTAGGCAAAAGTATTGATGATGATTTTAGTGAGCTTGCTCTTACAGTGTTAGAGCGAAACACAACCACTCCCATGATTTTTTACACTGTAAAAAGTGGCGCTTACGATGCTAGAAATATTTCTGATATTAACAGCGATGATGAGATTAAACAACTCGCTAAAGAGTTTGAATCTGAATATGAACCCATCCCTATTACCGATGGTGATGAATTATTAATGGTTGTTTATTATGGAAATTCTAATTTATTGAACAATCTAAAATATTTCCCTATCGGAATTTTTGTGATTGTTTTCCTGTTTTTAGCTATTCTTTACTACTTCTATTCTACAGCAAAAGAACATGAACAAAGTAAACTTTGGGCAGGGATGGCGAAAGAAACAGCTCATCAAATTGGCACACCATTATCTTCATTAGTTGGTTGGGCAGAAATTCTACGTAGTGAAAAAGTAAACCCGTCATACATTGCAGAAATTGAAAAGGACATCTCACGCTTACGTGTAATTACCGAACGTTTTTCTAAAATTGGTTCCTTACCAACCCTAGAAAAAACAAATTTAGTAGAGGCTACACAACATTCTTATGATTATCTTTCCTCGCGCACATCAAAATTAATTAACTTCTCTTTACAGCTTCCTAAGGAAGAAATCATAGTCAATTTAAATGAACAATTATTTAGCTGGACTGTGGAGAACTTGGTGAAAAATGCTATTGATGCGCTTCGCGGAAAAGGTGATATTAACATCGATATTACCCAAGACAGCAAATATGCGTATGTTCATATTAGCGATACCGGAAAGGGGATTGCAAAAGCCAATTTCAAAAAAGTATTTCAACCTGGTTACACCACAAAAAAAAGAGGTTGGGGTTTAGGTTTATCTTTAGCTAGAAGGATTATGGAAGAATATCATGAAGGAAAAATTCGTGTACTAAAAAGTGAAGCCAATCAAGGAACAACCTTTGAAATTCAACTCAAAAAAGCTTAAAAATTAGCCTGAATTTTTTCTGCCAATTTCTTAAATTCTTCTTCACTTAATTTTATTTTATGCTGAAATGTAGCATCCCGCATTTCTTGTAGCGGAATTAAATGAATATGTACATGGGGAACTTCCAATCCAATTACAGACATCCCTATACGTTTACAATCTACCGCTTTTTCTAATGCTAGAGCCACTTTTCGAGAGAACTCTAAAAGCTCATGATAGGCATCCTTATCTAAATCAAAAATTTTATTAACTTCCTTTTTTGGAATACATAAAGTGTGTCCCTTCGCGTTAGGATTAATATCTAAAAATGCTAAAAACTGCTCGGTTTCTGCTACTTTATATGCAGGTAATTCGCCATTGATTATTTTTGTAAATATACTTGCCATAACACCATTTCTTTTTAAAAAATTTAAGATACAAAAAAAATCACTTTTCTAAAAAATAGTGCTTTTTTCTAACTATTACTTCACATCAAAAGCATCACGAAGTGCATTCCCAATAAGCATAAACGCCATCACTAAACTCATTATGGCTAAGCCAGGAATTATGGCTAAATAAGCTTTTCCCAGAATGATATAACTATAGTGATCTTTAATCATCGAACCCCAACTTGGCATTGGAGGCTGAGCGCCAATCCCTAAAAAACTCAATCCGCTTTCAATTAAAATAGCAGCTGCAAAATTAGCAGCAGAAATTACAATTACCGGCGCCATTACATTAGGTAAAATATGATTTTTAATAATACGTCTGCTATTGTACCCTAAAGCTTTAGCTGCGGTGATATATTGCATTTGCTTTACGCTAATAACTTGCCCTCGTACCACACGTGCAACCTCGACCCACATCGTTAAGCCCACGGCTATAAAGACCTGCCAAAAACCTTTTCCTAAGGCTAAGGTTATGGCGATTACTAAAAGTAAGGTGGGTATAGACCAGGTAACATTAATTAACCACATAATGGCAGCATCTAATTTACCTCCAAAATAACCGGCCAATGCTCCCAATGAAATGCCTATCAACAAAGAAATAAATACTGCTACAAAACCAATTGAAAGCGAAATTCTTGTACCAATAAGTATACGACTCAATAGATCTCTTCCGTATTTATCGGTTCCTAATAAAAACTTTTTCTGATAAATATAATTCCTCTCTATAGCTGATTTTGATAATTCTGAAGGGAAATTTTCTGACAATTGATATTCCTTTTCTAAAGCCTTTTCATTTGCTCCGGAATACGGAATGACAATTAATTTATTCTCCGAAAAATGATAAGAAGAAATTGGATGCTCGGTTCCTGAACTTTGCTTACCAAAAAACAATTGCTTTACCCACGATTCTTCTAACTGATTTTGACCCGGAATTTGAAGCATTTGCACTGTAAATCCAGGTGCTTTTGAATGAATAGACAAATGCATTTGATTGGCATTTTCAGAATCGTCTGGTGCAATAAAATAAGCAAAAACAGCTAAAAAAATACAACAGATAATAAATATAAAACTCAAAACGCCCCAAAGATTCTTTTTGAATTTTTGGAGCGCTAATTGAGCTAAAGAATTTGTCTGTTGACGCATTCTAGTTAATTTTTAATGTCTGCCATTTCAGACTTTCTGATATTATTTAGTTTTAAATCTTCAAGCACATGAATAGCTTCTTCTACATAAACATCTTTACTTAAGCTTTTATGCCAACGATCACGCTTTTCTGCCAATGTAGTATCGGTTTTAAATCGATTTTTTTCGTATGGCAACGATTCAAAAGTTAAATCTGTTTTATAATCTTGTATCGCATCAAAACGTTCGGCTTGCTTTTCGTCTTCAGCAATTTTTGTTTTATATGCTTCATATTTTAAAGAATAAGTATTTTCATCACGCTGCTCTTTAATCCACTTAGCACTTTCATCAATCAATTTTAATTGATCACTTTTTGCCATTCGTTTTTTACTGTTTTTTATAGTTTCATCAAAGTCTATATAGCCATCCCATTCTTGGTAATCTGCTGGTTCGATTTGATCCCAAGGTAATGGATTTTTCATATCGCGTTCACCAATATCTATATAACTGTAACGGTCTGGCACTACAACATCACTCTCTACTCCTTTTAATTGCGTAGAACCTCCATTAACACGATAAAATTTTTGGGTAGTTAATTTTAACGCACCCATATTACCCATATCACTGTTACGCATCCATCGGTTTAGATCGACTACGTTTTGAACAGTTCCTTTTCCGTAAGTCTGATTGCTTCCAATAACAATAGCGCGTTTGTAATCCTGCATTGCAGCAGCTAAGATTTCTGAAGCTGATGCAGAAAGTTCATTCACTAAAATTACTAACGGACCATCCCATAAAATACTGTCGTCTCTATCACTTAACACTTCTTTTTCGCCATCACCAGAGCGCACTTGTACAATAGGCCCTTCTTCAATAAACATTCCGGCAATATCGATTACGGTAGATAATGAACCTCCGCCATTATTTCTCAAATCAATTACCAGCCCATCCATGTGTTCTTTCTTGAGACGAACTATTTCCTTTTCAATATCTGAAGCTGCATTTCTACTATTGGCATTTTCCATATCGAAATAGAATTTAGGCAGATTAATTAAACCGTAATTTCTACCATCTTTTTCTACCATTGTGCTTTTTGCGTAAGTCTCTTCAATTTCTACAATATCTCGAACAATAACGATATCTTCTATAGTTCCGTCTACTTTTTTAACCGTCAGCGTTACTTTAGTTCCTTTTGGCCCTTTAATTAAATCTACTGCATCATCAATAGGCATACCTACAATACTAACCGCTTCTTTTTCGTCTTCTTGTTTTACTTTTTTAATTACATCGCCAACTTCCAGTTCTTCTCCGCGCCAAGCAGGACCTCCAGAAATAATTTCAACAATTTTTATATTATCCATTTTTTTCTGCAGACGCGCTCCAATGCCTTCTAAGCTTCCACGCATTTGAATATCAAAACGCTCTTTGTCACGCGGTGCAAAATAAACGGTATGCGGATCGAATTTTTCTACAACTGCATTTACATAAATAGCAAACCAATCTTTTTTCTCTAAATCACCAAAAATATCAAAGGCTTCATCTAATGAATTTTTTGTGGTCTCTCTTGCTTTTTTTTCTAATTCTTCATCAGAAAGTTGTGTGTAATTTTCATCTTCTTTTGCTTTTAATTCTTCTTCCTTTTTTAGGTCGTAAAAATTACCAAGCGTACTAAATTTTAATTGTTGTCTCCAGCGTTCTTTAAGTTCTTTTTTTGAAGATGCATAAGGAATATTATCATAATCGGTATTGATTTCTTCACTTTCAGAAAAATCAAACGGTTTTTCTAAAATTTCTGCGTAAAAACCTTTAGTTTCTTCAATTCTTTCAAGCAAGCGCTGGTGAGTTAGATTGAAAAATGAAATTTTATGATTATTAATTTCATCGTCAATCTTATCTTCAAATTTTTGAAATTCTTTAATGTCTTTTTCTAGAAAATAGCGCTTTCTAGGATCTAAGCCTAACAGATAATCTTCATAAACAGCCTTAGAAAAGGAGTCGTCTATATCTTTAGGATCATAATGTCCTCTGCTGAGTACAAAAGAGATCAATTCTATTAATACTTCATCTTTATCAGAATCGGTATTCGTTTCAATTTTATTAGTGGTAAAACTACAAGAAGCTACTGCTAACAAAAGCCCTAATAAAAATATTTTAAAATTCTTTTTCATAAACCCGTTAAATTTCATGTTCATCTACTTACATACATTAAAAATTATGCCAATTTTTTTACAATATCTTACTTTCATAAGCTTTTTGCAAAGCTTAAAAGTACTATTTTTTTACTTTTTATTTCATAAAATAAATATAATACTCTTTTTGGGTTGAAGAAAAATAGCTTTGCATCGTTTTGACGGTTTAAATATGTATTTTAGTGGCTTATTAAAATGAAGTTTATGGCAACAAAAAAACCACTAATTTTAGTAACTAATGACGACGGCGTTACCGCTCCCGGAATTCGCCACTTAATAAAATTAATGAAAGAATTAGGCGATGTTATAGTGGTTGCGCCGGATAGTCCACAAAGCGGAATGGGACACGCAATTACAATTAACGATAATTTATATTGCGACCCTATTACCTTAAAAAAAACCGAAAAACATAAAGAGTACAGTTGCTCCGGCACGCCGGCAGATTGTGTGAAAATTGCTAAACAAGAAATTTTGCACCGCAAACCGGATTTATGTGTCAGCGGAATTAACCACGGATCTAATTCTTCTATCAATGTTATTTACTCGGGAACAATGAGCGCCGCTGTTGAAGCGGGTACAGAAGGAATTCCGGCAATTGGTTTTTCTTTGTTAGATTATTCGCTTACAGCAGATTTTGAACCAACATCTAAATTTGTAAAAACCATTACTAAAAATGTTTTAAAAAACGGACTTCCAGCGGGTGTGGTGCTTAATGTTAATATTCCTAAACTTCCTGAGAAGGAAATTAAAGGAATTAAAGTTTGCCGACAAGCAAAAGCTCATTGGGTAGAAAAGTTTGATAAACGCACTAATCCGCAAGGACGTGATTATTATTGGTTAACCGGAGAGTTTGTAAACGAAGATCAAGGAGAAGACACAGACGAATGGGCTTTAAAAGAAGGTTATATTTCTGTGGTTCCTGTTCAGTTTGATCTTACTGCACATCACGCTATTAAAGAATTAAACACTTGGAATTTACATGATTAAAAAAGAAATTTTTATTGGCTTTTTAGTAGGAATTCTAGCTACTTGTGCCGGATTATTTTTATACGTTACCGCATTATCTGATTATAGCTTTTTAAAAACCTTAGAGCTTGCAAGAGATGAAGACCGGTTAGGACATTTACTTTCTTTAGGAGCAATTTTAAATTTCTTGCCCTTTTTTGTATTCTTAAAAAAGAAACAAGTTTACAGAAGTCGTGGTGTACTTATAGCAACTTTACTAGTTGCTATTGCTATCATTTTTATTACAATTGATACGTTTTAACTAAGAAAAGCAGCATGAAATATTATTTAATTGCAGGAGAAGCTTCGGGAGATTTGCATGCATCAAACCTTATGAAAGCCATAAAAGTAAAAGACAGTGAAGCAGAATTTAGGTTTTGGGGCGGCGATTTAATGCAGAATGTAGGCGGCACTTTGGTTAAACATTATAGAGAGCTCGCCTTTATGGGTTTTGTAGAGGTCATTTTCAATTTAAAAACCATTCTTAAAAATATTTCAGTTTGTAAAAAAGACATTGCTACTTTTCAACCAGATGTTATTTTATTTATAGATTATCCTGGCTTTAATTTCAGAATAGCCAAATGGGCAAAAGAAGAAGGCTACAAAACACATTATTATATTTCTCCGCAAATTTGGGCGTGGAAAGAAAACAGAATTAAAGCTATAAAACGGGACATCGATAAAATGTATGTAATACTTCCGTTTGAAAAAGATTTCTATGAAGAAAAACATCAGTTCCCTGTTCATTTTGTAGGCCATCCCCTTTTAGATGCAATAGAACAACGTAACGAAATAGATTTTGATGCCTTTGTTTCTCAGAATAAATTAAGTCAAAAACCTATCATTGCTTTACTCCCGGGAAGTCGAAAACAAGAAATTAGCAAAATGCTAAAAACCATGTTAAAAATGGTTGATAAATTTCCTGATTATCAATTTGTAATAGCCGGGGCTCCCAGCCAAGATCGAGAATTTTACACGCCTTTTATTCAGCAAAAAAATGTTTTTTTACTTCTTAATAAAACCTATGATTTGCTGAGTGTCGCTTCAGCTGCCTTGGTAACTTCGGGCACTGCAACATTGGAAACCGCACTTTTTAACATTCCTGAAGTGGTTTGCTACAAAGGAAGTACTGTATCTTACGAAATTGCCAAACGAATTATTAAACTGAACTACATATCCTTGGTTAATTTAATTATGAACCGTGAAGTGGTAAAAGAATTAATTCAGCATGAATTTAATGCTAAAAATCTTGAAAAAGAATTGCATAAAATTTTAGGCGAATCTCACCGAAAAGTTTTATTACAAGATTATAAATTACTGAAAGAAAAACTTGGCGGAAGTGGAGCCAGTAAAAAAACTGCACAATTAATAATTGATAACATCCGTTAACTTAAAAAACTCTTTCTATGAAAAAGCTTTTATTACTTGTTCTCTTAACTGGCTTCCTTGCTTCTTGTGGTGCTCCAAAAAATAATACTTCTGGTATTGAAGAAAGTTCCTCGTACCGATATGATCCTGTTCCGGCGGCAAGTAATATTGCAGATTACGCCCTTAGTTTTGAAGGAACAAAATACAAATACGGAGGTACTACAAAACGAGGTATGGATTGTTCTGGATTAATTTATGTATCGTTTCAAAAAGAAAACATACAATTACCACGAACTTCGGGAGCGATGTCTAAAGAAGGAAGAAGGCTACGCGTAAACGAAATAAATGTAGGCGACTTGCTCTTTTTTCAGACCAACAAAACGCGAAGGGTGATTAATCACGTGGGTTTGGTGGTTCAATTAGCCCCCGGAGAAGTTAGTTTTATACATTCTACCACTTCGAGTGGAGTTATTGTTTCCTCTCTCAACAACCCTTATTGGAATAAAGCTTTTGTAATGGCAAGACGAGTTTTCTAAACTTCTAGATTATTTTCTGTAACTTTATACTATGAAGTTATGGAGCAATCCTGTAAGTTTACTTTGTATTTCTTTTGGTATCGGCATTTTTTTAGCTAAAAACTATTCGTTTCAAGAGTGGACTTTTTATGCTCTTTCAGCAATTCTTTTAAGCTTTATTTTCGTTTACTTTAAAAGTAAATTTACTTTATTATCTTCTGCTCTTTTTCCAACAATTAGTACTGTTTGCTTTGTTGGTTTAGGATTTTTTTGTTTTCAAATTCATCAAGCGCCACAGCAATCTAAACACTATATAAATCATATAAAAAGTAAGGAGTTTAATCATCTTGTTTTAGAAATAAATGAGCAAAAATCCAGCAATTCATATTATGATAACTATATAGCTGAAGTAAGAAAAGTAAGTTCAAAAAATACGGAAGGAAAAATATTATTCAGCGTAGAAAAAGATTCCCTTAGCAGAAAATTTTTATTGGGTGAAATCATTTTTTTAAACTCAAAAATAACGCCTGTTTTTTCTTCTAAAAATCCGTTTCAATTTGATTATCGGGCGTTTCTAAAAAATAGAGGAATTCATCGACAGTTAACTACCTCTTTCGAGAAAGTTATTTCTATTGATACAAGTACTAATTTACAGGCGTACGCAGAAAAGGCTCAACAAAAAATACATCAAGCTATTACAAAAAATTCTTTTTCTAAAAAGCAAACTGCTTTGATGGAAGCGCTTTTATTAGGTAGAAAAAATCAATTAAAAGATGGCACTTATGAAAAATTCACTAAAGCCGGTGTAGTTCATATTTTAGCAATTTCGGGTTTACATATCGGGATTATTTTATGGATTTTATATGCTCTATTTTATCCGTTAAGAAAAATTCTCTTCGGAAAAGTAATTGCCTCTATTTCTATCATTTTGCTACTCTGGATTTATGCATTTTTGGTTGGATTGACACCTTCAGTTTTACGAGCGGTTACTATGTTCACCTGCGTGAGCATCGGCCTTTTTATGGATCGAAAATCTAGTGTTATAAATATGCTATTGCTTTCGGCCTTAATTTTACTTCTTGTCAATCCTAATTTATTATTTAAAGTCGGATTTCAATTAAGTTATGCTGCGGTAGCTTCCATAATTGCTTTTCAACCCTCTTTTTTTAAGCCCTTTAAAAATTCTCCAAAGTTAATTCGTTTTTTTGGTAGCATTATAAGCGTGACTTTTGCAGCGCAATTAGGGGTTTTGCCACTGAGTATTTTTTATTTTCATCAATTTCCGGGCTTGTTTTTCCTCACAAATATTATTGTTGTTCCGGCATTGGGCATCATTTTAAGTATAGGTGTTTTAGTCATTTTTTTAGCCTTAATAAATCAGCTGCCAGCGTTCATTAAAAGTATCTATCAATTCATATTAGACACATTAATGCAAGTCATTAATTGGGTTGCTATGCAAGAAAACTTTCTCATTGAAAAAATCTATTTCCCGGTAATGTTTTGCTTCTGCAGTTACGTTGTAATTATTGCTTTTTATAATTTTTTGGCAAACCGAACTCAAAAAAACACCATGCTTTTTTTGAGTTGTATTATTGGTTTTCAAGTTTTTTACATCATAAATTTTAACAACAAAAAAAATCATCATTCATTTACAGTTTTTCATCAATACAAAGCAAGCATCATCGGAATTCAAGAAAACACAAGGTATTCTGTTTTTACAGATTCTCTAGGAAAAAGCAAGGCAAATAAACTGGTAAAACCGATTGCTGAAGAATTTCCGATCGATACGATTATGTATAAAAATCAGTTTAAAAACTGGTATCAAATTGATGATCTCTCGGTTTTTGTAATTGATGAAAATACCATTTATAAACTTCCGAAGCATACTGAAGTTGATATTTTGTTATTGACAAATTCTTCTAAAATAAATTTAAACCGCGTTATTAATCGTTTAACTCCCCAAAAAATTATTGTTGACGGCAGTAATTATAAAAACTATGTAAAACGATGGAGAGAAACTTGTAAGCAAAAAAAAGTCCCTTTTCACTATACCGGTAAAAAGGGAGCTTTCACTATTGATTATTGAACATCTTAGCACATTATCAATATCAATTGTTAATTAAACGTACCTTCAAAATTTTCTTGATATTCTTTCCAAGCCTTTTGTGTGGTTAATTCCTTATAATCATCACTAGCGATCATTTTTAAATAAATTTCTAGCTGTTCAGGAGTATGATAACCTGTAATTGCCGGTAATTTTTTTCCTTTTTCATCAAAGAAAACCATGGTTGGATAAGCTCTGACTTTTAAAGCGTTTGCAAATAAATGCTGACTATTTCTACCTCTTTTCCCTTCTTTATAATTGGGATTCGTATAGGTGAAATCCTGATAGGTTATTTTCTCTGTTCCCTCGGCATTAAATTTCACGGCATAATAATGTTTGTTAACATATTTAGCGACATCTTCATTTTGAAAAGTTTTTCGATCTAAAATTTTACAAGGTCCACACCAATCGGTATAAACATCCATAAAAATTTTCTTCGGATTTTCTTTTTGCGCCTCAAGGGCTTCATTCATACTCATCCAATTAATCTTCTGTGCCGATAAAACTCCGGTAACTAAAATAGCTACCATAAATAAAAATTGCTTTTTCATACCAAATTCAAATCAAAAAGTATTCCATTTTAATTATAACTCATAACGAATTAACTATCAATATATTACCTTACGCCATGCATTAATTTTTTCAATAACGGATTTAAAACAGCAACTAAAATTCCCGCAGCAACCGGTATAATTGTAAAAATTAAAAAGAACGTTGATAAATTATATTCTTCCTTAATGGTATCTACCATTCCCCCTAAGGATCCGGCTAATTTATTACCAATTGCAATTGCTAAATACCACATTCCAAACATTAAAGCAATCATTCTTGCAGGCACTAATTTACTAACATAAGAGAGTCCTACAGGCGATAAACAAAGTTCTCCTAAAGTGTGAAATAAATAGGCAAGAATTAACCAAATCATACTCACTTTTACACCGGGGTTAATTCCATCAGAACCATACGCCAAAAATGCAAAACCAATACCGACCAATACTAAACCAATACCATATTTTAAAGCTGCAGATGGATTGTATTTACTTTCCCACCATTTAGAAAACATGGATGCAAAAGTGATAATAAAAAATGAGTTTAAAATACTGAACCAAGAAACGGTAATCTCAATTGAGTCTGAAGAAAACTCACGCCCGAGCATCCAAAGTACAAGTGCCCAAACTCCTAAAAAACAAACAATAAGAACAATATTAGAACCTAAAACTTTTTTGTGAGTTTGTTTCCATAATAAGATCAGAACCCAGGTAATAATCCCTAATGGAATAATGGTTAAAAGTGAATTGATAATATTATAGGTTAAGGCCGCATTTCCTTCTAAAGTTCTATCTACATAATCTCTTGCAAATAATACTAATGAAGATGCAGCTTGCTCAAAACACAAAAAGAAAACGACGGTAAAGAATGCGAAAATTACCACAGCGATCATTCGGTCTCGAACAACTTTTGTATACCTTGAAATTCTAGAAACAATTAGAATTAAAAATAAAGCCAAACCTACTAAAGCAATTCCTACAGGTCCGGTAACAGCATCTGTTCCTATTTCAAAAGGCATTTTTTCGGGTAGTAAATTTATGTCCCCAATCTTTGAAGTAGGATCGTTTATTAAATATAAAAATCCGATTACAGAACTTACAATAATTAATATTTTATCGAATAAGGAGAAAGGATTCGGTTTATAATCTTTCTTTTCTTCATCAGAAATCTCTACTTCTCTTCCTTTTTCGGGTACACCCCCAATTTTTCCAAAAAGTGGTTTTGCTAACCAAAATTGAAGCGTTCCTAACAGCATAAAAATTCCGGCAAGTCCGAAGCCCCAGCTCCAACCTAATTTTTCAGCTAAGTAACCACAAAGCATCATCCCGAAAAATGCTCCGGCATTTACGCCCATATAGAAAATAGTATAAGCACCATCTTTCTTTTCTGGCAAGTATTTATACATTTCAGAAATGATAGAAGTAATATTAGGTTTAAAAAATCCTGTTCCTAAAATCAGAAAACCTAAACCAACATATAGCATAACTTCAGTTTCTACTGCCATAGCCGCATGACCAATGGTCATTAAAACCGCCCCTACTACAACTGCCCAACGGTAACCAATAAGTCTATCAGCAATAATTCCTCCAAGAATTGGTGTTAAATAAAGCATTCCGGCGTAGGTACCGTAAAGTGCACCGGCATTTTCAGTTGACCATCCCCAACCCGGAAAATCTACACCAACAATGGCCATAGTTAAAAAATTAACTAACAAAACACGCATTCCATAGAAGGAAAAACGCTCCCACATTTCAGTGAAAAATAATACAAACAGCCCTGCCGGGTGACCTAAAACTTTACTTTTAAATAAGTTATCGTGCTCAGTAGATGTTATTGATGCCATTTTCTTTTTATAAAAATTTAAACGTTTTCTTCTAATTCGTATGGTTCGTTGTCCTGAACGTCTTTTAATTTACGTTCATTATCTTCAGCTCCGTGAGTAAGTTTCTTTAATTTCTTCAAAAACAAAATCACTAATAACCCAAATGCCACTGTAAAAATCGTCAAATACATAAAGGTTCTATATTCCTGTTCACTTTGCTCTTCTTCTAATACAAATGAAACACCATAATTTTTACCATCTCCAACATTTTCTATCTGCTTTGCTGCATCTGGGTCTTTTTCAAAAATAAGATTAGCATGATATGGGTTTTCAGCAGTAGCTTTATTCTCTTTAAGAGTTTCTTTCAATTCTGAAGTATTGCTTTCTTCACCTGTTGAAAGTTTAAAAAGTTTATTTAAGTCTTTATTAGATTCAAATTGATTAAAAACCAAATTGCCATCTTGTAAATACACATTACTTTTAATGCTGAAGTTTTTATCAAGGTTAATAGGATAATCATAAACCTTGACTACTTTGTTCTTATTATTTTTAACTTCAATTGTATCTTTAGACATAAACGGAATCACTTCTTGTTTTTCAACAATCATTGTCCCTTCAAAAGGTTCTAATTGTGCCGATTCTCCAATATTTCCGGCTAGTTTATTACCGAAGCCTGTTGCGGCAAAATATACACCCATCATTATTGATGCGTATTTAAGTGGAGCCAATTTGGTGATAAAAGAAAGTGCCACAGGTGAAGTACATAGCTCTCCAATAGTATGAAAAAGATAAGCCAGGAAAATCCAGATCATTGCTGCTTTCCCAAACACCTCTGCACTTGCTTCTTGAGATGCGAACATCATAAACACATAACCAAGTCCCATAATAATAGTTCCCACGGCCATCTTGAACAAAGAAGATGCTTCTTTTCCCTTTTTCTTCACTGTAATCCAGAAGCCTCCCACCAAGGTTCCGAAAATGATAATATAACCAGCATTTAATGATTGAAAAACTGCAGCCGGAATTTCCTGCAACCAGCTTAAACCAATGGTCCTGTCTACTTTAGCATCTGTATAAAGGTTCATCAATCCACCTGCTTGCTCAAAAGCACCCCAGAACACAACCACAATCAGAAAAGAAATTAATAATACAATAACTCTGTCTTTTTCTATTTTATTTAATGGTCGTTTGGCAGCTGCCTTTTCTGCTTCGGTAACATTTTCTCCACCAGTAAACTCACCAACACCTTTTAAAAATTTTTGTCCCCACATAAAGACAATTTGCCCCAGTAGCATTCCTATTCCGGCAAGTCCGAAACCATAATGCCAACCATAGTAATAGGCTACTAATCCGACAGAAATACTTGCTAAAAAGGCACCTACATTTATTCCAATATAAAAAATAGTGAAACCACTATCTCTTCTTATATCTCCTTCTTTATAGAGACCTCCAACCATCGTAGAAATGTTTGGCTTTAATCCTCCAACTCCCAGAATGATTAAAATAAGTCCTGTAAAAAAGGCCCAGTCTTGTGGAATAGCCAATACCCCATGTCCTAAACAAAGTAAAATACCTCCAATTAATACTGTTTTCTTTTGTCCTAAAAACTTATCCGCAATCCAACCTCCAGGTATAGATGCAACGTAAACTAACATCGTGTACCAACCATAAAGCCAAATCGCATCTTTGTTAGTCCACCCAAGACCTGGATCTATAGCCGTAGCCGAAGCTGCTATGTACAAAGTGAGTATCCCTCTCATTCCATAATAAGAGAAACGCTCCCACATTTCCGTAAAAAACAAAATAAATAGACCTACTGGATGACCAAAAAGTTCTTTTCTATTAGTTTGAGCTATTGTTGACATATATTTACTATTATAAGTTTTCTTTAATAAAGTTGGTCATTTTCGTGTATAGATGAAGTCTTGTATTCCCTCCGTAGATGCCATGGTTTTTGTCAGGGTAAATTGCCCAGTCAAATTGTTTGTTCGCTTGAATTAAAGCTTCAACCATCTGCATGGTATTTTGTACGTGAACATTATCATCTCCACCTCCGTGAATTAATAAAAACTCTCCTTTTAATCCATCAACGTGTGTGATGGGTGAATTTTCATCATAACCCCTTGCGTTTTCTTGTGGGGTGGTCATATAGCGTTCCGTATAAATTGTATCATAAAAACGCCAGCTAGTTACCGGTGCTACGGCAATAGCCATGCTAAATGTATCGTTGGCTTGAAAAATAGCATTAGAAGCCATAAAGCCTCCAAAACTCCATCCCCAAATTCCAATTCTTTCTGCATCTATATAATTACGATTTCCTAATTCTTTAGCGGCATCTATTTGATCTTTCAATTCAAATTTACCTAATTCTTTTTGTGTTACTTTTTTAAAATCAGCTCCTTTAAATCCGGTACCTCGACCATCTACACAAGCTACGATATAGCCTTGTTGTGCTAAGTGCTGATACCAGTAATCATTTGTTCCAAAAAAGGTATTGGAGACTTGTTGAGAACCTGGTCCTGAATATTGATAGAGTAATAAAGGATACTTTTTATTTGGGTCAAAATCTACCGGTTTAATCATCCACATATTCAGTTCATTTCCGTTGATATCGATCGTAGAAAATTCTTTATCTGAAATTTTATAGTCGGCTAGTTGATTTTTTAATTCTTGATTATCTTTTATTTTTCGGACTAACTTTCCATTACTGGATTTGTGCAGACTAAACTCATACGGTGTTTTTGCACTCGTATATGAATTGATGAAATACGTAAAATCAGCACTAAAATCAGCACTATTTGTTCCGCGTTTTTGCGTTAACTGTGCTTTATTTTTTCCGTTAGCACGAATAGAAAAAACATCGCGATTAATGCTTCCGTTTTCTGTACTTTGGTAGTAAATTCTTCCTGTATTCGGATCAAACCCATAATAATCGGTTACTTCCCACTGCCCTTCGGTTACTTGATTTAAAAGCTTTCCTTTTTTGTTATAATGATAAATATGATTCCAACCGTCTTTTTCGCTTGTCCAAATAAAACTATTATCGTTTAAAAATGTAAGGTTATCAGTAATATCGATATACGCTTTATCCGTTTCATTTAAAACTACTTGAGCACTATTTTTTTCAGCATCAACAAAAATTAAGTCTAAATTATTTTGATGACGATTTAGAGCTTGGACGCTTAATACATTCTCATCATTAGTCCACTTGATTCTCGGTAAATATTCATAAGCTTTTTCAAGATCAACTTTGCTATGTTTTTCTGCAGCTAAATCGTAAATATGCAGACTTACTTTAGAATTTTCTTCTCCTGCTTTAGGATATTTAAATACTTCTTGAGAGGGGTATAATTGCTGACCGTAAGTCCCGTACATATCCATAGAAAACTCGGGGACCTCCGTTTCATCAAAACGCAAATAGGCTATTTTATCGCCTGTTTTATTCCATTGATAGGCTTGTACAAAAGCAAACTCTTCTTCGTAGACCCAATCGGTTATTCCGTTAATAATTGTATTGATCTCACCGTCTTTTGTAATCTGATTTATGTTTCCGGAAGCTAAATTTTTCACATAAATATTGTTCTCGTAAACATAGGCTACTTTCGAGGCATCCGGAGAAAATGTTGGTTCTTGTATTTTCTGATCGGCAACTTGATCTAGTTTTCCACTTTCTAAATTGTATACATAATAAATTCCACGATTAGATCTACGATAAATTGGCTCAATATCGGTAGAAAGTAATGCTTTATTTTCATCTTCGCTCAAAGAATAAGATTGAAAATAAGGCAGTCCGGAAATATCTGCAGAATTAATTAACGTACGTACTTTCTCACCAGATTCATAATTGTACACATCAACTTTCATCGCTCTAGCCGAACGATCAAAATTTTGCACAATATATTCCGTGCCATTATCTAAAGATTGTAAGGATTGCAAACGTTCTTGACGAAAAGTACCGTTCCAGATTTCTTCTAAAGTAATTTCTTTTTTTTGAGCCGTTAAAAGGCTAGTAGCCGATAGAAATACAGCTAAGGCAAGTATTTTAAATTTCATAAATTCTAGAAAATAAAATTTTGGATGTCAAGTTTACTAAAAAATCAGCAAATAATGAGTAATTAAGGTGTTAAATACTAAGATTTTGTTAAGATAACTGAACTTACAATCGACCTTTCTTCTCTTTTCAAAATAAATAGTTATTCATTATTAGGAATTGTATCTTTGCCGTTTTATAAAAGATTGTATTCAACTTATGGCGCAAATCTCTGGTTTCTCTAAACTTAGCAAAGAAGAAAAAATAAATTGGTTAGCAAAAAACTATTTCAGTAATCCGCAGAAAGCTTCAGAAACACTTCAACTTTATTGGAATAAAGATAAAAAGTTACAACGTTTACACGATGAGTTTACAGAAAACACACTTTCTAATTACTACTTGCCTTTTGGTGTAGCGCCTAACTTTAACATAAATAATAAAATCTATGCCATCCCAATGGCAATAGAAGAAAGTTCGGTAATTGCTGCTGCCAGTAATGCTGCAAAATTTTGGCAAAAAAGAGGAGGTTTTAAAGCCGAAGTACTTAACACTAATAAAGTTGGCCAAGTTCATTTTAATTATAGTGGAGACCCAAAAAAATTAACCGATTTTTTTGAAGAAATTCAAGCTAAACTTTTTGAAGCCACCAAACCCATCACCAAAAATATGGAGAAACGAGGTGGTGGAATTCTCAGTATTGATTTAGTTGATAAAACCGACGCCTTAGCCAATTATTTTCAATTGCACTGTCAATTTGAAACCCTCGATGCAATGGGTGCTAACTTTATAAATTCTTGCTTAGAACAAATAGCAGAAAGCTTTATAAATTTGGCGGCTAATTTTTTTACGGCTGATGAAATGCCAGAAATCATTATGAGCATTCTCTCTAATTATGTGCCTGACTGTTTAGTAAAAGCTGAAGTTTCTTGCCCTATTGAAGATTTAGCTGATGATAAAAATGAAGCCGAAAAATTTGCCGAAAAATTTGTTGAAGCGATAAAAATTGCAACGATAGAACCTTATCGAGCCGTAACGCATAACAAAGGAATTATGAACGGAATTGATTCGGTCGTGCTTGCCACAGGAAACGATTTTAGAGCAGTAGAAGCCGGCGTTCATGCCTATGCCGCAAGAAACGGACAATATCAAAGTTTGACGCAAGCCAAAATTGATAATGGAGTCTTTAAGTTTTGGATAGAAATACCGCTAGCTTTAGGAACCGTAGGCGGCTTAACCAGTTTACATCCTTTAGTGAAACTTGCGCTAGAAATGCTTAGAAAACCCTCAGCTAAAGAATTAATGCAAATTGTAGCTGTTGCCGGGTTAGCACAAAATTTTGCTGCCGTAAAATCATTGGTTACTACAGGAATTCAAGAAGGACATATGAAAATGCATTTAATGAATATTTTAAATCAATTTGAAGCCACCAACACAGAACGCAGTAAAGTAATTGAACATTTTAAAGCTAACACCGTTTCTCATAGCGCTGTGGTAGATATTTTAGAACAGCTCAGAAATGGATAAACAAGTTTTTTACAGTCCTGGAAAACTTCTTATCAGTGGTGAATACTTGGTGCTTGATGGCGCAAAAGCCTTAGCAGTTCCCACAAAATTTGGACAAGAATTAAGAGTAGAAAAAACTGACTCTCCTTACATTACTTGGAAAAGTAATTTACACAATGGAAATCTTTGGTTTAAAACACAGTTTAAAATTAAAGCCGGAAAAATTCAGTTACGTAAGACAGAGCAAAAAGATAAAGCTGTTAGCCAACGTCTACTTCAGATTTTTGAAGAGATTGAAAAAATCCGACCAAATTTTTTACAAAACGGCTTAGAATTTGAGAGCAGTCTAGGGTTTCCTCAAAATTGGGGTTTAGGCTCTTCCTCAACCTTGATAAACAATTTAGCTGAATGGGCAGAAATAAACCCGTACATTTTACTCCAAAACACATTTGGCGGTAGCGGCTACGACATTGCTTGCGCTAAACATAAAACGCCTTTGTTTTATCAATTAATCGATAAAAATCCGATTGTAAAAGAAATTAATTTTAAGCCTGATTTTTCTTCCGAATTGTTTTTTGTACATCTAAATAGAAAACAGAATAGTCGTGACTCAATTCAACATTACAAAAACCAGAACCTTGCTGAAAAAGATAAAAATTGTCAAGAAATTTCGGGATTAACCGAAGAGATTTTGCACTGCAAAACGATTAAAGCTTGTGAAAAGCTTTTAAGAAATCACGAAGAAAAGCTTTCTGAAATTTTAAATACGCGCACAATTCAGGAAGAATTATTCTCAGACTATTCCAGACAAATAAAAAGCCTTGGAGGTTGGGGTGGTGATTTTATTCTAGCAACAGGAAGAGAAAAAGAAAAAACTTATTTTCAAGAAAAGGGCTTTTCAACTATTTTATCTTGGGAAGAAATGATAAAAAGTTAGTTTTTGCTCTTTAAAAAGTCTAACTCATTTGTCCTAATAACATATCCTAGCCTGATCATACTTTTAAATTCTGTATAATTTATTAAACTTTCTGCATAACCTACAAACCACTCCAACATAAAATACTGATTTAAGGTTTTAAACGGACTGTAATAAATACGACTTCTTATTTTTCCTTTCCACTCCCAAGTAATTCCTTTCTGCAACATAATTTCAGCAATTAATCGATTTTCAATAAACTCGTGCGAAAGATCTATTTTTCCCAAACCTATATATTCCAGCAAATCCGGATTATCTTCTTGATATCGAAACGGAACCCAAGCTTCTACTTTCAATAAAGTTTTTTGTCCTAAAAATGTTGCATACTCCAAAGCTAGATTATTCCAGCTTCTTGAGTAAATACTATCGCGTCCATTAGAAGTGTGATTCAAACTAAAAGTCGCTAAGCTTTTAATCCGCTCTGTTTTATCATAAATTGGTTTCCCAAGCCCTAGAGAAGGATTAAAGTTAATTTCCTCAAAGGGTTTTGATTTCTGATAAATATCCCAAAAAGCTTTCTGACTATAGGTTAAGAATAGGTAAGTTTCCCACGGCAAGGTATTTCTTGTTATTAATTGTTTAAAACTGACTTGATATTTTACATCAGCTGTTTCTGAATTTACATTTTTGTTAGTAGGAATTCCGGTTATAAAAAAATTATCTTTATGTATAGAAAATGCTGGTAAATCCTTTATAACTTTATTTACTTCAGTTCTGGTAAGATTTTGAGCTTTAATTATGGAACAAAATAAAGCTATAAAAACACAGCTAAGAATAGTATTAATTCTCATTAGCTAATAGATATTAGATTTAATAATGAATCTACAAAAGTAAAGTATTTTATACTTCTCCTGGATTATATACTATTTCAAAAAAAAAGCGACTCAAAAAAATGGAGTCGCTTTTTTTATTTTATGCTATAGATTTTAATAAAAATTAGCACGATTATCTTTAATTTCAGCACTTTCTTTTAAGGCATCATTTACTTGTTGTACTGCTTGCGCTGTACGTCTTTTTGTTTCTTGTTCTGAGATTCCTCGGTAATTTGGTAAAGGTTGAGCTTCTTTTTTACTTAATAACTCTACCACATAAACTCCTTTTTTACCTTCAACAGGTTTGCTGATAGCGCCTTTTTCTAAAGAAAAAGCAGCCCCTACAACTTTAGGCTCTCGCGTAGCTCCCGGTAAAGTTGGATTTTTCATATTTACTGCACTAGCAGATTGTACTTGTACATTTTGTGCTTGTGCTATTTCTGATAAAGAATTTCCAGAAATTTTTTCTTTTAACATTTTAGCTTTCTTCTTGTTTCTGATAATTGGCGAAACTATTGGAGAAGCTTCCTCTACGCTCATTAATCCCTTTTTATTTTCTGCTGTAACTTGTGCAACTACATAGCCGTTTGGAATATCGAAACGTTTAATATCACCTACTGAAGTTTCTTCTTTAAACGCCCATTGAATAACTTGACGTTGATTACCAACTCCTGGGATATTTTCTTGCATACTTTCTACACCTTTTACAGGACGCACTTCGTAACTTTTATCTTCCGCTATTTTAGCAAAATCACCATCGGCAGCAGCAATTTCAAACTTAGTTGTTTCAGTATATAAATCACTTGTTGTTTTTTCAGAAGGCTCAATTTGTTTAGCTAAAGTAGCAACTTTAACCGCTTTTTGCTTATCGGTTACTTCTTCTAATGAAAAAATGTAATAACCCATTTCTGTTTCAACCACATCTTTACTTCCTTCATCATTTCCGAATAAATAATCAATTACTTCGTTATCTTGATTTACCTGATTATACATTACCCAGCCTAAATCTCCCCCATTAGTGTTTGTAGAAGTATCATCTGAATATTCTTTTGCTAGTGCTGCAAATTGATCTGGTGTTTCTTTAATAACATTTAATAAACTATCAGCCAATTCTTTTGCTTCTTCTTTGGTACGTGTTACTTCCTGGCTGATTCCTGCTTCTTTGAAAGTAATTAAAATATCCTTAGCCTTTACAGAATCTGCTACTTGCTTAACACCCGTAACTTTAGAAACTTTCCAGAAACCATTTTGTTTATAAGGCCCGTAAGTTCCTCCTTCATTTAAATTAAAAATTTGCTCTGCGTGTGCCTTTGGCAAATCCTCTTTAAAAGTATATCGTTCTTGGTAAGGCATATCAGAATTTTCTACCAAGAAAGTTTGTAGATCTGAAGCATTTTTAAAGCCTTCTACCTTTTCGTCCATCTTAGATACTTCATTAAAAGACGTACGATCATCCATTAACTTATTGATTTCAGCTTTTGCAGCCTCTTCGTCTTCAGCTGAAGCTTTTTCTTCAAAAAACACGTACTGAAGATCTCTTGACGCTTCTGCCTGATATTTTTCTTTATGCTTATTAATATAATCTTTCACTTCCCCTTTACTAACTTCAACATCTTTAATTGAACTGTATGGAAGCAATACGTACTTTAAATTTACCGTGTTATTTTCTAATTTGTATGCTGCTTCTCCTTCTGCTAAAGTAGCGCCAACACCGGCTCTTATTAAGTTATAATAAATATTTGCTTTGGCTTGCTCGGCAATATTTTCTTCTACATTAACCCATTGGCGATACGCTTCTGGCGATGTAGCCTTAAGGTTGGTAATGTAATCACGCATTACATTAATATCAAACATTCCTGCTTCATTCGTGAAATTTGGATTTCCGGAAAACTGTTGACGCAATACGCTATTAATTTGCTCTTGCCCAACTTCTAAACCTAATTCTTCAAACTGCTCTTTTAACAAGGCTTGACGCACACTAGAATTCCACACTTGGTTAACCGCTTGCGTTGTGGTCATATTTCCTCGTGCGTTACGCTGATAGTTTTCTACCTGACGTGCAAACTCTTCGCGCTCAATATCTTCACCATTTACGGTAGCAATTGTATTTTGAGATTTTTGCGAAGAAAAACCTCCACTTCTAATAACATCTGCTAGCACAAAAGAGAATAATGCTAATGCAATAATGATGATTAAAAAAACTGAACGTTCTCTAATTTTATTTAATACTGCCATTTTATTTGTATTTATCTAAATATAGTGGGCGAAAATAAGATAAATCCTTAAATTATAAAATTTAATAGCCTTAAAAAGTTGAAGTTTATTAAAACTTAATCTTCCTGAGCAATTTGCACTTGCACTAATTCTATTTTTGTATTAGAAACTTCTAGAATATCAAATTTAAATTCATTGATATGAACTTGACCGCCTTGCTCGGGAATTTCTTCCGTGTGGTGCATAATTAAACCGCCAAGGGTCTCATAATTCTCTTCCTCAGGAAGGTTGAGCTTATAATGTTCGTTGATATAATCTACTTCCATTCGTGCAGAAAAACGATATTTTCCTTCAGGTAATTCTTCTTCGATTAAGACAATCGGGTCATGTTCATCTTCAATTTCTCCGAACAACTCTTCTACAATATCCTCTACAGTCATCATTCCGCTTGTTCCGCCGTATTCATCTATAACTACGGCAATGCTTTTTCGCTTTTTGGTAAGTAAATTCAGAACATCTTTAACTAACATTGTTTCCGGCACATAAACCACCGGAAGCATAATAGATTTTATAGTTTTTGGATTTCTAAACAAATCAAATGAATGCACATACCCAATGATATCATCATTAGTTTCTTTATAAACTAAAATTTTTGAAAGACCGGTTTCGGTAAATAAACGCACTAGTTTTTTGGGCGACTCCGAACTGTCTACTGCAATTATTTCTGTTCGCGGAATCATTACTTCGCGCGATTTTACTTCAGAAAATTCTAAAGCATTTTTGAAAATCTGTATTTCAGAATCTATATCTTCATGCTCTTCCACCGAATCCATCTGTTCATTGATATAATTTCCTAGCTCTACTTTACTAAAGGCCAGCTGCACTTCATCTCCTTCGGTTTTAAAGAAAACTTTTAAAACCATATCTGAAATCCATATAATAAAAGCAGAGATAAAACTGAAAATGATATAAAAAATATAGGCCGGTAATGCGAAAAATTTAAGCAAGGAATTGGCATAAATCTGAAAAAAAACCTTGGGTAAAAATTCTGCAGTAAGTAAAATAATTAAGGTTGAAATTAAAGTTTGGGTTAGAATTTGTCCGTCGGTAATAAAATAATTAATAAACGCGTTATCGACAGGCCCCATTCCGCTAAGCCAATTCATAAGCAAATCGCCCATAAAAAAACCGTAAATTACCAAAGCAATATTATTACCTACCAACATGGTCGCAATAAACTTTGATGGTTTTCTAGTTAAGCGTTCAAGAATTTTAGCAAGAAAATCGCCTTGCTTTTTTTCAATTTCTATGTGAATTTTATTGGAAGATACATATGCGATTTCCATACCGGAAAAAAACGCAGATAAGAGTAAGGAACAAACAATGATAAGTATATCAACCTCCATTAGTCTTGATTATTTTGCTCCATTTTTTTCCTAAATCGCCTTTTAAAGAAAAACATGAAAATAGCAACGGCTACAAAACCGATAAATATATAAGCTCTACCTTGCGATTCTTCCCAAATTCGGTAAGCTTCAAAGGCAAAAAAAACGGCTACTACTAAATATGCGTATTCAAAAAATTTAAAAACTTTCATTATTTTTCACTTTCATCGATGTATTGAATACCTACGTTTGATCTAGAAATAAATTTATCAAATTTTTCATTAGCATCAAAACCCTCGCCTTTATTTATAGCGCCATTATTCAAGTTAATCGTATAATTAATATCAGAAAATACCCAATTTCGTTCTTGATCCCAGTAAAGCTGATCGGCTTTAAGCACTGTACTATCGCTAGTAGTAATTTTAACATTTCCACGCAAATCGACTAAACCGGTTGAATTATAAATAATTCCATAATCGGCTATAATGGTACTCTTTTCTTGTTGCTGATTAAAAAAATCAACTTCTAAGCCGTTAGGAAATTCTCTATAGGGAAACCTTTTTTGAGTATAATCTAAGAGTTTAGGACTTCTTAAGTTTGCTTTTACCGCGCCACTATCTGTATAAAAAAGATTAATTCCTTTTCCGCTAGTTTGCGGTTTATTAAAGTCTTGCTCCCATTTTCTAACAGTATTTAAGCGGTCTTGGCATGAAAAAAGCATTGTTGCGAAAATTATCGCAACAATGCTTTTAAAAATATGTTGATATGTTTTATTCATAAATTACAGCGAAGGTACGCGAAGACTTTCACCTATCCAACAACCAATGTTAATTGTTGAACCTTCGTCTATATCTGGCTCCTGAAAAATATCTGGTTTCTGCGGCGCTCTTCCCATATAACTACTTACTGCTGCATCTGCAGAAGATTTTATAGAAGGATCTACCCTACCGGCTCTTCTTGCATAATCTGCAGCTAACCAATATACTGCTCTTTTGTAGAAAATATTATTTCCACAATCATTAGCACTCTTTGCATACATATCTGCAATTTGCAAATAAGCACTTCCTAAAGATGGCTGCTGATTTAAAGCTTTTTTGTAGAAAGAACGTGCCGTAGAATAACTACCCTTACGCTTATAGTTGTTTGCAATTTTATTGTAAACACGTGCTTTATCAATTGGGTTCTCTTCTAACTCTGCAGACTGATTATAATATTCTAAAGCTTTAGAATATTTTCCATCTTTTTCTGCTAACTGACCTAAATACAAAGCAGACTTTGCTGAAGGTTCTTTTTGGTGTAACGCTTCTACTAACTTAAAGAAAAGCGGATCTTTTGTACATTCCTTAGCAGACAATCTTCCAGCAGCGTTTCTTAACCATGTAACATTTTCTTTATTCTGCTCAAAGTCTTTACTGTATAATGGAATTAAATTATCACAATCTGCTAAATCACCTAAAAGCGTATTAATTGAAGATTTAATAGCACTATAATTTCTTAAATATATTTCAGAATTTTTTAGTGTACGCTCTTCACCAGAACTCAGCTTTTCTCCAGCTTCTTGCTTTTTGATTAATGGTTCTGCTTCTTCTGCTCTGTGAATTTCTTCTTGCTCAACTTTTTTAATTAATTCATCATATTTAGAAAAAACCTCTTGTAAATCCTTTTCGCCTTTCCCCTGAAGATCAATTAATACATTAAAATAAGAATATAATGCTTTAGGACTATTGAAAGATTCTTTATCCATCTTCCAAGCCTTTTCAAACGCATCATATTGCGAAGCTTTTGAGCCTAGGTTATTATCAAATTTCACCTGTGCAATATCTGCATACGTTTCTCCTTTTGCAGTTTTATCAGGAAAGTTAGCTAAACGCAATTTATAATTTTCGATAAGCGCCTCGGCATACTTTTTTTGATCTGCCGTGTTTTTATTTTTTTCAGCTTCTTTAATAAAAGCCTTAAACATACGCTCTCCGTATTGGTAAGTAGCCAAGCGAAAATCCACACAACCTTCTATAAGCTCGTTATAATAAGGCTCTGCCGATTTGTAGTCTTTTATTTTAGCACTCTGAGAAAATAATGAAAGTGTTCTAGCACATTCAGCATCTTGGGCGCTTGAAAATTTAGGACTAAACAAGGCCGTGACAAGTACGATTAATAAAAAATTAGTTTTCATAGTTGATTTATATAAAATAATTAGTTAAACTTTCTTTCTTGAAACCATTTATCGTTAAACGACAAACTCATAAAAATACTTAGGAAATTTTCTTCTACAAGTGATGAAGATTTAGTACCTCTACTACCGTACTCTACACCAATATTTACATTACTAAACAAATTTCCTACAGGTAATCCAGCTCCAAAAGATATGCCAAACTCATTTATCTCTTCATTATTCAGTGTAATTCCTGTTTCCTGATAACGGAATCCGGCCCTAAAAACAATACGATTAAAATAACTGGTAATATCATTATAATCAGGAATGTAAAACCCGCCTAAACGATAAGTTGCTGCGTCTTCAAAATTAACATTATCAATGGCAAAAGATCGGTTAGAATATTCACTAGATTTAAGTTGTTGATATTCTATACCGGCAAACCAATGGCGTTTTTCTCCGATTCCAGCCCCAACTCTTAATTGAGCCGGTAACTTTAAATCTGTATCGCCTACATTGACATCTTGAACAACAACATCGATTACATTATTATTATTTCCTGATATAACAGAAGAAAGTGTTCTGTTATTTTCGGAAACAATTGTTGAAGACGGTCTATAACCAACAGAACCGGTTAATTGAAGTTTTTCTGAAATTTCTTGCTCGTATTGCGCTCCAAACTTAACGGTAAATCCACTTAAATCTGAACGGTTTTCTTCTTTAGTCCCATACTGAATTCCGGATTGAAACAAGATGTTTTCATTTTGGATATTTCCGAAGTTATAACTTCCTTCAACCCCAACTCTAAAGTTTTCAGTAATGCGATAACCGGCCGCCAAATAAAGTTTATTTAATCCACCTTGACCGGAATATTGACTATTAGACTCTGCGGTATCTTCCATTAAATCATATCCAACCGAAGTATAAGGGACAATTCCCAAACCAAAACCTAATTTACCCGCAGGAATACCAATTGCTAAATAATCTAAGGAAGTTGTGTTAATTTTATCACTTGCTTGATCGGTTTCAACAGTTTTACGATTATGTGTAACTCCTAAGGAATAGGTTGTTAATTTTAAAGCCCCGTAACCTGCAGGGTTTTGAAGGTTTACGTGAATACTATCTGATAAGATACTTAATCCCCCCATCATTCTATTTTCTGCCGTACCTTTAAATTTTGGCAAACCAATGCCAAAGTAAGAATACGGAGAGGAAATTATTTCTTGTGCGTTCCCAATTACTGAACATAAAAGAACAGCTATTACTATTAGTTTTTTAATCATCAATGTTTATTAAATTCTAAAATGCTATTCAATCCTCTTAACAGAAAATTTTCGGGGGCAAATATGCCATTTTTTAAACTCCTAGACAACAATTCACTATCTCCACCAGACAAAATTACTGTTAAATCTTTATATTGACTTTTATAAGTATCAATAAAACCGTCTATTTCTAACTGAATTCCTTTTAAAACTCCAATAATCATATTTTCTTCAGTTGTTTTTCCTGTTAGTTTTAAAGGTATATTTTTTACTTGTGTAATTAACGGAAGTTTAGCGGTAAAATTATGCATTGCTTTAAATCGCATTTGCATACCTGGAGAAATTGCTCCACCCTCATAATTATTCCCTTGTAAAAAATCGTATGTAATGCAACTTCCCGCATCGATAACCAACACATTTTTGTTAGGAAATAACACCTTTGCTCCTGCTACCAAGGCTAAACGATCTTTACCAAGTGTTTTTGGACTGGCATAATTATTCTTAAAAGGTAGCAACGTATCATCTGACAAAACTACTAATTTGCCTTTTACTTGTAATAATTTAAACCAATTTTCAGGAATTTCAACAACGCTAGAAAGTATAATATGATCTATTTCAGGATACTTTTCAATTTTTTTTAAAATTTCTTTCGAAAAAAATTCAATTAAAAATCGTTCAAGCTCAACAATTTTATCCTGCTGAAAAACAGCAAGTTTAACCAGAGTATTACCTACATCAATAACTAAATTCATTCCCGTAATTTTAAAAATACGACTACAAAGAACGCATTTTTTTTGTTTTTGTTTGTGCAATTGTAAAAATGAATATATATTTGCAACCGCTTTATAGCACTGGTGCCTTAGCTCAGTTGGTAGAGCAAAGGACTGAAAATCCTTGTGTCCCTGGTTCGATTCCTGGAGGCACCACCGCAAAACCTCGATCTCACGATCGGGGTTTTTTGTTTTGTATTAATGACTTTATATTTTTTCAATTGTTGCAGTTTTATAAAAGAAGTATAAAAAAAAGCAGGAAAAAATTTCCTGCTTTTTTTATGCATAGAGTTTTGTCTTAGTTTGAACGAATTACTTTAAATATTTTCACTCGGTCGTTTTGTTTTACTTTTAGAATTAACAAGCTGTTATTAGCTAACGCACCGGATAAATCTAGCATTACCTGCTTATTATTTGCCATAATAGTTTGCACATTATATTTTCTACCTAATAAATCATATACTTCTAAAGAAATATTTTTTGATGCATCAAGTCCTTGAATTGTAACCCTTCCTGCTGTTGGATTAGGGAAAAGTTTTACAGAATTCAAGCTTTTTATGTTTGTAGAAAGAGAAGCATCTCCCCAAGCCAAGTAATAAAATGCTTCTTCAATATCCATATCATCAAAAGTAATTTCATTACCATTTAAGACAGCTTGCGCAGCAATTTCAAATTCGCCACTTAAACTATCTTTTTTAATTAGGTAAAAATCTTGATAATTAGCAAGTATCGCCGCATGATTACTTAATGCATCTTCTAAATTTATCTTGAATGATGCGTAAGGTAAGTTAAGTGGACTTATTTGCCAACCGCCTTTTAAATAATTAAAATCGGTATAATTGCCAGGAACAGCTTCTACATTTGGATCGTTATTTTTTCCGATAACCAGGTTGTTTATATAACTTGAAATAACATCGATTGATTCAAGTCCATGACTTTCAATTGTATTATTTCTACTCCATTGCCCAACCGCTTTATCTTTAAAATTATCTTCCAGCTCACAAACCGGTGAAGTTGCTGCAATTAAGCTTCCGCCATCTAATGTAATATCGTAGGTTTCGGTTCCTTTACTAAATAACATGGACGTATCTACGGTTGAAATTTCAAAATCATAATAAAGTGACAAGTCTGCTTCTGTTCCTGAAAGTGGGTAATGCATGCTTTCTACTATTTCTGTAGGAGTTAATGCTCGTTTCCAAATTCGTAATTCATCTATTTCGCCATTTACATCACTTCCATAAGCAGGACTATCTCCAATTCCTAATCCCCAAGAATTAGGCACATATTGCTCGAACGAATTTTCTGCCACAAATTCTCCGTTTAAATAATATTTTATGAATCCATTTTTAGTTGCGGTTACCGTAACGTGATTCCATTCCCCTATATTCCATGAATCCCCTTGATTAGATATGGCGTTCCATCCGGAACCATTTGTTCCGGCCACAATGTTTAATTGATTACTATCCGGAAACTCAAAAGATAAACCGGTAGTGTTGTTATTAATTCGACCATTACTTGCTAAAATTTTATAATTATTTCCCGGATCTGCATTTAATTTTGCCCAAAACTGAATACTAAAATCTTCATTTAAAATTGGGTTTAACATCGTTCCTTCGATAGCCATATTTTGACTTCCCGGTATTTTTAAAACTTCTCCTCTTGAAGAAACAATCTCAGCTTCTTGTAAAATTTCTTCATCAGAAATTAATCGCGCATATAAATTTACTTCATCCAAAAGTCCGTCAAGGTTCTCACCAATTTTTATAGCACCTAAAGATTCTTCTGAAGAAGCTATATCATTCCAACTTTCAATTAAAAACCCGTTATAATAAAGAGATAAAACACGTTTTACATTATCATATTTCCAAACGATAAAAGACCATTTATTTGGTGAAAATTGAAATTCACTTACTTTAAATTCTTGCGTACTATGGTTTAAGTAATAAAAATAACCTAAGTCAGAAACTCCTAATGATAATCCTTTATTATTTTCTTCATTAGAGAAAAAAGTAATATTTTGATTAAGACTTTCCGGTTTTACCCAATAGGTTAACGAAAAAGATTTATCATGTAATTTTAAACGCTGAGCTGAAGGAATTTCTAAATTTGTATTGCTAGAAAAACGAATAGCTGAATTTGCCTCTCCGTTTCGATCTTCATCTAATGTATAATTACTGGCGTTTACCGTATGGTTATAAGAAGACGTGTCCTCAACAGAATTATCTATCGGTAAAGCCAAGTTATGAGCATCAGAATTTTGACTGGTTAACATATCTTGATGGATAATTTCTTCAAAATAAGGGTTTCCGTCTAAGCCAACATATTCAACTTTCATTCTGCGGTCGTCTGCATCTCCATAAACATTTACACGAAGATAGGTTTGTTTTACACCGGTAAGAATATGGCTTGTTCCGTAATTAATATTATAATTTCCATTACCGACATCTGAATTTAAATTTCCGGAAAGCACATCGATTAACGGGTAATTCACATCACCGTCTCTTACCATAAATTTTTGTTCGTGAATATCTGCACTAAAAGAAATCACGCCATTAATATTATTCTGCTTAATGTAGTCTATCAATTCGTCACCTTGCGCTGTATTACAGAAATTTCTTCCGCCACAATTATTTTCAAAAGAAGGGGTTCCGTTAATTAGAACTTTAAAGCTTGCCGTAGAATTTGACAACTCAGTTTTTAACCACGCTAATTGATCTGGACCTAAATGTTGCTGTGTTCCGTCTCTATAACTACGGTTATCTAATAAGAAAAACTCTACATCCTTATATTCATAAGAAGAATATAAACCTTGACCTTCTGGCGTACTTTTATATTCAGGATTTGGCCACCAATCCATAAAAATATCACGCATCTCATCAATGGTAGGCATATTTTTATCAAATTCATTCGGACCTAAATCGTGATTATCCGTAATTGCTAA
Organism: Mesonia aquimarina; assembly: GCF_003667275.1. Classification (GTDB taxonomy): domain Bacteria; phylum Bacteroidota; class Bacteroidia; order Flavobacteriales; family Flavobacteriaceae; genus Mesonia; species Mesonia aquimarina. The sequence continues at coordinate 50,841 of NZ_RCNV01000006.1, read as the reverse complement.
TTGAGGCATAGCTACTGTAAGACTATCATGAAAATCTCTCTGAAATCTATAACGATCAAATGCATTATCTTTATTTGCCCAATCGTCTTCTCCGTTTGGACATTGCCCCATTGCGTGTTGAAGACCTAATAAATAAGTAGCATCTCCTAACCAAATCATCATATCGCTTCCCTCTTCTGCCATTTTATTAAACATGGTTGGGCTTCCGTTAAAATGAAACGTAGATTCCGGTTGATCTATACATCTGCTCAAATCGTAAATTCTTCCGCAGCCACCCGATAAAAATTCAAAATCATCTAGTGTGTTTTGTGCGTTTTTTATAGAAGTTACGCGATCAGTTACAGCCACATTATCAGCAAGTAATTTTGCAGTATAGGTATCGCCTTGGGTTAAACCGGTAAATTCATACGATCTTAGATTATACCCTAAACGTGTATCGCTGTTGTACACCGTACCGCTAATTTCTGTTGACGAAGAGTTGTCGTTTGTAAAAGAAAGTTCTAGCGAGTTGTTGGTATTTGTATTGCTTTTTGTAAGTACCCAAACGCGTACAGAATTATTGTAAACGGGGCTAAACATCGGCCCGTAGACTATAGAATCTCCGGGAATGGTGGTTTGTGAGTACAATGACAGACTTCCGCAAAGCGAAATCATTATACCTAAGAAAAATAACTTTGTTTTCATACGTGCAATTATTAGTGGTTTTTGAAATATTTTTTGCAAAAATAATTGCGATATACGGTAGAATAGAATTTAGCTATTTAAGCTTTAATTACGAAAAGGTTACATAGTTTACCCTATGCTTAAATTAATGTTAGCTCTTATTTTGAAGCGATTTTTTAGAATAACAAAAAACTATTTAAAGCTTATTTTCCCTGAAAATATTGACGATAAATTTCAAAAAATAAACAAAAATAAAGCGAATTAAATATTTTGATGAGAATTATGCAATTAACAATTCACTAACAATCAAAAAATAGAAAAGGTTATTTTTTTCTCATATTATCGGTAAGTGAATTCATAAACGCGATTAGCGCTTCTTTTTCTGCTTCGGTTAAATTTAAAGCTGAAGGCGATAATGTTTGCTGCGGAAGCTCGTAAGAAAGACCAATTCCTGCAGCGCCGCCTTTATCATAAAAATCGATGACCTGTTCTAAATTTTCATATGCACCATTATGAAAATATGGAGCCGTTAACGCTACATTTCTAACACTTGGTGTTTTAAAAGATCGCTTATAAATTTCTTGCGCTTCTGGATAAATTCCGTTATTGAATCTTCCTAAATCATCGTCAATTTTATAAGTGTTTGGCTTTTCTAGAACACCTAAAACTTCGCTTTCATTTTCTTGATAAAGTGGCGGGACTAATCCGCTAAATGTGGGCGGAAAATGACAAGTTGCGCAATTGGCTTTTCCCATAAAAAGATTGAAACCTTTTTTTACTTCAGTATCTATTTCGGTAATTTCATCCCGCATATATTTATCGAAATCGCTATTAAAAGAGCGTAAGGATAAAACATAAGAAGATAAAGCTTTTGCAAAGGAATATCGGGTGATTTTTTCTTGTTGAAAAGCATTTTTAAAAGCGTTTTCATATTCTTTTTTATTATTTAATTTTTCGATTATTTCAGAAAAACTGGTATCGAATTCCAAGTGACTTTCAATTACATGTTCTGCTTGTTCTTCTAAATCTCGTGCTCGTAAATCATAAAAATAACGGTCGGCAAAAACTGCATTAATCAAACTGGGAGAGTTTCTTAGCACGGTTTTTCCTTTTACGCTGGCTAAAGATTTTGCTTTTGCGTCGGAAAAAGCTAATTCCGGTTGATGGCAACTAGCGCAACTTATTTTACCAGAACTACTTAAAATTTTATCGAAAAATAGTTTTTCACCAAGGTTTTGTAAATCTTCCGAATTTTCGTTTTTTTTTAACAAACTATAATAATAGGGATTCAAAAGATTTTCAGAAAAGATGGAAATACTAGAAGAATTCCACGAGGGTTTTTTACCATAAACTTCAGCGGTAGAACGCAAATTTAATTCGGTTTGAATTGACCGAAATTCTTGATATAGTGGATCGATATAGTTTTTAATAAACGTTAATCTGTCGAATGTAGAAAATTCATAATTATGCTCTAAAAACTGAATGCTTTTTTCTAATTTCTCACGAATACTTTCTGATTTTTTTGAGGATAATTTTTCTAAAAAAGGATGTAGATAAAATTGAATTCCGTTAAGCGCAAATTTGCTTTCTTTAACTCCGGATAATGAACCCGGCGTGTCAAAACCGGTAATTCCCATAGTCGAAATTCTTATTAATTCTAAGCGTAAAGCTTCAAAAATTTCGAAATCATAAAAATAAGTTCTATCTGAAATTGCCTTTTTTATCGGTTGAAAATATTCTTGCAAATTTTGAGCTAACTCCAAAATTTCTTCTTCATTGGAAGTCACTTCATCAGAAAAAACAAGTTCATCTAACATCTGAAGTCCCTTAGGATGTATAACTTTTGGCTTGCCTTTATAATGCTCTGTATCTAATAAATCTAGCGGAAGACTTTTTTTATAATCGGTGGCGTTCATCACATAATAGCCTTTTTCTTTATATTTTTCATCTATCGGAAAAGGATCCAGATGCTTTAAAGGAGCACCGTTTAAGTAAGCCTTTACGTGTTCGGGATAATAAAATGTAAGAATAGCTTCTATTTTTTTATAGGCTATTCTGGTTTTATGAAGTTGATTTTTTAGAGCCTGCAGCGAAGCGGAAGCGTCCTTATATTTTTCTGAAATTAAAACGAGTTCATCAATTTCTGTAGAAAATGTATCAACTTTTTTTTCAATTAAGGCCTTAAAGGACTCATTTTCTTCAACTGAAATTACTTTATAAGAATCCGCTTCTTCTTTAGTTTCCCGAAAAGCAAGAAAAATGATTATAACACCGAATAAAATAATTACAAAAGAAAATCTACTTACAAATTTGGCCGCCATATATAAAATTAAGCGGCAAAATTAGTTTGCAAACCTTAAGTGAATATAAGCTGAAGTTTAAGAAATGATGAAATAAAAAAATTCTTATAAAATAATATCTCTTATTTTTGAACTATGGAAAAATTTGAGGAAATTAACAATCATTCTTTTGGATTATTATTTGAATCTGTTTCAGAAGGAATTATCGTGGTAAACAAGCAACAAATTGTGGTAGCCAGCAATTCTTCTGCAAATAAAATGTTTGGTTATGATGAAGGCGAGTTAAAAGGTCAACATTTAGACACCCTAATTCCTCAGAAATATCATCATCAACATCAACACCACGTGGAGCAATTTATGCAAAGCTCTGAGCAGCGACAAATGGGACACGGACGTGATTTATATGGTTTACACAAAGATGGCTCACAATTTCCGGTAGAAGCAGGTCTAAATCCTTTTGAGCAAGAAGGCCATCATTACGTGATGGCAATGGTTATAGATATTACCATTCGAAAAAAACATGAACAACAAATTCTTGAACTCAATAATCAATTAGAACATAAAATTGAAAAAAGAACTAAACAATTACGAAAAACGGTTCTGGAACTAGAAGATGAAATTGTAAAACGAAAAGAAGCCGAGAATAAAATAAAAGAATCACTTAGAAAAGAACGCGAACTCAACGAGCTTAAAACCAAATTTCTCTCCTTAGTTTCGCACGAATTTAAAACACCGCTGAGCGGAATTTTAACATCCACAACGCTTATTGGTAAATACACCCAAAGAGAGCAACAAGAGAAAAGAGAAAAGCATTTAAAAACCATAAAAAGTAAAGTAAAATACCTCAATAATATTTTAGATGATTTTCTTTCTGTAGAGCGTTTGGAAACCGGAAAAGTCAGTTATAAATTCAGTAATTTTCCGTTAAGCAAAGTTATTAACGAAGTGATTTACGACGCTAATATGCTTTTAAAAGACGGGCAAAAAATAAAGTATCCTGAAAATATAGACGATATTAATTTACATTTTGATGAAAAAATTCTAGAACTAATTTTTACCAACCTAATTAATAACGCTATAAAATATTCCCCCGAAAATTCCCTTATCGATATTCAAGCATTTTCAGAAAAAGATTGGCTAAAAATTCAAATTAAAGATGAAGGAATCGGGATTCCGGAAAAGGAACAAAAATATATTTTTAAACGTTATTTTAGAGCAGAAAACGCTCTCTTAAATCAAGGAACGGGAATCGGTCTAAATATCATAAAAAGTCACTTGGAAAACCTTGGTGGAAATATTAATTTTATCAGTAAAGAAAATGAAGGAAGCACATTCACTGTGAAGCTTCCACTAACCCAAAATGCTTAATTTATGAATACTATTCTTCTTATTGAAGATGACGCGGTTTTACGAGAAAATACTGCAGAAATTTTAGAACTTTCAAATTACGATGTACTCACTGCACCGAACGGAAGAATAGGAATAAACAAAGCCTTAAAAGAAAATCCAAACATTATTGTCTGCGATATTATGATGCCCGAAGTTGACGGCTACGGAGTTTTAGAAGCCTTAGCAAAGAATAAAAAAACACAACATATTCCATTTGTATTTCTTTCTGCCAAAACCGAGCATAAAGAAATTAGAAAAGGAATGAATATGGGCGCAGACGATTACTTGACCAAGCCTTTTGACGAAGAAGAATTAATTAGTGCCGTAGAAAGTCGGCTGGCAAAAGCTAAAATTTTAAGCGAAAATATTCAGGATTCTTTTCCTAAAAAAATAGAGAAAAATGATGATGTTAGAAATCTAAATGAACTTAAAAACCTTTTTGATGATGAAGGCGAAATAAGCACGTACAAAAAAGGAGAAACTATTTATAAAGAAGGAGATCACTCTAATTACATCTATTTAATTTTAAAAGGCGTAGTGAAAACTCACCAAATGGATGAAAATGGAAAAGAATTAATCACTACACTTTTTAAAGCAGACGATTTTTTAGGCTTCACTTCTTTTGATGAAAACATTCCGTATCAAGAATCGGCAACCGCGGTAGAAACCACAGAACTTGCCGGTATTTCTAAACAAACTTTAAAAGGAATTCTAGAAGAAAATAAAAAAGTTTCCTTGGAATTAATGAATGTGCTCACCGATAATTTATCAGAAATAAAACAACAACTTTTGCAAATGGCGTACAGTTCTGTTAAACGAAAAACCGCGCAAACCATTCTTCAGTTTGTAAAAGTATTAGATAAAAAACCTTCAGAAAATATTAAAATTTCACGTACTGATTTAGCAAGCGTTGCCGGTATCGCCACAGAAAGTCTTATCAGAACTTTATCGAGTTTTAAAAAAGAAGGTTTGTTAGAAATTGAAGGTAGAAATATTAAAATTCTAGATATTGAAGGTTTAGAACTAATGGAGTAAACCAGTGTCTGAAAGAAAACCTTCGTCAACCTGAACTTGATTATCTCCGTTGAATCTTCGATTTCAGATTCTCCTATCTATATGTTAATTAAAATGATGAGATTCTGAAATAAATTCAGAATGACGTTTTTTTCAATTTTTATATAACTTCATAAAAAAAATAGAAAGCTGATTTTTATCATTTTTCAGTACTAACTCATCTTCTACTTTTGCTTTATAATATTGAAGAAGATGAATATTTTATTGCCTACCGATTTCTCACAAAACTCCTGGAATGCTATAGCTTACGCGGTTGATTTTTTTAAAAATATCCACGCCAATTTTTATATCATTCATATAAATGATCAAGAACCGGAAGAGGTTATTTCTGATGGAAGTGTAATCGAAAAGAAAAAATCGAATACTGTAATTCAATCTTTTCAACTTTTATTACAAAAATTACAGCAACAGAAAACCAATACCAAACATCATTTTTATACTTCAATAGAAGATGGCAATTTTATAGAATCAATTCGTTTGCACGTTGCTGAAAAACACATCAATTTTATTGTGATGGGAACGCAAGGAAACAGCAATTTTAAAGAAGCAACGGTTGGTAGCCATACCACCGATGTAATTACAAAAGTAAAATGTCCCATTCTTGTAATTCCTGAAAATGCCCGTTTTAGATCAGTTTCAGAAATTGCTTTTCCAACTGATTTTAATACACGCTATAAAACTAAAATTCTTAGCACCTTAAAAAGAGTTTCTCATTTCAACAATTCAGCTTTAAGCGTTTTATATGTTTCAAAAAAAAGTGAAGAATTAAGTGAAATTCAGCAAAACAATAAACTTTTTTTACAAGGGCAATTGCAAGATATTCCGCATAGTTTTCATTATAAAGTAGATTCAACTTTAGAAGAAGCAGTACAATCTTTTGTAGTTCAACACGAAGTCCGAATGATTGCTATGATGGCGAAAAACCTCAATTTTTTTCAACATATTTTATTTCATCCTATTGCAAAAAAAATCAGTTACCATAAAGAAATACCATTTTTAGTTTTACACGAATAAAATAATTATGTGCCAATCGCTTATTCAAAAATATAATATTCCAGGACCTCGATATACAAGTTATCCAACCGTTCCGTATTGGGATAATTCAACTTTCTCATTAAAAAACTGGAAACAATCGGTCATTAAATCTTTCAAAGAAAGTAATACTCCTGAGGGAATTAGTCTCTACATTCATTTGCCTTTTTGCGAAAGTATGTGTACGTTTTGCGGGTGTAACAAACGCATTACCCAACGTCACGATGTTGAATTACCATATCTTAAAGCGCTTTTAAAAGAATGGCAATTATATTTAGCTATTTTTCCAGAAAAACCTCGCGTAAAAGAAATTCATCTTGGTGGTGGAACGCCAACTTTCTTTTCACCGGAAAACCTGAAATTTTTAATGAAAGAACTTTTAAGAAAAGTTGAAGTAGTTAAAAATCATCAGTTTAGTTTTGAAGGGCATCCTAACAACACCACAAAAGCGCATTTAGAAGCACTGTATGAAGTTGGCTTTACGAGAGTAAGTTATGGTGTTCAAGATTATGATAAAGAAGTGCAAAAAGCCATTCATAGAATTCAGCCTTTTGAAAAAGTAAAAACTGCTACTGAAGAAACTCGAGCAATTGGCTTTACATCTGTTGGACATGATATTATTTTCGGATTGCCTTTTCAAACCATAGAAGCGGTTGAAAAAACTATTTTGAAAACAAAAGAGTTGTTACCAGACCGAATTGCCTTTTATAGTTACGCACATGTTCCGTGGATAAAAGGAAACGGACAACGCGGTTATAACGAAAATGATTTGCCTTCAGCGGAAGAAAAACGAAAACAATATGAATTAGGTAAAAAGTTGTTAGAAGAAATTGGTTACCTAGAAATCGGGATGGATCATTTTGCATTACCAACAGATGAATTAGCAAAATCGGTAAAAGAAAATAAACTACACCGAAATTTTATGGGGTATAACGCTTCTAAAACACAACTTATGGTTGGGCTCGGTGTTTCTTCAATTAGTGATAGTTGGTATGGTTTCTCCCAAAATGTAAAAGGTGTAGAAGAATATCAGCATTTGGTAAATGAAAATATTTTACCGGTTTTTAAGGGTCATATATTAACTAAAGAAGACTTAACTATTCGGCAGCATATTTTAAATTTAATGTGTCATTTAAAAACACAATGGATTGATAACAAGGAATTAATGGGGCTACCGGGAATTTTAGAACGTTTAACTGAAATGGAGAACGACGGACTTCTAAAAAGAAAAGAAAATACACTGGAAATCACAGAAAAGGGGAGACCTTTTGTTCGAAATATATGTATGGCATTTGATTTGCGGTTACAAGAAAACAAACCTGAAACGCGTCTTTTTTCTATGACAGTTTAGTTTTTTTAGGTTAAGTTAATTAGTTTTGAGTAAGGAAACACGTCATTTTTTTTGACGTGTTTTTTTTACTTTGGTCGAGCCATAAAGATTTTCATCTGAAAATTAGTAGCCATTTTTCTAGCATTAAATTTTGCTCTTTCCGCTAATTCACCTTCAAAATATTCATCTAGGGTATTCACCCAGAGATTGAGCCAAACTCCAAAATGTTTTGCTTCTATTTGGTGGTTAAAGTTATAATCTACCATAATATGTGTTCTTCCCGGGCGACCTCTATATTTTCCGGCAAAAAACAAGTTGCTTTCCCAAAAGTCGGTTAACTTTTCTAAATGGTGGTCCCAATTGCTTATGGTTTCATTAAAAAAAGAGCCAATCTCAGGATTGGCTCTCACTTTATCATAAAACCGATGTACTAATAATTGTACATCTTCTCTATTTTCTATCTCTTTCATAAAATTATTATAACAGCGATAAACCGTGAAACAAAATAAACAATAAATTTACAGATATGCTTGCTATTAACGAATTAAAAACTTGTTTTGCAGGTAGATTAGAAAGAACTGCTGTATTGAAACCCATACAAATCATTACTACAGCAAATAACTGAGCCATTTGCCAAAATCCGTGACCGGTCATTAAAATAAACATGGCTGCAACGGCTCCTAGACAACTAGAAGCAATGATGCCTATTGCGGCATTCCCGAAATACATTTCTTTAAACTCTCCGTAATACTTTTGATAAACTGACATCTTCTTATGTTTTTAAATTATAGTATAAAAGTATTGGTAAAGAGAGGTTTAAAAAATGACATTGGTCATACTTACAGAAAAATAGTGCAACCCATAGCGAAAGTATTTTACAATTGCTTCTGAAAAAATCACTCTAGTAGAATTAGACTCAAAACTGATTGAAATTGTAAAAAAAATTTATTCCATTTTAAATAAAACTCATATTTTTACCCAAAACCGTAAAATATGAATTCTAACTTATCTGAAGCTTCTAATTATGAAGCTCACTCGCTAACTCAAGATGAAATTAAAAAAGCGCAGGCCGGCTTTTTTACAAAAGTGTATAGTTGGATGACATTAGCACTTTTGATTACCGGATTGGTAGCGATTATAACCGCTTCAACACCTTCGCTTCTTAATGCCGTTTTAGGAAATAAAATTATTTTCTTCGGTCTCATTATTGGGGAGTTTGCCTTGGTAGCTTACTTAAGCTCAGCCATTAAAAATATGTCGGCAAGTACCGCAATTGCTTTATTTATTGCTTATGCTTCATTTAACGGATTAACCTTATCATTCATCTTTTTGGCTTATACAGCAGGTTCCATTGCTTCTACTTTTTTTGTCACCGCAGGAACTTTTGGAGCGATGAGTGCATATGGCTATTACACCAAAAAGGATTTAACCAAAATCGGAAATCTATGTTTTATGGCATTAATTGGTTTAGTGATCGCTTCGATCGTGAATTTATTCTTTCAAAATGAAATGTTATACTGGATCGTAACCTATGCCGGAGTTCTAATTTTTGTAGGATTAACCGCTTGGGATACTCAAAAATTAAAAAGGATTGCTATTGAAGGCAACGAAAATTCTGAAACAGGACAAAAACTTTCTATAATTGGAGCCTTAACATTATACCTAGATTTTATTAACCTCTTTTTATTTTTACTTCGGATTCTAGGAAATAGAAAATAGATATATTCTATAAATTTCTTAGAATCAAAACTTGATTCACGTTTACATTAAAATCATACAACTCATTGAGATGAAATTCTAAAACAATTTCAGAATGAAGGAAATTAAAAAATCCCTAGCTTTTACTAGGGATTTTTTTTTATAATTTTAAATTTCAAGAGCGCTCGACTATGCTCAAACTAACATTTTTGTTTTATTTAAAACGCTCGTACATCGCTTTTTCTAAAGACTCTCGATGATCTCTGTGGGCTATAGAAATTAAGGCTTTAGCACGCTGCTTTAAACTTTTACCATAAAGATTTACAACACCATTTTCGGTCACGATGTAGTGTACGTGTGCTCGAGTTGTTGTTACACCCGCGCCTTCCTTTAAATACGGAACAATTTTGGTAATTCCTTTGGCTGTAACAGAAGGCATAGCGATGATTGCTTTTCCGCCCTCGGAGAGGGAAGCTCCGCGTATAAAATCCATTTGACCACCTACGCCGGAATATTGCATTTTCCCGATAGTATCGGCACAAACCTGACCGGTTAAATCAATTTCAATAGCACTATTTATGGCGGTAACTTTTGGGTTTTTTCGAATGATAGAAGTGTCGTTAGTATAAGCTGCCTCCTTAAAGTGTACTAATGGATTATCATCTAAAAACTCATAGAGCTTAGGGGAACCGATTGCAAAACAAGTAACGATTTTTCCGTTTTTCACGACTTTATTTTCACCGGTAATTATTCCTTTTTCAATTAATGGTAATACACCATCAGAAAACATTTCGGTATGAATTCCCAAATTTTTGTGATTGTATAAATTGTTTAAAACTACATTTGGAATTCCGCCAATGCCCATCTGTAATGTAGCGCCATCTTCAACTAATTGTGCCACGTGATAACCGATTTGTTTTTCAACCTCAGAAGGTTCAACCGGAAATACTTCATGAATAGGTTCCTTTACTTCAACAGCAGCGTCAATTTTATTGATATGAATTATTCCGTCACCGTGCGTTCTGGGTACTTGCGGGTTTACTTGCGCAATTACTTTTTTAGCGTAATGAATAGCGGTTAACGTCACATCTATAGAAGTTCCCAACGAACAATAACCGTGTTTGTCGGGAGGTGAGACTTGAATAAAAGCCACATCTAAGGCTAAAATACCACGCTTAAAAAGCAAGTGCATTTCACTTAAAAAAATCGGAATATAATCGCCGTGTGCAGAGTTTACATTTTGTCTTACATTTCCGCCAACAAAGCAACTATTTACATGAAAACTTTTATTGTAGGGAGCTTGCGCATAAAGGGCATTGCCTTCGGTATGCATCTGTACAATTTCAATACTTTCAAGCTCTTCATAACGTTTGCATAAAGCATTGATGATTACTTTTGGTGTCATTGCCGCTCCTTGAAAAAATATGCGATTTCCTGAGTTTACGTTTTTTACTGCTTCTTCAGCTGAAATAAATGGTAACATAGTATTTGTGTTTATTTTCAGCAGCAAAACTAGCGTCCTACAACATTTTAAAATATGATATTTCGCATATTTTAGTAAAAAGAAATTTTTGTGGAAAATTTTCTGGATAAACCAAAGGAACTGGCTATTTGTACTCTTTTATATTGTCGCCTTGAACGCAGTCGAAAGAAATGGTCAAGTAAAAATGGTTGTGACTGCTATCCCTTGTATGGCGCGTGACAATTTATTTGAGAAGAAATCTTTTCGGTGGTATGGATAGTTTTTGGAGAAACATACGGGATACCCAAACCTAAACCGCGAAGAATAAATAACATTCCAATTAGTACGACAAAAATAGGAATCGCTTTTTGAATTTTTTGTCGCCAGGATCCGTTTATGGTGTTTCCGGCAAATACCACCACAGTCATTAACGGAATAGTTCCTAATCCAAAAAGAAACATATAGAGCAAACTCATCGCCACACTTTCAAACGCAAAAGAGCCGAAAATAGCCATATAAAGTAAACCACAAGGTAAAAAACCATTTAAAAAACCGATGGTAAAAAAAGTATCGGGTGTTTTTTTCTGAAGCTCTTTTCCTAATGCTGATTTTACTTTTGTGATGATCTTAAAAACAGGCTTTGAAAAATTATATTTACTGAAAGTTTTATGCGGAATAATAATCACTAAAATCATTATTAAACCAATAATAATAGAAATTTTTTGTTGAATGCCGAAAAGATATAAGCTCTTCCCAACCAACCCAAACAAGAGTCCAATAAAGCTATACGTAAATAATCTACCTAGATGGTATAAGCTTAACTGGAAAGTTTTTTTCAACTTACTTTTTCGATCTAAAGGAAGCATAAACGCAATAGGACCGCACATTCCTACGCAGTGAAAACTTCCCAATAAACCTAATATGAAAGCTGAATAAAGCACGCTTAAATTTTTAGATTTTTCTTAAATAGGTAGGAAGTTCCGTCAGAATCCCAATGAATGGACAGCTCATATTTTCCTTCGACTAATTTTTCAGTAGGAATAAGCATTTCTTTCTGTGCAGAGTCAATAGGAAATTCTAGATCCAATTTTTTATTGGAAGGACGATAGAGCAAAATTGTACCGCTTATATTTTTCTTTTTATTGGGAAAAAGAATTGTAATTCCTTCAGCTGTATTTTTAACCTGAATATTTTCGATTAATTCAGCAGAATTTTGTCGTGCATCAATTTCTGATTGATAGGCCAATTCTTGTTTATAATATTCTTCTGTTACCAAATCGTGTTCGTATTTTTTGTCGGTACTCATTTTAATCACAAAAAACATGATAAAACTGATAAAACATACAATTGCTATAACGATACTGTAACCCCAATTTAATTTTTTCATTTTCTTACATTTAAATAATTATTCTATATCTATCGTCACCCTGAACTTGATTCAGGGTCTCATCCTCAAATTTCTTTTTTTAAAATTTAGAATGAGATTCCGTGTCAAGCACGGAATGACGCATTCTACCTAAAGCTGCGCGGTCCTAAAAAGGCGGCTTTAGTGGTTTCAATTAATTTTTCTCCGCTGTAAACACCAATTTTTAAACGTTCTTTATCAGTTTTTAAAGCAGCTTGATTTATATCGATAAACAAAGTACCTTCCGATAATCCTTGTTTAGGGACTTCAAAATTTTCGTGACGAACCGCTTCAATTTTTCCTATATGCGAAATAAGTTCGAAGTGTACATCTTCTATAGATTCTGTGGTTTTATTCACTAATTTAAAAGTGTATACATTTCTAATAATGTTATTTTCCTTTTTCTCATACAGTTGTCCGGGTAAACGAAGAATAGATGCCTCTACATCATTACGTAAAAACAACATGCCGGTAAGCACACCGATAAGAATGATTAATACTGCCGTGTAACCTTTTAAGCGGGAATTGAATTTAAATTTTTTCTTCTCAGCTATATTTTCTTCACTTGCATAACGAATGAGTCCTTTGGGTAGATTTACATTTTCCATCATGGCATCGCAAGCATCTATACAAGCGGTACAATTTACACATTCTAGTTGCGTACCGTTTCTGATATCGATTCCGGTAGGGCAAACTTGCACACATTGAAAACAATCGATACAATCGCCTTTTCCGCTAGCAGCGCGATCTTCCTTCTTCTTGAATTTAGCTCTACCTTTTTTCTTTTCCCCACGCTTGTAATCATACGCAACAACAATCGATTTTTTATCGAGCAAAACACCTTGTAGTCTTCCGTAGGGACAAGCGATAATACAAACTTGCTCTCTAAACCAAGCAAAAATGAAATAAAAAACAGCCGTAAAAATGAGTAAAGAAATTAACGTACTGATATGCGAAAATGGACCTTCGGTAATATATCTAATCAGTTGATCGCTACCTATTAAATAAGCTAGAAAAATGTTGGCAATTAAAAAACTGATGATAAAAAAGAGTATCCATTTTATGACACGCTTTCTTATTTTTTCGGCATTCCAAGCTTGTTTTGCTAAACGAATTTGTTTACCACGATCTCCTTCAATTAAATATTCAATTCTTCTAAAAACCATTTCCATAAAAATGGTTTGCGGACAAATCCACCCACAAAAAATACGACCAAACGCGACAGTGAATAAAATGACAAAAACAACCCCAATGATCATCGAAATCACAAACAAATGAAAATCTTGAGGCCAAAAAGGGAAGCCAAAAATATTAAACCGACGCTCTAAAACATTGAATAATAAAAATTGATTGCCATTAATTTTGATAAAAGGAGCTGAAAAAAGAAACAATAACAATCCATAACTTACCCAGGTTCTATATTTATAAAATTTACCAACCGGCTTTTTTGGAAAAATCCAAGAGCGTTTTCCTTCTTGATTGATGGTTCCTATAGAATCTCTAAATTTTTCGTTGTTTGGCGTTTCCATGTTTAAATTTTTATAAAATCGCCTGAAACCTTTTAAGCTTAAACAAAACTTATTTATTCTGGTTCTAATGAAAAACTGCTAATTCTAGTTTCAGACGATTTATTGGCACTGCCAAAGGGTTTAATATACCAAGGCTTGCCTCTAAATTATAAAGGGTTTTCCGTAGAACACCTCGTGAGCTTGACCTCCGAGGTAGTTGCTTTTTAGATATTATCGGTTACATTTAAAGTATCTACGGAAGTATTATTTTCTGCACGTTCAACCTCATCGGCTTTAGGAGCATCGCCTTCTTCTACCCAAATTTCTCCCTCAGGATCTTTGGGTTCTGTGGGCGTGGTTCCTTGCAATGACAATACGTAACTTGCTACCTGAGCACGTTCTACCGGTTTTAAGGTTTGCTCCCAAGCCACCATTCCTTTACCGGAGCGACCTCCTTCAGAAATAGTTCTAAACACATTTTTTATTCCGCCTCCTAAAATCCAGTATTTATCAGTTAAGTTCGGACCAATTCCTCCACCGCCATCTGCTTTATGACAAGCTACACAGTTGATTTGAAAAACCTTCTCTCCGGCAGCAAGATCTGCTTCATCAGTCAATAATTCTACGGTATTTACATCCACTAAATTTTTGGCGGTTTTTTTGTATTCTTCAATAGCGAGTTTTGCTTCAATTACTTCAGCTTCATATTCTTCGATTTGATTCTTATCTTGAAAAATATGATATCTTGCCATGTAAACTACTCCGAAAATAATGCTAGCATAAAAACCGTATAACCACCAAGGCGGAAGGTTGTTGTCTAATTCTTTTATACCGTCGTAATTATGATCAAGAATAATTTCTTCTTCTTTCTCAATTGGTTTTCTGTCAACTAATTTGTTGTAAAGTTTTTTCAACCAAGCAGTTCGTTTTTCATTCCGTGCTATTTCAGCATTTATATATCGCTGTTTTGCTTCTTCGTCTAGCGATCTGAATAAAATAGTCCGTAATGCTTCTACACAAAGTTCTATAGCGACAGCAAATAAACCTGCGATTCCTAATACCACCCAAGCAAGTGGATAGGTACTAAAAACAGAACCATCTTGGACTTCAACGGTATATTCAATTAATAAATACCCGATGATTAAGAATAAAAATACGCGAATGTAAGAGGGTAGACTTTTCATAATACAGAATCTTTATCGGTTTCTAGGGGAAGTTTACTTACTTCTTTGATATAATCTTTCTTTGCTGTAAAAACCCACCAAATTAAACCTGCAAAGAAGAAGAAAAATATAAGTAAAGAAATCATTGGGTAGACTTCTACGCCATCGATGGTTTCTAAATTTCCTTTTATAAATTTGAGCATGGCTTCAGTTATTTTGAACTTATTTCGTTAGTATTTTCTTTTATTTTAATATCGGTACCTAAGCGCTGTATGTAAGCAATGAGTGCGATAACTTCTCGGTCTTTCATTTCTATAAAATCCATTCCGTTTTCTTGGGCAAACTTTTTATCGGCTTCATAGCTTTCAGCAAAATCAGGATCGCTGTAAAGGCTTTTTTGAATTTCGGTTGCTTGTTCGTCCATCCATTGTTGTGCACGAGCGATTTCTTCTTCGGTATAAGGAACACCTAACTGAACCATTACTCGCATTTTGTCTTCAGTCTGTGAACGATCATGTTCATTTTTAATCAGCCATTTGTAACTTGGCATTATGGAACCGGAAGAAGTAGTCTGTGGATCGTAGAAATGATTGAAATGCCAATTGTCTGAATATTTTCCACCAACTCTAAATAAATCAGGTCCGGTACGTTTACTTCCCCATAAGAATGGATGATCGTATACATATTCTCCTGCTTTAGAATATTCTCCATAACGTTCCACTTCACTTCTAAAAGGGCGAATCATTTGCGAATGGCAAGAGACACAACTTTCTCGTATGTAGATATCTCTACCTTCTAATTCTAAAGGCGTATATGGTTTTACGCTAGAAATGGTGGGTATATTAGAATCTACCATTAAAGTTGGTATAATTTGTACCGCTCCACCAATTAAAATTGCGATGGTTGCAAAAATAGTTAGTTTAACTGGTCTGCGCTCTAACCACGTATGATAGCCTTCACCGCTAACACGTCTTTTGGTAACTTTCTTAAGTGGAGCTGCTTCAGCTAATTCATCGGTTACGTTACTTCCTGCTTTAATGGTTTTTACAATATTGAATAGCATTACAAATGCACCAACTATATATAAGCTTCCGCCGATGGCACGCATCCAATACATTGGGATAATTTCTTGTAAGGTTTCTAAAAAGTTACCGTAAACAAGTGTTCCGTCCGGGTTAAATTGTTTCCACATCGAAGCTTGTACAAAACCGGCTACATACATTGGGAGCGCATACATAATGATTCCTAAAGTACCAATCCAAAAATGTACGTTTGCTAGTTTAACCGACCACAAATCTCTTTTTACCAAACGAGGAACAAGCCAATAGACCATTCCGAAGGTTAAGAAACCATTCCAAGCTAAAGCCCCCACGTGTACATGCGCGATTACCCAATCACTAAAATGCGCAATGGCATTTATATTTTTAAGTGAAAGCATGGGTCCTTCGAAAGTTGCCATTCCGTAACCCGTGATTGCCACCACCATAAATTTTAAAACCGGATCTGTTCTTACTTTATCCCAAGCTCCACGTAAAGTCAATAAACCATTAATCATCCCTCCCCAAGATGGAGCAATAAGCATAATTGAAAAAGCAACTCCTAAATTCTGCGCCCAATCAGGTAAAGAGGAATACAGCAAATGATGAGGTCCCGCCCAGATGTAAATAAAAATTAATGACCAGAAGTGAACAATGGATAATCGGTAAGAATAAACAGGACGATTAGCTGCTTTAGGAACAAAGTAATACATTAATCCCAAAAACGGTGTGGTTAAGAAAAATGCTACCGCATTATGTCCGTACCACCATTGTACCAAAGCATCTTGCACTCCCGCATAAACCGAATAACTTTTCAAAGCACTTACCGGTAATTCAATACTGTTAAAAATATGCAATACTGCTACGGTAACAAACGTGGCTAGATAAAACCAAATAGCTACATACAAATGACGCTGTCTTCTTTTGAAAATAGTTGCGATCATGTTCCAACCGAAAACAACCCAAATTACCGCTATAGCAATATCGATAGGCCATTCTAATTCTGCATATTCTTTAGAGGAAGTAAATCCTAAGGGCAAGGTGATGGCTGCTGCAACAATAATTAATTGCCATCCCCAAAAGTTTACATTACTTAAAAAATCACTGTACATCCTTGCTTTTAACAAGCGTTGTAACGAATAATAAACGCCGGCAAAAATGGCGTTTCCTACAAAGGCAAAAATTACAGCATTGGTATGCAATGGCCGTAAGCGACCAAAACTTAGCCACGATATACCATCGGTTAGGTTTGGGAATAAAAACATAAATGCTAAGAGAAGTCCGACGGACATTCCTACAATTCCCCAAAAAATTGTAGCGTACAAGAATCTTTTTACGATCTTATTGTCGTAATAAAACTGATCCATTTCCATTTTTATGATTGTTTCTGTTTAGTTAATACTCGTGATTTAGATTTTTCTTTTGGTGATTTCTCCACTAGTTCATCATCAAAAAGCATGCGTACCGAAGGCGTATACACATCGTCGTATTGACCTTTTCTTACCGATAAAATAAACACGATAAAAAAGACGATGGCTACCGTAATACTAATTCCTAATAAAATGTAGATTGCACTCATTCTTTATGATTATGGCTCAAAATTAGAGGTGAAGGCTTTCTTAAAAAATGACATTAGTCAGGTTTGGAAACTTAAAAACATAATTGACTACCTGTCAATTACTTAACCTTTATAAGCTTTTAATTTAGGTTTGAAAAATAATTTCCGAGCCCTATAATTAGTTAAAAGAGTTACATACACTAACACGGAGATAGAGCTTAAAGGCATTAAGATAGCGGCGATAATTGGTGAAAGTTGACCAGTAACGGCAAAATATAAGCCGACCACATTATAAAGAAACGACAACACAAAACTTGACTTTATAATGTTGATGGTTTGGTGAGATGCCTTAAAAAAACTACCGATTTTAGAAAAATTGGAAGCCTCTAAAATAGCATCGCAAGCTGGCGAAAATACATTTACATTTTCAGCTATAGAAATACCGACATCACTTTGCGCTAAAGCTCCAGCATCGTTCAATCCATCCCCAATCATAGCAATTTTATTTCCTTTTTGTTGAAGCGCTTTGATATAATTGAGTTTATCTTCCGGTTTTTGATTAAAAAGTAATTGTGTGTTTTTGGGTAACAATTTTTGCAGCCTTTTTTTTTCACCTTCATTATCGCCCGATAGAATAATAATGTGATATTGTTTTTTTAGCTCTTTAAAAAGACGCTCCACGTCATTCCGGTACTGATTATGAAAAACGTATTTTCCTTTGTAAGTTTGATTGGTTTGGATGTGAACAGCGGTATCTTGTGTATTTATTTCCGCAGTATTTCCTACAAATTTGGCAGATCCTAAGCGGATAGAATTTTCTGCTTTGGTAGCATAAATCCCATTACCGGTAACTTCTTCAAAATCATCTAAGGTTTGAATATTCTGTTCGGCTAAAAAGTTATATAAAGCTCTACTTAACGGATGATTAGAAGAGCGAAGTGTGTTTTTCAGCAAGGCTTCTTCAGCTTCATTTAAACGAATTCCTTCATATTCAATTTCCCGTTGATTATTAGTGGTAATGGTTCCGGTTTTATCAAAAATTATAGTGTCAACTTGGGCTAACTTTTCAATAATTGTCGCATTTTTTAAATATAATTTTTGCCGACCAAAAATCCGCAACATATTTCCTAGAGCAAACGGCGTAGACAAAGCTAATGCGCAAGGACAAGCGATAATTAAAACGGCTGTAAATACATTTATTGCAAGCGAAGAATCTATAAAAAGCCAAAAAGCAGTAGCGGTAAAAGCAATTGCCAACACTACATAGGTAAAATATTTACTGATGTGATTGGTTAAATTTACAAAGGTTTCTTCTTTATTTTTATTGAAAATATCGTTACTCCATAATTGCGTGAGGTAACTTTGTTCGACAGATTTTAAAGCTTCAACTTCTATAGCTCCGGATAGTTGCTTACCGCCTGCAAAAAGTTTATCACCCGAGTTTTTATGAACCATTTCACTTTCGCCGGTAACAAAACTA
Organism: Mesonia aquimarina; assembly: GCF_003667275.1. Lineage (GTDB taxonomy): Bacteria > Bacteroidota > Bacteroidia > Flavobacteriales > Flavobacteriaceae > Mesonia > Mesonia aquimarina. The sequence continues at coordinate 31,742 of NZ_RCNV01000006.1, read as the reverse complement.
TAATCGATTTCTGCTTTTCCGTTGATTAAAATACAATCTACGGGTAGTAATTCGCTATTTCTAATAAGCAATCTGTCGCCTTGCTGAATATCATAAACTTGTATATTTTCTTCTTTACTTTTCTGAAAATTTAAGCGTGTAACCGCAATAGGGAAATAAGATTTATAATCACGCTCAAACGATAAAAAAGAATAGGTTTTTTGCTGAAAGAATTTACCGAGTAATAAAAAGAAAACCAAGCCGGTAAGACTATCAAAAAAACCGCTTCCCCAATCCATGAAAATTTCTATAAAACTTCTTACAAAAAGTACTAGAATCCCTAAAGAAATGGGAACATCGATATTTAAAATTTTAGAACGTAAACCTTTATATGCCGAAATAAAATATTCTTGAGCGGCATAAAAAACCACCGGAATAGAAAAACCAAACATTAACCAGCGAAAAAGATGTTTGTATTGTTCTAACCAAAATTCTGAAACCTCAAAATATTCAGGAAAAGAGAGGAACATTACATTTCCGAAGGCAAACCCCGCAACGCCCAATTTATAAATTAAACTTCGATCAATTTGTTGTTTTCCCTTGCTATAATCGTTTAAACTGATGTAAGGTTCGTACCCAATAGAATTGAGTAATTTTACGATTTCCTTCAAATTATATTGCTCAAGATTGTAATTGATTCTAATCGTTTTCTTGGGAAAATCGACTTGCGAATTTTTTATTGCCGGTTGAAGTTTGTGTAAATTTTCAAGAATCCAAATACACGAACTACAATGAATATGAGGAATATATAGATTTACAATTTGTAGTTTTCCGTCATCAAACTCGACTAATTTTTCAATAATAGCAGGATTATCGAGATAATCGTATTTTCCTTCAATCTCTTTTGGAATGGCACCAGGAGCTGACTGCAAATCATAATAGCAGGATAAATTATTACTAGAAAAAATTTCATAAACAGTTTTGCAGCCGTTACAGCAAAAGTTTTTTTTATCATAAAAAACCGAATTTTTTTCGCAATTGTTACCGCAATGAAAACAAGTTTGTTGCATCTTTATTTATCTAAAGCCGCAAAGTTGAAGAAGAAAGCTTAGTCAAAAAATGACGAATATCAGCTATAGAAAGATTTTTTATGTTCATTTTTGAACTCAATCTTTATTTTATTATTCCTATGAATAAACTTTTACTTATTAGCTTTTTAGCATTTTTTTCGATTGCAACTTTATTCGGTCAAGAAGAAAAATACTGCTTCAATATTTTACATAGAGAAAAAGTTATTGGTGAATTGGTAGCCAAAAAAGAAGTGGTGGAAGACAAAATAATTTATAGCAATCGCACCGAAATAAGCACACGTATTCTCGCTAAAATTGAAGTAGATTATACCTATAAAGTAGTTTACAGAAATAAAACTTTAGCGCACGCATTTGCCTTGATTCTGTTTAATGATCGTGAAAAAACAAATTCGTATACCGAAAAAACCAAAACCGGCTATATTTTTTATGAAGATAATGAAGCGGAATATAAAATTGAAGAGTCAATAATGTATAGCACTGTCAATTTAATATTTGAAGAACCTTTAAATATTTCTAAAGTTTATGCGGAAGAACACGGCGAATTTCATCAACTTAAAAAAGTAGCAAACCATATTTACGAAAAAACTAGCAGCAAAGGAAAAACTAGTCTTTATAAATATAAAAATGGTAAATTGGTAGAAGCTGAAATCGATGTGGGAATAATCAGCTTTAAAATTGTGGCAGAATAAAATTGGTTGGTAATACTACAGGTAGCTTTTTATACTGTTAACTAATTCTGTTTTTTGTACGACTCCGCTTTGTCGCCAAACTTGTTTTCCTTGGCTAAAGATTAAAAAAGTCGGTACGCCTCGTACTTGATATTGTGAGGCAATAGATTGATTTTTATCTATATCTATTTTAATAATTTTCACCTTATCTCCCATTTCTTCTTTTACTTGTTTTAGAATGGGAGCCATCGCTTTACATGGCCCGCACCAATCAGCATAAAAATCGATAAGCACAGGTGTATCTGACTGAATAATATTATTAAAACTTCCTTTCATAATATAGGTCTTTAAAATTAGACAGTTGTAAAATAAGCTATCAAAAGCTTAACAAATAATAGTCAAAAATTAACTAAAATAATCTTATTAATATTTTATAGCCAATACAATTTATCAACTTGGCAACAATGATAATTTACCAATATTTTTTCATAGTTAACAACTCTTCTCAGCAAAAAAAAATCGCCAAATAAAAGCTATCCTTATTCAGGTAAAATTGATTTATATCATTTTTTACAACAAAAAAAAGAAACACTTTTGTAACAAAAGTCACCTAAAATACTGAATATCAGATTTAAATTTATATCATAATTTAAAATATTAAACTATGAAAGTAGAACAAATATATACTGGATGTTTGGCACACGCAGCTTATTATATTGAAAATAATGGCGAAGCCGCTTTATTTGATCCCCTGAGAGAAGTGCAACCTTATCTGGATAGAGCAAAAAAAGACAACGCAAAAATTAAATATATTTTTGAAACTCATTTCCATGCAGATTTTGTGAGTGGTCATTTAGATCTTCAGAAAAAAGCCAATGCACAAATTGTGTTTGGTCCCGGTGCAAAACCGAATTATGAAGCGATAACTGCTAAAGATCAGCAAATTTTTAAAGTGGGAAACTATCAAGTAAAAGCAATTCATACCCCCGGCCATACGATGGAAAGCACAACGTATCTTTTAATCGATGAAAATGAAAAAGAACACGGAATTATTACGGGAGATACTTTATTTATTGGCGATGTAGGTAGACCCGATTTAGCACAACATGTGGTTTCAGATTTAACGGAAGAAAAACTCGCAGGTCATTTGTATGATTCGCTAAGAAACAAAATAATACCCTTAGCCGATCATCTAATTGTTTATCCTAATCACGGTGCCGGTTCTGCTTGTGGAAAGAAAATGAGCAAAGAAACCACAGATACGTTGGGAAATCAAAAGAAAACCAATTATGCCTTACGAGCAGATATGACCAAAGAAGAGTTTATAAAAGAACTTTTGGAAGGACTAACAAATCCGCCGGGGTATTTTCCTAAAAATGTGTTGATGAACATTAAAGGATATGAAAGCTTTGATGAGGTGATGAAAAAAGCAGAAAATCCCTTAACTCCTGATGAATTTGAAACTTTGGCAAATGCTTCACAAGCCCTGATTTTAGACACGCGTTCTGCAGAAGATTTTTCTAAAGGTTTTATTCCTGACAGTATAAATATTGGTTTAGATGGGAATTTTGCCCCTTGGGTAGGCGAAATGATTCCTGACATTAAACAAGAAATTCTTTTAATTACTGAAGAAGGAAAAGAAGAAGAAGCAATTACTCGACTTTCTAGAGTGGGATACGATCATACCATTGGCTATTTAAAAGATGGATTTGAAAGCTGGCTGACTTCAGGAAAAGATATTGAAAAAACTGAACGAATAACCGCAGAAGAGTTTGAAAAAATTTATGCTGAGAACAACATAAAATTAATCGATGTTCGTAAAAAAAGTGAATTTGATGCCGAACATGTTGTAGGAAGTGTAAATATTCCTTTAAACAACTTGAATACGCATTTAGCTGAAATTCCAAAAGATGCGCCATTCATTACTTTTTGTGCAGGCGGCTATAGAAGTATGATAGCCAGTTCAATTTTAAAGTCTCGCGGATGGAGTAATTTTAAAGATGTAATTGGTGGCTTTAAAACTATTAAAGATACTAATGTGAAAACATCAGAATATGTTTGTCCAAGCACCTTATTATAAAAAACGATTTACTTTATTTTTGAGTTAAGAAAACTAGTTTTACATAAAATTTTATACAACTAAATTTTAAAAGATGTATTTTTAATAGTAAATAATAATCTGTATTCGTGATGAAAAAAATTTTACTTCCCACCGATTTTTCTGACAATGCATTTAATGCCATAGAATATGCACTTCAACTTTTTGAAAAAGAAGTTTGTACGTTTTATCTTTTAAATATCTACACGCCAATTGTTTATGATACAGAATACGTAGGGTATTCTTCTATAAACCCGGGATTAGATGAAATTTACAAGAAAAATTCCATTACAGGATTGCATAAAACGGAAAAGAAAATAAGGGAATCTTTTGATAATAAGCTTCACCAATTCAAAGAAATTTCTTCCTTCAATATTTTAACCGATGAGATTAACGATTTGGTAGAAAAGGAAGCAATAGATCTAATTGTTATGGGTACACAAGGAGCAACCGGAGCTAAAGAAGTTTTGTTTGGTTCAACTACGGTTCGCGTTATTCATCGTACAAAAATTCCGGTAATTGCAATCCCTTCAGCTTATGCTTTTAACGGACTTGAAAATCTTTTATTTCCTACCGATTACGACATTGATTACCACGAAAGTCAGTTACATTGGATAAATTATCTTGCTAAAAATAATCAATCAAAATTACATATTATACATATTTCTGAAGATGATTTTTTGACGGCAGAACAAAAAAAGAAGAAAGTAAAGTTAACGGAAAAAATACAAACCGAAAATTACAAGTTCAATTTAGTAGAAGGAAAACATATAGCCAAAACGATTTACAGATATGAGAAAGAAAATAACATCGATCTTTTAGCGATGATAAGTAATAAACATTCATTTTTCGAAAATTTATTCTTTAAGCAAATCATAGATGAAATAGGCTTCCATACTAATGTTCCATTTCTTGTTATTCCGGCCAACAAAAAATAAAAAAAGCACCGATAAAAATCGGTGCTTTTTTATTTAACTATAAATTAAACAGATTAATCATTGCTTACAATAACGTTAGAATTATTCCAAGTAGTAACTTCAGCAATACTATTGTTAGAATAGTCAACTTCTGTTAACTGATCTTCTTTCCAGAAAAACCATTTTCCGATTTTTTCACCTTTATCGTATTTTCCTAAGGCAACTTTTTTGCCTTCCTGGTTATACATAACCCATTGCCCGTCAAGTTTTCCGTCTTTATACGTTCCTTCCTGCATTACAACTCCGTTCTCATGAAAGAAAGTTCCTTTCACTACATCTCCGTTCTGTTCAAATTTCGGCTCCATTTCTTGCGCAAAAAGTGCACCTGTGCACAAAATTGCTGCTATCATCAATATCTTTTTCATAATTGCTTTTTAATGTTTACATAACAAATATACAAAATATTTTACATTAAATAAATATTTACGTAACATTAACTTAACATTGGGATGCTAAAAAACTTGTTCCAAGGTATTTAGAGCTAAAAAAAAATTAAAAAACATTACTATTTTCTTCCTTTAAAAATAGTCCAAAATATGATAACTTCTTACTTTTGCATTCAAATTTCAACAAAATAAGCATGTATAGAAGTCACACTAACGGAGAGTTAAGAATTAAAAATTGCGAACAGGAAGTTACCTTATCGGGTTGGGTACAAAAAATTCGTGATAAAGGATTTATGATTTGGGTAGATTTACGAGATCGCTACGGAATCACACAACTTATCTTTGACGAAGAGCGTACTCCCGCTACTGTGATGAACCAAGCAAAAAATTTAAGTCGAGAATTTGTTATTCAAATAAAAGGAAAAGTAATTGAACGCGAATCTAAAAACACCAATATTCCAACTGGAGAAATTGAAATTTTAGTAACCGATTTAAGCGTTTTAAACGAAGCTAAAACTCCTCCTTTTACGATTGAGGATAAAACTGACGGCGGTGAAGATTTGCGTATGAAATATCGCTATTTAGATATTAGAAGAAACCCGATTAAAGATAAATTGGTTTTTCGCCATAAAGTGAGTATTGCCGTTAGAAACTACCTTTCTAATCAAGATTTTGTTGAAGTTGAAACACCTTACCTAATTAAGTCTACACCCGAAGGAGCCAGAGATTTTGTGGTACCTAGTAGAATGAACGAAGGGCAATTTTACGCGCTTCCGCAATCGCCACAAACTTTTAAGCAATTGTTGATGGTAGGCGGAATGGATAAATATTTTCAAATCGTAAAATGCTTTCGCGATGAAGACTTACGTGCCGACAGACAGCCGGAGTTTACACAAATAGACTGCGAAATGGCCTTTGTAGAACAAGAAGACGTTCTGCAAACTTTTGAAGGCCTGACACGCCATTTATTAAAAGAAATAAAAGATATTGAAGTCGAAGATTTCCCTCGAATGACCTATGATGATGCTATGCGTTTATACGGAAATGACAAACCCGACATTCGTTTCGGAATGGAGTTCGGCGAATTAAACGATTGTACACAACACCGCGATTTTAAAGTTTTTAATGAAGCCGAATTAGTAGTAGGGATTGCTGTTCCGGGCGGAGCAAGCTATAGCCGAAAAGAAATTGACAAATTAATTGCTTGGGTAAAACGTCCGCAAGTTGGCGCATTAGGAATGGTTTACGCAAAATATAATGAAGACGGCTCTTTTAAATCTTCTGTAGATAAATTTTATGAAGAAGAAGATTTAAAAAAATGGGCAGAAAAAACCGGCGCAAAACCGGGGGACTTAATTTGTATCTTAAGCGGAGAAACACAAAAAGTACGTGCGCAATTAAGCGCGTTTAGAATGGAAATGGGCGAGCAATTAGGTTTACGTAAAGCTGATGAATTTGCCCCACTTTGGGTAATCGATTTTCCATTATTAGAATGGGATGAGGATACCGAACGTTACCACGCAATGCACCATCCGTTTACATCGCCTAAAAAAGAACAAATTCCGTTATTGGCGACCAATCCTAAAGACGTAAAAGCAAATGCGTACGATTTGGTTTTAAACGGAAATGAAATTGGTGGCGGTTCTATTAGAATTCACGATAAAGAAACACAAGCCAAAATGTTTGACTATTTAGGTTTTTCTAAAGAAGAAGCTGAAGCTCAATTCGGCTTTTTAATGGATGCTTTTCAATATGGCGCACCTCCTCACGGCGGACTAGCTTTTGGATTAGACCGATTAGTAGCAATTTTAGGCGGACAAGAAAGTATTCGTGATTTTATTGCTTTTCCTAAAAATAATGCTGGACGCGACGTAATGATCGATGCGCCTGCACCAATAGACGATGAACAATTAAAAGAGCTTCATTTAAATATAACTTTATAAAAAAAATCCTGTGTAAAAGCAGGATTTTTTTAGCTACAATAGCATGTTAAAGAGAAAAACACCTTTTACGCGCTTTCTTATTTGGAGATATAAGCATATTTCTAATAAGAATTTTGTTTTTATTTTAAGTGTTTTTGTGGGACTTTTAGCTGGACTCGCTTCAGTTATTTTAAAAAATATCACTCATTTTATAACTAAAGCTTTCGAGAGTGGAAGCATACATTCTTACCATATTTACCTTTATTTTATTTTTCCCTTTATTGGCCTATTACTGGTTTTACTGGTTAAAAAATTTATTTTACGAAACGAAGTAGGCCACGGAATTCCAATGGCCTTATTTTCTATTTCTAAAAAAGAAGGCAAAATGGCGCGAAGAAATATGATTTCCTCCTTACTTACCGCTCCACTTACAGTCGGTTTCGGAGGTTCTGTGGGATTAGAAGGCCCTTCGGTAGCAACGGGGGCTTCCTTTGGTGCTAATATTGGGCAATTATTTCATATGAAAGCGCAAACTCGAAAATTATTGTTGGTTTGCGCAGCGGCAGGTTCGCTTTCCGCAATTTTTAAAGCGCCCATCGCGGCAATCCTTTTTGCTATTGAAGTGTTTAGTTTAGACTTAACCTTTGCATCACTTTTACCCTTATTGCTAGCATCAATTTCAGCAGTAGTAACGCGAATGCTATTTATTGGAGAACAATATATTGTGGATTTTCACGGCATCCAACGTTTTGATATTCATAACATTCTATTTTATTCGGCCTTAGGAATTATAACTGCTATTGTTTCACTTTACTTTTCAAAGATTTATTTTACAACAGAACATTACTTTAAAAAAATAAAAAACGATTACTTAAAAATTACTATTGCCGGGGTGATTATTGGCCTACTCACATTTTTAGTTCCGCCACTTTATGGTGAAGGTTTTACATTTATGAATAATTTGATTTCTCAAAATTATACCACCGCTTTTGATGCTTTTTTATTTAAAGAATGGATTGGAAATCCGTGGATAATCATCGGTTTAATTGTTGGACTAATTTTATTAAAGCCTATTGCTACTTCTGTAACTTTAAGTGGTGGGGGCGTTGGTGGTGTTTTTGCTCCTGTTCTTTTTTTAGGCGCTGTTAGCGGGAGTTTTTTTGTCAACATTTGCAGACAATTAGGTTTTGAACTTTCTAATAGTAATTTTACGTTGGTAGGAATGGCAGGCTTAATGGCAGGAGTATTACAAGCGCCCTTAACCGCTATTTTCTTAATTGCGGAAATTACTGGAGGCTACGAGCTTTTTATTCCGCTGATGATAACTGTTGCTATTTCATTTTTAATTACAAAAGCCAGGGTTGATTATAATATTTACACAAAAGAATTAAAAGAAAACAACGAACTAATTACACATGATAAAGATAAAGCGGTATTAACCTTACTGAAATTAGACCGTATTATCGAGCAAAATTTTATTCCGCTTCGACCTAAAATGACCTTGAAAGAAATGTTGCACAATGCGGTAACCAAATCTAAACGGAATCTTTTCCCCGTTTTAAATGATGATGAAGAACTAGTAGGTGTTATTACCCTAGATGATATTCGTGAAATCATGTTCGATACAAGTTTACACGATTCGGTTTTGGTAGAATTTTTGATGCATGATGCACCAGATTATATTCATTATGGCAAAGATAATATGCAGCAAGTAATGGCTAAATTTCAAAATACCGGGGCTTGGAATTTACCGGTCATTAAAAATGGGAAGTACATCGGCTTTGTTTCCAAATCGAAAATGCTTACTGCATATCGCAGAAAATTGATAACTTATTAAAGAAATGAAAAAAATAGTCAACAAAATATTAATTAGCCTACTTATCGCTATTGTTCTTGCTGTGGGCATCGGGTTTTATTTCAGATTAATAAAAGATGATGTAGTTACAGGCGACAAAATTATTGGCGTTGCAGTATTAGTAAGCTGTTTTGTTCTAATGCCCATTTTTCTATACCATAGATGGAAAGGCAAAAAATTGAAAGATTACACTTTAAGTAAAGAAAATATTGATAAAATGAAAGAAAAAGGAATTGATTAAATTTTTATTTTCAATAAATTGATCAAAAATTTACATTTTTTTTACTTGCAATACATTTTTATATTGTAAGTTTGTGCTTTATTAATATTATTATTTATTATCACAATGGAAGGTACAGTTAAATTTTTCAATGAGTCTAAAGGTTATGGATTCATTACTAACGACGAAACAGGTCAAGACATTTTCGTTCACGTTACAGGATTAAACGGAGAACAAATCAACGAAGGTGACCAAGTTGAGTACGTTGAATCAGAAGGAAGAAAAGGAATGACTGCGACAGAAGTTCGCTTAGTTCAATAATATAAAGTATTATTAGAATTTTCTGAGCACCACTTTTTGTGGTGCTTTTTTAGTTTATAAGGTTTTTTAAGAATTAGTGTTTCCGCAATTTTTTAGTACCTTTAAGTTATGCAAAAAGCTTGTCTGGAGTGTAACGAGAAAATTATTGGCAGAATTGATAAAAAGTTCTGTAGCGATTATTGTAGAAATGCGTATAATAATCGCTTAAATAAAGACCGAAGAAATATTATTAGAAATACCAATAATCGCCTTCGAAAAAATTATCGGATTTTAGAGGATCTTAACCCAAAAGATAAATCCAAAACCACCAAAGACAAACTACTTAGCAAAGGCTTTAATTTTGATTTAATCACCAGTTTTTATACTACAAAAAAGGGAATCACTTATTTTTTTGTGTACGATCAAGGCTATTTGCCGCTAGAAAACAATAATTTTGCCTTGGTAAAAAAAACCATCTAACCCTTGGCTTATGCGAAACCTCATCATTAAAAGCGGAATTTTAGTTGCCATAGCTTTTCTGACTTACATCAGCTTTAACAGCATCATGCCGCAAGTCAATAATTACCAAGAAATTTTACCCTCCGGTTTTTCCATGCAAAATGCTTTTTTGCACGTGCAACATATTGGTAAAAAACCGCATTCCATAGGTACGCAAAACCACAGCGAAGTCCGCAATTACATAGTTAAAGAACTACAAGAACTCGGTTTACAAGTTCAAACTCAGAAAGACTATCAACTGAGTAAAGAGGGAACTTTTACCGCTCCTGAAAATATCATTACCCGCTTAGAAGGAAGTAATCCTAAACCAAAAAGCGACTTATTAATCTTAACGCATTATGACAGCGCGGTACACTCTTCACCCGGTGCTAGCGATGCGGGCTCTGGTGTTGCTACAATTTTGGAAAGCTTACGCGTTTTTTTAAAGGATCAAATTCAACATAAAAACAACATCATCATTTGTTTTACCGATGCTGAAGAAATCGGTTTAAATGGCGCCGCTCTCTTTGCTGAACAACATCCTTGGGCAGAAAATATTGGCTTGGTTTTAAATTTTGAAGCGCGTGGAAGCGGCGGACCTTCAAACACAATTTTAGAAACCAATTCTGGTAATTCTGCCTTAATTAAAGCGTTTGACGAAGCCAATCCACGTTTTCCTAACGCTACTTCATTAATGTACAGCGTTTATAAAAAATTACCGAACGATACTGATGCCACGGTTTTCCGAGAGGAAAAAGATATTCCTAGTTTCTTTTTTGCTTTTATCGATGACCATTTTGATTACCATACCGCAAACGATACCCCACAAAATTTAGATGCCAATTCACTGGCGCATCAAGCTACCTATCTTTCTGCGTTATTGCCCTATTTTGGTAATAAAGATTTAAGCAAATTGAATTCTACCCAAGAAAGTGTATACTTTAATTTTCCTTTTATCAAATTTGTACATTACCCCTACAACTGGATTTTTCCTACTGTATTACTAGCTTGGGGAATTTTTATTGGTCTTATTATTTACGGATTCAGAAAAAAACGCTTGACGGTAAAAAATGTGTTCAAAAGTTTTATTCCGTTGTTTATTTCACTTTTCGTAAGTGGAATAATAGGTTTTTTTACCTGGCCATTGCTAAATCAATTGTATGTAAACTATCAAGAAAACTTAAATGGCTTTCCTGCCAATGGACATTTTTATATTGGTTTTATTGTGTTTTTAACGCTCTCCATTTGTTTTTTTCTATACCATAATAAATCAATTGATCAAGAAAAACGTCCTAACATTTTTGTGGCGCCTCTTTTTATATGGCTAGTTTTAAATACTTTTCTTGCTTTTGCATTAAAGGGAGCCGCTTATTTTATAATCCCTATGTTTTTTAGCTTCATCGGTTTTTTTATACTCATAAAAAAAGCAAATGCATGGCTTGGGATTCAACTATTATTAGCCACTCCTGCCGTCTTTATTTTTGCTCCATTAATTCAGTTTTTTCCGGTAGGCCTGGGATTAAAAATGTTGGTCATTAGCGCCATTTTCACCGTATTACTATTTGGTTTATTGCTTCCTGTTTTTTCATTTTATCAGCGTAAAAAGGTGATCGGTTTTTTCTGTTTAATGATAAGTTTGCTCTTTTTCATTTTAGGTCATTCGCAAGCAAAATTTTCCGAAAAAAATCAAAAGCCTAATAGCTTAGTGTACTTATTAGATGTAACACAGCAAAAAGCCAGTTGGAACACCTATGACCATAAGCTAGATGATTACACAAAAAACTATTTAGCAGAAGAACATAAAATAAACGATTCTAGTATTTTTCACAGTAAATACAATAACCGATTTACCTACGCTGCACCGGCTCCGGTAAAGGCTATTCCTTCGGCTGATTTTTTTGTCGATTTAGATAGTACTATTCAGCAACAACATAAATTCACGGTAAAAATTGTTCCGACAAGAGACCTCAATCGTCTCGAAATTTTTGCGGACACAAGCTATGTATTTTCTGATCTTTCTGTAAATGGAAAGACGCCTTTAAAACTGAAAAATGAAGAAAAAGATTATTTCTACCAAAACCGAAAAACAAATAAATTACTAACCTATTATGCGATAGACCGCGATACCTTGCGTTTATCATTTACTGTTGAAAAAGATGTCTTTCCTGAATTAAGTATTTACGGAGCCAGTAACGATTTGTTAAAAAACGACTGGTTAAGCGTACCTAAACGAACAAAAAAAATGATGCCTAAGCCTTTTGTGCTGAACGATGCGATTATTACAAAACAAAAAATCGACACCAAAAAAGAATTAAAATGAAAACTATTGGCATTTTAGGATGCGGTTGGTTAGGGTTTCCCTTAGCCAAAAAATTGATCGGCGAAAGTTATAACGTACACGGAAGCACAACTTCTGCAGAAAAAGTTACCGATTTAGCTGAAGAAAAAATCAATCCTTTTTTAATTGAATTAACCGAAGAAAAAGTTGAAGGAAAAATTGAAGAATTTCTTGAAGATGTAAAAATTTTAATCATCGATATTCCGCCGGGATTACGAAAAGACCCATCCAGCAATTTCACTAAAAAAATAAATTTGCTTATCCATTTTGTGGAAAAAAGTACTGTCAAAAAAGTAATTTTTGTAAGCTCCACTTCTGTCTTTAAAGATGAATTTCCCTTTCCCACCTATTCTGAAAAAAGCAAAGCAAACGGAACATCCAATTCAGCAAGGCAACTCATCGCAGTTGAACAAGAACTATTACAGCATACAGCCTTTTCTACAACGATTATCCGTTTTGGCGGCTTAATAGGAGAAAAAAGACATCCCGTAAAATTTTTAGCAGGACGAGAAAAACTCTCCAATGGCAAAGCACCTATCAATTTAATTCATCAACAAGATTCTATTGATTTAATTGTAGCCTGTATAAACAAAGTTACGAACGCAAAAATTTTACACGGCGTTTTTCCTTATCACCCCTCAAAAGAAGAATACTACACACAAAAAGCAAAAAAGCTTAATTTAATTCCGCCTCATTTTTCGAGATCAAAAAAAGCAACCGGAAAAATTATTTCTGCCGAAGAAAGCTTACATACTTTGAATATTAAGTTTGAGTATCAACCTTAAATCATCATAGCTTGTTTTTAAGAGCAGTTTTAACTATCTTTATACAAGACTGTTATAAATCAAGCTATGAAACTCAAAACAGCTTTATCTATAGACCTGTCAAGCTACACCACAGGAACCTATGTGGTAACTCTAGTGGTTGATGGTAAAATAATAGAACATAAAAATTTAGTAATTCAATAACACAATCATTATGAAAACGATATTAAAATTTACCATAATCCTTATGAGCCTTACAGGCTTTACCCAAACTACTTCGATATATGATCCTAATTTTGAGCAGACTTTAATCGATTTAGGAATTGATAGTGATGGCGTGATAAACCAACAAGTTTTAACTTCAGATATAAACCAAGTTACGCATTTAGATTTAAGCACCTCAAATCACCTGCCAATAGAGGATATTGAAGGCATAGAGAATTTTACGGCTTTAAAAGTTTTAAATATTAGTGGGATTGGCTTTGAAAATATATTTGAATCAGATATAGCACCTTACTTAGACCTATCAACTTTAACAGCACTGGAAGAATTGTATTTTACTAGTGAAGGAGATGCCCACGAAAATGCATTATTTCACCTATTTTTGACAAACAATCCTAATTTAACCACCTTAGAATCCCTAGATGTGGGTTGGTTAGAAGTTATAGATTTAGAAGGAAGCGACGTCAACCTAAATAATTTAACTATGAATTTTACAGGAGACTGGCAAGACATCTGTATAAATGTAACAGATCCTGTTGCAGCTCAAAATGCGCAAGGCGTTTATGCAAGCTGGAACGTTACCTACAACTCACAAACCGGCGTTCTTTCCTATTCCGATGATTGTGAAATTTTACATACGGCTTCAAAAGAAAAAATAAATTTTAGCCTATACCCCAACCCGGCAAGCCATCAATTTCATATTAAATCAACTGAAAATTTAGATCAAATAAAACTTTACAATATACAAGGTAAACTGATAAAAACATTTCATCAGCAAGAAATCTACGATGTTTCGGATGTAGCTAGCGGAGTTTATTTTGTGAAGCTAAGAAGTGATCTGCAAGAATTAACTCAGAAGTTAATCGTTCAATAAAATAATCATTATGAAAACGATATTAAAATTTACCATAATCCTTATGGGTCTTACAGGCTTTGGCCAAACCACTCAAATTATTGATAATAATTTTGAACAAACTTTGATTGACCTAGGGATTGATAGTGACAATACAATTAATCAACAAGTGCTTACTGCAGACATTGTGCAAGTTACACACTTAGATTTGAGTATTTCTAACAATTTACCTATTAAGGCCTTAATAGGTATACAAGATTTTACGGCTTTAAAAGTTTTAAATATTAGTGGGGTTGGTTTTGTGAATGCTGGTGAATCAGATATAGCGCCTTACTTAGACTTATCAACTTTAACAGCACTGGAAGAATTGTATTTTACAAGCCAGGGAGCTACTTACGGCAATGAGTTGAATCATTTATTTTTAACCAACAATCCTAATTTAACCACCTTAGAATCTCTAGATGTGGGGTATCTAGACGTTATAGATTTAGAAGGAAGCGACGTCAACCTAACTAATTTATCTATGAATTTTACAGGAGACTGGCAAGACATTTGTATAAATGTAACAGATCCTGTTGCGGCTCAAAATGCACAAGGCGTTTATGCAAGCTGGAACGTTACCTACAACTCACAGACCGGCGTTCTTTCCTATTCAGATGATTGTGAAATTTTACATACGGCTTCAAAAGAAAAAATAAATTTTAGCCTATACCCCAACCCGGCAAATCACCAATTTCATATTACATCAACAAAAAAATTAGATCGAATAGAGCTTTACAATATACAAGGTAAACTGATAAAAACATTTCATCAACAAGAAACCTACGATGTTTCGGATGTAGCTAGCGGAGTTTATTTTGTGAAATTAAGAAGTGGTCAGCAAGTTTATACTCAAAAGCTGATTAAGAATTAAAAACAAACCATAAAAAAACTGTCTCAAAAGTAGTGAAACTTGTCATTCTGAACTTGATTCAGGTTGACGGAATCATCTTTTGAGACAGTCTATAATTTCATTCAAAATCGATTACCAAATAGAAACGCGATCTTTTGGGGCAATGTACATAGAATCGCCTTCTTTAATATCAAAAGCTTCGTAAAACGCATCTACATTCTGCAATGGAACATAAGCTCTGTATTGTCCCGGAGAATGCGGATCTGTCTTTATTTTAGAACGTAAAGCTTCATCACGCATTTTGGTTCTCCATACCGTTGCCCAGGATAAGAAGAAACGCTGTTCTGGCGTAAAGCCGTCAATTTTCCCCGGTCTTCCATGCTCTTTGTAATATTTCTGTAAACCATCATAGGCACCTAAAACCCCGCCTAAATCACCAATATTTTCTCCAAGTGTAAATTTACCGTTAATGTAAACACTGTCTAAAACTTCAATAGCACTGTATTGTTCTGCTAATTTGTTTCCGCGCTTAGTGAACTTTTCAAGATCTTCTTCGGTCCACCAATTGTTTAAGTTACCATCAGCATCAAAACGCGCTCCACTATCATCAAACGCATGAGAAATTTCATGACCAATTACCGCTCCTATTCCGCCATAATTTACAGCTGCATCTGCTTTATAATTGTAAAAAGGAGGTTGAAGAATTGCCGCAGGAAATACGATTTCATTATTAAACGGATTAAAATACGCATTTACGGTTTGCGGAGACATGCCCCACTCTGTTTTATCTACCGGTTCATTAATTTTAGATAAGTTATCTCTAAAATTCCATGCTGAAACCGCTACACTGTTCTGATAGAAATTATTTTCTGCATTAACGTCAAGCTTCGAATAATCTTCCCACTTATCAGGATAACCGATTTTCACCGTGAATTTATCTAATTTTTCAATTGCCTTTTTCTTGGTCTCATCACTCATCCAATCTAAACGCTCAATTCGTTCTTGGTAAGCTGCAATTACATTAGCGATCATTTCTTCAGCTTTAGCTTTTGCTTCCGGTGGAAACTTTGCATCAACATATAACTGACCTAAAGCTTCGCCTACACTTGCATTTACTGTAGAAAGTGCACGCTCATCTGCCGGACGTTGTTTTTTAGCTCCGTTTAAGGTTTTACTGTAAAAATCCCAATTCGCTTTTTCAATTTCGGTAGAAAGTTTACTTGCAGAATTGTTTAATGTAGCCCAACGCATAACCGTTTTTAACTCCTCTATATTTCCTTCAGCAAAAACAGTTTGTAGCTCATTCATATATTCAGGCTGCATAACCAGCACAGTATCTAATTCTTTTTCAACACCAAGATCACTAATATACTGTTTCCAATCTACTGCCGGTACCATTTTTTGTACTTGATCTAACGAACGTGGATTGTTGAAATTTCTAAAATCACGACTCGCTACCTTATCTAAACGTGGTTCTGCCAAGCGTGTTTCTAAAGCTAAAATAGTTTCGGCTTGTTGGCGCGCTTCTTCTTTAGAATCTCCTAAAAACTGAAGCATACGGGTGATATGATCTACGTATTGTGTTCTAATTTTTTTAGATTCGCTATCCTTTTTGGTATAGTAATCACGATCTGGCAAACCTAATCCGCCGGGCGTAATGTAAGCAGAGTTTATATCGCTATTACTCGGATTTGAAAAGGCTGCTAAACCAAAAAACGGATCAGCAATAATTGCCGAATTTTTTGCCACAACTTTTTGCAAATCAGTTACAGAGTTGATACTCGATATTCTTTCCAAGGCAGGAAGCAATGGCTGAATGCCTGCTTCATTTCTTGCCATCGTATCTAATTGCGATTCATAAAGGAATATTGCTTTTGCTTGATCTGTATTGGCTCCGTATTTTCCACTCTCTTTTGCCTTCGCAATGATTTCTAATACATCTTCATCGGTGCTTTTACGCAAAACTTGAAAACCTCCCCAAGAAGTACGCTCTTCAGGGATTTCGGTTTCTTTCATCCAGTTTCCGTTGACGTAATTATAAAAATCATTTTTAGGGCTCACCGTAGTATCCATGTATTCTATATCGATACCGGGCGTGCGCTCTTCGGCTTTTGCCACCTCTTTTTTATCGTCTTTACAAGCTACCAAGGTTAATGAGGCAGCTGCTAAAACTAAACTTTGTTTAAAATTAATTTTCATGATTTAATTGTATTGATCTATATATTAGTGATTAATAATTGAAAATTGTTACAGACTTTAGTCTGTTTTTTTTGCTTTGATAAAATTTTCTTCAAATGACTTTTTTAGTTGAACGACTTCACTAACATCCTCATTTGGAATGCTTATGGAAAGTACATAATGCTTAATTTTCCACTGACCGTTTCTTTTTTCTAAAACTCCGGAACCTCTGCACAAACCCATTTGAGTAGTTAAAAGTTCATCAAACCAAGCAATATTCTCATCTTTTTGATGATAAATAAAGCGCTCTAAAGTTGAAAAATCCCAGGCTTTTCCTTTATCAAAATAAGGTTTAGCATAAGCCATAAATTCTTTTTTAGTCCAATGTTCTGTCGGGTCGGTGCCTATAAAAATAGCCTGCGGTGCCAAGGCAGAAAAATAATCATCATAATTTGCTTCTGCAGCGGCTTTATGCCAATTGGTTAAGGTTCTAGCAATAACTTTTTCTTGTGCATAACCATGCAAGCAAAGAAAACTGAACACCGCTAAAAATAAATATCGTAAACGCATATTAGTTAGTTTTTATAGAATCTACAGCCTTATTTTCTGTTGTTTCTTGTAAAGTATCTGGCTGAATGGCATCATCAAATTCTGACTCCAGATCTTCCAGAGTTTTCAAATAAACTTCATTCAACTGAATTTTTAAATCGCCAAAGCTTTTATAAATCTCATTAACTAGCGTATCAATTCGCGCCGGTTCTACTCTTGGATTTTCTACATCTTGATGCAAAACCTGGGCTTGTGTAATCAATACTTTTATACGTGCATAAACGGGCGTTACTTTAAAGTCTTCAGGAAGTGTAGTTTTTACGGCAACTAAAGATTCAACTAAATTATTACTACCATTAATCACTTCTTGATATGTACTGTTTTCAAAACTTTCAATTTCATTTTTCAAAGTTAAATATGCACTCCAATTAGCTGTGGTTTCTTTGGCTTCCGTAATTAATTCAATCGTTCGGTTTGAAGAGAGTTTAACTTCTTTAGAAAGTGCTTCTGCTGTTTCTTGCTGAAAAGTTTTCTGTTTTTCTTCTTCCACCGCTTCTTCTTTACAGGCTATCAAAAAAAACGAACCGCAAATCGCTAAGTTTTTTAAGGTCCAAAAAAAATTCTTTCGTATCATTTTAAAAAATCTTGAAATATTTGATTTTGTAATAACCCATAAAAATTGTTCTTTTGAACTTTCGTTTTATAAGGCATTACAAATTTAGAAAATAAAAAGACTATGGCATTAAAAACCTTAATAATTGGCGCTTGCGGACAAATAGGAACCGAACTTACCTTAAGTTTACGCGAAAAATATGGAAAAGACAATGTAATTGCCGTTGACATTAGAGAAGGAAACGAAGAGTTAATGCAATCTGGTCCTTTTGAAACTGCCGATGCAACCGATTATAAAGCCATTGAAGATTTAGTAATGCATTATGAAATTGATGAAATTTATTTAATGGCGGCTATGCTTAGTGCCACAGCAGAAAAATTCCCGATGCGCGGCTGGCATCTAAATATGGATTCGCTTTTTAATGTTTTAAATCTTGCTAAAGATAAAAAAGTAAGTAAGGTTTTTTGGCCATCGAGTATTGCTGTTTTTGGTCCTTCTACGCCACAAGACCAAACGCCGCAAACTACCATTATGGAACCGACAACCGTTTACGGAATTAGCAAACAATCCGGAGAACGTTGGTGCGAATATTACCACAAGAAATATGGCGTTGATGTTAGAAGTATTCGTTATCCTGGTTTAATTAGTTACAAAACTGCACCGGGCGGCGGAACCACAGATTATGCTATAGAAATTTTCCACGAAGCTTTAGCTTCAAAAAAATACACGTCGTTCTTAAGCGAAGAAACTGCTTTACCAATGATGTTTATGGATGATGCCATAAAAGCAACTATGCAATTAATGGATGCTCCCGCTGAAAATTTAAGCATTAGATCTTCTTACAATTTAGGAGGAATTAGTTTTACCCCAAAACAATTAGCGGAAGAAATTAAAAAAGAAATAGCTGATTTTAGCATTGATTATGCTCCTGATTTTAGACAAGATATTGCCGAAACTTGGCCATCTAGTATAGACGACACTTTTGCCCAAAAAGATTGGAAATGGAAACATGATTTTGATCTACAAAAGATGACAAAAGCAATGCTGAGAGGCTTAAAAAAGCAAGCCTAATGAGTTAGACTAAAATTTCTAAGAGTTTATTTTTAGTAATCGGTTTAGTTAAATAGCCATCAATTTCTTTAAATTGTTTGGCTTTTTCTTTATCTAGTGAAGAAATGGAAGAGGTGGCTATGTAAATTTTATGCTTCTCGCCACAGGTTTTTTCTAGCTTTTTATATTCTTGAATAAATTGCCATCCGTCCATATTGGGCATATTTAAATCCAGTAGTATTATACTGCAGCAAACACCGTCTTTTTTAAATCTACTGATAGCATCTAAGCCATCATGAAAGAGCTTTACCTCAACATCATTACTTATGCTCTCTATGGTTTTTTTCATTAAAAACTGATAAATCTTATCGTCATCTATTATACAAAATTCCATAGTTTTTTATTTAAAGAGTAGACTAAATGTTGTTCCCTTATTTACTTTACTTTTCACCATTACTTTCGCATCTAAGGCTTCCAATTGACTTTTACTGATAAACAACCCCATTCCTTTGGCATCAGGATGATTAGTAAAGGTTTTGTACATACCAAATAGCTTCTCTTTGTTTTTAGCAAGGTCTATCCCTATTCCGTTATCCTTTATAGTAATAACTTTTAAGTCTCCGTGATCTTCAAACTTAATTTCTACTTCTGGAGTACGCTCTGGATGACTATACCTAATGGCATTGGAGATAAAGTTAAGTAAAATACTTTCAAAATAAGCGGCATTAAAATTTATATTATCGTTTTCTTTAACAATTGTCGAGATTTTAGCGCTTTTTGCTTTAATCTCTCCTCCTAAAGTTTTTAACACCCGATCTACGTATTTCTTAACCGACAAAGGCTCTACTACAATGTTTGTCTTTTTCTGAATATCTACGATATCATTAAGATCAAACAAAGTTTCATCTAAAGAATCTGATACGGATTGTAACATTTCCATCAATTGTTCTTGCTCTTTATCTTTTGATGAAGGCAACAACAAACTTAATAACGACTTAATATTAGCTGCGTGAGAACGTAAATTATGAGAAATAATATAAGAGAAGTTCAACAAACGCTGATTTTGCTGCAGGACCAAATCATAAGAATCGTTTAGTTTTTTTTCGGCTTGTTTTTCTTTGCTTACGTCTAATAAACTACCTTTTAATTTACAAACATTTCCATCTTCATCTTCTTCCGTTTCTACATGAATTAATATATGAGCAACTTTTCCGGGAGCTGGTTCTATTCTTACTTCATAAGGCTCTATACTTTTCCCGATTAAAAGCTGCTTATTAAAATACTTGTACTTTTCTACATCTGATTTATGAAAATAATCTAAAACTTCAGAAGAGTTTAGCGGCTTCCCTTCTGGTATATTAAAAATTTCGTACATACGTTTAGACCACGTAATTCTATCGGTCGCTATATCCCACTCCCAATAGGCTAACTTAGAAACACGTATGGCCATTTCCATACGTGTTTTTAATTCTTTTAAATGCTTTCGAGTTTTTTTCTTTTCAGTAATATCTTCAACAATAGTAATATAGCTTAAGCCTTGTTTGCTTTTAAAAGGAGAATTAGTTAGCCTAGCAAAAATAGGCATGCCGTCATTTCTAAGTAGTTTTACTTCTGCTTTCGAATTCTCTAAAAGGGTTTTTTTTTGAAACGAATCTTCTTCAATAAGTTCGTAAAAATTCTTGTGCTTTAATTCTTCTAAGCTTAACATCACTTTGTCGCAAAAACGCTTATTAGCTTCAATAAAAGCACCATTTTCAGCATTTACATGAACAATACCTACTCCGGCTTGATCAAAGATTGCCTTAAATTTCAATTCTGAATTTAGCAATTTAACTGTTTGTATTTTTACAATTTTTTGTAGCTCAGCGGGTCTTTTAAAAACGATAATGGTAAAAATTGAACAAATACCCGCCAATAAAAATCCGAATAATAAATAAGGAAGTGCTGCATAAAAAGGCTTATTAGGTTTTGTGGAAGCCACATAAATTGTCCAATCGCCTTCTTCTATCGTTAATTTTTCGGCATTTTTAAGGCTTATGTTTTTATCTTCTTCTAAGAAAAATTCTTCCTGTTTACTTAGCGGATTTACTTTTGAAAACTGAAAATATAATCCATTTTGTGATAATTGGTTTACCCCTGATTTATCGATTAAACGATCTAACTTTATAATAACAGCTGAAAATCCCCAGAATTTATTTTTAATAAAAATAGGAAGTCTACCCACCATGCCCATTCCGCCTTGTTTCAATTTTAATGGACCGGCAAAATACAATTGCTTAGTCTCTATAGCTTTTAGCGCTTCATCTTTTGTGGTTGGTGTATTTAATATATCTAAACCCAACGCTTCTTTATTGGCTTCAAAAGGATAAACATATTGTATAACTCCGTCAGGAACCAATTGGAGCGCATCTATACTGGTACTATTAGCTAATATCTTTTTTGATACCTCCGCAAAGTTTTTCGGCTTTCCTTCATCATCAATCGTTAAGGCCAAGGTAAACGTAGAGATATAACTATTTTTTAATGACTGATCTATATTTTGTTCAACTAATGCAAGTGCACTGTTTTTCTCCTTTCGCACATTTTCTTTTACCAAAGAATATTCTTGATAAGCAATTATGGTACTCAATAAAAAAACAAGGCAAAACACAAAGAAACCAGACAAATAAGGTCTAGTTAAAAACCAAGATAAATATTTTCTTTCTTCTTGCATTGGTATATCTATATTGTGAATTTAATAAAAAAACCCTAGCTATTTTACATTTTAAAAAACATTACAAGCTTTCTGTTAGCTAAAAACAAATTATTACCTTTAACTTCACTTAAAAAAAATGATATGGCAAAATCTTATTATGACCCCGCAGATTTAAGAAAATTTGGAGAAATTACAGAATGGAGTGAAGAGCTCGGTAAAAAATTTTTCGATTACTACGGAAAAGTATTTGAGGAAGGTGCACTTTCTGCACGCGAAAAATCACTGATTGCTTTAGCAGTCTCACATGTCGTAAAATGCCCGTATTGCATAGATGCATATACGCAAGATGGTTTACAACGCGGTATAACAAAAGAAGAAATGATGGAAGCCGTTCATGCAGGTGCAGCTATAGAAGGTGGCGCAAGCTTGGTACACGGTGTGCAGATGATGAATAAATATAAAAAATTATCGATGTAATTTTTTAACATCCAATTCTTTCTCATTTTCGTTAATATTATTGGCAAGTAAAGTACTTGCCAATTTCTATAATCGCTGAATTTGCTTTTATGACACAAAAATCTTTACACGCAAGAAAAGACGATCTATCAAACCCTGTAAAACAATTAGAGTTTTTAAGCAATGGTTTATTTGCTGAAGGCGAATTACCTACATTCAAACAAAAAGTTTCACAAACAGAAAACACGCCGCTAAAACCTAAAAAACTAGAGATTTTACAGATAAATTTGGGCTATATGTGCAATCAAACTTGTTCGCATTGTCACGTAGATGCCGGTCCTGACCGTAAAGAAATTATGACGGTAGAAACCATGAAAGATTGCTTAAAAGCAATTAAACAGACCGGCGCTCACACCTTAGATTTAACCGGCGGTGCCCCAGAGATGAATCCTAATTTTAGATGGTTTGTAAAAGAAGCTTCAAAAGTCGGTATCAAAGACATTATTGTTCGCTCTAATCTTACCATTATTGTGGCCAATAAAAAGTATCATGATTTACCACAGTTTTTTAAAGAACATAACGTACACGTAGTTTCTTCTCTTCCTTTTTATAAACGTGAAAAAACAGACAAGCAACGCGGAAAAGGTGTTTTTGACAGCTCCATAAGAGCATTAAAAATGCTAAATGAAGTTGGCTACGGTAAAGAAAACAGCGATTTAAAATTAGATCTTGTATATAATCCTTCAGGCGCTTTTCTTCCTACCGATCAAGAAGCGATGGAGAGAGATTTTAAAGAAGCGTTAAAAGAAGATTTTAATATCGAATTTAATAATCTTTTTGCAATCACTAATTTACCGATTAGCCGTTTTCTTGAGTTTTTAATTGCTTCAGAAAATTATGAAGATTATATGCATGCCTTAGTTGATGCTTATAATCCTGCAGCCGTAAAAAATGTAATGTGTAGAAATACACTTTCCATTAGTTGGGATGGCTATTTATATGATTGTGATTTTAATCAGATGTTAGAACTAAAGGTTGCCAGTAAGGTGCAACACATTAGCGACTATAATGAAAACGAATTACAAAATAGAAATATTATAATTTCGCAACATTGCTACGGTTGTACAGCTGGTGCTGGTAGCAGTTGCCAAGGAAGCGTAGCCTAATGAAAAAATTGATTTTTATGCTTTTATTTCTTCCTTTTATAAGTTGGGGACAAACAGATTTAGCCGAATTGCTTGCTAAAAAAAATACGGGTAATATTCCTTATATTTCGGTTGAACAATTAAAAATGGAAGTAAACCAAACCGGTTCTTTGCTAATTTTTGATGCCCGTGAAGCAGAAGAATATCAAGTAAGTCATCTAAAAAATGCGAAAGCTGTGGGATTTAAAGAGTTTTCAATCAAAAAAATTGAAGAAAACTACCCTAAAAAAAACCAAGAAATTGTCGTGTATTGTTCCCTCGGAATTCGTTCAGAAAAAATAGCGCAAAAATTAAAAAATGCCGGCTATACCGAGGTGAAAAATTTATACGGCGGCATTTTTGAATGGAAAAACAATAATTTTCCTGTAGTTGATTCTACCCAAAATGAAACCAATCGTATTCACGCCTATTCTAAAAAATGGGGAAAATGGCTGAAAAAAGGAGAAAAAGTGTATTAAAAATTCTTCTGAAAATTTAATTTATGCATCAAAAAACTCCAAGTTCAGCCAAATTATTATTGGTTTTTGTACGCCACCCGGAATTGGGAAAATGCAAAACACGCTTAGCAAAATCTATTGGTAACGAAGCCGCTTTAGAAATCTATAAAACATTATTGTCACATACCGCTTCAATAATTAAAAACATAGATGCCGACAAACAAATTTGGTACACCGAAGATGTAGTAGAAAACGATTTATGGCAACGGGATTATTTCAGCAAAAAACAACAACATGGAAATGATTTAGGAGAACGCATGCAATTTGCTTTTCAAGAAGGTTTTCAGGCAGGCTACCGACAAATTGTTATTGTTGGAAGTGATATTTATGACCTCTCAGAAAAAATTATAAGCGATGCTTTTTCAGCTTTAGATCAGGATGATTATGTAATTGGCCCCGCAAAAGATGGCGGTTATTATTTATTGGGTATGAATCAGTTAAACTCCGCAGTATTTCAAAATAAAAAATGGAGTACAGCTAGCGTTTTTAAAGACACCTTAAAAAGCATGAGCAATAAAAAAGTAACTTTGCTACCCGAACTTAATGATATTGATGTGGTAGACGATATTCGCCCCATAAAAGCATTTCAAAAATATTTATAAGCAGATGAAATATATTGAACAAACCGTAAAATATTTACAAAATAAAGGATTCGAAAACCCGGAAATCGGTATCATTTTAGGTACCGGTTTAGGTAAATTACTAGACGAGGTAAAAATTATAGCCGATGTTAGTTACAACCATATTCCTAACTTCCCAACCGCCACAGTAGAATTTCATAAAGGGCATTTAATCTTCGGAGAATTAGAAGGAAAAAAAGTGGTTATTATGCAAGGCCGCTTTCATCTATATGAAGGTTACGGATTTCAAGATGTTACCTTTCCGGTAAGAATTATGCATCGCTTAGGTATTAAAAAATTATTGGTTTCTAATGCTTCGGGAGCGATTAACCCAAACTTTAAAAAAGGAGAATTAATGCTTATTGACGATCATATTAATTTGCAAGGTGGCTCTCCCTTAGCCTTTAAAGGGGTTTCTCAATATGGAGAGCGTTTTGTAGATATGAGTTACCCGTATGATCAAAACATCAATAAAAATATTGAAGCTATTGCCAAAGAAAAAAACATTCAGCTGCATAAAGGTGTTTATGCTTCGGTAGTTGGTCCTCAATTAGAAACGCGTGCAGAATACCGCTATTTAAATATTATTGGTGCCGATGCTGTAGGAATGAGTACCGTGCCCGAAGTCATTGTAGCCAATCATTTAAAACTTCCTGTTGCCGCTGTATCTGTCTTAACAGACGAATGTAATCCGGACGATTTACAACCGGTAGATGTAAAGGATATTATTGCGATGGCAGCCTTGGCAGAACCAAAAATGATTCAGCTTTTTAAAGAACTTATTAAAAACATAGAAACAGAATGAGCTACTTAGAAACCACAAAAAATGTCTATAAAGATGCAGCCCTAACGCCAGATGTTGGCTTGTGTTGTACAACCAATCCGGTGGGGGAATTACCGGGATTAAAGATTCCTAAAATCATGCAAGAAATGAATTATGGTTGCGGAAGCACCGTTCATGCACGTGATTTAGTAGATAATCCCAAAACACTTTATGTTGGTGTAGGTGGCGGAATGGAGTTATTGCAATTCGCTTATTTTTCGCGTCAAGAAAACGGCGTGATCGGAATTGATGTGGTAGATGAAATGCTAGCAGCCTCTAGAAAAAATTTCAAAGAAGCTGAAGAAGTAAACCCGTGGTTCAACAGTAATTTTGTTGATTTAAGAAAAGGAGATGCGCTTCACCTTCCGGTAGAAGATAACTCAATTGATGTAGCGGCGCAAAACTGTTTATTCAATATTTTTAAAACTGAAGAACTAAAAAAAGCTATTGCCGAAATGTATCGCGTACTTAAACCTCACGGAAGGTTAGTAATGAGCGATCCTATTTGTGAGCAAGAAATGAATGAAAGCTTACGCAACGATGAACGTTTACGCGCCCTTTGTTTAAGCGGAAGTTTACCATTACAGGAATATGTAAAAATGCTTACCGATGCCGGTTTTGGAACTATTGAAATTAGAGCAAAAAAACCCTATCGAATTTTAGATCCCAAAAATTATCCGACAGAAGAATTAATTTATATTGAAAGTATAGAAGTAGCGGCTATAAAAGACCCTATGCCAGAAGATGGACCCTGTATTTTTACTGGAAAGGCGGCTATATATTTTGGTGAAGATGATTTTTTTGATGATCAAAAAGGACATGTGCTTCTTAAAAATCAACCGCTTGCCGTTTGCGACAAAACCGCAAAAGCTTTACAAGGTTTAAACAGAGAAGATATTTTTATCAGCGAATCGACTTTTCACTATGATGGTGGTGGATGCTGTTAATAAAAAGAGGGATTGTTTTATGTAACAATCCCTCTTTTTATTCATCTAAAATTCTGGCATACTTCCTAATTTCTTTCAAATTCGTCACTCTGAACTCGATTGAGGGTCTCATAAAGCTTTGCTAATCATATGATTAGATCTGTTCCGATAGCTACCGGAATAAATTCAGAATGACAGCTCTAATTACTTTTTAGACATCCCTTTTATTTTCTATAGAATTCTAATTAATCTCTGGTGATTTCTAAAATTTCAAAAGCCATCGTTCCGTTTGGAACTTGAATATCGGCTTTATCTCCAACTTCTTTTCCTAATAAACCTTTACCAATTGGAGAGTCTACAGAAATTTTACCCGATTTTAAATCGGCTTCACTCTGCGCTACTAATTTATATTTTACTTCAGCACCATTGCTCGTATTTTTAATTTTAACGGTACTATGTATTAATACTTTAGAAGTATCTAATTGCGATTCATCTATAATACGTGCATTAGAAACTACTTCTTCCAGTTTAGAAATTTTCATTTCTAATAAACCTTGAGCCTCTTTTGCAGCGTCATATTCAGCATTTTCACTTAAATCTCCTTTATCCCTAGCATCAGCAATGGCTTGTGAAGCTCTTGGACGCTCAACATCTTTTAATTGATTTAATTCGTCTTTTAATTTTTTTAATCCTTCAGCAGTATAATAAGATACTTTACTCATGACTTCTTCGTTTATATATACAAAAAGAATCCCACTTCCATGGGATTCAGCTAAAACAAATATAATAAATTTTACCAAGCTTAACAATCATGTTATCTTGCAACACAAATTTTTATGATGAAAAAAATAATATACGCTTTTTTAGGATTGGTTCTTTTTGCCGCTTGCGATGATGATGACAGCAGACAAGATAATCCCTATCTTTTTGATTTGAATTTTAGCTTTTTGGTAGATCTAAGTTTGCCACAATATAATGGGTTGAACTTTCCTTCAAATCCGGTTTATATCAATAATTATGGACATGGCGGAATTATTTTAATGAATACCGGCGGAAATTCCTATGTAGCGTTTGATGCTGCAGATCCTAATCACGTGCCAAAGGGATGTTCTGTTTTAGAAATTGATGGACTGGAAGGAACCTGCCAGTGCGAAGATCATAACCGTTACAACCTGATTACGGGACAGTTTATTGAAGGTGAGAATTTAAAATACACCCTATATCCTTACCGCGTAACAGACAATGGTAATGGAACCCTGACAGTGAGCAATTAACCTTCTTAATATAATTTATAATCCATCTTTTAATGGTGGTAGGGTTAATTCCGTAGAGTTTTTCAATGGTAAATTCTTCTAAAATTTTCAATTTAAACGATTCGCTGTAACGCCTGATTACTTTATCATTTTTATACATAATTATTAAAATTATGTAGCCTTATTTTCGGACGAGTGAAATAGATAAGACAAACAATCTTTATTAGCTATAAGTTTCCTCTAGAGCATCAATTTGTATAATGAATAACCTCTATAGCATTCTTCTATGTTTTTATTTATATGATAAATTCTTTTAAGATTTGGGTATATATTTAAGTATAACTTATCTTATAAAGTAGTGCTCATCAAATTACTTCCTTAAGTTGTCTTCTTTCTTATTTTGTTTTGCTATATTAATAGCAGTTATAGTTCAGAATACTGAAGTGGTCTATAGTTTTTAGTCTTTTTTTAATTCAATAAAAATATTTCAGCATATGATAAAAGTGAAGCTTTCTTGCTTTAATCATCGTGGAAAACTACAATTGGGAATTCATTTTGATTATGATGACACTTTAATTTCAGTCACTAAGAAATTAAAAGACGTGCGTTGGTCTAAGACGAAGGCTTGCTTTTATGTACCTTTTAGTACCGAATGTAAGCAACAAGTTTATTTACACTATAGGAAACAGGGATATTTTGTAGATTATGAAGCGATTAAGCATGTTAAGATTCCTGTACCCAAAAAGAAGTTAGTCAATAAGAAACCAAAGCTTCAAAAGGAATTAGATAAAATAGACAAAAAAACCTTGTGGGAATATGTACGCTACTTACGAGGAAAGCGATATAGCGAGCAAACAGTGCGCACCTATTATTCGTTTATTTTGAGATTCTTACGGTTTAAAAGTAAAGAAAATGGTAACCTATCTAAGCGCGATTATGAGCTTTTTCTAGAGTATATTACTCGTCAAAATTATTCTATAAGTTCTCATAGGCAATGTGTGAGCGCCTTAAAGCATTTTTCTAGTCTTTATAAACCGAAAGATACCATTGATTTTACTCACTTACGCCCCAAGAAATCTAAACAACTACCTATTGTTTTATCTCGTAGGGAAATTATAAGCATTTTACAGCACACCAGAAACATTAAACATCGATTAATATTAGGCTTACTTTATTCTTCCGGTTTACGAATTGGGGAATTGTTGAGTTTGCGCACCAGGGATATTGACGTAGATAGAAAGCAAATTTTTGTATACCGTGGGAAGGGCAGAAAAGATAGGTTTGCTATTTTATCTGACGGAATACTTCCGCTACTTTCTAATTATATAGCCACTTATCAGCCGAATTTTTATTTAGTTGAGGGACAAAATGAAAAGCGATATAGTGCCGAAAGTGTACGTGCTTTTTTAAAAACATCATGCAAACGTGCCGGGATAAACAAGAAAGTAACTCCCCATACATTACGCCATAGTTTTGCTACGCATATGCTTGAGGACGGTATAGATATTAGGTATATACAAGAGCTATTAGGACACAGCAGACCAGAGACAACTATGATTTATACGCATATTAGCCGACAAGATTTATTACAAATTAAAAGTCCGTTAGATACGGCATTAGATAATTTATCTACTTCTTATAAAGATAACAAAAAAGTTCTGTTATCCCGTAACAGTTTGATATAAAACCATATATTTGTTGGTATATAACTAGTTACACGCAAGCTAAAAAAAAGAGCTTCTTCCCTATTTTAAGTTTTGAGTTTTAACGAAAAAATTTTTGCGGAAATTAAACTAAATTGAAAATGGAAATTTTAAACTAACTCGAAGAATAAACCTTTAGAATCAAGTCTGGCAAAAGAAATCGTCAGAATTGAAAATCACTCTGGAAATAGGAATTGAGTTTTGATCAGCCAAACGGAATTGTATTCTTAGACTAAAGACAAGCTCGCCAAAATGTTGGAATTTGAAAATCGCAACGGAAAAATTAATCTGAAAATTGGAAAGTCATTTAAGAATTGGAAAATCAGAATAAATCATAAGATGAAAACTCACGATAACGAAAAAAATCGATTCTAAGAGACTTTAGAAATGAAATTCAAAAGCTGAAATTCTTTTTGATTCTATGAATCAAGCCTGCGTGTAACAATGCATATACTTAATGCTCGGGTCAGTGATGAAAAAATAAGTTTGAGTATTTTTATAAAAGTCTGTAAATTGAAAACAAAATAAAAGCTAATTAAGGTCGCACTAAAGTATATGCTAGACCGTTGTAAACAAGCTAAAAAACGAAAACTATGATACATTTAATTTGGTCAATAATAAACGGAATAATTGTTATTTACTTTCTTTATCTGATTGTTGGATTTATTGCAAAAGGAAAGAAAATATTTAAACCACAATTTAAAGTTGTCTCAATTTTCATTATGGTAATCGGAATTGTTCAAATAATTTCAGCTTCCGATTCTGAGAAAAATTCCAATCGAATTTCAATAACTGAAGATTATAATAGAAAAAACAACTCAGCAATAAAACAAGTGAAATTGGAGGACAATTGGACTTTTGATATAAATATGCTTGTAAAATATTCGATAGAAGAAAATCAATATATCCCAATTGAAAGTAACAGTTTTTTGACTGGACTTGTGAGTGGTTATGTGTGGGAATTTAAATCAATTGATACAAAAAATTTGAATTCCAATGGAAAAGCCGAATTTTTTGCTAACGGAATTTTGAAATGGAATCTTTTTGGAATTACGGTATACAGTGAGTCTAAAACTTTTAATGGAACAATTGAATAAAAGCCAGTTTACAACACCGTATAACAACAATTGCGGCTTTGTGTCCTGCGGACACAACCGCGCAAGCATAAAAGTCGGTAATTTTAGCTATTTTAGTTTCAAACCGATCCGCAACTGATTGTTATACAAGACCGTTGTAACCAATGCGAGAAAAACGAAATAAACGATGAACCGAATTTTAATAATTCTATTTCTACTTATAAACTTGACTGCTTGTGCTCAAATTCAAGTTGATATTCCAAAAAACTTTCACGAAACTGAAATACCAGAAGTCAGTTCTGACAAATGGTTTGAATTGAATCACTCTCGAAATGAATTTGGTGTAAAAATCATAGATAATAAACTGAATATAGAAAAAGTAAAAGAAAGAAATACAGCGGAATTAAAAATAGATGGAGGAAAATTAATCGGAATTAATCGTGGAGAATGGGGCGGAAAATTATCATTTGTTCCGAACGATAAAGACAAAAAAGAAATAGAAATAAAAGAAGGAAATATCAAGTTCGTTTTTGAATTTAATGACAAAATCTATTTTATAGAAGGACTTGCCCATTTATCGTATAGCGGAGGAGCAATTTTTGAATTAAAAAATGAAGGAGAGAATTTTACCTACGAAAACATAATGGAATTTGACGATGCACCAGAGGCTTTTACGATTTATGGAAATAAGTTATTAATAGCCACACATCAGAATTTTTATGTAGTTGAAGATTTTAAAAAAGAATTGATTTTTGAAAATACTTTTTGGTCAAGTTTATATCCGAATTCAATTGCGGTAGTTGATAACGAAAATGTTTATATGGGAATTAGAAGCGGATTAGTAAAATTAGATTTGACTAATAAAAATATTACATTTTATAAATATATTGAATAAAGCACTGGTTACAACAATGGTAGCCGTTGCACAAGCCCTAAATTTTAAAAACACTTCATCAATATAAGCCGCTTTTAGCGGTTTTTATTTTTAAATTCCATAGCGTTGGGTGAAAAATTAAGTTCCTTGAAAGTGAGCTA
>NZ_RCNV01000005.1 GCF_003667275.1 Mesonia aquimarina | reverse complement strand
CGATGCAAGCGTTTGCTTCTCGTTCACCACAAGACAAGCGAGCTCAAGCCTTTAAGTCTAATCAAAATTACTTATCAGATATATTAGATAAGGAAGCGAAATTTAGCGTAGAGCGTTTATCATTAAATACAGATTTTATTGATTTTGGAGGTTATGAAAAAGATGGTAAGCTTTATTTTGTATCCGCTCGAAACAAATCAAGAAGGAATTATGGATGGAATGATCAACCCACTTTAGATGTTTATGTGTCAACTAGAGAGGGAGAGGAGTTTGCCTCACCAGAGCTTTTAGAAGGAGAGGTGAACACTAAATTTAATGAAGGAACTGTAGCGATCACCCCTGATGGAAATACGATGTATTTTACGCGTAATGATTATTTAGATGGAGATTATGAAGAAGATGAACAAGGAGTGGGTCAGTTAAAATTATTCCGCGCAACATTAGTTAATGGAGAGTGGGATGATATTCAATCTGTTCCGTTTAACAGTTCAGCGTACTCTACCGGACATCCGGCATTAAGTCCTGACGGCAGAACACTTTATTTTTCTAGTGATATGCCAGGAGGGATGGGGCAGTCTGATTTGTATAAGGTTTCTGTGTCAGAAGACGGTTCTTTAGGAGAGCCTCAAAATCTTGGAGCAGGAATAAACACGGAAGGAAGAGATAGCTTTCCTTATATAGATGAAGAAGGGACGCTTTACTTTTCTAGTGACGGGCAGTTAGGAATAGGCGGTTTAGATGTGTTTTATGCGAAGGCAAATGGGAGTAGTTTTGGAGAGGTAAAAAACATAGGAAAGCCTATTAATAGTAATGGTGATGATTTTGCATTTAGCTTTAGTACTTCAGAGAAGAAAGGTTATGTAAGTTCTAATCGAGGCGGTTTAGCTGAGGATGCACAAACCGCTAGTGATAATATTTACCGTGTAGTTCAATTACAACCTATCGAAGAAATCGATATTATGGTGAAGGTGATCAATGCGGAGACCGGAGCACCTGTTGCTAATGCAGAGGTTGTTACTTATAATGATGATGAAGCAGAGATGGGAACTAAGATGACTGGTACAAGCGGGTCTACAAACTTTACTTTTGTAGCAGGAAGAGATTATACACTTCAGGTAAACGCACCTAAGTACAAAAGTAACTCAGAGTTAGTATCTAAAGATGAAGAAGGAGAAATAGCAGTAACGATAGAGCTAACACCAATAAAGCCAATCATCAAAGAAGAAGAGATTGTGTTAAACCCGATTATGTTTGACTTTGATAAGGCTACTATTCGTTCACAAGCGGCTTTAGAATTAGATAAGCTTGTAGGAGTGATGAAGAAGCACCCAGAGATGGAAATTAAAGTAGAAGCACATACCGATAAGCGTGGATCAGCGGCTTACAATCAACAGTTGTCAGAGCGAAGAGCTAAAAGTACAGTAGATTATGTAGTTTCTCAAGGGATAGATAAATCACGAATTAGCTGGGAAGCCTTTGGAGAGTCAAAGCCGAAAATAGATTGCGATAATTGTAGTGAAGAGCAATACCAAGAGAATAGACGTTCGGTGTTTAAGATTACCAAACGTTAAAAAAATCATATTAATTCTTGTAAACAGAGACCTCGGCGCATTTGTGTCGAGGTTTTTTAGTTATAACAAGTTAATGATCTTTGCAGCTTTTTCTAGCGTTTCTTCCTTTTTTGCAAAACAAAAACGTAACATATGCTCATCATTATTATTTTTCTGAAAAACCGAAACAGGTATTGTGGCTAATTGGTGTTCTTTTATTAAACGAATGGCGAAATCTGTATCTTTTTCTGAAGTAATATTTTTAAAACTCATCGTTTGAAAATAAGTCCCCTCGCAAGGAGTAAACTCAAATTTTGAATTTTTAATTAGTCTTAAAAAAAAGTCACGCTTTTTTTGATAAAAATCAGGTAATTGCAGGTAATTTTCTTCTTTTTGCAAATATTCATTTAAGGCAACTTGAAAAGGGTGATTAACGCAAAACACATTATATTGATGAACCTTTAAAAATTCTTTCATTAAATTTTTGGATGCGACGCAATACCCCATTTTCCAGCCGGTAACATGAAATGTTTTACCAAAGGAATAAGTGATTAAAGAGCGTTCCCTTAAGTTAGAAAACCGAGCTACACTCTGATGTTGTTTTCCGTCAAAAATTAAGTGCTCATAAACCTCGTCACTTAAAACTATGATATCTGTATTAGTTGTGAGCTCTTCTAATTTTTCTAAGTCAGATTTTTTGAGTACTGTACCACTGGGATTATGTGGGGTGTTAATGATAATCATTTTTGTTTTCTTGGAAATCCTTGATGCAACTTCATCCCAATCTATATTATATTGAGGTGCACCCATTTCTATCAAAACAGGTTTTCCTCCATATAATTCTATAGCAGGTTCATAACAATCATAGGCGGGTTTAAAAACAATAACTTCATCATCTTGTTTTACAAAGGCAGAAATTGCAGTAAAAATTGCTTGGGTGGCACCTGCAGTAATGCAAATATTATCTTCAGCCTGATACTGGCTCCCATAAAGTGTATTTAATTTCTTACATAGAGTTTCTCTAAGTTTAGGAATTCCTTTTAAGGGAGCGTACGGATTTTTGTCGTTTTTTATGGCATCAGTAACCAATGCTAGTAAATTTTTATCAGGAGAAAAATCAGGAAATCCCTGTGAGAGATTGATAGCACGGTGTTCTTGTGCCAATTTGCTCATGCTTGTAAATATAGTTGTCCCTAAATTTGGGAGTTTCGATATAGGCGTCATAGAATTTATTTTGAGATGCCTTAAGATAAAAAAAATCCCAAACTCATTTTACTGAATTTGGGATTAAATAAACTATTTATTTAAAGCGTTTTATCCTTTAGATGTTGCTGCCATATATTCACGATTCATACGAGCAATATTTTCTAAGGAAATTCCTTTAGGGCATTCAATTTCGCAAGCTCCGGTATTACTGCAGTTTCCGAAACCTTCTTCATCCATTTGTCTTACCATGGCTTGAACACGTTCTGTAGCTTCTACCTGACCTTGCGGAAGTAGAGCGTATTGAGAAACTTTAGCTGATGTAAACAACATTGCGCTTGCATTTTTACAAGCAGCTACACAAGCTCCACAACCAATACAAGTAGCCGCATTGAAAGAATCGTCAGCATCATGTTTATTTACTGGAATTGAGTTTGCGTCAATTGTGTTACCGGAAGTGTTTACAGAAACATATCCTCCGGCGTGTTGAATACGATCAAAAGATGTTCTGTCTACAATTAAGTCTTTAATTACCGGAAATGCTTTTGCTCTAAAAGGCTCAATATAGATTGTGTCGCCATCATTAAAAGAGCGCATGTGCAACTGGCAAGTTGTAATTAACTTGTCTGGTCCATGAGGCTCTCCATTAATTTGTAATGAACAAGATCCACATATACCTTCTCTACAGTCATGATCAAATTCTACCGGTTCTTCTCCTTTGGCAACTAAATCTTCATTTAGGACATCTAACATTTCAAGGAAAGACATATCGCCTTCAACCCCATCAATTTGATAGTCCACCATTTTTCCTTTTGCGTTGGCGCTTTCTTGACGCCATATCTTAAGTGTTAATTTCATCTGTTTAGATTTTAGTATTGAGTATTGAGTGCTGAGTTGCTTGTAGCTAAATTCTCGTTGCTCAATACTGACATCTATTTATAACTTCTTGTTTTTAATTCAATATTATCAAATATCAAGTCTTCTTTATGAAGCTTTGCGTCTCTAGGGTTTCCTGCATATTCCCAAGCGGCTACATATTTGTAATTTTCATCGTCACGTAATGCTTCACCTTCTTCTGTTTGATATTCTTCTCTAAAGTGACCTCCGCAAGATTCATTTCTATGAAGTGCATCTTTAGCAAATAACTCGCCTAATTCTAAGAAGTCTGCTACACGACCAGCTTTTTCTAATTCAGCATTTTTGGTATTTGCTGTACCGGTTACTTTTACGTTTTTCCAGAAATCTTCTCGTAAACTTTTTATTTCGTCTAAGGCTTCTTCTAAACCTTTTGCGTTTCTAGCCATTCCACACTTATTCCACATAATTTTACCTAATTTTTTGTGGTAATAATCTACAGAATGTTGTCCGCCGGCATTCATTAGACGATCTATTTTATCTTTTACATCTTTTTCCGCTTGATCAAATTCAGGTGTGTCTGCTGAAATTTCTCCTGTTCTAATATCATTAGATAAATAATCACCAATAGTGTAAGGCAATACAAAATATCCATCGGCAAGTCCTTGCATTAATGCAGAAGCACCTAATCTGTTTGCACCGTGATCAGAGAAGTTAGCCTCTCCGGCAGCGTAACAACCAGGAATAGTAGTTTGTAAATTATAATCTACCCAAAGTCCGCCCATAGTATAGTGAACCGCAGGATAAATCATCATTGGTGTTTCGTAAGGGTTTTGATCGGTAATTTTTTCATACATCTGGAAAAGGTTTCCGTATTTTGCCTCTACAGCTTCTTTTCCAAGTTTTATAATTTCTGCTTCTGTCGGATTTTTATGTCCCGAAGTAAATGCTTTTTCTTTTCCGTAACGTTTAATTGCACTGGCGAAATCTAAGAAAACTGCTTCTCCGGTTTTGTTTACTCCAAATCCGGCATCACAACGTTCTTTTGCTGCTCTGGAAGCAACATCACGAGGAACTAAGTTACCGAAAGCAGGATACCTTCTTTCTAAATAGTAATCGCGTTCTTCTTCAGAAAGATCTGTCGGCTTTTTCTTGCCTGCAGCAATAGCTTCAGCATCTTCTTTTTTCTTAGGAACCCAAATTCTACCATCGTTACGAAGTGACTCAGACATCAATGTTAATTTAGATTGATGATCTCCTGATACAGGAATACAAGTTGGGTGAATTTGCGTGTAACAAGGATTGGCAAAATAAGCACCTCTTCGGTGAGCTCGCCAAGCCGCCATCACATTACTTCCCATCGCGTTTGTTGATAAGAAAAATACGTTTCCGTAGCCTCCAGAAGCTAAGACTACTGCGTGAGCTGCGTGACGTTGAATTTCTCCTGTAATCATATCGCGGGCAATAATTCCTCTTGCTTTTCCATCAACTAAAACAAGATCCATCATTTCGTGACGGTTGAATGCTTGAATTTTTCCACGATTAATCTGACGGTTCATCGCAGAATAAGCGCCAAGCAATAATTGCTGCCCGGTTTGTCCTTTAGCGTAGAATGTTCTAGAAACAAGAACTCCACCAAAAGAACGGTTGTCTAGCAGTCCGCCATATTCACGTGCAAAAGGCACCCCTTGTGCAACACATTGGTCAATAATATTTCCTGAAACTTCTGCTAAACGGTATACGTTAGCTTCACGCGAGCGATAATCGCCTCCTTTTACAGTATCATAAAAAAGACGGTAATTAGAATCACCATCTCCTTGATAATTTTTTGCGGCATTAATACCTCCTTGTGCAGCGATAGAGTGTGCACGTCTAGGGGAATCTTGGTAGCAAAATGTTTTTACATTGTAACCTAATTCGGCTAAAGTTGCAGCAGCACTTCCACCAGCTAATCCTGTTCCCACTACAATAACATCTATATTACGCTTGTTTGCCGGATTAACTAGGTTAATATTGTTTTTATGATTTTTCCACTTTTCATCAAGTGGTCCTTTTGGTATTTTTGAATCTAAAACTGACATAAATCTTACGTGTTATAAGGAATTAATATAGTGAAAAATGGCTATAAAAATAAATCCTAGCGGTACAATTACAGCGTAGGCTTTGGTAAAACCTTGTAAGCCTTTTGAATATTTATTATTAAATCCAATGGATTGAAAAGAGGATGCGAAACCGTGCAGTAAATGAAGCATTAAGAAAATGAATGAAATCACGTATAATAAAGTACGGATCGGACTTTCGAATTTTGCTACAGTTTCTGCATAATAACGTGTAGGATCTTCTGGATGTGATTGCACATACTTGTGAACTAATTCTGGTACCCAAAAATCATAAAAGTGAAGCGCTAAGAAAGCTAAAATCACTAATCCTGAATAAATCATATTTCTGGACATCCAGCTTGAATTGGCACTTCCTTTAAATTTTACATAGCCAACGTCTCTTGCATTTCTATTACGGATTTCTAGAATAAAACCCATCACAAAATGAAAAACCACCCCAAAAATTAAAACAGGCTGCAACAGCGCCTGAACTAAAAAGTTGGTTCCCATAAAATGCGATAACTCGTTAAACAAATCTGCACTGATAACCGAAGTTAAATTGATGGTTAAATGCTGCGCTAAAAAAAGAATAAGAAAAAGCCCCGAAATAGCCATGGCAAATTTCCTTGCTGTTGAAGATTGTATTAATCCACCCATTGGTTTTTTTATTTTAAAAAAAATTTTAAGCAAAAATACACTTCCCGTTAGTTAATAACAAACTTTACGCATTGTTTAGGAATTATTTAGAATAAGTTTAAGGAAGCGCTTTAGGCTGATTTATAAAAGATTTATAGATAGATAAACAAGCGGTTCAGTAGCAAATTCTTACTTTTGAAAAATTTCAAAAAACAATACGTATGAGATATACACCTATAGATTCCAGTTTGTTTATTAAAAACAGAAAAGATTTTATGGCGCAAATGCGCCCCAATAGCTTAGCAGTTTTTAACTCTAATGATGTTTATCCAATTGGAGCGGACAGTACAATTCCTTTTCAGCAAGATCGAAATATTTATTATTTAAGCGGTGTAGATCAAGAAGAAAGTATCTTGGTGTTATTTCCTGATGCGCCCAAAAAAGAGCATCGTGAAATTTTATTTTTAACTGAAACAAACGAGCATATTGCCGTTTGGGAAGGGGAGAAATTGACGAAAGAAAAAGCATTTGAAACTGCAGGGATAAAAACCGTTTATTGGCTGAAAGATTTTCATAAGATTTTTCACGAACTGATGGCACAAAGTGAAACGGTTTACATTAACACCAACGAACATTACCGAGCAAATGTAGAAACCGAAACTCGAGAAGCTAGATTCAATAAATGGTTAAAAGAAAGCTATCCTGCTCATTCGGTTGCAAAAAGCAATCCTATTTTGCAACGTTTACGTTCGGTAAAAGATCCAATTGAATTGGAGGTAATGCAGCAAGCTTGTAATATTACTGAAAAAGGATTCCGAAGAGTGCTCGATTTTGTAAGGCCAGGCGTTTGGGAATATGAAATTGAAGCAGAATTTATGCACGAATTCTTAAGAAATCGTTCTCGTGGATTTTCATATACACCAATTGTTGCTTCCGGTCAAAACGCCAATGTATTGCATTATATTGAAAACAAAATGCAGTGTAAAGAAGGTGAGTTAATCTTGTTAGATGTTGGAGCAGAATACGCAAATTATGCAAGCGATATGTCTAGAACAATTCCAGTTGGCGGAAAGTTTACCAAGCGTCAAAAAGAGGTATATAATAAAATCAATCAAATAAAAAATGAGGCTACTAAAATGTTAGTGCCGGGAACTGATTGGGCCGAATATCATAAAGAAGTTGGTAAAATGGCAACCGCCGCGTTTATAGAATTAGGAATTTTAGATAAAGCTGATGTGAAAAACGAAAATCCGGATTGGCCTGCATATAAAAAATATTTTATGCACGGAACTTCGCACAATATTGGTTTAGATACGCACGATTATGGATTACTACACGAGCCAATGGAAGCCAATATGGTTTTTACGGTAGAACCGGGTGTTTATCTTCCTGATGAAGGTTTTGGTATTCGCTTAGAAGACGATGTGGTTATTCAGGAAAAAGGAGAGCCATTTAATTTAATGCGCAATATCCCTATTGAAGCTGACGAAATTGAGGATCTGATGAACAGCTAACATGCTCAGAAAACTAAAAGAATTAGGACCGGGAATTTTAGTAGCAGCAGCTTTTATCGGTCCGGGAACAGTAACAACGGCTTCCATTACGGGAGCCGCTGCTGGTTATACGCTACTTTGGGCGGTTTTATTTTCGATTATCGCGACTATCTTTTTACAAGAAATGTCGGTTAGGTTAGGCGTAGTTGCCAAAATGGGGGTCGGTGACGCGCTTCGGAAAAAAACGCAGCATTCCTTTTGGAGAATTCCTGTTATTCTTTTAGTAATCTCTGCTATTGTAATTGGAAATGCGGCTTACGAAGCTGGAAATATTACGGGAGCAGTGTTAGGTTTTCCTGATTTTTCTTCTTCAACTATAAATCCCCTGGTTTTAATTGTTGCCGGCGCAGCATTCCTATTATTGTTTAGCGGAAAATATAAAGTAATTGAAAAAGCGATTCTTGTCTTAGTCAGTATGATGGGAATCGTTTTTTTAATTACTGCAATATTATTAAAACCTGATTTTCAACAAGTATTGAAAGGTTTATTTATTCCAACATTAACTGAAGATACCACGTTGTTGGTTGTCGGAATTATCGGTACAACCGTTGTCCCCTATAACTTATTCTTACACGCTTCAACTGCAAAAGAAAAATGGCAAGACAGAAAATCACTTGCGGTTGCGCGTTTAGATACGATTCTTTCCATTGTTTTAGGCGGAATAATTACGATGGCAATTTTGGTGGTTTCGGCAATTGCATTTGAAGGAAACGCAAAAAATATAACCGATATTAATGATCTGTCTTTACAGCTTGAACCTCTTTTAGGAAATTGGTCGTCGTATTTTATAGCTTTCGGGTTTTTAGCCGCCGGAATTTCTTCAGCAATTACAGCGCCATTAGCTGCTTCTTATGCAACTGCTGAAATTTTAGGTTGGAAAGCAGATTTAAAAAGTAAAAAATTACGTCTGGTTTGGATTCCGATTTTATTGTTAGGTGTTCTTTTTTCGTCTTTAGGCTATAAACCAACTTCTATTATTTTATTTTCTCAAGTCGCCAATGGTTTATTATTGCCAATTATCGCACTTTTTTTAGTGTGGATTGTTAATGATAAAAACCTGTTGAAAAACAACGTAAATAATAGATGGCTGAATTTAATTAGCGGAATTGTGATTTTAATTTCCATCGGTTTAGGGCTAAAAAGTATTCTTTCGGCTTTAGGTTATTTTTAAGGCAAGGCAAATTATTCAACTTTATTTTACTAACATTTCATGACTATTTTATACAAACAAAACGAAGTTTACTTTGAAGTTTCAGGAGCTGGAAAACCAGTAGTTTTATTACACGGTTTTTTGGAAAACAGCACGATGTGGAATGAGCTTGTGGAAGAGTTTTCTGATAAATATCAATTGATAACTATCGATTTATTTGGTCATGGAAAAACCGAAAAGGTTGGTTACATTCATTCTATGGAACAAATGGCAGAAGCGGTTAATTTAGTGTTGCAAGAATTAACTATTGAAAAAGCTGCTTTTTTAGGACATTCAATGGGTGGTTATGTTGCCTTAGCTTTCGCGGAAAATTTTCCGGAAAAAATTGAAAAATTACTGCTTCTAAATTCTACTGCAGAAGCCGATAACGAAGAACGAAAGAAAAATAGAGATCGTGCCAAACGATTAATCAAACAAAATAAAGAAGCTTTTGTGAGTATGGCGATCAAAAATTTATTTGCCGAAGAAACCAAAGAAACTTTCCCAGAAGAAATAAAAAAAATGGTAGCTGAAGCCAAAGAAATTCCGACTGAAAATATTATTGCTTCCATAGAGGGTTTAAAAAACCGAAAAGACAGAACAGAAATTCTTCAACATTTTTCCGGTAAAAAAATATTGTTAGCCGGAAAACACGATCCGGTAGTTCCTTTTGAAAGTGTTTCAACTCTTGCTAAGAAAACAGATTCAGAATTAATCACTTTCCCAAACGGACATATGAGTTGGTTGGAAAATAAAGAGGTGTTTTTTCAGGCTTTAAAAGGAATATTGTAATTTTAAATATGAAGAAAAACTTAGGCTTATTTCTACCGCTTTTTTTAATTAATACGTTCACTACTTTTGTGTTAATTCGTACTTTTTTGTCGTATGACAATACTGCTTTATGGCGGTTTATTTTTGCCTTGTTGGGATTTACTATTATATTGTCCTTTTCAATATTTGTTAGTTTCAGAATTCTAAAGAGAAATAATAAGTGAAAGCCTAAAATTGCTTTGGTTTTATACATTCAGCTTGTTGAAAATATTATTTTCGCATTTTTCGAAAATAAATTCTTATGAAAAACAGCACGCTTATTTTATTCAGCTTCATTGTTTTAATCTCTTTTTCTTCTTGTAATGATGAGAAATCTGAATTACTTTTTGAAAACAGCGGTTGGTTTTATTCTTACGAAGTTTATAAAAAACCGAAAAATAACGATTCTGTGTCCTATTCTTATTCCAGTAATATAGGTGGTTTTCAAACAAAAGGATCAAGTATAAAAACGATGGTTAGTTTATCAACTTTCGATTCTTATAAACATTCTAAAGTAGAATTAAAGAATGTTGAAGATAGCATTAAGCATGATGTTTATTTCAAAGGAAGCTGGAATTCAACGGCTAAAAAACAATTTTTAAGTGATGTGCTTAATAATTATAATTTAAAACTGAATAAAAAAGAAGTTCAAGAAGACTTTTATGAAATCTATGTAGCTGATGAAGAAAAATTAAATGAATTTGCTTCAAAAAATAAGGGCATTCATTCAATTGAATCAGATAGATTTAAGTTGAAACATACAAACGTAACCTTAAAACAAGCAATCAGTCAGATTTATGAGAATGTGGTTTATAAAGGTAACCATCAACAAAAATATGATTTAACTTTTTACTATAGAGATTTTGATTCAAATAAAGAGTTTTTCAAAAAATACGGTCTGGCTTACCGAAAAATTCAAGAGCCTGTTTTGCATTATATTGTAGAGAAAAGCTGAATTTTATAGATTAAAAAGTTAAAGTTTTTTGTAAAATTATTTTGTTCTTGCTATTGTTGTGCTTTTAAAAAATTCACTTATGAATTACAAAACAACCCATTTATTTTTAATAGCTATTTTATCTTTGTCTTTTGTTTTTGGTCAAGAAAACAAAAATGATAAACTAATTTTTGAAAATAGCGGAGATTCTTATTCCTATAAAGTTTATAAGAATGATGATTATAAGCCTGATGGCAAGACTAGTTATAGTTCTACTTCTGATGGATTTAAAGCTGAAAATGCAAGTTTACGTTTTATGATCTCTAAACCGATTGGAAAACCAGCAGAGCATGTAGATTTCGATTTTAAAGGAATGAAAGATGATGTTGTAGCAAAAGTAATTTTCAACGGAAAGTGGAATATAACTGCTCGACGAGATTTTTTAACGGATGTCCTGACTCATTATCAGTTAACAATTAGTACCAAAGACGTTCAAGAAGATTTTTATGAAATTTATGTTGAAGACGAAGAAAAACTAGACAATTATCTTTCAGAAGCTAATACAAATGCTGGCTCTTTTAATTCAACTGAAAAAAAAATGATTCATGAAAACTTAAAGTTGGCTCAAATCACACCAATGTTTGAAGGAAATGTAGTTTACAAGGGGAAAAATGAGAAACGCTATAATCTG
Source organism: Mesonia aquimarina (assembly GCF_003667275.1). Classification (GTDB taxonomy): domain Bacteria; phylum Bacteroidota; class Bacteroidia; order Flavobacteriales; family Flavobacteriaceae; genus Mesonia; species Mesonia aquimarina. The sequence goes on along the minus strand of NZ_RCNV01000005.1, from coordinate 192,605 downwards.
GAATTTTTATATGATTCTGTAGAAGCGAACAAGGAATACCTTAAAAAATATGGATTAGCTTATCGCAAAATTCAAGAGCCGGTAAAACATTATATTATTGAAAAACAATAAAAAAACCATCCATCTGGGGCAAGATGAATGGTTTTAACTGCAGGGGTAATTAAACTAGGTTAAGTTTAAAAATATAGTTGTTTAATAATTGCAGTGTAGTGGTCTTATCTGTGGTGTTAACAAGTAACGAAATGTTATTGTTGCTGCCTCCATACGCGATCATTCGTACATTTACGTCTTGTAAAATTTTAAATAATTGCGGGGTTGTTTGGTGATGAATTATATTGTTGCCCACCAAGCAAACAATACTTTTATGTTCTTCAATTTCTACTTGTGCAAACTTTAGTAATTCTGTGGTGATTTCACGTAAATAAGTGTTGTCATCAATCGTCAGGGAAACCGCAATTTCAGAAGTGGTTATCATATCTATAGCGGTTTCGTATTTTTCAAAAATTTCAAAAATTTTCTTTAAAAACCCGTGAGCTAAAAGCATGCGTTCAGACTTTATTTTAATAGCCGTTATCCCGTCTTTTGCAGCTATAGCTTTAATTCCTTCGCCAATAATCTGATTAGAGATTAGCGTTCCTTCAGCTTCGGGTAAATTGGTATTTTTTAACCGAACAGGAATTTCGAGATTTCGTACCGGAACTACGGTCTGGGGATGTAAAATTTTCGCTCCAAAATAAGCCAATTCCGCAGCTTCATCAAAAGAGAGTTGCGCAATAGATTGCGTGTTTTCCACCACACGCGGATCGTTGTTGTGAAATCCGTCAATATCTGTCCAAATTTGAACTTCTTCCGCTCTAATTGCTGCGCCAATAATACTGGCTGTATAATCGCTTCCGCCACGTTTAAGATTGCTGATATTTCCTTCGTTATTTAAACAGATAAAACCTTGGGTAATGTAAATTTCTTGCTCAGGTTTTTCTTCTAAAATCCGATTCAAATTTTGTTGAATATAAAAATAATCAGGTTCTCCTTCTTTGTCGATTCGCATAAAATCTAACGCCGAAATTAAACGCGAAGAAATTCCTTGCTCTTGTAAATATTGATTGACTAAAAAAGTAGAGAAAAATTCGCCTTGCGCTACTATTTCATTGTAATTACTGATTTGGTTGTCAATAAAATAATGAAGTCGTTCTGTGAGTGTAGCAATATACTGAATAACTGTTTCGACTCTAGTTTTATCTTTAATTAAATGGTCGGTAACGTTTAAATATTTTTGTTCGAGTTCAATTACAAGTTGCTTGCTTTCAGCTTGCTGATTAGATTGAATGCTTTCATTTAGTTGAACCAATTGATTGGTACTGCCACTCATAGCCGATAAAACCACAATTTTGGGCTCTCCATTATCAATTATTTCTCGTACTTTCTTGATGTTAGAAAAAGATCCAACTGATGTTCCGCCAAATTTTAAAACCTTCATCATTGTGTAATTTTTGGCGAATGTAATTGAGTTTTAAAAACTTACCGCATAAATAATTTTATTTTACTAATTTTACACAATAAGTTAATTATTTAACAAAATGAAAACCATAGCCCAAAGCGTTGAACAAATTTTAAGAGCACAGCCATTTTTAGAAGAAGCACTTCAACAGCAAATTATAAATTATAGCGCTTTAGCCGAAAAATTACAAAAGGAAGTAAGCGAAAGTTTGAAAAAACCTGTAAAAACCGGTGCTATAATGATGGCGTTGCGTCGGTACCAATCACCTATGGGAGTTAGTGCGAATATTAAAATAGAAAAGGCATTTAAAAGTTTGGGCGATATTACGGTGCGTTCTAATATTTCTGCTTTTACGTTTAGAAATACAAATACGTTAATTAATTGCCACGGAAAATTATTGGCTTATATTTCTGATAACACACATTTGTTCTATGCTTTCACACGCGGTATTTTAGAAAGTAATATTATGATTTCGGGTTCTGAGGCAGAGAGAGTTGATTTGTTTTTTGAAGACGAAAAACTTTTAAATCAGCGTGACGAATTAGCTGCGGTAAGTGTTCAATTACCGCAAGACAATTCTAAAGTTGCCGGCTTGTATTATCAATTATTTAAACATTTAGCTTGGCGAAATATCGCGTTATACGAAGTTGTTTCTACCACAAACGAATTTACCGTTTTGGTAGAAGAACAAGTTGTCGAGCAAGCTTTTGCAGTAATTAAAAATTTAAAAAAATAAGCGTAAATTTTTATTCCGAATCTTTTTCGTCTTCAAAAGAATTCCAGCCGCGAGCTTTAATCGGTATTTTTTGATTGGCGCGTGTAATTAAATGCATGCCTTCGTTTTCTTCGGTCATGTGGCCAATTACCGTTAGGTTAGGGTTTCCTTTAATTTTATCGAAATCGTCTTGTGAAATTGTCAGTAATAATTCATAATCTTCCCCGCCACTTAAAGCAATCATTGTACTATCAATTTGAAATTCTTCGCAAACAGAAATTACCGCAGGATCTAACGGAATTTTTTCTTCAAATAAATTTGCGCCTGTTTTGGAGTTTTTGCACAAATGGATGATTTCAGAAGACAGTCCGTCGCTAATATCAATCATAGAAGTTGGTTGCACTTCTAAAGCAGTCAGCAGCTGTGGAATATCTTTTCGCGCTTCCGGTTTTAATTGCCGTTCAACAATATAAGAATACGGCTCTAAATCGGGTTGCGCATTTGGATTGACTTTAAAGACTTGCTTTTCGCGTTCTAGAACTTGCAATCCCATATATGCCGCACCTAAATCTCCGGTTACAACTAATAGATCGTTTGGTTTTGCGCCGCTTCTTTTTGTTATTTTTTTAGCTTCAGCTTTTCCGATAGCACTAATGCTAATCACTAATCCGGAAGTAGAAGAGGTGGTGTCGCCTCCGACTAAATCGACTTTATAATTTTTGCAAGCCAATAAAATTCCTGCGTATAATTCTTCTAAAGCTTCTACAGGAAAACGATTAGAAGCTGCAATGGAAACAGTAATTTGTGTAGCTTCAGCATTCATCGCGTACACATCAGAAAGATTTACCATAACAGCTTTGTAACCCAAGTGTTTTAGCGGCATGTAAGCTAAGTCAAAGTGAACCCCTTCTACCAACATATCTGTAGTTAAGATCACTTCTTCGTTCTCAAAATGCATCACCGCAGCATCGTCGCCAATACCGGTTTTTGTAGAATTTTGGTGTAACTCTACATAACGAGTTAAGTGTTCTATTAATCCAAATTCCCCTAATTCAGAAAGGTTGGTTTTACTGTCTTTATTGTCGAACATAGCTTCAATTTAGACTGCAAAATTACAAAGAAAACTTCGAGGAAAATCAAGATTTTATTTTTTTGCTGGTTTCTTGAAAACATCAAGTAAAAAATTCGACTAAAAGCTAAAATAATAAAGCTGTTTGCCCTTATAGTATCTACTTATTTTTAGATAAGTTAGATATATGTATACTAGTATGGTATTCACAGGACTAAATGGTATATTTGCAAATTAATATGAACTAAGATTTACTGATATGATTAAGGTAAGTGAAGAAGCGAAGAATAAAATAGCGCAGTTGATGGCAGAAGGAGGTTTTAATATTACCGAAGATTTTGTTCGGGTAGGTGTTAAAAGTGGCGGCTGTTCTGGACTTTCGTATGATTTAGATTTCGATAAAACAGAAGTTGAAGGTGATAAACTTTTTGAAGATAATCAGGTGAAAATTCTTGTTGATAAACGAAGTTTTCTTTATTTGGTTGGAACTACGCTAGAATATTCTGGAGGATTAAACGGAAAAGGCTTTGTGTTTAATAATCCTAATGCGCAACGTACTTGTGGTTGCGGTGAGAGTTTTTCCTTGTAAAATAAAATAGAAAAATTAAATGCGGAAGTTTTAAAATAGCTTCTGCTTTTAAATGATATAACAGAAAGATAATGAGTAAGTTTACAGAAGACGATTTAAAAAAAGAACTTGAAACCAAAGAGTATGAGTATGGATTTTATACTGATATAGAATCTGATACGCTTCCCAATGGTTTAAATGAAGATATCGTTCGGGCAATTTCTAAAAAGAAAAATGAGCCGGAGTGGATGACCGAATGGAGATTAGAAGCTTATAGAATTTGGGAGCAAATGGAAGAGCCGGATTGGGCTAATGTAAATTATCCTAAACCTGACTTTCAAAACATTTCGTATTACTCAGCTCCTAATAAAAAACCTAAATATGAAAGTTTAGATGAGGTAGATCCTGAATTGTTAGACACGTTTGAGAAATTAGGGATTTCTTTAGATGAGCAGAAAAAATTGGCCGGAGTTGCAGTAGATGTAGTGATGGATTCTGTTTCTGTAACCACAACATTCAAGAAAACCTTAGCTGAAAAAGGAATTATTTTTTGTTCTATTTCTGAAGCAATCCAAGAACATCCTGAATTAGTGAAAAAATATTTAGGAACAGTAGTGCCTAGAAAAGATAATTTTTATGCCGCATTAAATTCGGCTGTTTTTAGTGATGGCTCTTTTTGCTACATTCCAAAAGGCGTAAGATGCCCGATGGAACTTTCTACATATTTTAGAATTAACCAAGCCGGAACCGGTCAGTTTGAACGTACACTTGTGGTAGCAGATAAAGAAAGTTATGTAAGCTATCTGGAAGGTTGTACAGCACCAATGCGTGATGAAAACCAGTTGCACGCTGCCGTGGTAGAGCTTATTGCGTTAGATGATGCCGAAATAAAATACAGTACGGTGCAAAATTGGTATCCGGGAAATTCTGAAGGAAAAGGAGGCGTTTTTAATTTTGTGACGAAACGTGGTTTATGCGAAGACAGAGCTAAAATTAGTTGGACGCAAGTAGAAACGGGAAGTGCAGTAACGTGGAAATACCCAAGCTGTATTTTAAAAGGAGATTATTCAATTGGTGAGTTTTATTCTATTGCTGTAACTAATAATTATCAGCAAGCAGACACAGGAACTAAAATGATTCATTTAGGAAAAAACACAAAGAGTACGATTATCTCTAAAGGAATTTCTGCCGGTAAATCGCAAAATTCTTATCGTGGTTTGGTGCAAATTCAACCACGCGCAACAAATGCAAGAAACTTTTCACAATGCGATTCGTTGCTGATGGGTAACGAGTGTGGAGCGCACACCTTTCCATACATCGAAACCAAAAATAAATCGGCTAAAGTTGAGCACGAGGCAACCACTAGTAAGATTGGAGAAGATCAAATTTTTTACTGTAACCAACGGGGTATTGATACTGAAAAAGCAATTGCATTAATTGTAAACGGTTTCAGTAAAGAAGTACTTAATAAATTACCGATGGAATTTGCGGTAGAAGCACAAAAATTATTAGAAATATCTTTAGAAGGTTCTGTAGGTTAAAAACTACAGACAAATTTATGTTCAATTAAAAATCATAAAATGAAAAAACACGTATTAGCATTTGTTGCTGCAAGTATGTTAATTGTTGGGTGTAAAAATGATCCCAAACAAAAAGAGGAAGAAAAATCAACTTCAACAGAACAAAAGACTGAATCAGATGATAAACAAAAAAAGGACTTAAGTGTTTTAAGTGGAGAGTTTATTTATACAGCAGATGCAGCGGTTCTTAAAGGAAACGATTTTATCTACGGAGTGGTTTTAGATTCTATGGCAACTCAACTATCTGAACAAGTTGAAAAGCTAAAGCGTGATGATTTTGATATGGTCCCTGTAATTATTCAGGCCAAAATAAAACCAAACCCAATGGAAGAAGGTTGGGATGAAGTAGTAGAAATTAAAAGAATTATTAAAGTATTAGAGCCTTCCGACGAGAAAACAATACGAGTTAAGGGAGAACAAGCTAAATAAGAGACTATGTTAAAGATAAAAAATTTACACGCAAGTGTAGAAGGAAAAGAAATATTAAAAGGAATAAATTTAGAAATTAATGCAGGCGAGGTACATGCTATTATGGGGCCAAACGGTTCTGGTAAAAGTACGCTAGCTTCTGTAATTGCCGGGAAGGAAGAGTTTGAGATGACTGATGGCGAAATTATTCTTGAAAATGAGGATATCTCTGAAATGGAAGTTGACGAGCGCGCACACAATGGTATTTTCTTATCGATGCAATATCCGGTAGAAATTCCTGGTGTTTCGGTTACTAATTTTATGAAAACCGCAATCAACGAAACGAGAAAAGCACAAGGCTTAGAAGAAATGCCGGCAAAAGATATGCTGAAAAAAATCCGTGAAAAGTCAGAAATGCTAGAAATGGATCGTAAGTTTTTATCACGTTCGTTAAACGAAGGTTTTTCAGGAGGAGAAAAAAAGCGTAACGAAATTTTCCAGATGGCTATGATGGAGCCAAAATTGGCTATTCTAGATGAAACAGATTCCGGTTTAGATATTGATGCTTTGCGTATAGTTTCTGATGGGGTAAATAAATTACGTACTAAAGAAAACGCAGTAATGGTAATTACACACTACCAACGTTTGCTTAATTATATTGTGCCAGATTATGTTCACGTTTTATTAGACGGGAAAATTGTAAAATCCGGCGGAAAAGAATTAGCACATAAGTTAGAGGAGCACGGTTACGATTGGTTAAAAACCGAAGCAAAATCAGTTTAATAAAAACTGAATAAGCCGATTTTTAACAAAACGGGATAGCAATAGTTATAGACTTGCGCCAACCCAGAAAACAAGAAAAAACTATGAGTTTAAAAGATAAATTAATTTCTTCTTTTTTTGCTTTTGAAGAGCAGGTAGATGTAAGTAGCGATATTCATACCATTAGAAATAAAGCGCTTAAAAATTTTGAATCAAAAGGATTTCCTACAAAAAAAGAAGAAGCTTGGAAATACACTTCTTTAAATTCAATCTTAAAAGAAGATTATAGCATTTTTCCTAAAAAGGAAAGTACCATTGAATATCGTGATGTTAAAAAATATTTTATTCACGATATAGACGCGTACACCATTGTTTTTATTGATGGAATTTACTCCTCACATTTATCAGAAACAACGCACGATAAAATAGATGCTTGTTTAATGTCTTCGGCTCTAGATAAGCCAAAGTACAAAGAGATTATGGAGAAGTATTTCAATAAAATTGCACCTTCAGACGATGGTTTAAATTCGTTAAATACCGCATTTTCTCGTGAAGGAGCTTTTATTCATATTCCAAATAATACAGTTTCAGACAAACCTATTCAGATTTTAAATCTTTCTACGGGAAATGAAGCTGCATTAATGCTTCAGCCTAGAAACTTGGTTGTGGTGGGAGAGAATTCTCAAGTACAAATTATTGAGCGTCACCAAAGCTTAACAGAAAATCCGGTTTTTACAAATTCGGTAACCGAGATTTTTGCTGAAAAAAGAGCGATGGTAGATTATTATAAAATTCAGAATGATAAACTTTCTGCCTCTTTAATTGATAATACCTACGTTGACCAAAAAGACGAAAGTAATTGTTCTGTACATACCTTTTCTTTTGGCGGAAAATTAACGCGTAACAATCTTAACTTCTATCAAAGGGGAGAACATATAGATTCTACCATGAATGGCGTAACCATTATTGAAGGAAAACAGCACGTAGACCACAATACCTTGGTTCATCATTCACAACCAAATTGCGAGAGTCATCAAGATTATAAAGGGATTTTTGATGATAAAGCGGTGGGAGTATTTAACGGAAAGGTTTTGGTAGATAAAATTGCGCAAAAAATTAATGCGTACCAAAGCAACAATAATATTTTGGTGAGTGATAAAGCGACCATTAATTCAAAGCCGCAATTGGAAATTTTTGCAGATGATGTGCAGTGTAGTCACGGTTGTACAATTGGTCAGTTAGATGAAGAGGCGTTATTTTATTTAAAATCTAGAGGTATTCCCGCTAAAGAAGCTAGAGCGTTATTAATGTACGCTTTTGCTAATAATGTATTAGAAAGTGTAAAAATACCGGAGTTAAAAAAACGAATCAATAAACTTATCGCGAATAAACTGAATGTAAATTTAGGGTTTGATTTGTAGTAATATGAAAAATTCAACGTTAAGCTTCCTCTTTTTTTTTCTGATCTCTAGTTTGGCTTTTGCACAAAAAATAAGCTACGGTTTATCTTTTGGAGCAAATTATATTTCAGTTGAAACCGATGGTGCTGATGAAAACTTGTATGCTGGAGATAGTTATTCTCCTTTCAATGAAAAAGGATTCCCTGTAAATATTGGCGGATATTTTGATTACTCGTTAAATGAATCTTTCGGAATAAAAGCCAATCTTTTTTACAGTAAAAATGTAGATGAGTATCTTATTTATTCAGATAATAATGAATCTACAGAATTGGATGTAATGAAATCTGCTATCAAGTTTCAACCTTTGTTGAAATTTGATGTTAATAAGGAATACGGAAAAGGTTTTTATCTATTAGCGGGTCCACAATTTTCGTTCATTTTAAATGAAGAAGACGCTCGCAATAACTTTGAATTAGAAGAAAATTTTTATAAAAGCACGAATATTGGAGCCAATTTAGGGTTCGGACTTCAATTTTCATCGTTAATTGGCGCTGAAATCATTGGTTATTATGGGTTAAGTAATTGGATCGATAATGAAAATATCGATACTTCAACTGCGGGGGCTTATTTAAATGTATATATAAATCTAGCCTCAATAATCAATAAATAAATTATGAAAATTAGCACTATGAATATCGAAAAAATAAGAGTCGATTTTCCGATACTTTCTCGAAAAGTAAATGGGCATCCGCTGGTGTATTTTGATAATGCCGCAACCTCACAAACGCCAAGTACGGTGATTAATGCGATTGTTGATTATTATCAGAAGTACAATGCTAATATTCATCGTGGAGTTCATACACTTTCGCAAGAAGCAACTGAAGCTTACGAAGAAGCGCGAGAAACCATACGCGCGCATTTTAATGCCAAAAAAAAAGAAGAAATAATTTTTACTTCCGGAACTACGCACGGTATTAATTTAGTCGCGAACGGTTTTGCTTCAGAAATCAAAAAAGGAGAAGAAATTTTGGTTTCTGCTTTAGAACATCATTCTAATATTGTTCCCTGGCAAATGCTTTGTCAAAAAACTGGAGCGAAACTTCGCGTTATCCCTATGACAGAAGAAGGAGAGTTAGACATGAATACTTTTTATGATTTGCTTTCTGAGAAAACAAAACTGGTTTTTTTAAATCACGTTTCAAATGCACTCGGAACAATTAATCCGATTGAAGAAATTATACAAAAAGCACATCAAAAAAATGCGGCCGTTTTAATTGATGGGGCACAAGCTGCTCCGCATATTCAAGCCGATGTTCAGCAATTAGATGTCGATTTTTATGTGGTTTCTGCACACAAAATGTGCGGTCCAACCGGAGTAGGTATTTTATACGGAAAAGAAGAATGGTTAAATAAATTGCCACCTTATCAAGGAGGAGGAGAAATGATAGATCAGGTTAGTTTTGAGAAAACAACTTACGCTGGTCTACCACATAAATTTGAAGCCGGAACACCAAATATTTGCGGAGGTATTGCCTTTGGAAAAGCAATAGATTATTTACACGAAATCGGGTTTGATACGATTGCGGAATATGAACACGAATTATTGACTTACGCGACTGAAAAACTACTGGAAATTGAGGGTATGAAAATCTTCGGGACATCCGTTAAAAAAACAGCCGTAATTTCTTTCAATATTGAAGGAATGCATCCGTATGATATTGGTACCATTGTTGATAAATTAGGAATAGCCGTAAGAACCGGTCATCATTGCGCGCAACCTATCATGGATTATTATAAAATACCGGGAACGGTTCGCGCTTCTTTTTCATTTTACAATACAAAAAGTGAAATAGATAGTTTTGTAAAAGCAGTAAAACGAGCAAAAATTATGTTATCATGAAAATAATAAAAAATGTTGTCATACTCAGTTTTTTACTGATTTTAGGGGCATGTCAAACCACTAAAAATAAAATGATTGATAAACAGATGAATTTTGAAGTGGTGCAAATCGATCAGCAAAAAGTGGAATCTTTAGAGGTTAGCATTAATTTTTCACCCGAAGAAAATAGAATTTCTGGTGTAGGCGGTTGTAATTCTTACACAGGAACATATTCAACTGAAAATACAAAACTTGAAATCAGCAAAGTTGTTTCTACAAGAAAAATGTGTGCTCAAGGGATGAAAATTGAGCAAAATCTACTGTCAAGTTTTGACAAGATTACACATTATAAATTTGATGGGAAAACGCTTGAATTAAAAAACGATGCCCAAAAAACACTTGTAAAAGCAAGTTTAACTAAACAAGAGTAGATTTGAGTACAATAAAAAAAATACAGGAAGAAATTGTAGATGAGTTTGCAATGTTTGACGATTGGATGCAGCGCTATGAGTATATGATAGAGCTGGGTAAATCACTTCCTATTATTGATGAGCAATACAAAACCGAAGAAAATATTATTAAAGGCTGCCAAAGTAAAGTTTGGGTTCATGCCAATATGGAAGATGATAAAGTTGTTTTTACTGCTGATAGCGATGCTGTAATTACAAAAGGGATTATTGCCATATTAATTAGAGTGTTTTCAAATCAATCGCCAAAAGCAATTTTAGAAGCTGACACAGATTTTATCGATGAAATTGGCTTAAAAGAGCATTTGTCGCCTACCCGTGCAAACGGATTAGTAAGTATGATTAAGCAACTAAAAATGTATGCTTTGGCATATCAAACTAAAGTAGAGTAGTTTTTTACAGACCAATAGTTTGATAGTCTAATAGTTTGATAGTGCAATAAGGAGCTAGTTTTTATAGTCATCAGTACTTTTTTCAGTATATCAAAAAAACACTTGAATTCTAAAAGTAAGTAAACTAAGAACTATCCAACTAAAAAACTATTAACCTAAAAACAAAAAAAATGGAAGAAAAAAAAATAGATACCAACGAATTAGGTGAAAAAATTGTTAGAGTTTTAAAAACAATTTATGATCCTGAAATTCCTGTGGATATATATGAATTAGGATTGATTTACGATGTTTTTGTCAATGAAAATCTTGATGTAAAAATTTTAATGACCTTAACCACGCCAAACTGCCCGGTTGCAGAAAGTCTTCCGCAAGAAGTAGAAGAGCGTGTGAAGTCTATTGATATGGTAAACGATTGCGAGTTAGAATTAACCTTCGATCCGCCTTGGTCTCAAGATTTAATGAGTGAAGAAGCCAAGCTAGAACTCGGAATGTTATAGTATAATATCAGAAATTAATTTTTATGCCTGAAGAGATTGTAAATCGAGTAGCAAATAGTAAGTTAAAAACCTTCAACTTAGAAGATCATTATCCCAAAGGAGAACGTATACTTTTCGATCTTAAAGATTGGCTCTACGAAGGTTTTGTGTTACGCGAAAAAGAATTTCGGCAAGCTGTAAAAGATCACAATTGGTCTGTTTATCAAGATAACTTTGTTGCCCTTACGTGCAGTTCAGACGCTATTGTGCCGGTATGGGCGTTTATGTTGATTACGGCTGAATTGGAACCATATGCAAAAAAAGTAGTTTTAGGGAATTTAACCGGTTTAGAATCATCAATTTATCAGGAAATTATCAATCAATTAGATGTTTCTGAATTTCAAGGTTTACCTGTTATCGTAAAGGGCTGTTCTAATAAACCGGTACCGGATAACGCTTATATTCAAATTATTCAAAAACTTCAGCCGGTAGTAAAAAGTTTAATGTTTGGTGAAGCTTGCTCTTCGGTTCCGCTTTATAAAAAACCAAAAAAATAACTGAATTTAAGTCTCCTTAACCTTCAATTCACTAAATAGCTTAACTTTGTAAACAATATCAAATCAAAAAATTTATTGTTTATGAAAAAAAGCATACTTAGTCTAGCATTATTTTTAGGGGCAATTGCTACCGTTTTTGCTCAAGATAGTGACGAAAACGAAGAACCAAAACAAGGTTGGCAACAATCTGGAGATTTTTCTTTATTATTTAACCAAGCTGCTTTTAACGAAGAGTGGCAAGGAGGAGGAACTTCTAACTACGCCGGTAATGTAAATATTAGCTACAGTCTAAATTATCGTAAAGGAGATTTTACCTGGGATAATACTTTTTTAGCTGATTTTGGTCTTACTAAAAATGATAACGAAAATTTTACGCGTAAAACAAACGACCGCCTTGAGATAAATTCTGTAGCGGGTAAACAAATTAATGAATCTAATTGGTTTTACTCTTTCTTTGTAAACTTTAAAACACAGTTTCAAGAAGGCTACGAGTATAACGATATTGAAATTACAGATCCTCTTACCGGAGATGTAATTGGTACACGTGTAGAGAGAACAGAATATACAAAGTTTATGTCGCCTGGATATTTACAGTTTGGTCCTGGTTTTTTATGGAAGAAAAACGACAACTTAAAAGTGAATATAGCCCCGGCAACGGCTCGTTTTATTTTTGTTGATGATCGCTTTACAACAGTTCCGGGTTATGTAGATGGAGATTACTTTGGTGTAGATCGAGGCGAATCAACACGTTTTGAATTTGGTGCTTCCATCAACGGATATGCAAAATTTACGTTGGTTGAAAATGTTACCATGGAAAATATTATAAACCTTTATTCTAACTATTTAGAAGATCTACAAAACGTTGATTTAGATTATACCATGAACCTAAATATGAAAGTGAATAGTTTTCTTTCAGCAAGCTTTATTTTTCAAACAATTTATGACGATAACGCTGTTAGAGCCTTTCAGGTTAGAGAAGTTTTGGGTGTTGGTTTAACCTATAAATTAAACCCTGAAGAATAATTTAGTTTAAAATTCCAATAAGAAAAGGCTGTCTGAAAAGGCAGTCTTTTTTTTTGATGCTTTTTTATGTAGCTTTATAACACTAACCAACTCCAATAACCATGAAAACAATTATAAAAATACTCATTTGTTTATTAAGTTTTAACAGCGTAGCACAAATAGCCCCTTTAGAAGACCATACCTGGTATTTAGAGAAGTTAATTATTGGCGGGCAAACCATTCAAAATCCCGCACTTAATAGTGAAGTGAATGAAATTACAGCCATTTTTGAAAATGGTTGGTTTGTAACTACTGTGTGCAATTATTTTGATGCAGAATTAGAATATTCAACTAACCCAAATAGTTTTTATGTAACCTATGCATCGAGTACTTTAGGCTCTTGTAGCAATTCCTCAAATCAGCAGTTTGAAAACAGCTATACCCAAGATGTATTTATATTTAGTGAACCTCCTTTAGAGAACCATGTGTATACTTATTCATTTAGCCAAGATGGGACAGACGTTATTCTTACTATTGAGAATGAAATTGGCAATCAAGCCATTTACCGTAACCAACAACTTGCGGTTGGCGATAAAGAAATAGTGGTGTTTAGCTTGTACCCTAATCCTACAACCAACAGCTTTCAGGTAACAATGCAGTCCGGTGAAAAAGTTACATCAGTACGTATTTTTTCTCTTAAGGGAAAAGAAGTGTTGTATTTTAAAGAAGCGCAACACTCTTATGATATTTCAAAACTTTCCAGTGGGCTTTATTTTGTCCACATTAAAAATAAAACAGGAAAAAGTATACAGAAAATTGTAAAGCAGTAGTAGTTGTAACAAAAAGAAACCGCCTATAATTTTTTTATAGGCGGGCTTTTATATTTTTAATTTTCTATAGAAGCTTGTAAAGGCTTTCCTCTTTTTTGTCTAAATTTAATTTTTCCACGGTTACTTAAATAGAACATTACCGGAACAACTACTAAAGTTAAGAATGTTGCAAAGGTAAGTCCAAAAATTACCGTCCACGCTAATGGTCCCCAGAAGATCACGTTGTCTCCACCAATATAAATTTTTGGGTCGTAATCTATGAACAATGAGAAAAAGTCAATGTTTAGTCCAGCAGCTAATGGAATTAAACCTAAAACAGTGGTGATAGCCGTTAATAAAACAGGACGTAATCTTGATTTACCACCGGCTACAATAACCTCAAAATATTGTTTTTTGGTTAAGTAGTCTTCATCGGCTAAGCCAAGATCTTCTTTTTTTCTGTCGATTAAAATTTGCGTATAATCAATTAAAACAATAGCGTTATTCACTACAATTCCGGCCAGTGAAATGATTCCCATCATCGTCATGATAATCACAAAATCCATTTGAAAGCTAACCAGTCCTAAAAACACGCCACCTAAACTTAACAATACTGCCATTAAAATAATAACAGGTTTAGAGAGGGAGTTAAACTGTGCTACAAGAATCAGTAAAATTCCTCCTAAAGCAATTAATAGCGCTTTTATTAAGAAGTTCATGTTCTTTTCTTGCTCTTCTTGTTCACCGGTAAATTTAAAATTGATTCCGGTTGGCGTTTCATAGTTTTTAAGCTCTTTTTTTATTTGATTTACAATCTCGTTACCATTATATCCTTCTAAAACATTTGAATAGACAGTAATAACTCGTTTTAAATCTTTACGTTTAATAGAGCTGAAAGTTGCTGTAGGCTTTTTGGTAACTAATGCAGAAATCGGTACTTGAATCAGTTCACCCGTATTCTGATTTTTGAAAGTAATAGGTTGATTAAAAATAGCGTTTTCTTGATACCTGAAATCTTCATTAAAACGAACATTAATTTCATAGTCATCTTCTCCTTCCTTAAAGGTAGAAATTTCTTCCCCATAAATAGCTCTTCGTAAGGTTTGACCAACAGAAACGGTGGAAACTCCAAGGCGACCTGCTTTTTTACGGTCTACGCGAACATCTAATTCGGGTTTAGCTTTATTGACGTCAACTTTTAATTCTTCAATTCCCTCAATGCTTAGTTCTTGAATGAATGAGCGTAATTGTTCTGCTTCCGCAAGCATTTTATTATAATCTTCTCCGCTTACTTCAATGTTAATTGGGTAACCCGCAGGCGGACCTGCAGCGTCTTTTTCAACAATTACAGATGCTCCGGGAAAACCTTTTACAGCTTCTCTTACTTCAGAAAGAACAGTACTACTTTTTACACCGCGTCGTTCGTTAAATTCGCGCATAGAAAGTGTAATCTTACCTTTATGAGGCATTTCATTTTGCTGACCACCATCGGTTTGAGGGTTTCCGGCACCTTCACCTACTTGAGAAATAGCAGATTCTACCATATAGTTATACCCATCTTCATCCTCATATTTTTTGATGCTTTCAAAAATGCGCTCTTCAATCTTTTTGGTTAGTTTATTGGTCTTTTCAATAGCAGTTCCTTCAGGATATTCTATATAAGTAATAATCTGATTGGGTTGATTTTCAGGAAAAAACAATACGTTAGGCTGGGCAATCCCTACCAAAACAAAACTGAAGATTAAAACGCCTAAAGTTCCGAAGAAAAATAGATAGGCTTTTTTTCCGCGTAAAGCGAATTTTAAAAAGCGCTCATAAAAGCTTTCTAACTTTTTTAAGGATTTATATTGGAAGTAATGTACTGCTTGTTTTAAAATTTTACGGTACACCCAAACCATTATTATGATAAATAGAATTAAATTTCCTAAACCACGTAATATGCCTGAAGGTAACATAAAACCTGCTACGAGAAATACAATACCAACAATCGCAAAAATAATACTTAGGCGAATTACTCTTTTTTGCTTGGCTTCTTTTTCGTTGATCGCCATGTATTGTGAGGTTAACATAGAATTTATGATCAATGCTACAAACAATGAAGAACCTAAAACAATGGATAAGGTAATCGGGAAGATGACCATGAATTTACCGATTGTTCCCGGCCATAATCCTAAAGGAAAAAACGCGGCTAGGGTAGTAGCGGTAGATGCAATAATAGGCCATGCGATTTCTCCTAAGCCTTGTTTTGCTGCCTTTATTCTAGGCATGCCTTCACTCATGAGTGAGTAGACGTTTTCAACAACCACAATTCCGTTATCTACTAGCATTCCCAGTCCCATAACTAAGGCAAAAAGTACCATTGTGTTTAGCGTAAAACCTAAACTAGAAAGCACAATAAAAGAAAGAAACATAGAAAGAGGAATAGCAATACCTACAAAAAGCGCATTTCTAAAACCTAAGAAAAACATTAAAACACCTA
The DNA here is from genome assembly GCF_003667275.1 of Mesonia aquimarina. Lineage (GTDB taxonomy): Bacteria > Bacteroidota > Bacteroidia > Flavobacteriales > Flavobacteriaceae > Mesonia > Mesonia aquimarina. Next base: position 176,544 of record NZ_RCNV01000005.1, on the reverse strand, counting down.
CTACTAAAATAACACCGAAAATGATATTATTGACCAAATCGTTTACTTGGTTTTCGGTTTTAATGGACTGGTCGTTAGAAAGCGAAATATGTAGATCTTCCGGGTAATAATTTTCTTGTTCGGTTTCTACAATTTGCTTGATTTCTTCCACGGCTTCAATCATGTTTTTTCCGGCACGTTTTTTTATATCAAGCATTACTACCGGGTCTCCGTATTCTCTGGCAAAAGTTGTAGGGTCTTTTTCTTGAAAATTTATTACAGCAATATCTTTTAGATAAACTACTCCGTCATCTCTTTTTACAACTACATCTCCTAGTTCTTGTGGCTCTTCAATTTCACCAATAACTCGAATGTTCTTTTCAACGCCATTTTCGGTAATATTTCCGCCAGAGATGGTTTTGTTTTCCATTCTCACAGAATTAATAATGTCATCAAAACTAACTTTAGAAGCCGTCATCTTATAAACATTTACAGCGATTTCTACTTCTTTTTCTTCAGCACCGCGAATAGTGGCTTCTTTTATTTGGGGAAGTAGTTCTATTTTATCCTGTAAATGTTCGGCGTAATCTTTTAATTGCTGAACGGTGTAATTTCCCGTTAGGTTGATATTTAAAATGGGTTGCTCTTCAGAAATATTCAAGTCAAAAACATTGGGTTCTACCTTGGCGCCATTATCTAAGGTTGGCCAAGTAGTTTCGGCTTTCACCAAATCTACTTTGTCTTTTACTTTTTGCTTAGCATCGGGAACTTCAATATCTTCTTCAAACTCTACAATTACAATGGAGTAATCTTGTAAGGTTGTAGAGGTTATCTCTTTAATTCCTGCAATGTCATTAAACTCTTCTTCTAAAGGTTCTGTAATAAACTTCTCAACGTCTTCTGCTGAGTTTCCCGGATTAACGGAGCTAACATATATTTTTGTTTCTACAATTTCCGGAAACGCTTCGCGAGGCATGCTGTAATACGAAAGCAACCCGCCAATCATTACAATAGCAATGATTACAAAGACCGTCATTTTATTGTCGATGGCCCAGGAAGAAACTGGAAATTCTTTTTGTGTGTTTTTATTGGCCATGGTTATTGGTTTATTTTTACTTCTTGTCCTTCACGAATAGTTCTAGCTCCTTCTACAATAATTTTTTGCTCTTCTTTTAAACCTTCTAAAACTTCAATTTTACCATCATAGGCTAAGCCTGTTTTTAAAATTGCTTTTTTAGCGACATTTACAGAATCGTTTTTTGGCTCTATATAATAAGTAATACTTTCTCCTTGAGCATTTTCTTGTAAAATACTTTGTGGTATTAAAATTGCTTTTTCTGAGGTATAATCGTTTAATTTAACGGTGGCAATTAAATTTGGCTTTACCATTCCTTTTGGGTTTGGAACCGATATTTTTACAGAAAAGCTTCGGTTATTCGGATTTACAAAATCTGAAACTTGCTCAACTTCTCCTTCAAATTCTTTACCGATAGAGCTTATTTCAACCAAGACTTCACTTCCTTTATTTATTTTACCAAGGTAATTTTCCGGAATTTCTGCAGTAATATACATATCGCTTAAATTAACTAATCTAAACAACTGGTTTTGGCCTGGAGAAACTACTTGTCCTTGGTCTGAAATCACTTTGTCAATTACACCGCTAAAAGGCGCTTTGACAATCGTTTTTGCTAATTGAGCCCTAAGTTGATCTACCGCTTTTTGTTGCGCTTCAAAATTGGTTTTAGATTCTAAATATTGAATTTCTGAACCAATTTTTTTATCCCATAAACGCGATTGACGTTCAAAAGTAGTCTTGGTAAGTGATAATTGTGATTCGGCTTGAGATAATTGACTCGACAAACCACCATCATCAATTTTTGCTAGGGTTTGTCCTTTATTTACACGCTGACCTTCTTCTACAAAAACTTGTGTCAACACTCCGGAAAATTCAGGGTAAATTATAATATTTTCATCGGTTTCTACATCACCTTGTACTTCTACATAATGTTTAAATAAGGTGTCGTTTAGTTTTTGAACGGTAACTAAAGGGTATGATTTACTTTTATCTAACTTTTCAATTTCTTCATTAAGGCGTTCAATTTTATCTGAAATTTCATTTTGTTCTGTTCGTAGTTCAGACTTTTTTGCTCGTATTTCAGTAAGATTTCCTTCAGAAATAATATCGTCTATAGATTTTTCTTTCTTTCCGCAAGAAATTACGCTAAGGGTAATTAAGGTTAATGCTAGGAACTTTTTCATCGGACTTATTTTAATTGTTGGTGAAATTTAGTTGAGGTGTGTTTAATGCTGTTTCTAATGCAGCTTTTGCATTTAGTAAATCTAGCATCGATTGTAAAAGAGTTTGTTGTGTGGTGTAAAGTTGCGTTTGCGCTTGGCGTAAATCAAAACTTGAAGCAAGCCCTTCTGTAAATTTTAATTGATTTTTATTTTCAATTCGTTCGGCTAATTCCAGATTCTTTTTAGCAGTTCTATACTTTTCTACGGCAAATTGATAATCGTTTTTTGCACGTTTTACCTGAAGCCTAATTTGTTCTTTTGCTTGTTCAAATTCTGTGTTGGCTTGATCTAAAGCAATTCTGGCTTGCGCGGTTCTGGCGCTACGCTGAAGTGAACTAAAAATAGGAATAGTTAAATTTACGCCCCATACAGAAGATTGAAACCACTGTTGGTTGTCATTTAAAAAAGTAAACTCTTGACTAAAACTATTTGTGCTGTAATTGATAAAAGTAGATAAACGCGGAAGCGCCTTACTCTTTTCTAAATTCAACTCGTGTTCGCGTTGCTCGGTTAAATTTCTAGCAAGTTTATAGTCTAGGTTTTCTTCAATTTCAACAGAAGCATTTAATAATTCTAAGCTAATATTTTCTTCAGCTAAGGAATCTAAATCGTCTGTTAAAATGATGTCATTTTCTAACGGAATCCCCATGGTTAGATTAAACATTTCTTTAGTGATGCTTACCAAGCGTTTAGCATTTCTAAGTTCGTTGCTAATTTGTAAAAAAGTGATTTGTAGTTGTTCTACACTTTCTTCTTCTTGCAAACCATTTTCAAACATAGCAGTGGTTTCCTCCAGATTCTTTTCTAACGTAGCTTTATCTTGTTCTAAAATATCAACCAGATCTTGAGAAACCAAAACATTGCCATAAGCGTCAATTACATTCTGTCTTATTTCTAAGGCAGTTTTTTCGGCAGTGGTGTTCGTGTATTCTAAAAAAGTTTTAGAAGCTCTAACCGCCACAATATAGGAGCCGTCAAACAATAGCTGGTTGGCGGTTGCCGAAGCCGACATTTGTTGTTGCGTTCCAAAAACGACCGGTATAAAAGTACCCGGAGGACCGCCGGTAATTTCTGCTGGTAAAAGCTGTACCGGTTGCTTTAAATTGTTTGTATAATCTATATTCGCATCAATTTGTGGGAGTCCATCTGCGGTGGTTTCCCATTTTCTTTTAATGGCTGCCGCAATATCTCTACGGGCATTAATTGCAGTGTAACTGCTGTCTAGCGCATATTCTATAGCTTCTTTTAAGCTGAAAGAGTACTCTTGTTGGCTGTTAAATTCAGTATTTTGCGCATTTGCTAAAAAACCAAAACATAGCAATACTATGCCGAGTTTTATTTTCATAAGTCTTTATTTTTTAAATGATTGATATATGTTAAACCTTTTTCTGAGGCAATTGCTCTGAAGTGATATTCTAAAAAATGTTTGAGTATAAAGGGAATAGTATATTTTTTTACCGAGAAAATATCGCTGTTCTTAATTCCTTCTAGCGTCATATAATAAAATTGAAACACAACCTCAATATCAATATCATCTCTATAATAGCCTTGCTTTTTTCCTCTTTTTAGGTTGTTTATCACCTGTTTACGCATCAATTCAAGCTTTTGCTTTCGCATCTTTTGCTCAATTTTTGGATAATATTTTCGCAATTGATGCTGTGTTGATTCTTTTTCTTCTTTCAGCTTATTCAATGCATATTTGTGAATGAGAAAATGCTCCTTTATGGGATTGTGGTTTTTATTAATGATTTCTGCTACACCGTCACTGATATTGCAAAAAAGATCTTTGGCGCAAGATTCAACAAGTTTAGATTTGTTTGGAAAATGGGTATAAATGGTTTTTTTAGAGATGCCTAATTCTTGAGCAATATCGTCCATCGTCCCACTTTTAAATCCTAATCGTGTAAATAATTCGGTAGCTTTGTTTAAAATTTTTTCTTTCATAATTGCGGCAAAATTACACAGAAACTTTAAAAACAAAAAAAGTTTCCGTGGTTTTTTTGAAATATTTACATTCATTTAAAAGAGCCTTTAAAATTCATCGAAATGTGGTATTTTAGCCGAAAATTTTTGCCCCGTATGCACGATATTTCTTTTTACCGATCAGAATTTTTAGCGCATTTAGAAAAAAAAGTAATTGCAAAAGAGCCGGTAGGGCTTTACGATCCTATACTCTATATTTTAAATCTTGGCGGAAAGCGTTTGCGTCCGGTAATGGTTTTACTTTCAGCAGAACTTTTTGGGACACCTTATAAAAAGGCACTCGATGCTGCTTTGGCAATTGAAGTTTTTCATAATTTTTCGTTAGTACATGACGATATTATGGACGATGCTCCGTTAAGAAGAGGGCAAGAAACCGTACACGAAAAATGGAATGTGAATACGGCAATTCTATCAGGAGATGCGATGTTGATTAATGCGTATCAACTCTTTGAGAATTACGCGGGAGATACATTTAAGCAAATGGCAAAACTTTTTACAAGAACAGCGATAGAAGTTTGTGAAGGCCAACAATACGATGTTGATTTTGAAACGCGAGATGATGTAAGTATAGAAGAGTACATCAAGATGATTAGGTATAAAACGGCTGTTTTAGTAGGGGCCTCTTTAGAAATGGGAGCAATTGTCGCTGATGTAAGTGATGCTTGTAAAGAGCAGATTTATGAGTTTGGTTGTTTATTAGGAATTGCTTTTCAATTGCAAGATGATTTTTTAGATGCTTTTGGCGATCCCAAGAAATTCGGAAAACAGGTAGGTGGCGATATCATTGAAAACAAAAAAACATTTTTATATCTAAAAGCTATAGAGCAGTCTAGTGTAGGAGAAGCTAGACAATTAGAACATTTGTATACAATTGCTCCAAGAGATGCTTCTCAGAAAATAGAAACAGTAAAAAATATTTTCGAATTAAGCGGTGCGGCAAAAAGTACACAAATAGAAATTGAACGCTATACCGAAAAAGCCTTTAAAATGCTGGAGCAAATGAATATTCAAGAAGAAAAAAAGCAGCTTTTAAAAGACTTTGGAAATTCATTAATGACACGCAAAGTTTAACAAAAATAACGCAGTGTTAGAAAATCTTATACCATATAAGATAAATTTATGTTTAGGTAGCTGCTAATTTTAGTAAAAATTGTATTTTTGTTTTGTTTAAAAAAACACAACAGTAATTCCTCTTATGGATCAATTTTCATTTCTAAATGCGGCACACACCGCTTACTTCGCAGAATTATACGATCAATACCTGCAATACCCTGATAGTGTTGAACCTAGCTGGAGAGCCTTTTTTCAAGGGTTTGACTTCGGTAAAACGCTAGGAGAAGAAGAGATCTTAGGGCAAACTAATGGAACAGAGCAATCTAGTAATACGCAGATTGCCATTCCAGATAGTGTCAGAAAAGAATTTCAGGTCGTGCAGCTTATCGATGGGTACAGGTCCAGAGGTCATTTGTTTACCAAAACAAACCCTGTTAGAGAACGTAGAAAATACGAACCTACGTTAGCCATTGAGAACTTTGGGCTTTCTAAAGAGGATTTAGATACCAAGTTTAGCGCAGGAGAAATTTTAGGGATTGGCACAAGTTCGCTACAAGAAATAATTGATCATTTAGAAAGAATTTATTGCGACGCTATTGGGGTTGAATATATGTATATTCGGAAGCCTGAAGAGGTGCAATGGATTCAGAAGCGCTTAAACATCAATGAAAATCATCCAAAATTCGATGAGCAAAAGAAAAAGCAAATTCTAAAAAAACTGAATGAAGCTGTTTCTTTTGAAGCTTTTCTGCATACAAAATATGTAGGGCAAAAACGTTTTTCGTTAGAAGGCGGAGAAACTTTAATTCCGGCTTTAGATGCTTTAATTGAAGAAGCTGCAGAAAGAGGAGTTCGAGAATTTGTTATGGGAATGGCGCACCGAGGCCGATTAAACACCTTAACCAATATTTTTGGAAAAAGCGCAAAAGATATTTTCAGTGAGTTTGATGGAAAAGACTACGAGCAAGAAGTGTTTGATGGGGATGTAAAGTATCACTTGGGGTGGACTTCTTGTAGAAAAACCGATAGCGGAAAAGAAATAAACTTAAATATTGCACCAAACCCTTCGCATTTAGAAACGGTGGGGCCGGTTGTGCAAGGTATTGCAAGAGCTAAACAAGATAATCATTATAAAAGTAACCCGGAGCATGTGTTGCCGATAGTTGTACATGGAGATGCTGCAATTGCCGGACAAGGCGTGGTTTATGAAACTGTGCAAATGGCGCAGTTAGACGGGTATAGAACAGAAGGAACAATACATATTGTGGTGAATAATCAAATTGGTTTTACTACAAATTACTTAGATGCTCGTTCATCTACCTATTGTACAGATGTTGGTAAAGTGACTCTCTCTCCTGTGCTTCATGTGAATGCAGACGATGCAGAAGCGGTTGTTCATGCAATGTTGTTTGCGCTTGATTTTAGAATGAAATTTAAAAGAGACGTCTTTATAGACCTCTTAGGCTATAGAAAATATGGTCATAATGAAGGTGATGAGCCTCGTTTTACCCAGCCAAAATTATACAAGGCTATTTCTAAGCACGATAATACACGCGATATTTATGCCAAGAAGCTTCAAAGCGAAGGACTGATCGATAGTGATTATATTAAAAAATTAGAGAAGGAGTACAAAGATAAATTAGAAGAAAACTTAGAGAGTTCTCGTAAAGAAGAGAATACGGTAATTACTCCTATTATGCAAGAAGAGTGGGATGGATATACCTACGCTACCGAAAGTGATATGATGGAGATGGTAGACACTTCTTACGACCTAGAAAAATTGAGTGAGGTTGCAGAAACCATCACTAATTTACCGGAAGACAAAAAATTTATGCGAAAGCTTAAAAAGCTTACCGATACGCGTAAAAAGATGTATTTCGATAAAAATAAACTGGATTGGGGCTTAGCAGAATTATTAGCCTATGGTACGTTACTTTCTGAAGGGTATAATGTTAGAATGACCGGTCAAGATTGCGAGCGCGGAACTTTTTCTCACAGACACGCAGTTTTAAAAGTTGAAGATAGCGAAGAAGAGGTTGTATTGCTTAATAATATTAGTAAGGATCAAGGAGAATTTTATATTTATAATTCCTTATTGTCAGAGTATGGAGTAGTTGGTTTTGATTATGGTTATGCAATGGCAAGTCCAAATACTTTAGCGTTATGGGAAGCACAATTTGGTGACTTTAGCAATGGAGCGCAAATTATGATCGATCAGTATATTTCTGCTGCAGAAGATAAATGGAAGTTACAAAACGGGTTGGTTATGCTCTTACCGCACGGATACGAAGGGCAAGGAGCAGAGCACTCTTCAGCAAGAATGGAGCGTTACCTTCAATTGTGTGCAAAGGACAATATGTTTGTTGCTGATGTGACTACACCGGCAAACTTATTCCATTTGTTAAGAAAACAAGTAAAAGCTTGTTACAGGAAGCCTTTAATTATCTTTACTCCAAAAAGCTTATTGAGACATTCTAAAGTAATTTCAACAAAAGAAGAATTAGCTGAGGGAAGATTTCAGACCGTAATAGATGATGGTGAGGCGGATGTTAAGAATATTAAAAGCTTAGTTTTTTGTACAGGTAAATTTTATTACGACCTTTTAAAGAAAAGAGAAGAAAACGAAAGAGATGATGTAGCTTTGGTTAGAATTGAACAATTATTCCCATTGCCTACCTCAAGAATCTTGGAGATTATAAAGAAATACGAAAACGCAGACGATCTGGTTTGGGCACAAGAAGAACCTAGAAATATGGGTGCTTACAGTCATTTGCTTTTACATTTAAAAGAAGCTAAAGACTTCAGAGTTTGCAGTAGAAAATTCTATGGTTCTCCTGCCGCAGGTAGTCCTGTGAGATTTAAAAGAAGACATGAGCGTGTTATGGAAAGTGTCTTTGATAAAAGTTTAAATGAATAATAAATTTAGAAATTACGATATACCGAAATAAATATAATTATGGCTTTAGAAATGAAAGTCCCTTCACCGGGAGAATCTATTACAGAAGTTGAAATAGCAGAATGGCTTGTTGAAGATGGCGATTATGTTGAGAAAGATCAAGCAATTGCAGAAGTAGACAGCGACAAGGCAACATTAGAACTTCCAGCAGAAGCAAGTGGAATTATCACTTTAAAAGCAGAAGAAGGTGATGCTGTTGCAGTTGGAGAAGTTGTTTGTCTTATTGATACCGAAGCTGAAAAACCGGGCGGAGGAGATGATGAAGATGATAAAGCTTCAAATGAAGAAAAAAGTGAAGACGAAAAATTAGAGCCTAAAAAGGAGACCCCGTCTAAGCCTTCTACTCCAGATCAAAAACAAGATGATAATAATTATGCTGAAGGAACTCCTTCTCCTGCGGCAAAAAAAATCTTGTCAGAAAAAGAGATTGAGGCTAAGGATGTAAAAGGGACCGGTAAAAACGGAAGAATTACTAAAGAGGACGCAGAAAATGCGAAACCATCTATGGGTTCTCCGGGTAGCGGGAAAAGAGGTGAAACACGTAAAAAAATGTCAATGCTACGTAGAAAGGTAGCAGAGCGTTTAGTGGGAGCTAAAAATGAAACGGCAATGCTAACAACTTTTAATGAAGTTGATATGTCGCTAATTTTTGAATTAAGAAAAAAATACAAAGAAGAATTTAAAGAAAAACATGACGTAAGTTTAGGTTTCATGTCGTTCTTTACCAAAGCGGTTGTTAGAGCCTTGGATGAGTATCCTGCGGTAAATAGCATGATTGATGGAAAAGAAATGATCACATACGATTATAAAGATATCAGTATTGCTGTTTCTGGACCAAAAGGATTAATGGTGCCGGTTATTAGAAATGCAGAAAACTTAAGTTTTAGAGGAGTTGAAGCTGAGGTAAAACGCTTAGCTTTACGTGCTCGTGACGGGAAAATAACAGTAGATGAAATGACTGGAGGTACGTTTACCATTTCTAATGGAGGTGTTTTCGGATCGATGCTTTCTACGCCAATTATCAATCCACCGCAAAGTGGTATTTTAGGAATGCATAATATTCTTGAACGCCCGGTAGCAATTGATGGAAAGGTTGAAATTAGACCGATGATGTATTTGGCACTTTCTTACGATCATAGAATTATTGATGGAAAAGAATCCGTAGGTTTCTTGGTGGCGATTAAAGAAGCCTTAGAAAGCCCTGAAGAATTATTAATGGATGGTGATATTAAAAAAGCTTTAGAGCTTTAAGATACTTATTTTGTTATATCAAAAAAGCGACTCCTAATAAAGAGTCGCTTTTTTTATTTTAAGTAGACATATTTTCCTTTATAATCGATTACCGCTTTTCCTTTTTTAAGGACATCAGCACCGATTATTCCATGAACGGTATCAGCATTATGATCGCTTAAGGCTTGATTTACATGACTTAAATCAAAAACAACCAGATCAATTTTCTTTTTTTTCCACTTTCCGATTTTCATTACATTTTTAGTAGAAACTCGCGTCAACATATTCGTAGCACCGGCACCGGCAGCTTTTATATCGCTATCTTCTGCAAAAAGATTGAAGTATTCTACTGCATCGGTTCCTACACAAGAACTGGAAGCGCCGGTATCTAAAATAAAATTTCCTTTTATCCCGTTTATTTCCGCAGAAAGTTCTAGATGGTTGGTAGCGGTGATGGTTAGTTTTATCCGTTGGTAACCTTTATCTGTTAAAAGATTTCTTAAACTAGGCATTACTTTTTTTTGGCAAAGATAACCGAAGAATTTAATTAAACTTAAAATTTAAAAGGCGATAGCGCTTAGCAGATAATTATAATGAAGGGAAGTTTGCCGAATTTGCAGAAGACTTCTTAGCTTTGCAGCATGAAATTAATAGATACCCATACGCATTTATATAGCGATGCTTTTGAAGAAGATCGTCAAGAAGTTATAGAAAGAGCCATTGATGCCGGTGTAGAAAAGTTTTTCTTACCCGCTATAGATTCAGCAACAACAGCAGCAATGTATGCGCTTGAAAAAGCTTATCCGGATCGTATGTATTTAATGATGGGCTTGCACCCGGTTTCAGTGCAAGAAAATTATAAAGAAGAATTGGCGCATGTTGAAGAGCAAATTCAGCAACGTAATTTTGTGGCTATCGGTGAAATTGGTATCGATTTGCATTGGGATAAATCTACCTTAGCGATACAGCAAGATGCGTTTAGAAAGCAAATTCAATTAGCAAAAAAATATAAATTGCCAATAGTAATTCACTGTAGAAAAGCATTTGATGAGATTTTTCAAATTTTAGAAGAAGAAAAATCTCCAGATTTATATGGTATTTTTCATTGTTTTACAGGAACCTTAATACAAGCAAAGCAAGCCTTGTCTTATAATATGCTTTTAGGAATAGGAGGAGTAGCAACTTTTAAGAACGGTAAAATTGATCAGTTTTTAGATGAAATTGATTTAAGTAAAATTGTGTTAGAAACCGATTCTCCTTATTTAGCACCCACACCATTTCGCGGAAAACGAAATGAAAGCAGTTATATAGTGAATGTTCAAAAAAAGTTGGCAGAAATTTATGGTATTTCTAAAGAGGAAATAGCAACAATAACTTCGGCAAATGCTGAAAAAATATTCGGCTTATCATGATAAATAACTCAAAAATATTATTGGTATACACCGGAGGAACTATCGGGATGATCAAAGATTTTGAAACCGGTGCTTTGCGACCTTTTAATTTTGATGAATTGCTTCAAAGCATTCCCGAATTAAAACTATTAGACCATGAAATTGAAACCGTAAGCTTTGAAAATCCGATAGATTCATCAAACATGAATCCCGAATACTACTTAAAGATAGCAGAAATCATCGAAGAGAGTTATGAAACCTACGACGGCTTTGTGATTCTTCACGGAAGCGATACCATGTCGTATTCATCTTCTGCATTAAGTTTTATGTTTGAGAATTTAAATAAACCCATCATTTTTACAGGTTCTCAATTACCTATTGGCGATTTGAGAACTGATGCTAAAGAAAACCTCATTACCTCTATTCAATTAGCGGGTTTAAAAAAGAATGGCAAAAATGTGTTGTCAGAAGTCGGACTTTATTTTGAATATAAGTTGTATCGTGCCAACCGAACAACAAAAATTAATGCCGAACATTTTCAGGCATTTAGTTCTTTAAATTATCCGGCTTTGGCAGAATCAGGGGTTCATTTAGATATTAACGAGGCAATGATTAAAAAAGCCAACCGCCGAAAAAAATTAATTGTCCATAAAGAATTGGATAATAATATAATGGTGCTAAAATTATTTCCGGGCATTAATGAAAATATTATTAATCAATTGATTTCAGCAAAAGGTTTAAAGGGGATTGTGTTAGAAACATATGGAAGCGGAAACGCTTGTAATGAAGATTGGTTTATCAATCTTTTAGATAAAGCTATAAAAAACGGCATTCTTATTGTTAATGTTACCCAGTGTATTGGAGGTAGTGTAGTTATGGGACATTATGCAACAAGTACGCGCTTAGAAGAGATAGGGGTAATTTCAGGAAAAGACATCACCACAGAGTCGGCAGTGGCAAAAATGATGTATTTGTTACCAAAAGAATTATCGTCAAAAGTGTTTAAGACTATTTTTGAAACATCACTTCGTGGTGAAATGTTATGAAAAATTAACGTAGCATATTTGAAGGACTAATTTTTTTTTTGTTATTTGCCAGCCCTTTATAAAACTTGTATGAATAGAGAGGTGGCCGAGCGGTCGAAGGCGCACGCCTGGAAAGTGTGTATGCGTTAATAGCGTATCGAGGGTTCGAATCCCTTCCTCTCTGCTAGATACATTTTTAATAACTAAGATTTTTTATATATATTTAACCCTTTAACTAATTAAATTAAGACAAAACGTAATGAAAAGATTATTTTCTATTCTGGTAATCGCTACAATTATGGTCTTCGGAGGCCTTACTGCGAACGCGACAAATAGTGTAAATGCGTTTCCATCTGCTGTTACTGCTAACTTTGTTCAAGATGATGAACAGGCAGCTACTGCAGAAGAGCAAACTGATGAAAAATTAAGTTTCCATCAGACGTTAAAGAAGCGTTTCATAGAAGGTGGACCTGTATTTATGGGGATTGTACTTTTATGTTTAATTCTTGGATTGGCAATTGCCATTGAGCGTATCATTTATTTGAACTTATCGACTACAAATTCAAAGAAATTAGCTCAAAATGTAGAAGATGCTTTAAATAGTGGCGGTGTTGAAGCTGCAAAAGAGGTTTGTAGAAATACAAAAGGACCTGTTGCTTCTATCTACTATCAAGGTTTAGATCGTGCAGATGAAAGTATAGAGTCTGCAGAAAAAGCGGTTGTAGCCTACGGAGGAGTTCAAATGGGACAGTTAGAGAAAAACGTATCTTGGGTTTCTTTATTTATTGCTCTTGCACCAATGCTTGGGTTTATGGGTACTGTATTAGGTATGATTGAAGCCTTTGATAGAATTGAGGCAGCTGGAGATATGCAACCTTCTTTGGTAGCAGGTGGTATTAAAATTGCACTGTTAACAACGGTATTTGGTCTTATTGTAGCTGTTATTCTTCAGATTTTCTATAACTATATCATTGCAAAAATCGATAGTATTGTAAATGATATGGAAGATGCATCAATTACTTTAATTGATATTCTTGTAGCTTACAAGAAAAGAGGATAATTTTTTATAATTAGATAATAACTATTATGACTTTACATAAAGTTTTAAAATATTTAGCCATCGTCATCGGTGTTATCGGTTTGATTTTTCTTGCAAGAATTGTAATCGAAGGTGATGATGCAATTGAAGGCTCTGCAGATTTGCAGGCAAGCATGATTAATCCGCTTATTTATTTAACTTATGCGGTGATTGTTGCTGTATTAGTCTTAGTATTAATTTTTGTACTTAAAGACTTATTTACAGGAAATGTTAAAAATACATTGCTATCTATAGGTGCTTTTGCAGTAATTCTTTTTATTGCTTATTTAATTCCTGGAGAAACAACACCTGTAGAAATGAATAATGGCGAAATGCTATCTAGCGGAGGGGTTACCATTGTAAATATGGGCTTACGTACATTCTATATTTTAGCAGGAATTGCTGTTGGAGCAATGATTTTTTCAGGAGTAAAAAAATTAAGTAAATAATATTATGGCAAAGAGATCGGCACCAGAAGTAAATGCAGGTTCTATGGCAGATATTGCCTTCCTGCTGTTAATTTTCTTCTTGGTGACAACTACTATTGAAACCGATAAGGGCTTGAATAGTAAATTGCCGCCAATTGAAGAGGAACCACAGGATCCACCTCCAGTAAAGCAAAAGAATATTTTTCTTGTGTTAATTAACGGAGGAAATCAACTTTTTGTTGAAGATGATAAAATGGAACTTGTTGACCTTCGTGAAGAAGCAATTGCTTTTTTAGATAACGGAGGCGGACAAGGAAAGGAAACTTGTGAATATTGTCAAGGAGCAAATGATCCTGAATCATCAGATAATCCGGTGAAAGCAATTATTTCTTTACAAAACGACCGTGAAACTGATTACGGAATGTATATTGCTGTTAGAAATGAGTTAACAGCAGCATATAATTTCCTTAGAAATAGAGAAGCGGAACGTCTTTTCGGAACTTCTTTTAGTAAAATGGAAGAGGATTTTAACAGTCCGGATTACGATGGGAATAAAGCGCAACTTGAGGAAAATATCAAGGTGATAAGAGAAATGTTTCCAATGAAACTCTCGGAAGCTGAACCTAAGAAGAGAAATTAATTCAGACTAATAAAAGCTAATTATGTCTAAATTTAAAAAGAAAAAAAGTGGTGATTTACCCGCAATATCTACAGCATCGCTGCCGGATATTGTATTTATGTTGCTGTTCTTTTTTATGGTAGCTACGGTAATGAGAGATACTACATTAATGATTGAAAACGAACTTCCTTATGCAGATCAAGTAGAAAAACTGCAAAAGAAAGATTTAATTATGTATATCTACGCCGGGAAACCTAGTGAGCGTTACCAAGGTCAATTTGGTACAGAATCTCGTGTTCAATTAAATGATAAATTTGCCAATATCAGTGATATCCAGCAGTTTATTTTGGAAGAAAGAGAATCTAAACGTGAAGAACTGCAAGATAAATTAACAACCGCTTTAAAAATTGATGAAGAAACTAATATGGGTATGGTTTCTGACATTAAATATGAGTTAAGAAGAGCTGAAGCTTATCGTGTAAATTACACAACCAAAACAGGTGAAGCTTCACAGAACTTAAAATAAATTTATTGTAGTATTAATGAAAACGAGCTTTTACTATAAAAGCTCGTTTTTTTGTTTAAGATATTCGCTACCTTTTCCCTATGAAAAAGTTACTTTTTTTCACTTTATTTTTTCTATTTGCTGCTCTTCCTGTAATCGCACAAATTGAACAGGAAACCGAACAAGACTCTATTGTTGTTGGAGAAACAAAAATTGATAGTCTTTATCGTGAAGATCAGTTTTATTTAGGGCTTAGCTTTAACTTAATTACAAATACACCTACAGGAGTTGACCAATCAGGGTTTTCCGGTGGTTTGCATGCCGGTTTTATTCGAGATATGCCTATTAACAAAGCACGAAATATTGCTTTTGGTGCTGGTCTAGGTTGGTCAGTAAATACCTATGGACTAAACTTAATGATCTCTGAAGATCCTGAAGGAAATTCTATCTTCGAGCCTATTGATGGTGATATTGATTATGACACTAATCGATACACTACTTATTTAGTAGAGGTACCTCTACAGTTTAGATGGCGTACTTCTAATCCCACATCGCATAAGTTCTGGCGTATTTATGCCGGAGTGCGGATGGGGTATATTTATTATTTTAAATCTAATTTTAAGAATGGGAATGTACAAATAAAGCAAACAAAGGTACCCGAACTCAACAGGTGGCGTACCGGTCTAGCTTTTACGTTTGGTTATAATACTTTTAACTTTCACGTTTATTATAGCCTTAATTCATTTTTTGATGGTAAAATCACAGGTACTCAAGATGATATCGGACTCAATACTTTTAAGCTAGGTTTTATGTTTTATATTCTTTAGCGCGAACGGTGTTAATATTGCTATTTTCTCGATTTGAGAACTTCAATATTAATTGATGCTTTTCACCGGTCTTTGCTGTTGCGAAACGTATTTATTCATATAATAGAAAACATGATTCAACTATCTTCGTATAGTAATGAAGCGTTTTTGTGGTTAGCCTTTTTTAGTTGAAGAAATTAGGAATAAATAAAAGCAGTAATTGCGGTATAACCCCGAAAACAAAACCTAAGAGCAATTCCTTTTCATTATGCGCTTTAAGCAATAGTCTAGATGAAGCAATCCACCCTAAAATAAAGATTAACAAGCCGATAATATAAGTTAAATTTGTACCGTATAAGACGCTTAAGGCAATAAGAAAGGTTGTAAAGCCGGCTGCACCCATCATATGTAAGCTTACTTTCAGTTTGAAAATACTGCTTAATAAAGCCAGTAAGCTAGAATATAGAATTCCACTGAAGAAATAATATAGTTCAGGATACCGATAACTTTCTACAATAAAGTTTAAAATTGTTAATAGTAATAGCGAAAAAAATAAAAGCGGCAGTCTTCTTTCTTTTACTTTTCTTAAATGAATGGAAGAAATTAGGCCTAGATTTTTAATTAAAAAGGCAAAAATCACCGGAATAAAAACCGTGAGAATTGCAATGGCTAAAAGTTTTGCTTTTACAATTGGCAACGGAAAAAAGCGTGGACTAATTAAGAAATAAACTATAGTTCCTGCTAGCGGCATCCAAAGCGGATGAAAAATCTGGGATCCAAATTTTAGAAACCTTTTCATTTAAATTTCTTTACGAAGTCTAGCGACAGGAATATCTAATTGTTCTCTGTATTTCGCAACCGTTCTTCTGGCTATAGGGTAACCTTTATCTTTTAAAACTTTAGAAAGTTTGTCGTCTGTTAAAGGCTTTTTCTTGTCTTCTTCTTTTACGGTAATTTCAAGAATCTTCTTGATTTCTCGTGTAGAAACATCTTCTCCCTGATCGTTTTTCATCGATTCCGAAAAGAATTCCTTAATCAGTTTTGTGCCATAAGGCGTATCTACATATTTACTGTTGGCCACACGAGAAACGGTAGAAACATCCATGTCTATTTCTTCGGCGATATCTTTTAAGATCATTGGTTTTAAGTCGCGTTCATCACCGCTTAAAAAGTAATCATACTGATGATGCATAATTGCATTCATCGTTACAAAAAGCGTTTCTTGTCGTTGTCTGATAGCATCTATAAACCATTTAGCAGCATCTAATTTTTGCTTGATGAACATTATCGCATCTTTCTGCTTTTTTGTTTTTTCTTTGGAGTCCTTATAGCCTTTAAGCATATTGCTGTACTCCCGAGAAACATGCATTTCGGGCGCATTTCTACCGTTTAAGGATAATTCTAATTCGCCATCTTTAATTTTTATGGTAAAATCTGGAACTACGTGTTCTACAATACGCGTGTTTCCCGCATAAGCTCCACCGGGTTTCGGGTTTAAATGCGCTATTTCTTCAATGGCATTTCGTAACTGATCTTCGGTAATGTCGAATTTTGAAATTAACTTTTGGTAATGTTTTTTTGTAAATTGATCAAAGCCGTTTTCCATTAAATCAATTGCCAATTCCACACTTTCTGTGGGATTCTTTCTTTTTAACTGAATCAATAAACATTCTTGTAAAGAACGAGCACCGACTCCTGCAGGATCTAAGCGATGAACATATTTAAACACGCGTTCTACCGTCTCTTCATCGGTATAAATGTTTTGCGTAAAGGCCAAATCATCTACAATATCAGCTACTTCTCTTCGGATATAGCCGCTTTCGTCTACACTGCCGACTAAAAATTCGGCAATTTTCATTTCATCATCTTTAAAACGAAAGGTATGCAATTGATTTTTTAGGAACTGTGAAAATGAAGTTCCTGCAGCATAGGGGATCTTTTTGTCATCATCGTCTTTGCTGTAATTGTTGGCTTGTAGACGATAACTGGGTATTTCGTCGTCACTTAAATATTCGTCAACATTAATTTCAGTTTCAATTACTTCATTATCATCATCTCGTTCTTCGTTCTTAAACTCATCTTCAAACTCATACTCCTCTGTTTTTTCTTTCCCGCTGTCTAGAGCCGGATTATCTTCGAGTTCTTGCTTTATCCGTTGCTCAAAAGCTTGCGTAGGCAATTGTATTAGCTTCATCAGCTGGATTTGCTGTGGTGAAAGCTTTTGAGAGAGTTTAAAATTGAGTTGCTGTTTTAGCATAAAGATTTCTGAATTGTTGCTTACTACAAAAATAACGAAAATGGCATAACAATTGTTACCAAAATTTTGTTAAGCTTCTAATTCAGGGCTACTATTTTTAGGTAAAAATCTCCTGAATTTTTTTGGTAGAGCGGTGCTGAAAGATAAAATTTCCGTTGTGATAGGATGTTGAAATTGTAAAGAAAAAGCGGTTAATAAAATTCCTTTAATGTCGATTTTTGATCCATATACTTCATCACCAACAATAGGAAATGCCGCTTCAGAAAGATGTTTTCTTAACTGATGTGTTCTTCCTGTTTTTGGAAATAACTCTACCAACGAAAAAAACCGTTCATCTTTTTGAAAAGACTTTAACAGCCGAAAATTAGTAAGGCTTTCTTTTCCATCTATGGCATTATTGAATTCTCCTTCTTGTTGAATTTCTCCTTCCACAATGGCCAAGTAACTTTTAGTGATTTTTCGTTCTTCAAAAGCGGTATTTAATGCTCTTTGAGCATTTCTTGTTTTGGCGATAAGCAATAAACCACTTGTGGGATTGTCTAAACGATGCACCGGAATAGGATAGGGGAGCGCGTCTTTTTCTGAAGAAATTTCTAAATTAAAGGGAAGCGCATTTTCAATGGTTTTAAAATAATTTCCGTTGGTAGGAAATCCTGCCGGTTTTTCTATGAGGGCTAAAAAATCATCTTCATAAACGATTTTCAGCGAAAGCTTAAAAATTTTTTTAGGGCTTTTTTGAGGCTGAATTAATTGTAAAATTTGTCCTTCTTTTATCCAGTCAGAAGTTTTTGCGGGCCGACCATCTAGTAAAATTTCTTCTCTTTTAATGGCTTTTTTAATTCCACTTCGTGTAGAGATGGTTTTAAACGCCAAGGGAGCATATTCCTGCAAGCGAATTTCTTTTTCGATTGCAGGAACCTTATGTTGCTCTATAATGTTCAAAATGCTGTTAAAATTCTGCGTTTTGCGGTGTTCTTGGGTAAGGAATTACATCACGAATATTCGTCATTCCGGTAGCAAATAAAACCAAGCGCTCAAAGCCTAAACCGAAACCACTGTGCACACAAGTTCCGAATTTACGCGTGTCTAAATACCACCATAATTCTTTTTCGTCTACGTCTAGTTCTTTCATCTTGTTTTGTAAAACATCTAAACGCTCTTCACGTTGTGAACCGCCTACAATTTCTCCAATACCCGGGAAAAGGATATCCATCGCGCGAACGGTTTTACCGTCTTCATTTAAACGCATATAAAATGCTTTAATATTGGCGGGATAATCAAATAAAATTACCGGACATTTAAAGTGTTTTTCTACCAAATAACGCTCGTGTTCACTTTGTAAGTCTGCTCCCCATTCTTCAATTACATAATTGAATTTTTTCTTTTTATTCGGCTTAGAATTTTTAAGTATATCAATGGCTTCTGTGTAGCTTACGCGTTTAAAGTTGTTTTCGGTAATAAACTTTAATTTATCGCGAAGCTTCATCGGTGCACGATCTTTTTCCGGTTTACTTTTATCCTCTTGAATTACCCTGTTTTCAAGAAAAGCAAGATCGTCATCACAGTTTTCTAAAATATAGCTTAATACATATTTTATAAAATCTTCAGCAAGATCCATATTGCCATCAAGATCGCAAAAAGCAACTTCGGGTTCAATCATCCAAAATTCTGCCAGGTGGCGTGAGGTGTTCGAGTTT
Source organism: Mesonia aquimarina (assembly GCF_003667275.1). Taxonomy (GTDB): domain Bacteria; phylum Bacteroidota; class Bacteroidia; order Flavobacteriales; family Flavobacteriaceae; genus Mesonia; species Mesonia aquimarina. The sequence continues at coordinate 157,239 of NZ_RCNV01000005.1, read as the reverse complement.
TCTGCTCTAAAGGTTGGACCAAACGTATATACTTGTCCTAAACCTAATGCGTAGGTTTCTGCTTCTAATTGCCCGCTTACGGTAAGATTGGTTTCTTTCCCGAAAAAGTCTTTTTTATAATCAATTTCACCGTTTTCATCAGTGGGCGTATTGTTTAAATCGAAGTTGGTGACTTTAAACATTTCTCCGGCACCTTCGGCGTCACTTCCGGTAATAATGGGCGTGTTTACATAATTAAATCCGTTTTGCTGGAAATATTGGTGTACCGCGAACGAAAGTTTAGAACGCAAGCGCATTACCGCACTAAAGGTATTGGTACGAACACGTAAATGTGCCTGTTCGCGTAATTTCTCTAAACTGTGACGTTTTGGAGAAAGGATGGTTTTTTTTACCTCTTCCGGATTGGCTTCGCCTAAAATTTCTATTTCTTGCGCTTCAATTTCTACACGTTGTCCTTTTCCTTCGCTTTCTTTTAGCGTTCCTTTTACAGCAATGGCAGCGCCCACATTTATTTGTTGTAAAATTTCTTCCGGCGTATTTTCAAAATCAACTACACATTGCAAATTATTGATGGTAGACCCATCGTTTAAAGAAATAAATCGGTTACTTCTAAACGCGCGAACCCATCCTTTTACAGTGTATTCTTGTAAAAGATGTTCGCTTTTTAATAATTCGGCAATTTTATGATGTTTCATGAGTGACAAAAATTTAAGCCACAAAGATACTTTTTCTGAAAATGCTTGGCAAGCGCAAGTTTATTTTAAAATGCGTTGTTTGTGATGAATTTTATCAATTTAATTGATAAGAAACTGAAAAATGAGGAAAACGGATAAAATCCTGAAAAAGAACACTGGATTCGAAGTCTTCTCGGTTATCAAAATTTGGCGTGTTTGAGTGATAGGTAATAATATCTTTAAAGAAGATAGAAATCATCCAATTTTCTTCGGGTAAAAAGCTAAACCCGGCGTCTAAGTATGTTTTTAAATAATTGCTGTTTTGCGTTTCCGGGGTTTCTATAGGCGAATTACTCCGGTAATGATTGTAATTGATTCCAAGTTCACTTCGCAAATAAAACTCCGGCGTAATTTTTAAGAAGTAATACTGAAGCTGCGTACCAATTTTATAATTTACGTGGGTACTTTTTTCGTCTAGCTCTTTTAATTCAAAAGAATCATAACCGAATCCGAGATGGGCTCCGAGAAATAAGCGATTGGCAATGGCGTAATTGAGTTGTGGAATAAATTCTAAACGAAAGCTGTTATTGACTTCTTGGTAATTTATGTTTTCGCCATTAATTCTTGCCAGCTCTCTATTATAAAAGGATAAACCTGCTTTTGCTTCTAGCCATAAACTTCCGTTGGAAAGCGATTGGTTTTGTTGAGCATAAAAAAATTGAATACTAAAAACTGTTATAAAAAATAGAAGAAAGCTTTTTTGCATAAAATGCTTTTTTCCAAAGGTATAAAATTTTTAAGAGTTCAATTCTTCTTCTTCATCCTCATCATCAATAATTTGAAGATGCGGTTCTTTAAGGGTCTTTTTATTGGCAATGCTTTTTTCTAAAGAAAGCAATAACGAAGGTAATAACAACAAGTTAGAAAGCATCGCAAAGAGCAACGTTGCCGAAACTAAACCACCCAGCGCTACCGTACCGCCAAAACTACTAATCATAAATACAGAAAAACCAAAAAAGAGTACAATAGAAGTGTAAAACATACTTACCGAGGTTTCGCGTAAGGCCGGATAAACCGACTTTTTAATTTTCCAATTATGATGTTTCAGCTCTTGTCTATATTTTGCTAAAAAGTGAATGGTATCGTCTACCGAAATTCCAAACGCAATGCTAAAGACCAAAATAGTAGAGGGTTTTATGGGGACGCCTAAAAAGCCCATCATTCCTGCAGTGATTAATAAAGGCAGTAAATTCGGAATTAATGAAATAACAATCATTTTAAATGAGCGGAACATCCACGCCATAAAAAGTGCAATTAACAAAATGGCTAAGGATAAGGAAATGATTAAGTTTTTCACTAAATAATTGGTCCCTTTTTGAAAGATTAAGGCCTTTCCGGTCATACTCACTTCGTAGCGTTCCGGAGGAAAAATCTTGTTGATTTTTGGCCATAGATTCGCCTCAATACGTTCCATTTCTTCGGTGCCAATATCTTTCATAAAAAAGGTCATTCGGGCAAATTGACCCGTAGAATCTACAAAGGCGTTGAGTTCCTGATCTTTACCGGATAGCGTTTTGAGATACGGAAAAATAAAGTTCTTTTCTTGCGAACTTGGAAGTTGATAATACTTAGGATTTCCGTTATAATAAGCTTGTTTGCTGTATTTTACCATATTAACCACAGAAATGGGTTTAGATAATTCAGGAACATCAACCAAAAGCTCCTCCAGTTCTTGCATTCGTTTGAGCGTAGAAAGTTTAACGACGCCTTGTTCACGTTGGGTGTTGATTAAAATTTCGAGAGGCATGATGCCATTAAACTCTTCTTCAAAAAACTCGATATCCTTGAAAAAATCGGCTTCTTTCGGCATATCTTCTAATAAACTTCCAGAAACTTTGATCAAATAAATTCCGGTCATACTAGCAATTAATAAGACTACCGCAGAAATATAAATACTGATTCGGCGTTTGCGTACGGTACTTTCTATCCAATTCACGAAACCTTCAATCCAGGTTTTTCCTAAATGGCGTAAATGCTTTTCTTTCGGCAAAGCCATATAGCTGTATATGATAGGGATAATGAGCAAACTTAAAATAAATATGGCTAAAATATTGATGGAAGCTACAATACCAAACTCTTTCAACAAGGTGCTTTCGGTTATAATAAAGGTAGCAAAACCGGAAGCTGTTGTTACATTAGTCATTAAAGTAGCATTCCCTACTTTAGCAATAACCCGCTGTAATGATTTTGCTTGATTTCCGTGTTTTTTTATTTCCTGTTGATATTTGTTGATAAGGAAAATACAGTTGGGTATTCCGATCACGATAATAAGAGGCGGGATAACAGCCGTAAGCGCCGTAATTTCATAATGTAATAATCCCAAGAAGCCAAAAGACCACATTACTCCAATGATAACGGTAAACATGGAAATTAACGTAGCTCTAACTGAACGGAAAAAGAAAAAGAAAATTAAAGAAGTAACCAACAAGGCACCGCCGACAAACCATTGAATTTCATCAACAATATTTTTAGAGTTCAAGGTTCTGATGTAGGGCATTCCCGAAACATGCAGCTCGATATCACTTTCTTTCTCAAAGTTTTCTAAAATGGGTTTTAGATCGTTTAAAACAAAGAGTTTTCTAGCTTCGGTATTCACTACAGCTTTATCCATATAAACCGCCGTTTGCACGGTATTGGTTTTTTTGCTGTACACTAGACCTTCATAAAACGGAAGCTTTTCAAATAACTCTTCTTCGTAGACTTTCAGTTCTTTTTTATTCGGATTTTTTTCAGCTAAAGCGGGAACTAGTTCAAATCGGTTAGGATCAGAAAATTTCTTTAACTTTTTTAAATCGCCTACACTAATGGTGTACTGTACCTCAGGAAAGCTATCCAGTTTTTTAGATAAGTTATTCCAGGCTTCAAACTTTTCGGGGGTAAATAAACCTGGGTCATTGGTGGCGATTACAATAAGATTACCTTCTTCACCAAACTTTTCTAAGAATTTTTCATACTCCTGATTTATTTCATGATCATCAGGAAGTAAGTTTGCTTCGGTATACGAAAAGCGCATGTTTTTCCATTGAAAAGCTAGAAAAACCGTGGCCGCCAAAATTAAGGCTAAAATAATGATGCGATTGCGAAGAATGATTCTTGCAATTGTATTCCAGAATCCGAAGCTGAAAAGTTTTGACATGATTCAAAATTAGGGCTGCAAAGGTATAAAATGCTTAGCAATAACCTATTGAAAAATCATTTAAAGCTTAAAATAAAATGTAAATTTAAAAGAGATATTATCTTCTAAATCCGGAAGGTGATAGGCTCCATAACGATACGCAAAACTGAGTCCGAAACCAAAGAGTATTTTATTGATTTCTAAACCTGATTCTGAATACCCATGTTCTAGCGTATTAAAGCTTAAACCGCTATGCTTAGCTTGATCTAGAAAATCGCCAATGGCATGTCGGGTTATTAAAACCAATTCTGGTTTGCTGTAACGCCCAAAATCCCATGGTCTAAAGCGATGTTTAATTTGTAAACTTGCTAAACGATCACTAAAAAACTCACTAAAATACATGGTTTCAAAGGTTCGTCTTCCGGCTACTGAAAAGCGTTGTGTTAATTTTGCTTTATTTGGATTATTTGGGTAGGCATGAAACGTATGTGTAAGTGGTAAATCACCAAACCCATAATCGCCTTCTAAAATAAAAGAGGTTTGATTTTGGTTAATTCTGTCGATGGTGTAATTAATTTTTAAGCCTAATTTAGTGTATTCAAAGTCGCTTCCAAAAATATTGTCAAAAGCTTGTGTGGCTTGAAAGGAGAATTTCGGGTACCCCACATCAAGTTCAATAATTTTATCGGCCGCTTTTAAATAGGTGCTAAACGGGCTCCAACGGAAAGATGCGGTAGCCTCTGCTAAGGAGTAATCGCTATATGTTTTTCCGTCGTTTTGAAAGCTGTAATTTTGTGTTTGTGAAATATCACTTTTGGCCAGTTGAAATTCACTTAATAATTTTGGAGAAAATCGATGCTGTAAGCTTGTACGAAACATCTGGTATTTATAATAGAAATTAATGTTGATTAAACGAGGTTCAAATAAAGAATAGGTTCTGCGATCTGTTAAATAAAAAAAACTTCCAACTTCATTAATGTCATCGGTGTAGTTTACGTTTATCCAAGTATTCGAATTTTCGTTTAGTAAAATACCCCCACCAATGCTATACTTAACGGCTTCATCTTTAAATCCGTAAACACCGTAGCCTTCTAGTCTAAATTTTTCTGATAGCTTTTCATTGGTAATTCCTCCGGCTCCTAAACGCAATCCTTCGTAATCATTATATTTTATAAGTTTTCGTAAATCAATGTTCATAAAACCAATAGGGAAGTAGCCAATATTAAAATTCTGAATCACATCAATCCTTCTGGAAATATTTTCAGCTTTAATAATACTATCTACGCGTTTAAAAGTTGCCTTATCTCGATTGGTAAACGGAATGCTTCTATTTGCTTCCCAGTAGTTATTGTCACGCTCTGTTGCATCTGGAGAAAGGGTGATTTTGTTTTCTGAAGAAGGTTGTTGTGTTTCTTCATTAAACTTGATGTCTTGATATGTCATGACCGAATTCAGAAATAATTCTTTACCGCTAAATTGATCTTGTTTTTCGGGCAGGCTTCCTATGGAAATACTTCCTCCAAAAATGGATACTTTTTCGCCACCGGTACCGGGTTTTAAAGTAATGGATTGTTCTTTGGGAAACCAAATATTTTCGTCTTCATAATAGGTGAAATCTTGTGTAGCTTTTACATCAACTTCACCCTTTAACTGTCCTATCGCTTTTTGAAGTCCGTAATTTAGGGTGTCGATATACAACACGCCTTCTAAGCCGGCAACTGCTTTTCTGCGCTTGGGTTCAAAATAAATTACAAAAGCCGGGCGCTCTGTTTGCGTAGTGTCTAATACTTGATAGGTGTAATTTCTGTAAGGATGGTCGGCTAACGGACTGGCGTAATCGGTGCCGAAAACAGTGTATTTTTTATCGTACCACGAATTGGATTGGACCTTTGTCGACAATAATTCGTAGACCGGTTTTTTAAAACCTGCTGTTCGGGTTGCTTGAATGGTTTCGGTTAAGCCGTTTTCTTGCGTAAAATTGTATTCGCTTACTTGTTCAGAAAGATAACTTCTGCCCTCTTTTAATATTCTTTTGATTTTTGTTTTAGTGGAATCTGCTGAAATAGTTAAGGCTTTTTCTTCATCATCTATAATGAGTTTATTATAGGTTTTATAATGATAAGTGTCAAATTTTAAATCCGGATTATTTTCGGGTTTTCTTGCAATGGCTCTATTTATAATCCGTTGGGCTACACGCTCGGTAGAAGTAACCAAAACTTTCACTAAATTTTCGACAGCAGGATCGAGTTTCACGAGAATATCCGTCCGATTGTTTAACGAAACACGTTGGGTTTTATAGCCGATGTAAGAAACAATAATTTCTGAGATTGAAGATTCAATTTGCAGGCTAAAGGTTCCGTCTACATTGGTAAGCGTCGGGTTTTTAACTTGCGAAGTGTATACGTTGGCATAGGGTAAGGGCTCGCCGCTTTTTTGATCGATCACGGTGCCTGTAATTACTTTTTGTGCTAATGAAAGATTAGCAAGCATCATAAGGCACATAAAAGCTAGAAGACGTTTAGCCATGAATTTATTGATCTTTAATTGACTGCAAGGAAACTAAAAAAAGCGACATGGTTGCCGCTTTAATTAAATTTTAAGTAAATAATACAAGGATTTATTTTTAAACCGTCATAATTTCTTTTTCCTTATAAGCTAAAATATCATCAATTTTAGCAATGTATTGATCGGTTAATTTTTGAATATCAACCTCAGCATTCTTCTTTAAATCCTCAGAAGCCTCTTCAATTTTTTTGATGTCATTATTGGCGCTTTTTCTATCGTTTCTAACTCCCACTTTTGCGTCCTCCGCTTCTGCCTTAGCTTGTTTTGCTAATTCTCTACGACGCTCTTCTGTTAATGGCGGTACGCTAATAATTACGCTTTCTCCGTTATTCATCGGGTTAAAGCCTAGATTGGCAAGTTGAATTCCTTTTTCAATCTCAGGAATTAAAGATTTTTCAAAAGGCTGAATAGAAATTGTTCTGGCATCTGGTGTATTTACGTTTCCTACTTGGTTAAGTGGAGTTTTTGAGCCATAATATTCTACCATTACACTGCTAACCATGTTTGGGTTGGCTTTTCCGGCACGAATTTTCATCAATTGCTTTTCTAGATGAATAATGGCTTTTTGCATCGATTCATCTGTGCTTTCTATAATAAAATTTATTTCATCCATTTTCGTGAACTTTTTTAAAAAATCCTATACTAAAATAGTAAGTTAAAAATTTTGTTGCTTATAAATTTACTTTTGTTCCGATATTTTCTCCGGAAACCACTTTTAATAAGTTGCCAGATTTATTCATATCAAAAACAATAATAGGTAATTCATTTTCTTGACTTAAAGTAAAAGCAGTGGTGTCCATTACTTTTAACCCTTTTCTTAAGACATCATCAAAGGTAATAAAATCAAACTTGGTTGCTTCTCTGTCTTTTTCAGGATCAGCATTGTAAATCCCATCAACACGGGTTCCTTTTAAAATAACATCAGCTTGAATTTCTATTGCACGTAATACTGCTGCAGAATCTGTAGTGAAATAAGGATTTCCGGTTCCGCCTCCAAAGATAACCACACGCCCTTTTTGCAGATGGCGTAATGCTTTTCTTCTAATAAAAGGTTCGGCTACTTCGTTAATTTTTACAGCAGATTGCAAACGGGTTTCAATATCTTGATCTTCACAAGCACTTTGTAAAGCGAGTCCGTTAATAACTGTTGCTAACATCCCCATATGGTCGCCTTGCACGCGGTCCATTCCTTTACTGGCTCCCGAAACACCTCTAAAAATATTTCCGCCACCAATAACAATGGCAACTTCAATTCCTTTATCGGTAACCGATTTTATTTCTTTTGCATAATCTGCCAGACGCTCAGGATCTATACCATATTGACGGTTTCCCATTAATGCTTCTCCAGATAATTTTAAAAGAATTCTTTTGTATTGCATAATTTCTGCTCGTATAAGTTGTGCAAATATAGCGATATTCTGAATTTGAGAAAGTATTGATGAAAAAAACTGATACTGATTTGTAATCGAACTGGATTGGTTTGTGTATGGATGATTTAGATTGTATATTTATCTGATTATCAGAATTAAATGTTATGAAATACTTAGGTAAACTTTTTTTTTCGACCTTATTAGTAATGTGTTTTTTCTCTTGTCAAGAGAATTCCGAAAAAACTGATTTTGATGAAAAATCAGAAATACCCGAAAGCAAACAGCTGGATGCAAAAACAAAGGCTATAGTTGCGAGTGATACTTATCCGTATTCTATTGACTCTTTTGAAGAATTGGATGCTTACTTTCGGTCTATTGAAGCAGATAAACCAGAAAACTTAATTCTTAAAAGTCATGCCTTAACAGGCTTATTTGTACAAGGATTAGTGCAAAAAATTTCTGATGAGGAAAAACTATATTATGCGAATGCTATGGCAAATATGAGACATGCGTTGCCAAACGTTAATGATTTTTATGAGCTGATGCAGCACCTTAAAAAGCGTTTGGAGGTTGAAAGATTACAAAATATTGCTCAAAAATTCTATGATAAAAATATGCACATGGTTGAATCCATAGAATGGAGAAATACAGATATTCGAAAAGAGAGAATGATAACGCTAAACAAGTTGAAAGAAGAATTTCAACTTGAATAATATTATAATTAGAAAAAGTAATAGGCTATCAGAAAATGTATGTTTTCGATAGCCTATTTTTTTACTCTACCTCCATTCGGTTGTCTTCAGAATTTCTGTCGATTAATTTGTTATACGGATCAATGCCTACTTCAGTTGGTTTTTGATCAACCACAATCGTAAATTCGTTATAAATTTCTGTCACTTTTCGCTTTTTTAAGTATAACACCTCTTCATTTTCTTCATCATCTTCGGTAAAAATTCCGATCTCAATGTAGTCTTTTAAAGGAAGCGACTCTATTTTAGCAGTTTCTTCATCTTCATTTTCCGGTGAATAGCTGATGGAACAAGATTCGTAATTTTCAAAGTTTTTCGTTCCATAGTCGGTAGTTCGGTATTTAGAAACTTGTGCTTTTAGGCTTATTTCGTATTTGCCGTTTTCTAATTCATTTACCTCATAATCCAAGACTTTATTGTTATAAAGTGTAATGGTTTCAATCATATCGTACACCAAATATTGCAGGGAGTCCGGTGTTGCTTTTTTAAGATGTTCTGTAAATTCTAGTGAAGTTGTATACGGCGCATCTTGAAAACCGACAGCATCAATATAGTCAGCAAGCATGTTGTTGAATTTTTTAGTGCCTATATAATCACTTAAAGCATATAAGACCAGCGAACCTTTGTTGTAATGAATATAAGGTTTGTTTTCATTATAAAGAAGCGGTTGTTCTCTCTTACTTTCAGAACTACGACCACTTAAATAGTTGTCTAACGCGTCTTTTAAAAAGCGGCGCATTTTTGTTTCACCGTAACGCTTTTCTAAGACTTTCAACGCAGAATATTCAGATAGGCTTTCAGACATCAGCGTCGAGCCTTGAACATTAGCACCAATTACTTGATGCGCCCACCATTGGTGCGCAACTTCGTGAGCGGTTATCGTAAAGGGATAATCTACCCCGTCGTTTTCTTCTTCTACATTGGCGATAAAACCAATTCCTTCAGAAAAAGGTACCGTATTGGCAAATGATTGCGCAAAAGACCCGTATGTTGAGGGAAATTCGATAATTCGTAATTGTCTAAATTGATACGGACTAAAATTCTCTTGGTAATAAGAAAGGGATTTTTTTGCGCCATCCATCATGCGTTCCAGATTATATTCATGTCCGGGATGATAGAATATCTGAAGATTGATACCTTCATGTTTTTCAGATACCACTTCATATTCTGCAGACATAATGTTGTAGAAATTTAGCATTTTATCTTCCATTTTATAATGAAAGTAGCGTCTTCCGTTTTCAGACCATTCTTTTTGCAAATAACCGGGGGCGATGGCAATTTGTTCCGAACTTGTGCTAATGGTAGCTTCAAAATCTATCCAGTCAGCCTCCGAAGAAATATAGGTGTCGCCCAAAGCGGTAGAATCATGCGGAGATGACATACGTTCTTTATAAGGCAAATCATATTTTTCACGAATTTTTTCTGAACTGTGCTCGTAGCTTTCATTGTAACCAAAACTTGGCAGCATTCTATTATTTAAGAATGTACCGTTGTACTGTATAGGCGAATTATTCCTTAACCAAGAATTCGGCTCATTTTTCATAGTGAAATTGAACGTGATTTTTTCTCCCGGTTGAAGTGATTTTTTAAACTGAAGCACTTCAAAATTAAAGCGTTCGTTGGTTAAGCTGACTTCTGTGGGAATGCTAAAGGAATAGTCTATTAAATCATCGCTGGTTTGAAGGTAGATAGAATCAATAGCTTCCTCGGTTTTATTTTCCATGGTAAAAACTCCTTCAACTTTGTAATCACGTGTTTCCGGGTAAATTGCTAAATCTATTTTAGAAGCTGTAATTCTAGGCTTCTTCATGCTAGCGTAATGTCCAAATTCTTTTTCATATTTTACACGTCCTTTTTCATATTCTTTCCCGGAATAGCGTTCATTTTTAATATTATCTATATAATAAATGTAACCCCCTAAACTGAAAAAGAGAACCAAGCTTCCAAAAAACACAACTTTGCGCGGAGAAGAAAAACGTTTTCCGGCTAGGCGTAAACGGGCTTTAAATCCATTGGTCAAGCCTCTTTGGTAAAGTAGGGAAGCGATGACAAATAAGGCGATTCCAAATAATCCCCAATATATTTTATAGATATAAAATACACTTAATCCGTGCCCGTATCCATTCATATCGGAATAGGAAGTGCCACTGATTTTGTTGAAGTTAAAAATAGATTGCTCTATACCGAAACTTGGGAAAAATTGTAATAGAATAAAAAGAGCAATAAGGGTAATAAAGCCAACAATATAATTTTTGATCAGGCTATGAATAAAAAATGCGAGAAACGTATAAATAATCCAGTTTGGGAAATCAACAAAAAAGTAATCGAATAGATAAAGGCCGATTTCAAAATCATAAAAGCCGGAAATTGCTTGATAAGCAATGGAAACGCCAATAACCGACAGAAAAATAACAGCGATCATTTGTAAAATGGCTACAAATTTTGACGTCATAAAAATCCACGAAGGTTGCGCTGTGGTGTCTAAGAGCTGATCCATATGGGAAATGTTTCCACGATGCATCAGCATTCCCGAAAAGAGAAAGATAAGGATCATCATAAACAAACCGATGCCCCCTTGACTTAAGCTGATCATAATTCGCGTTATGGGTAAGGTATCGGTTCCTTGAATTTGATAGCCAAGGTTTAATACCAAGACCACCATTAAAATACCTACAGCAAAAATGGAAATAAAAGCCCAGTTTTTGAGAATATACTTTAACTCAAATGTAGCGAATTTCCACACATTCTTTAACTTTCTGCTGAGCGAGAAATCTAATTGTACCGTAGGAGTTCGATGAATTTTATAGCCCCCAAAATTTTGCTTTACAAAGCGCTTACTTTTCTTTTTAAAAATTTTTAGACTGATTGGGTTTTGGTGAAATTTAAATGCATTAAAAACGCCTAAGAAAATAAGCAAGCTAATGACCGACCATAAAATTCGGTTGTATAAAATATATCCGCTAAACGGAATAAAATTATTGTTTTGTTCCTCTACCGTCCAATATTCAGTTTCATAACTGATGGCAGAACCTCCTAAAGGATCTAGCAGCGCTGCAAGGGTTTTTGTATCTAAATCGCCTAAATAATTTCCGGCAAGTCCTTGTAATACAATTAGAATAAGCACGGTAATAAAACCGATAAAAATATTTCTAGAGAACGTGACTACCCCAAAAACAATGGTTCCAAAAAAGAAAAGGTTCGGAATCACAACGAGTACAAAAGGTTGTAAATAATTGAGGAGTTCAAAATCCAATAATAAATCCTGATTTGCACCGGGTAAATAACAGCCAATAATCAATCCGATAACGGCAAAGAAAAGCACGCCAAGCGTCATTAAAAAGCTGCTCAAGAATTTAGCGAGTAAATAATCAGTTTTAGAAAAGGGATAAGAAAAAAGTACCTGATACATTTCAGATTTATAGTCCTTATAAATAGAATTCCCAATAATGGAGGGTAATAAAAAATAGACGAGAAAAGTAAAACCTCCTAATAGCCCCGCAATCGATATGGGAGAGTTTATTTTTTTTATACCGGTTACCGAAACGGTTGCGCTGTCAAAAACACCCACAGCGGTAGCGGTAATTAGGGTGGCGATAATGAGCATCGCCGCCATGTAACTATACCAAAGCGGACTTTTGAGCCAATACGAAATCTCAAACTTAAATATTTTGCCAAACATAATCTTACGCGTTTACAGAGTGAGTTGGTTCATCTTGTTTTAAATGCACAAAATACACATCGTTTAAATCGGCTTGTGCGGCAATAAAATTTTCGGTTGGTTTTGTATCGGAAAAAACACGAACATTTAAACTGTTATCTTGATTGAAGCTCGAAGAAATTACTTGGAAGTTCTGAGCTAAGGCTTCTTCGCCATCACGATCGGTAATAGTGGTCCATATTTTTCCTTCTAATTGTTGAACCGCATCTTTGGGCGACATTTTACTTAAGATTTTTCCGCCGTTTAAAATAGCCATATCGGTACACAGTTCTTTTACATCATCTACAATATGTGTTGATAGAATTACAATGTTGTTGGTCCCGATTTCTCGTAATACATTTAAAAAGCGATGACGCTCTGCCGGGTCGAGACCTGCGGTAGGTTCATCTACAATAATTAATTTCGGGTTGTTTAACAATAATTGCGCGATACCGAAACGTTGTTTCATTCCGCCGGAATAACCTGCCACGTGTTTATGTTTTACTTCAGTTAAATTAGTAACTTCTAAAGCATATTCTACCATTTTCTTTTTTTCTGCTGCAGAAGAAATTCCTTTCAGGTCAGCAAAATAGTTCAGTAATTTCTCGGCAGACATTTTTGAATAAACCCCAAATTGTTGTGGTAAGTAGCCTAGCAGTTTGCGTAATTCCATTTTTTCTTTTCTGATATTGATATCACCCAAAAATAAGTCGCCATTATCCGGTTCTTGCAAGGTAGCAATGGTTCGCATTAAGGTAGATTTTCCGGCTCCGTTAGGACCTAATAAGCCAAACATTCCGGATTGTATTTCGATGCTGACATCATCTAAGGCTTTAACGCCATTGGAATAGGTTTTGGAAACATGATTTAAGTTGAGTGTTATCATAATATGCTGTTTATTCAGTTTATACTTGAAAAGAATGCCTGTCCATCAAGTAATTTATAATGTGCTATAAGGTGAGTTCTATATATAAAATAAAAATAGTATCCGCCTTTTTCTTCAGTGTAGCGAAGGTTTTCCGTGAATAATTTTCGAAGCTTTGGAGAAAATTCAGGAAAAGTTTTGCGGTTTTTCGCCTATAGCGAAAAAATACCTTAGAAAAAGCGTCTTTTCTTTTGGTTCGTTTTCTTTGGACGAGCAAAGAAAATGAACAATCTCTTATAAAAATAAAACGTTTATTCTTTTTATTAAAACATGAACTCTAATTAATAGACTACTTATGTAGTTTTTTGTTACAGTTTACTGTAATAATTTTTTCTGCTAAATATATAAACAATTTTGGAAGTCAGAAGTTAGCTATTTATAAAAAAATCTAGGGATGTCAGGTTGAGCGCAGTGAAATCTAATTGAAGAGAGGGGTTATTTTCTTAGTTGGCTTAAAGTATAAGGCATTGCATACAGTAAATAGCTGTTACAATAAAAATAAAAAAACCGCTTCCTGTTAAAGAAAGCGGTTTAGGTATAATTTTAAAGCTTAGATTATCCTAAAGCAACGCGTTCAAAAGCGGTTACTTCAACATCTTTTCCTAAAGAATCTTGCACGTGTTGTGCAACGGTTTTCTTGTTGTCTTTAATAAACAATTGATTCACTAAGGTGTTGTCTTTAAAGAAACGTTTAATTTTACCTTTAGCGATGTTGTCTAACATATCTTCAGGTTTTCCTTCTTGACGTAATTGATCTTTAGCGATTTCAATTTCTTTCTCAATTGTCTCTTGCTCTACACCCTCTTCGTTTAGCGCGACAGGGTTCATTGCGGCAGCTTGCATAGAAACATCTTTTGCAACTTCCTCTGCACCATCTGCACTTTTAGATAATCCTGTAAGAACAGCAATTTTGTTACCGGCGTGAATATACGAACCTACAAATGCAGCTTCTAATTTTCTAAACGCACCAATTTCAATTTTCTCACCGATTACTCCGGTTTGTTCGGTTAATTTTTCTTGCACCGTGATTCCGTTAAAATCAGCTGCTAAAAACTCATCTTTAGAAGAGAAGTTTAATGCCAATTCAGCGAAATCGTTTGCCAATTTAATGAAGTCTTCATTTTTAGCAACAAAGTCAGTTTCACAGTTTAACGAAATGATCGCTCCTTTTGTAGCGTCATCATTTACTTTTGCAATTGCAGCACCTTCAGAAGACTCTCTGTCTGCACGTTTAGCAGCAATTTTTTGTCCTTTTTTACGAAGCACTTCAATTGCTTTATCGTAATCACCATCAGCTTCTACTAATGCTTTTTTACAATCCATCATACCGGCACCGGTAGACTTTCTTAATTTATTTACTTCAGCAGCAGTTATTTTTGCCATCTTAATCTTGTTTTATAGTTAAAAAATAAGTCGTTTAGTTGGCTATTTTATAAATAAAAAGAACTAAACGACTTATCATCAATTTTATAAAATTGTTATTTATTTTTTATCGCTTTCAGAAGATGTTGCTTTATCTAAAGTTTCTTGCTTAGATTCTAACTTTACATCTTTTTTAGCTTCTTTCATCGCTTTTTGATCTTCAGCATCTTTAGAAGGAACTTCTACGTCTTCTTTTTTTGCTTTAGGAGCTTTTTCTTTCTTTGAAGACTTTTCAGATTTCTTAGCTGAATCGTCTTTTTTAGCTGCTTCTTTCTTTTCTTTCTTCGCTTCTTTGTCAGCTTTTCTCTCGGTTAAGCCTTCAACAATAGAATCGGAAACGTAAGAAATTACTTTTTTAACAGATTTTGAAGCATCATCATTTGCAGGAATTACATAGTCTACTTCACGTGGGTCAGAATTGGTATCGACCATAGCAAAAATAGGAATGTTTAATTTTTGTGCTTCTTTTATCGCGATGTGTTCACGTGTAATGTCAACTACAAATAATGCGCCCGGAAGGCGAGTCATGTCTGTAATAGAACCTAATTGCTTTTCTAACTTAGCACGCATACGGTCTACTTGTAAACGTTCTTTTTTAGACAACGAGTTAAACGTACCGTCTTTTTTCATGCGATCTACCGCTGCCATTTTTTTAACAGCCTTACGAATAGTCACAAAGTTAGTTAACATACCTCCTGGCCAACGCTCAGTAATGTAAGGCATGTTTGCTTTAGATGCTTCTTCAGCAATAATTTCTTTTGCTTGTTTTTTGGTAGCAACAAATAAAATCTTTCTACCGCTTGCTGCAATTTTGCTAAGAGCCTCTCCGGCTTCTTGCATTTTAGCAGCACTTTTATATAAGTTGATGATGTGAATTCCGTTACGCTCCATATAAATGTAAGGAGCCATGTTTGGATTCCATCTTCTTGTGAGGTGACCAAAGTGTACACCTGCATCAAGTAATTCTTTAACTTCTATCTTGTTTGCCATTTTTGTAATAGTTTACGTTCTGTTGAGATAGCAATAAATAAGCGGCGTAAAAAACGGCCTTATTTATTTAGATGCTAAACTAACTTTCGGCACTTGCCGAAATAACAACAAATACTTTTTTAAAAATTGGTTTATTATTTTGAAACACAAAGGCTTCAAAAAATACATTAACGTTTTGAGAATTGGAATTTCTTACGTGCTTTCTTCTGACCGAATTTCTTACGTTCAACCATTCTCGGGTCTCTCGTTAATAATCCTTCAGGCTTTAGCGTTGTTCTGTTTTCTTCGTCTAACTCGCACATTGCTCTAGAAATTGCAAGACGAACAGCTTCTGCCTGACCGGTAATTCCTCCACCTAAAACGTTTACAGAAATATCAAAGTTTCCTTCATTTCCTGTAAGCATTAAAGCTTGGTTTACTTTATACTGAAGTGTTCCAGTGGTAAAATAATCTTTTAGGTCCTTTTTGTTTACAGTAATGTTTCCTTTTCCTTCTGAAAGGTAAACACGCGCAACTGCAGTTTTTCTACGACCGATTTTGTGAATTGTCTCCATTTACACAAGTTCGTTTAAGTTAATACTTTTAGGTTTTTGCGCTTCGTGATCGTGTTCTGATCCAGAATAAACCTTTACATTTTTGAAAAGAGCCGATCCTAATTTATTTTTAGGAAGCATTCCTTTTACAGATTTTTCAACAAGCCTCGCTGGGTCTTTGTCAAATAATTCTTGCGCTGTTAAACTTCTTTGTCCCCCAGGGTAGTTGGTGTAACGAAGGTAAACTTTGTTATCCCATTTTTTTCCTGTTAAGTTGACTTTTTCTGCATTGATAATAATTACATTGTCTCCGCAGTCAACGTGTGGGGTGTAATCGGTCTTGTACTTTCCTCTAATAAACTTTGCAGCGATAGAAGCAAGACGACCTAGTGATTGTCCTTCAGCATCCAACAAAACCCATTCTTTATTAACGGTCTTACTGTTGGCAGATACTGTTTTGTAACTTAATGTGTCCACACTAACTTTTTTTAATAATTAAACATTCCTTTCCTGTTCTCAAGCGAGAAAACAGGGGTGCAAATGTACGATTATTAATTTATTCAGCAAGTGGTCAACGTTAAATTTTTAGCGAATTGTACTCGTTGCCAATTAATTGAGTGTCAAAGCTAAGCAAACCCTTCTGAATTAATTGATACTCTTTATAAAGTTTTTGTTGCTTTTGTTTTTGGTATAGTTGTTTTTTTATGGCTATTTCAGAACAAGATATTGAATATTTAAAGTTTGAGTGTTGGGCATAGGTGGTAAGTTTTGATCCTGGGTAGTTGGTGTAATTTAATTTGCGGGCAACCAAGGTTGGTGTAAGATTTTAAATAGGTTTACACCACTGTTTATAGGGGAGTCACAGTGTCGCTGTATTCCCACTGTAGACTGAATGTAGTGTGGGTAGGGGGTATATAATTTTATGGGTAGAGAAAATGAGAGCTAATTAGGAGGCTGGATTAGTTTTTTTGTTTCTAGACGAGATTATTGATTCTTTGGATAATGCTGTCTCTATTTAAATATTTTGGATGTTCAATTCCAAATGCTTTTAATTTCCTGATTAAATAATCAATTTCATATTCTTTAAATTCTTTTTTATTAGAAACTTCCATGAAATTTGTTTCTGTGGAATCTATTCTTATAAATTTAAAATTACTTTTATCTGAAATTAACTCTATACTATCGTGATTATACTTATTTAATAAAAAACTTTCTGTGCTTCCATCGGTATAGGTTACTTCTGTAAAATCTTCTGAACTTTGATAATGAATGGGTTTTTGAGTCCCAATTTCAATATGATAGGTGTAAATAGAATCGTTGGTGATTTCCACTTCATAATAGATAGAATCATGCGTTAGCATACTCCAATTGCCTTGGAATGAAAAATGTTTTGTCCCCTCCTTTTTACAAGAAGTTAAGTGAAGTAAAAGATAGCAAATTAGTAAAGGTCTTTTTATCATCTAAAGAAAACTTTTAATTAAATCCATTCACCTCAAAAAGCCCTGAGCTTTTATTTGTTTTTGAATCTCAGCTATATGTTCAGGGATTTCGTGTTGTATTAGCCAATTGATATCGAGTCCGTGATGAATAGCTGTTTCCATTAAGAATGGTTTTTCAGCGATTAAGTTTCCTAATTGTGGTAAAGCGTCTTCAAATTCCAACAATAAATCTTTATGCATTTGCTCAATAAGGACTAACATTTTAAACGTACGTGCAATTACATACACGCAAAACTTTCGGGCTTTAACATAATTGGTGTTTTTGAATAAATGATTAGCGTGCGTAAGAATAGTGCTAAGCATTAATAATGTTAACGAAACTTCCCCAAATTTATCTTTGGTGATGCGTACATGCTCGGAAATGTCGCCGCTTAAAAAACTCGTTAAAACCTTTAGTTGATTAAGCGATTTAGCATTTTCAGCAATTTCTTTTCCTTTTTTTAGGATGTACTCTTCCATAATCGCCCGACGATCATCGACATCTTTATCATCTAAGAGTTCAAAATATAGGCGGTTGACTAAATTTTGATCTTTCTTCAGCAAACGGATTAAGAGTTTGTCTTTTTCCTTTTCGGATAAGTGGAGAACAGCTTCCTTAAATTCTTTACTGAATTTCATTTTTTTTTAGTTGTTTAATGTAAACAGTATTCGCATCATTCTGAGTTCGACAAGAAATCTCCTCTTTTTGGGGAATAAAAAGGATGAGATCCTGCAACAGGTTCGGGATGACGAGAGCTGTTATCTATAAACGAATACCAGAAAAACCTATCACCTAAACTTAATGCGCTTCCAGCCAATTTTGTCCGATACCTAATTCAACATCTAGCGGAACTTCCAGTTTAAAAGCATTTTCCATTTCAGATTGAATAATAGGTTTTAATTCTTCCAATTCGTCTTTATGAATATCGAATACCAATTCATCATGTACTTGCAGTAACATTTTTGATTTGTAATTTCCGCTTTTCAATCGTTTCTGAATGTTGATCATCGCTACTTTTATAATATCGGCTGCACTTCCTTGAATAGGTGCATTTACCGCATTTCGTTCTGCTCCGCTACGCACCATATGATTTTTTGCGTTGATATCTTTTAAATAACGTCTTCTTCCCATTACCGTTGAAACATAGCCGTTTTCACGTGCAAATTCTACTTGTTCATCAATAAAATCGCGTAATTTCGGATAAGTTTTGTAATAGGTTTCAATCAATTCTTTTGATTCGGCTCTTGTTAAATCGGTTTGATTGCTTAAGCCGAAGGCAGAAACCCCATAAATAATTCCAAAGTTGACGGTTTTTGCGTTGCTTCGTTGTGCACGGGTTACTTCATTTATCGGAACATTAAAAACTTTTGCGGCCGTAGAAGCGTGAATATCTTCGCCATCCTGAAAAGCTTTTATCATCGTTTTTTCTTTACTCAAGGCTGCGATAATTCGTAATTCGATTTGTGAATAATCGGCAGCCAACAACACATAATTTTCGTCCCTCGGAATAAAGGCTTTTCGCACTTCGCGTCCACGTTCGGTTCTAATCGGGATGTTTTGTAAATTCGGATTGTTAGAACTCAATCTTCCTGTCGCTGCAACGGTTTGCATATAATCGGTATGAATTCTACCGGTTTTTTCTTCAATTTGTTCCGGTAAGGCATCTACATAGGTGTTTTTTAATTTCACCAATCCGCGCCAGCTCAATACATCAGCAACAATTTGATGGTCGTTGGCTAGATAAGAAAGCACATCTTCGGCGGTAGAATATTGTCCCGTTCTGGTTTTTTTAGGCTTGTCAACCAATTCTAATTTTCCGAAGAGAATTTCGCCTAATTGTTTTGGTGAACCAATATTGAATTCTTCGCCGGCTTCCTCATAAATTGTTTTTTCAAGTTGAAGAATATCTTTTTCTAAGGCGTCAGAAAGTTTTTTTAAGAAATCTTTATCTAATCGAATGCCTTCCATTTCCATATCAGCTAACACGCGTAGGAGGGGGATTTCAATATCATTGAATAATTTTTCGTTATTCGCATCTTTTAATTCCTCTGTAAAAAACTGTTTTAGTTGAAGGGTAATGTCAGCATCTTCCACTGCGTATTCGGTTTGCTCTTCTACCGGAACTTCGCGCATCGATTTTTGATTTTTTCCTTTCTTTCCGATAAGTGTTTCAATGGAAACAGGAGAATAATTGAGGTAAGTTTCTGAAAGGACATCCATATTGTGACGCATATCTGGGTTGATAATATAATGCGCCAACATGGTGTCAAATAATTTTCCTTTTACTTTAATATTGTAGTTTGCCATCACCTTGATATCATATTTAAGGTTCTGACCGATTTTCTCAATTTCTTCTGCTTCAAAAAACGGGCGAAGCATTTCTACTGTTTCTTGTGCTTTTTCATCGTCTTCAGGAATAGGAATATAATAGCCCTTTTCTTTTTCCCAGCTAAATGCAATCCCGACCAATTTGGCTTGATGGGTATTTAAGCTAGTTGTTTCGGTATCAAAACAAACCGATTGTTGTTGCATCAGTTTTTTTAAGAACAATTCAGTTGCCATTCCCGGTTGAATGGTTTGGTAGAGATGCGATGTATTCTCAATAGTTTTATAGCCTTGAAAATTTTCGGCAGAAACATTATCCCCGGAAGTATCGTTACCAAAAAGCGAAAATTGTCCCGCCCCGGCAGTAGGTTTTGCAGCTTTTTTGTTTTCTGAAGTTGAAGAAGTGGTTAAGCCTTTCCCTGAAGTTTCCCCTTCGTTAAACATTTTCATGAACTGATCGGTAAGGCGTCTAAACTCTAATTCCTTGAAAATTTCAACAACTTTTTCGGCATCAGGTTTAGAAAGTTCATAATTTTCGGCATCAAACTTCACATCACAATCGGTGAAAATTGTGGCTAGTTTTTTTGAAAGTCGTCCTAATTCAGCATTGGCAATTACTTTTTCTTTCATTTTTCCTTTTAGCTGATCGGTGTTTTCCAGCAAGCCTTCCATGCTATCAAACTGCGCGATAAACTTCTTGGCCGTTTTATCGCCAACACCGGGTAAACCAGGTATGTTGTCGGAAGCATCGCCCATCATTCCTAAATAATCAATTACCTGTTCTGGGCGTTCTACACCAAAGCGTTTTTGAATTTCTGGAATTCCCCAAATTTCGATACTATTTCCCATTCTGGCAGGACGGTACATAAAAATATTTTCTGAAACTAACTGCCCAAAATCTTTGTCAGGCGTTACCATAAAAACTTGGTAGTCTTCTTTTTCGGCTTGTTTAGCGAGTGTGCCTATAATATCATCGGCTTCTAAACCGGAGAGTTCTACACAAGGAATGTGCATCGCTTTTAAGATTTCTTGAATTATAGGTACCGCAATCCGAATAGCTTCTGGAGTTTCATCTCTATTGGCTTTGTATTCTGGAAATAGTTCGGTTCTTTCTTTGCTTCCGCCTTTGTCAAAACATACGGCTAAATGATCGGGATTTTCTCGTCTAATGACATCAAAAAGTGAATTCGTAAAACCCATAATGGCAGAAGTATCTTGCCCTTTTGAATTGATTCTTGGATTTTTGATCAATGCATAATAGCCTCTAAAAATTAGTGCGTACGCATCAAGCAGGAAAAGTCTTTTTTGTTTTGCCATGGGTTCTTATTTTATGGAAGTCTTCAAAACTACGAGTTATTTCAACAAAATGGAAATGTAAACGTTATTAGTCGCCTCTGTTAAAGATATTAGAATGTTAAGCTGTTAGAAAATAGAAGTTAGAGCGCTTCGCTTTTTGAGCCAAGTGCTAAAACGTGATTTTAAGTTTGATACAGAATACTGATGAGATTTTACAAAATCATGAGGTTATCGAAAAAGTATCAAACTTTTTCATTCTTAATTTATTCCAATAACTATCGGAACAGAATATCATCTTGCTGTCTTACAGATTAGTATGCGGATCTGGATTAAGTTCAGTTTGACGAAAATAGACTCTTTAGACGTCTGATTCAGAAAAAACCAATCTTTCGTTAAATATTTAGAAATCATCGTTTAGGCATCTTATTTGCTTTAATTTTGCCAGCTGAAAAAATCAATTATGCGCTGGATCATTTTTATTGTTTTTTATATCCTTATTAGTCTTTACGCTTTTCAAGCCTTGCGAACGGTGACGAAAAGCAATTGGGTTTATGCGGTTTATGTGCTGATTTCTGTTGGCGTATTAGGGAATTTCATTTTTCATTGGGCACAACCTGATACTGGTCAGGTACTTACGGGGGCAAAAAGTTATGCCTTTGGATTTTTATTAGCGCTTATTTCAGCAAAACTAGTGTTAATGTTGGTGCTTTTTGGCGAAGATATTGTACGACTGATTACCGGGGTTTTTAAAAGTTTGTGGGGGTCATCAGATAAAGGATTTTACCTGGCTTCGCGTCGTGATTTTGTGAGTAAAATTGCCTTGGGAATTGCCGCCATTCCCTTTGCTTCTTTATTGTACGGCATGTATCGCGGAAAGTATAACTTTCAAGTATTAAGTTATGAATTAGCTTTTGAGGATTTACCGGAAGCTTTTGATGGTTATCAGATTACCCAAATTAGTGATGTGCATAGTGGAAGCTTTGACAATCATGAAAAAATAAATTATGCCGTTAATTTAATTAATGAGCAACAAAGCGATGCTATTTTTTTTACGGGTGATTTGGTGAATAATCGAGCTGATGAAATGGAAAGTTGGAAAGACATATTTGGAACCTTACAGGCTAAGGACGGGGTGTATTCTATTCTAGGAAATCATGATTATGGAGATTATGCCGAATGGGAATCTGATGCTGCTAAACACCAAAACCTACAGGATTTAAAAGATACTCAGAAAAAGATGGGTTGGGATTTGTTGTTAAACGAACATCGATTTATCGAGAAAAACGGCGAGCGTATTGCCGTTGTTGGGGTTGAAAACTGGGGAGCCGGCAGTTTTGTAAAACACGGCGATGCCGATAAAGCTGCAGCCGGGCTCGGAGCTAATGATTTTAAAATTATGTTAAGTCACGATCCCTCATATTGGCAAGAGAAATTAAAAAATGACCCTAAAAAATATCAACTTACTCTAAGTGGGCATACCCACGGGATGCAATTCGGGATTGAAATTCCGGGTTGGATAAAATGGAGCCCGGTGAAATATCGCTATAAAAATTGGGCCGGTATTTATCAGGAATTTGATAATTATATCAATGTAAATCGTGGATTTGGTTATTTAGGTTATCCGGGTAGAGTAGGGATTTGGCCTGAAATTAGTGTAATTAAATTAAAGAAGAAACGAAGTTCTTAACATATTCCTAAATTTTTGGTTAGCTAAAACTTCTTGCCTAATTTTAAGTTCTAAAAATTTCATATGGCTAAATTTGGAGAGTTAATAGATCTGAATGTTCCGCTATTATTAGACTTTTATGCGGAATGGAATGATTCTTCAGTAGCGATGCATCCTATTTTAAAAGATGTAGCTGCCGCAGTTGGAGATCGTGCAAAAGTTATAAAAATTGACGTTGATAAAAATAAGAAACTAGCCGATGCGTTGCGTGTTAAAACCCTTCCTACTTTGGTGATATATAAAAATGCGGAAATGGTTTGGCGCCAGAGCGGAGAACACGATGCCAATACGTTGATTCATCTGCTTCAAAAGTTTAACGAGTAAAAAATTAAGAATAGTCTGTTTAATAAAAAAAACCTGCAAAATTACTTGCAGGTTTTTCTCTTTAAGGAATAATATCAGTTTCTGTCCCATCCATAAGTGTGGAATCATTCGGAGCTATATTTCTAGGGTTTAACAACTCGTTTTCTAAAGCAGGATCTATTTCTTCTTCCGGCTCCTGAGTATTATACGACTCTTCTTCTTTATAAAAATGCTTAAACATTTTTAAATAACTATTAAACTCCTCGGCTTTTTCCTCTACCAATTCTTCATCTTGATTAAGAATTAATAAGTCGACTAAACTTCGGTAGCGCTCAATAGCCGTAATAATAGTTTCGCCGTATTCATATTGTTTGTTCAGCGGTAAGCTGCTATAATAACGTAGTTTTTCGTGATATTTTTCGGCGGTTTTTTTCCATATTTCTCGGGCAGTTTCTTTTTCACCGATTTGGTAATAACCGTCAATAAAAGGTTCTAATAAAGTGTAGTGACCAAATTTATCGACAGGCATTTTTTCCATACCCAGATCTAATATTTTTTTGGCACGAACACTATCTTTTTCAGCGATTAGATTTTCAACCAAACGTGCTAAATTTCCTCTATATGTAATGGAGTTTTTTCTGGTTTCCGGATCGTGATAAATTTCATCACTTCCGCTATTTCCCCATTCCCAATTAGTCACAATATCATACATTTTATCAGTATCAATTCTTCCCATGTCATAAGGAATCCTCGGGTCGATAGGTGTTTTAATCGGGACAAGTTTATAGCAAACCCCGTCGAGTTGAAGGTAGTCTTTCATCCATAAGTAATCATCATCTCCAAAGCTCCCGCCGGTAAAGTAAATAGGACGTTCCCAATTTGCATTTGCGACCACGTCTAGCATTAAAATCCTATTTTTAAGCATAACATTTTCATCGAGGTTAATATCGATATAAGGAACAATTTTATTGCGATCTTTTTCTTTAACAATACCACTTTTTATAGCATTACTCGCACTTACCGGAACTCGAATATTTTTAGTCGGGAAGGTGCTCACCATTTGTCCTGTTTGCGTTTCAGCTTGTGTACTCGGGTCGTCACTTTTAATGTATTTAAGCCAATTTTTAATCAGCATCGTATCTCGAACACGCGGATCTTTGTAATAACGTACATAATCATTAGTTCCGTAGCTGTAGTCACTATGCTCTAACAATGTTTTTACAGGTTTACTGTCGTAAGCGGCACGCTTCATTTGGTCAATATACCAGGCTGTCGCAAATAAGGAAGTGTTAATGACGCGAACGTCTTTTCGATACCCCTCAATTTCTTGTGCATACCATAGGGCAAAAGTGTCGTTATCGCCAATAGTAAATAGAATTCCGTTTTCTTCTACAGAGTCTAAATACATTTTAGCCATGGCCGTGGTGGTATAGCGGTTAGACCTGTTGTGATCGTCCCAATTTTGCGAGACTAAAATCCCGGGAACGGCAAGTAAACAAACCACGGTAACCAGCGGCGCTACTATTTTTGCCGACAGGTTTTTCTTGAGCATATCGTATAAGGCATAAACACCAAAGCCAATCCAAATGGCAAATACATAAAAGGAGCCGACAAGCGCGTAATCTCTTTCTCTCGGCTCAAACGGACGTTCGTTGAGGTAAATTTTAAGGGCAATTCCCGTAAATAGGAAGAAAACTAAGAGAACCCAAAAATTCTTATTGTCTTTTTTAAGTTGAAAAACCAAACCGATAATTCCTAAAATCAATGGTAGGAAAAAATAGGTGTTTCTTGCTTTGTTATTTTTTACATCACTAGGCAGGTTATCTTGAGAGCCTAAGAACATTTCGTCTATAAAGTCAATTCCGCTAATCCAATTTCCATGTAAATCGGTATACCTTCCTTGAATATCGTCTTGCCTCCCCACAAAATTCCACATAAAATAGCGCATATACATGTAGCCGATTTGGAATTCAAGTAAATAACGGATATTGGAAGTGGTAGAAGGTTTTTTTACATCAATATATTGGCCGAATTGGCGTAGAAAAGACACGTAATCTTCATTGTCAATTTTTCCTAAGGCGTA
This sequence comes from Mesonia aquimarina, assembly GCF_003667275.1. Taxonomy (GTDB): domain Bacteria; phylum Bacteroidota; class Bacteroidia; order Flavobacteriales; family Flavobacteriaceae; genus Mesonia; species Mesonia aquimarina. The sequence goes on along the minus strand of NZ_RCNV01000005.1, from coordinate 131,927 downwards.
GGCTTTTTTAAATTCGTTTACTGTTTGTACCAGCTGTTGTTCTTGCTGATATTCTGGTCTGATGGTAAACTCTATAGGTCCCGTAAATTGCATGTAATTTGCAATATGCTCCGGACTCCACATTCTGGGTAATAATGTTTTGTGTTTACTGCTTGAATTTGGTTTAGCATTTTCCCAATTGTTTACAATAATATATTTTCCGCTAGCCTCATCTTCTTCATATTTTGGTTTATCATCGATATAGGGTTCTTCTTCATCTAAACCGGCGAAGGTGTCTGTAAACTGCGGACCGTAAAACAATTTGGTTTCAGGATATTGCTCTCGATTATAATAGGCTAATAATTCTCGTGCATTGTCGGGGCTGTTTTCATTAATAACCGTTCCGGCATTGGCACGGATAGGAAGCATAATCCAACTGGAAAATCCGATAAAAATAAACAATACGCATAGTAAAAATGTATTGGCGTGAATGTAATTGTGCTTTTTGGTGTATTTAAATCCATAGAAAAAAGCGATCAATACCACTAAACCGGCAATAATGGTTCCTGAATTAAATGGTAATCCAATCGAGTTGACAAAAAATACTTCCGCTTCAGCGAAAAAAGTCAGCGTATATGGCAATAATAATTTAAAAATAAACAATAAGATAGCCACTACAATAATATTAGCTAGGATAAAGTTTTTGGCCGTAATTTTTTCGGTGTTTTTAAAATAATATAAAAATCCGATAGCAGGAATGGTGAGTAAGGCCATAAAGTGTACACCAAATGAAAGACCAATAATAAAGGCGATTAAAATTAACCATCGGTTTCCGCGTGGTTTAAACATATCGCGTTCCCATAATAAGCCGAGGTAAAAAAGTACTGCCATAAGAAAACTTGCCATCGCATAAACTTCTGCTTCTCCGGAGTTAAACCAAAAACTGTCGGTAAAACTAAACGCAAGTGAACCGACTAATGCACTCCCCAAAACCGCAATTTTAGAGGAAGTTGATAAGGTTTCTGCCGAACCGGAAATTTTTCTCACCAAGATAGAAATAGACCAGAACATAAATAGAATAGTAAATGCACTGGAAACGACCGAAACCATATTGACCATTAGGGCAACATTGGTTTCATCTGTAGTGAAGGTAGAGAAAAATGCTCCCATCATTTGGAATAATGGAGCGCCCGGTGGGTGACCTACTTGTAATTTTGCTGCCGTAGAAATATACTCCCCGGCATCCCAGAAACTAGCGGTGGGTTCTACAGTTAAGGTATATGTAATGAGGGCGATAAGAAAAACGGCCCATCCTAAAATTTTATTCCACTTGCTAAAGTTAAGTTCTGTCATGCTTTCGGATTGAAAAAATTTCTGCGTGTGGCGAATTTAAGAATAAATGCTGAATGAGCTTAGAACGAAATTAAAATTATCCTATTGCCTTGAATTTTTTTTTATTTTTTATTTGGTGAATTAAAAGTTTATATTAAATTTGCACCGCATTCAAGCATTGGCCTATGGTGTAACTGGCAACACGTCTGGTTTTGGTCCAGAAGAGTCTAGGTTCGAGCCCTAGTAGGCCAACAGAATTAATCCCGATCATTTATTTGGTCGGGATTTTTTATGTTGAAAAATAAGAAGTTGATTGGACTAGAAGTTTATGCTGAGTGTTGTTCCGGTAATTTTTTGTAGGTTGATAAAATAAAAAAACCCCGATTCTGTAAAAAGAATCGGGGTTTTTAGCTTTACTTATAGTTTTGGCATTTTAATTCCATCCGCCACCTAAAGCTTGGTACATATCTACCAAAGCATTTAGCTGATTTTTCTTGGTTTCTACCAATTCAAACTTCGACTCTAGGGCATCACGTTGGGTGAGTAAAACCTCCATGTAATCTGCTCTAGCGGATTTAAACAAATCATTAGCAATATTAATCGATTTAGTAAGAGCTTCAACTTCTTGTGCTTTTAAGTTGTAGCTCTTTTCCAAGTTATCAATTTTTGCAAGCTGATTGGCAACTTCTATATAGGCTTTTAAAATACTGCGCTCATAATTATACACCGCTTGAATTTGCTTTGCATTTGCACTAGAATAGGCTGCTTTTATAGCGTTTCTATTAATAAGAGGAGCGGTCAGGTCTCCAGCTAAAGAGTATAAAAGCGATTCCGGAGTTTTTAATAAGTATGAGGGATCAAAAGCTTGAAATCCTATGCCGGCAGAAATTCCTAATGAAGGGTAAAACCTAGCTTTAGCAACTTTAATATTAAGTTTAGCCGCACTAAGCTCTAATTCTGCTTGTTTAATATCCGGTCGGTTTTCCAGCAACTGGGCCGGAAGTCCTGTGTGAATTTTTTTAGGAATTAACGTATCAAAATTTTTATTACTACGTTCTACATGCTGCGGAAAGTGCCCCACTAAAAAATTTATACGATTCTCTTTTTCTGTAATTTCTTGCTGAATTTCATATTGTAAACTTCTGGTATGAAATACTTCTGCTTCAAATTTCCGAACCGCCAAGGACGTTACGCGAGTCGCTTCTTTTTGTAAGCGAACAATTCTTAAGGCATTAGTTTGAATGGCTACATTTCGTTGTACAATATCCAGTTGATTATCAAGTGCAAGTAATTCATAATATGAATTAGCAAGTTCAGCAATCAGGTTGGTCGTCATAAAATTTTTCCCTTCTACACTCGACAGGTAATTCATGACTGCTGCTTTTTTCGAATTACGTAGTTTGTGCCAAATATCTATTTCCCAAGTTGCATAAGCACTCAGCATATAATCAGGTAAAGGGTCAGGCATTGTTTTTTCGTCCTTGATATTTAGACTTTCTTCCACTGCTCCGTTTCTGGTATATCTACCGGATTTCTCAAAACCGGCACCTCCTCTTAATCCTACAAAAGGTAAATATTCTCCCTTTTTCGCTTGAACCTCATTTTTAGTAATTTGAAGTTCTTGCAAGATGATATTCAGCTCTTGATTATTAGCTAAGGCGGTGTCAATTAACCGATTTAAATGTGGGTCGGTAAAAAATTCTTTCCAATTGATCGTTGCGGAATTAAGGGTGTCCCGTGAGCTGTTGTAACTCGCAGGAATCTCTTTATTCACTTCTTTCTGTGTGAGTTTAGGAACGCCACAAGCACTGACGAGTAAAAATAGCATTGAAATTCCTACTCCTTGAATTATTTTTTTTCTATTCATCATATTCAAAATCTTCTGTTAACGGATTATCGTCTTCATATTTTATTAATGATTTTCCTTCGGACAGACTACCAAAAATGTAGTATAAACCGGGAACTATAATTACACCGAAAATGGTTCCGAAAAGCATTCCGCCTAAAGCTGAAGCTCCTAACGTTCGGTTACCGATTGCTCCGGCTCCGGTTGCAACTATCAATGGAATTAATCCGGCGATGAAAGCAAAAGAAGTCATTAAAATAGGTCTAAAACGAACTTTTGCACCTTCAATGGCAGATTCTAAAATAGTATAGCCCTCCCTATGTTTTATAACGGCAAATTCCACAATTAATACCGCGTTTTTACCTAAAAGACCAACTAACATTATGAGTCCGATTTGTGCGTAAATATCATTTTGAAGCCCCATGAATTTCAGCAACATAAACGAACCGAAAACTCCCACAGGAAGTGAGAAAATTACTGTCAACGGAATTATGAAACTTTCATATTGTGCGGCAAGTACAAAATAAACGAACACCAAAACGATTAAGAAAATATATAGTGATTCATTACCCCGATGAGATTCATCATACGAAAGTCCTTCCCAAGCAATATCATAATTTTTCGGTAAGGTTTCTTTTGCAACTTCACGAATGGCTTCAATAGCATCTGCAGTAGTGTAGCCTTTTGCCGGGAGTCCACGAATTGCCGCAGAATTATACATGTTGAATCGAGTTACCTCGTTAGGGCCCTGTAGTTTTTTTAGCTTCATAAAGGCGGAATATGGAACCATTTCTCCGTGATCATTTTTTACATACATATCTAACACATCGGAGGGTAATCTTCTAAACTTAGGGTCAGATTGAACATAAACTTTAAAAAAGCGATTAAATTTAATGAAACCTTGTTCGTACGTACTACCGATTAGAATATTCAGGTTTTCCATCGCTTTTCCAATAGAAACTCCTTTCTGCATCGCTAATTCATTATTGAACTCTAATTCATATTGCGGATAATTTGCAGCAAAGAAGGTGAAAAGTCCTTTTAACTCTTTTCGCTTTCTAAGGTTCTCCATGAATTCTTGATTAATTTTATCGAACTCTTGGTAATCTGTATCTGTATTTTGATCTAATAAACGCATAGAAAAACCACCGGAAGAACCAAACCCAGGAATGGCTGGTGGTTCAAAAAACTCAATTATCGCACCTAAGTCTTTGGATTCTTCTTCGAGCTCTTCCATAATTTCTTTTACGGTATGCTCTCGATCTGACCAGTTTTTTAGGTTAATTAAACACGTACCGGCGTTAGAGCCACGCCCTTCTGTCATGATTTCATAACCCGCTAAGGACGAAACCGATTCTATTCCATCAACTTCTTCTGCTATTTTCTGAAGTTCCATAGAAACTTCATTGGTACGTTCTAAGGTTGCTCCTGGTGGTGTTTGAATAATCGCGTAGATTGTACCTTGATCTTCACTCGGAATAAAACCTGAAGGTAAAATTTGATTTTCTAAAAAGATTCCGGCACAGAAAGCCACTAGAATACCAAATGTTAACCATCTTCTGCTAACAATTCTTTTTAAAATTCCTACGTATTTTCCGGTAAGTTTATCGAAACCAGAATTGAATTTATCAAGTCCTTTGATTAAAATATTCTTTTTCTTCTCTTTTCCATGATGATTTTTAAGCAATATTGCACATAAAACCGGTGTTAATGTAAGGGCGATTAAGGCTGAAATTACAATTGCACTAGCCATCGTAATGGAAAACTGTCGGTAGAATGTACCTACAGGCCCCGACATAAAAGAGATTGGCAAGAATACGGAAACCATTACCATCGTAATGGCAATAATTGCTCCACTAATTTCACCGAGTACTTTTTTAACGGCTTTATAGGGAGAAATTTTCGGGTCTTCCTCAAACTTGGCGTGGACGGCTTCAACAACAACAATTGCATCATCGACAACAATACCAATCGCTAATACTAAAGCGAATAGTGTAACGAGGTTGATGGAAATACCAAAAAATTGAATTACGAAAAAAGCACCTACTAATGAGACCGGAACAGCCAAAATAGGAATTAAAGTAGATCGCCAGTCTCCCAAGAAAATGAACACCACAATGGCTACTAAAAAGAAAGCATCTCGTAAGGTGTGAACCACCTGCTCAATAGATGCGTCTAAGAATTGAGAAACATCGTAGCTAATTTTATAATCCATTCCCGGGGGAAAGTCGACTCGCATATCTTCGAGTTTTGCTTTTACCTCATCAATTACATCACTTGCATTACTACCGTAATTTTGTTTCAGTACGATTGCTGCAGAAGGATGCCCATCTAAATTGGAATAAATATCAAAAAATTCACTTCCGAGTTCTACTCGACCAATATCTTTTAGATGTAAACTTTCACCATCTGGATTTGCCCGGATAATTATATTTTCATATTGCTCGGGTTCATTGTACCTCCCTTTGTAAGTTAATACATATTCTAAAGATTGTGCTTCGATACCAGAACTCCTTCCTAAACGTCCTGGGCGACCAACGATACTTTGTTCTTTCATGGCTTCCATTACTTCATCAACAGAAACATCATAGGCTCGCATTCTATCCGGGTTTAACCATACCCGCATCGCATATTTTCTACTTCCTAAAATAGTGGATTTTGCAATACCTTTAATCCGATTGATTTCAGGAATCATTTTCACATTCGCATAGTTGTACAAGAACTTTTCATCCATATTCTCATTTTTAGAATATAGATTTACATACATTAACATACTAGGCTGAATGGGCGTAATGCTAACACCTTCTCGCTGAACTAATTCAGGTAAAAGTGGCATTACCCTGTCGACTCGGGTTTTTACCCGAACTACAGCTTCATTAGGGTCTGTGCCGGGTTCAAAAATAACGCGAAGTGTTGCTTCACCGGCACTCGTAGCATCGGTAGCAATATAGCGCATATCTTGTACTCCGTTAATAGAATTTTCTAAGGTAATTAGGGTAGATTTTACCAACACATCAGCACTTGCTCCCGGATAAGCTACAAAAATATTTACCGTAGTTGGTGCAATTTGAGGGAACTGAGATATGGGTAATTTTTTTATGGCTAAAGACCCCATAAAAACTATAATGATTGAAATCACTATAGCAAATACAGGTCTATGTATAAATCGTTTAAACATTTTTTCTGAATTTTGCTATTGATTTATTCGGCATATAGTTGCAAGTGATTAATCACTTTTTCGGGCTCTTCGAATTCGTATTCGATTTCATCTCCGTTTCTTACTTTTCGTAAGCCTTCCAAAAGAATTTTATCCTCTTCGGTAATGCCATAACTTATCACATATAAATGCGGAAGTTCACTTGCAATTTTAATCTCTTTCGCTTCGATTTTATTTTCTTCTGAAACTACATAGACGTAGTGTTTGTCTAACACTTCAAAAGTTGTTTTTTGTGGTATTAACAAAGCATTTTTAAATGGAATTGTGGTGATAATGCTTCCAGTTTCGCCGTGTCTTAATAAACCTTTTGGGTTAGGAAAAGTTGCTCTAAAGGCGATATTCCCGGTTTCGTTATTAAATTCTCCTTCGATGGTTTTTACGATTCCTGTTTCGGGATACATTTTGTTGTTTGCCATAAGAAGCTGAACTTCTTTTTTATCTTCAGAATTTTTGGTATTCATATATTCTAGATATTCGGCTTCCGGTACATTATAATAAACCCACATTTCGCTGTTATCGGAAAGTGTGGTTAATAAATCACCTTCATCAACCAGGCTTCCTAATTTTAGATGAAGTCGATCTGAAATACCCTCAAAAGGAGCTCGAATACTAGTGAAATCTAAATGCACGTTAGCAAGTGCTAATTCTGCTTTTGCTTTATCGTAATGTGCTTTTGCCATCGCTAACTCATTTGGAGAAACGACATTACTATTCGCTAGCTTTTTAGTGTTGAGGTATTCTATTTTTGCAAATTCTGCTTCTGCTTCGGCTTTTTGTTGTTCGGCCTCATAGAGTTTTGGCATAATTCTGAACATCAATTGCCCTTTCTTAACTGACTCTCCTTCGTCTACATAGATATCTTGCAAATATCCTCGTTCTTGTGCTCTAATTTCAATATTCCTTATAGACTGAACTTGTGCAACATATTGATTGGTAATTAAGGTGTCTTTACGAATAGGCTGGGTCACAAGAAATGTAGACACTAATTCTTTTTCATGTTTTTTTGATTCACAGCTTGTTAGGCATATCATGCCACATAAGCCCATGAATAATAGAATTTTTTTCATGATAATAATCTGTTTATAAGATTTTTAGGTGTGTAATATTGTTGCATGAAAACATGCTGGCGTTATAGGTGTGTTTATATTAAAACAAACCGATATTACGCGCTAAATTTTATCGTTGTGATAAAAGACAACCAAGAAAAGGTTGTATGTTGAGGGGTTAAATCATAACCTAAAAACACTAAACTGAATGTATAGTGGTTTAAGCGAGGTTATTTGGTAAGTATTATGGTAATGTTTTGTTTTGTCAGTCTTATTCTCTATAGAAAACTGGTATAAAAAGGCATAACAAAGCGAGACAGCTTTTTGGTGATTTTCTACAAATTTTTTAACGGAGAACCATTCGTATTCTTCTTTTTCAACATCGATACCAACAATTTCTAAATTATTGGTATGATCTGAAGACGCTGGTTTATATAAAAAGGCTAATTCATATGTTGCTGAATTAACAGTTTTATTAGCTGTAGTTAAAAAATTCTGGGTTTGATTAAAGGCATAAAGTTGTGTAGATCCGATAAGGATTACTATACAGAGTAGAAAATATTTAAATGCCCTTTTCATTTGTGATGCAAAATTAAGTGAAGCTATTCACATAGCCAAGTCTTTATGACTTTTAAATGTTTTTCAAAAACCTTGCCGTTTATATAAGAAGCTTACATAAAAAAATCCCTTATAAAAGGGATTCAATTAATGGATAGGGAGTGATGATTCAATAAAAAAAATAATTACTCACACCTACATTATAAAAAGTCAGCATGTTTTGATAAAAAGACAAGCTGCCCAAATCATCTTCTAAACAAGATTTTAAGAAATCTTCTAAAGTATTGTAGCTTAGATTTACGTGAACATATTGATTGTCTTTAATTAAAACCTTCAATTCTATATTTTTAAGTTCTCTTTGAATGTCGACTTCAATCGCTTCAAAATGTTTTTTTATTAAAGCTGTATGAAAGGTGTTGAAATTAGAAGTAGAAACTTCGTTGCTTTGACAGCTATACGCGATTAAATTATTCATTTCATTTAAAATAGTATCAGACTGATAAGAAGTTCTCATAGCATTAGCGTTTTAATTACAATGCTAAGATACGTGAGCAGTTGTTAATTTATTGGTAATAAAATGTTGCATTATTTCTAATTAACTTCTATTGTGAAAAACAACCGCTATTTTATGATTTTTTTATAGAGTTAGTTTTATAGGATTGTTGATTAGTGAATACGAATCATTAAAAGAAGTAGCATTTACAAAGGTAGTTTCAGCAAATTTTACAATGCCGTAATTGTTATGCATGTGTCCGAAAATATGAAATCGTGGTTGTATGGAAGCAATTCTTTTCCTTAGAATAGCACAGCCTAACGCGTTTTGCTGATGTGATTCATCTAAAATATCATAAGGCGGTGTGTGTGTAATCACCACATCGGTTTCTTTTGGGATTTTATCCCAATGTTTTTCTAGTGATAATACGTCTTTTCCAAACGCCCAGCGATCTAAAACTGGCGTGTGTGGAGAGCCCCAAAAATTTAAGTCCATAATTTTTACACTCTTATCATGAAGGTAATGTACATTTTTGGGAATTAGTTTGTTTCGTTCTGTTAACGAACAAGATTCTAAATAGAAATCGTGGTTTCCCGCAATGCAAATTTTGTGTTGGTGGGGTTGTTCACTAAACCATTTAAAAAAGCTTTCTAATTCTCTTTTGGTTCCGGCTTCGGTTAAATCTCCGGCGTGAATTAAAATATCACCCGCAGGGATTTCCAGTTTTTTGTGGTTATTATGTGTGTCGGAAATACAAATAATGGTCATAGTGTAGAATACAAAAAATCCGATGAAAAATCATCGGATTATAAAAATATTATTGGTTAATTATTTTTCTTCTTTAAAAGCTTCGTTTTCTTCAAAAGGTAAAATTTTACTGCTCATCTTAATAACAGCAAAACAAATAAGTACTGCGCTTAACATGAAAAATAGGAATCTTGCCAGAAGACTTTCACTAAAAAGTAAACTGTAAACGCCTAGCGATATTTCGGCAATGATAAAAAGTATTCCTATAAAGAGTTTTGCGAGCATAAATATTTGATTTCGTTGTAAATATACGGTTGAGATGGTTTACAAATCAAATTTTAAATCATCTTTAGCTGAAATTTAACGTCAGGAAAATACTTGGTTAATATTTTTAAGTTAAAAACTCTTAAAGCGTAGGCTTGTCCAATAAAAGAATAATACATTAGAAGCATTAATTGAATAATGTGAAGCTAAAAAAAATACTTTTAGGAGTAGGAATTACCATTTTTGTACTTGGCGTAATTTACTTTGCGGCACACCAATATGTACGCTCGAAAATTACGGATGCGCTGGTTGAAAAGGTGAAAACGGGTGAGTTAGATTATGAAAAATTTTCATTAGATCTTTGGTCGGGCAGTGTGGTTTTTAATAAGCTTTCTTATCAAAAAAATGGAATGTTTATTACAACCGATCAACTTGCGGTTAAAGATTTTAATTATACCCGTTTTTTATTTGATAAAGAAATTGCATTCCATACTATCAGGGTAGAAAAACCGGAAGCAAATTTTAAGAAAAAAAATGATTCAGCAAATAAGAAAAAAAAGGCCAACAAAAAATCTTCCCCTAAAAAGCCAATTTTTATTCACCAGCTAAGCGTTAATAACGGGAGCCTTCGCTTTTCTAATGATTCTGTTCAACTTTTACATGTGAAGCACTATAATGTAAAATTGAATGGCATTGCGGTTACCGAAAAAACTATGGCTGAGAAAATTCCGTTTACCTATAAAAGCCTTCTTTTAGATGTTAAGGGCTTGCAATATGAGTTGAATAAACTTCAAGCATTACAACTAGACCAATTACAGCTTAGTGAAAATCAATTAACAGTTTCAAACTTAGCGATGCACCCTAAAGAAACAAGAGAAAGTTATGTAAAGGTAATTCCGTATGAAAAAGATTTAATGGAGTTGAAGTTGAAAAAACTTCATATTCCGCATTACAAATTTTCATTTAATGATACTGTGCCTGTTTTTGAAGCGCCAAAATTAGTTTTAAACCGCTTGGATTTTGAAATTTATCGAGACAAAACAGTGAAAAACGATACGCGAAAAAAAGATTTGTATAGCAAAATGCTAAGAAAAGTACCGGCAGAAATTTCTATTGATAGCCTTTTAATTGAAGATGCTAATATTGTTTACGAAGAATTGATCAAAAAGGATAGAGCGCCCGGTAAAGTTGAATTTAAAGACTTTCAGGCAAGTATTGCACCATTGACAAATAAAAATTTAGATCGTAAAGATTTTCCACGAACACAAGTAGATATTAGTACTTCGTTTATGGGGAAATCACCACTTAAGGTCAATTGGAATTTTAAAGTTAACGATACTTTAGATCGCTTTAATATTAATGGAAGATCTTTTAACATCCCGGCTTCATCTATGAATGCTTTTTTTGTGCCGGCATTTAATATGAAAACTACCGGCGATGGAGTAGAGGAAGTGTATTTTAATTTTTCGGGAAATTATAATGAAGCCGGAGGAGAATTAAAATTGGCGTATCGTAATTTTAAAGTAGAGGTCTTGCAAAAAGATGGTCAAAAAAAGAATAGTCTTTTAAGTCTTTTGGCAAATGTAATTGTAAAGAAGAATCCTAAAAATGGAGAAATTACTAAGCGAGTACAAAATGTAAAAAGAGACAAGACCAAATCTTTTTGGAATTATTTTTGGTCTTGTCTCGAAGCTGGATTAAAAAAAGCGTTTATTTAATTTTAAAGGTAATTACCGGACGCTTAGCATGATTTACTAAATCTTCTCCAATACTACCATTTAAGAAATGAGCAATTCCTTTTCTACCGTGTGTACTTATACCGATTAAGCCGGCATTTACCTTAGCAGAAAAATTTAGGATGCCTTTTTCAATAGATTCGTCATTATATACGGTAATGGTATGATCTCCAAGATGAGCTCCCTTAATAAATTTATTGATACGGTTTTCTATTTTAGTTGTCGTTTTAAATTTATTAGCCGTATTAATATAAACCAGATGCATTTTTGCACCAATTTCTTTGGCAAAATCTACCGCTTCTAGAAAAGATTCTTTACCATCATCTACAAAGTCAGACGCAAATACAAAATTTTGAACATCAAATAATGGAATATCGTTTTTTATGACTAATACCGGTAAATTGGCATGGCGTACTACTTTTTCTGTATTAGAGCCAATAAAAACTTCTTTTAAGCCGGTTGCGCCGTGAGAACCCATCACAATAAGATCGCAATCATGTTTTTTGCTAACTTCCATAATCCCTTCAAAAGCTTGATGAAACTCTACGGTTTCATGAACATTTACATCTTTTAAAAAATCACGACTCATCATATCTTCAAAACGTTGGTGTGCAAGTCTCATAAAGAACAATGCTTCGGGCGGATTATTTGTATTGCTTTGTGTGGTAGGGTCAATTAACTCCATTGGTAATTCTAGCATATGCAGTAGAAAAATCTCTCCATCGTATTTTTTGGCTAATTGAGCTGCGACTTTTAAAGCGCTTTCAGCTTGTTCAGAAAAATCGGTTGGGACGAGAATTTTTTTCATATTAAGATAAGTTTTAGTTGTTAGAAATTGTTATTATTTAAAGTTACAAATAATTTTCATTACACATCTAATTTATTATGTAAGAAATTATTAGTATATTTGCAGCACGAAGAAAGAAATCGATAAGTGAGGGGACAAAAAGTCCCCTCTTTTTATAACTATTTTCAATGCAGCAGGAGAAGATTAAAGAATTGATAGAGCAGGCATTAGCAGAGAAACCCACGTTGTTTTTAATAGATTTTGAAATCAAACAAAACAACCAAATTTTGGTTATCATAGATGATGATAAGGGAGTTTCTGTACATGATTGTATTGATGTAAGCAGAAAAATTGAACATAACCTAGATCGGGATGAAGAAGATTTTTCGCTAGAGGTTACTTCAGCCGGAGTTTCTACCCCTTTAAGATTGCCAAGGCAGTTTAAAAAAAATATCGGTAGAAAACTAGCCGTAAAAACCGAAACCGATAGTTATGAAGCGAAATTAGAAAAAGCCGACGAAAATGAGGTCTTGCTAAAATGGAAAGCAAGAGAACCTAAACCCGTCGGAAAAGGTAAAGTAACCGTGAAAAAAGAAGCGGTTTTACCATACAACGATATTGTTGAAGCAAAAGTGATGATAACATTTTAATTAAAATTTGATATGGAAAATATCGATTTAATCAACTCTTTTTCAGAGTTTAAAGATGATAAGTTGATCGATCGCGTTACCTTAATGGCGATTTTGGAAGATGTATTTAGAAATGCTTTGAAAAAGAAGTTTGGAGAAGATGATAATTTTGATATTATTATCAATCCAGATAAAGGAGATTTAGAGATTTGGAGAAATAGAATTGTAGTTGCAGATGGTGAAGTTGAAGATGATAATCAAGAAATTGCACTTTCGCAAGCAAGAAAAATAGAGCCTGATTTTGAAGTTGGAGAAGATGTTTCTGAAGAAGTAAAACTTATAGATCTTGGTCGTAGAGCAATTTTAGCACTTCGCCAAAACCTAATTTCTAAGATTCATGAACACGATAATACAAACGTTTATAAACAATTTAAAGAATTAGAAGGAGAGATTTATTCGGCAGAAGTTCATCATATTCGTCATAAAGCGATTATCTTGCTTGATGATGAAGGTAACGAGCTAGTAATGCCAAAAGATCGTCAAATTCCTTCAGACTTTTTTAGAAAAGGAGAAAACGTAAGAGGAGTTATAGAAAGTGTAGAATTAAAAGGGAATAAGCCGGTAATTATACTATCTAGAACCGCACCAATTTTCTTGGAAAAATTATTTGAACAAGAAATTCCTGAAGTTTTCGACGGTTTAATTAACGTTAAAAAAGTAGTGAGAATTCCAGGTGAAAAAGCAAAAGTAGCGGTAGATTCTTACGATGATAGAATTGATCCGGTAGGAGCTTGTGTAGGAATGAAAGGATCCAGAATTCACGGAATTGTTCGAGAATTAGGAAACGAAAATATAGATGTAATTAATTACACAACTAACGACCAATTGTTCATTACAAGAGCATTAAGTCCGGCACGTATCACTTCTATCAAAATTGATGACGAAGGAAAACGTGCAGAAGTAATGCTAAAACCAGAAGAAGTTTCAAAAGCAATTGGTAGAGGCGGACATAATATTAGATTAGCCGGTCAGTTAACCGGTTTTGAAATAGATGTGTTTAGAGAAGGTGTAGAAGAGGACGTAGAATTATCAGAATTTTCAGATGAAATTGAAGATTGGGTAATTAAAGAATTTTCAAGAATCGGTTTAGATACCGCAAAAAGTATTCTCGAAAAGGATATAGACGATTTGGTAAAAATCACAGATCTGGAAGAAGAAACAATTAAAAATGTTGTCCAGATTTTAAAAGAAGAATTTGAAGATTAAATGATAACATTTAATAATCAAGATAATAAAGAATAAAGAGGTAATTTAGAGGCAATTTATGGCTGGAGCAAATACAATGCGATTAAATAAAGTTTTACGTGAATTCAATATTTCACTTGATCGGGCTGTGGAATTTTTAACTTCCAAAGGCTATGATATTGATGCACGTCCAACAACAAAAATTTCTGAAGAAGTTTACCAAGTGCTTTTTGATGAATTTCAAACAGATAAAAGTAAAAAGGTAGCTTCTAAAGAAGTAAGCGAAGAGCGAAAAAAGGAGAAAGAAGAACTCCGTTTAAAACGTGAACGCGAACAATTGGAGAAGCAGCGAAAACTTGAAGAAGAGAAAGCAAAAGAGGAAGAAATAGTTAAGGCACGTAAGCAATTAAACGGACCTAAACAAGTTGGTAAAATTGATTTAGATAAAAAATCTGCCGGCAAAAAAGATCAAGAGAAAGAAAAAGCTCCATCGCCAAGTCAAGAAACGCCAAAAACTAAGGAGAAGAAGGAAGAAAAAGCCGAGACTCCAAAAGCTGAAAAGCCTAAAGAAAAAGTAGAAGAAACCTCTGCAAAAAAATCTACTTCAGAAAAGCCAGTTTCTAAAAAAGAAGATAAGCCAGCTCCTGCTCCAAAAGAAAAAGAGGAAACTTCAGAAAAGTCTGAAGAAGCCTTAAAAGAAGAGCGTTTAGAAACAAAATATAAAAAATTAAACGGCCCAAACTTTACCGGTGAGAAAATTGATCTTAGTCAATTTGATAAAAAGAAGCCTAAGAAGAAAGACGATAAAGACACTAATAAGCCTGGAGCAAAAGGGAAGAAAAAACGTCGCCGCAGAATAAGCAAAGACGGAAATACAGGAGGTCCAGGAAATTCAAAGCGTTCAAACTTTAAAAAAGGAGGACCAGTTAAAAAGCGTCGTCCGGTAACAAAAGAAGAACCTACAGAAGAGGAAGTACAAAAGCAAATTAGAGAAACGCTTGAAAAACTTCAAGGGAAATCTAGTAAAGGTAAAGGTGCTAAATACCGTCGAGATAAAAGAGATCAACATCGTCAAAAATCAGAGGAAGAACAAGCCCAGCAAGAACAGGAGAGCAAAACACTAAAAGTAACAGAGTTTGTTACGGTAAGTGAAGTTGCGACAATGATGGATGTGTCTGTAACCAAGGTTATATCGGCTTGTATGTCTTTAGGGATGATGGTAACGATGAATCAGCGCCTAGATGCTGAAACATTATCTATTGTAGCGGAAGAATTTGGATACGAAGTTGAATTTGTAACGGCAGATCTAGAAGAATCTGTTGAGGTAGAACAAGATAATCCGGAAGACTTAGTTCATCGAGCTCCTATTGTAACAGTGATGGGTCACGTAGATCACGGTAAAACATCTCTATTAGATTATATTCGTAAAGAAAATGTAATTGCCGGAGAAAGCGGAGGAATCACACAGCATATTGGAGCATATGGGGTAGAATTAGAAAACGATGAGAAAATTGCTTTCTTAGATACACCGGGTCACGAAGCCTTTACGGCAATGCGTGCTCGTGGAGCTCAAGTAACTGATATTGCTATTATTGTGATAGCCGCAGATGATGATGTGATGCCACAAACAAAAGAGGCTATATCTCACGCACAGGCAGCAGGAGTTCCTATAATTTTTGCAATCAATAAGGTAGATTTGCCAACAGCAAATCCCGAAAAAATAAAAGAGAAATTAGCCGCTATGAATCTTCTTGTTGAAGATTGGGGTGGTAAAGTTCAGTCGCACGATATTTCCGCAAAAACAGGAAATGGTGTGAAAGAATTATTAGAAAAAGTATTGCTTGAGGCTGAAATATTAGAATTGCAAGCTAATCCAAATAAAGCTGCTTTAGGTACAGTGGTAGAAGCTTACTTAGATAAAGGTCGTGGTTATGTTTCTACTATTTTAGTGCAAAGTGGTACGTTAAAGATAGGAGATTACGTTCTTGCGGGTACTACAAGCGGTAAGATTAAAGCAATGCATGATGAACGTGGAAACGATATCAAAGAAGCTGGTCCATCAACCCCGGTTTCGATCTTAGGTTTAGATGGTGCGCCACAAGCCGGAGATAAATTTAGTGTTATGCAAGATGAGCGTGAAGCTAAAGATATCGCAGCAAAACGAACGCAATTGCAACGTGAGCAAAGTGTAAGAACACAACGTCATATTACCTTAGATGAAATTGGACGCCGTATTGCTTTAGGAGACTTTAAAGAATTGAACATTATCCTTAAAGGGGATGTGGATGGTTCTGTTGAGGCCTTAACAGATAGCTTCCAGAAATTATCGACCGAAGAAATACAAGTTAATATCATTCATAAAGGAGTTGGGGCAATTACAGAAAGTGATGTTCTACTAGCCTCTGCTTCAGAAGCAATTATTATTGGCTTTAATGTACGTCCGGCAGGAAATGCAAAACAAGTAGCCGATAAGGAAGAAATAGATATTAGAACTTATTCTATTATTTATGATGCTATCAATGACTTGAAAGATGCAATGGAAGGGATGCTTTCACCAGAGATGAAGGAGGAAATTACCGGAAATGCAGAAATTAGAGAAACGTTCAAAATTTCTAAAGTCGGAACCATTGCAGGTTGTATGGTTACAGATGGTAAAATTTATAGAAACAGCAGAATACGTCTTATTAGAGATGGTGTTGTGGTTTACACTGGAGAGCTTGCTTCTTTGAAGCGATTCAAAGATGATGCTAAAGAAGTAGCAAAAGGATACGAATGTGGTCTACAGGTGAAAAATTACAACGATATTAGAGAGGGAGACGTTGTAGAGTGCTTCAGAGAGGTTGCTGTTAAAAAGAAGCTTAAATAAGAATAAATTTCATTATATAAATTTGAGAAAAGCAGAAGAAATATCTTCTGCTTTTTTTATAATATTACTTTTTTCGACTTACTTTGTCATTCTTAATTATACCGCTTATGAAAAAGTTGAACATTTACAGCATTTTTTTGTTTTTTGTTTTTTGTTTTTGTTTCTTGTAGTAATGATGATAATGCAGAAGCAACTTTAAATGAGCCAAAATTGATTGTGAAGTTTGAGTTTGATGAAAACCAAATTCGATTAGATAATCTTGGTCAGCCAACCGGAATAGTAGAAGGAAATGCAGCGCAGACTCCTGTTTTTAATAAAATGAGTGCGCATTATATAGAGCTGTCTCCTAACGCTGCAACATTATTAGGTGATGGAGAAGTCATTTATAAAGGTGAAGAAACTACAAAAGGGGGAGAACGCGCTATTGATTTTAGTCAAGCTAAATTAATTAGTGATGGAGAAACATTTCTGGAAATACCATTATCTAGAGTTCAACCCGGGCGTTATACTTGGGTTCGTATATCTGCTTCTTATCAAAATGCAAGTATTAATATTTTAAATAATGGCAATGAGTTTGAGGGGACGATAGCTGCATTTTTGGGATACAACACTTATATAAAATCATTTGATATTAAAGGCAATACTATTGAGCTCAATCAAAATAAATTACAAGGGTATTGGGCTTTTGAAGCACAAGACTTTGTTGTTGAAGGGCAAGCTCCAGAAGGTGCTGTAACTGTACCTAATCCATTATTCGAAACCTCACCCATACCACAGGGTTCTTGTGTATTAACCGGAAGATTTGATGATGAATTTGTGATTTCTGGAAGCGAAAAAGAAGATCTTGTCGTAACCTTATCTTTTTCGGTGAATAATAGTTTTGAATGGCAAGAAGTAAACCAAGATGGGAAGTATGAGCCTTCTGCAGGGGAAACTCTTGTAGATATGGGTTTACGAGGGGTGGTTCCTAAGCAGGATTAAATTGTTTTTTTTATCAACATTTCATGACATTTTGATTGCATAGAGTTAATGCGATCATTGAATTAAATAAGTAAATTATACGCTTTATCGATAATTCTTGCCTTCTGGTAGATATTTTAGATCTTTCTTTTTCAGACAACTAACTTCCCTTTATTTTTGAAGTGTTAAAAGAGGTCAACTTAATTTGAAGCTAATTGCGGTCTAAACATTTATAATTTTAAGCTTCTTTTTTTGATTTCTTCTAACTAACCTTTTGTGGGGTTAATTGTTTTAATTTTTAAATGATTGCATGATGAAGAAAGTGATTTTTTGCGCTACGTTTTTTTGTTTTGGTTGCTATGCTTTTGCTCAAAATAACGATTCACAAGTTGAGCAGATTGGAGAAGATAATGATGTGATGGTACAGCAAGCTGGGTCTTCTAACGAAGTTAGAGCCTTTCAGTTGGGTGATGAAAATAGTGTGATTCAAAATCAGACTGGAAATACCAATGAAGCTGAAGCTAAACAAGGGAGTACATTTGCAACTTTTCTTAATAACATTGAGCAAGTTCAATTGGGAGATGATAATTCTGTTGAAGTCATTCAAGAGGGAACCTCCAATATTGCAAAACAATTTCAAACCGGAGATTTCAATGAAGCTTATATAGAGCAAAATGATTTATCGCTGAGTGAAGATAATGAAGCGTTACAAGAACAAGTTGGTAATCAAAATAAAACCAATTCTTCACAAAAAGGAGTGGGTAACTATTCTTCAGAGTTTCAAACCGGAGATGAAAATACTAGTGGAGTGATTCAACAAGGAACAGCACACGAAAGTATGGTGAGTCAAACCGGAAATTTAAATAAAAGTAATGTTAGTCAAACAGGTCAAAACCATAAGAGTAATGTGTTTCAATCTGGAAACACTAATCGAGTGATGATATCGCAAGGAAATAATTAGGTTTAAATATAATTTGTTTTTGTTCGTAAAAATCCGGTTAAAATTTTTTAACCGGATTTTTTAATTTAATTCTAAATTTATAGGAAATAATATTAACCTTTCGGTTTAAAAATAAACGCACTTTTAAAATCTTCTTTTAATTTAATGTAAGCACGTTCAGCTTCTAATTTATTTCTAAAATCGCCTACCCAAACTTTGTAATTTGGTGTTTCAAACTCTATGCTGACAGGCCAGTTTTTATAATTATTTTCAAACTCTTTTTTAACCTTGTTTGCTTCAGAAAGCGTAGATCCGTAAAAAAGTTGAATTTTATAACGATCTCCTAATTCGTTACTTTCAGTCATTTTTGATTGTAATACTAGCAATTCTGGAATCAAAGGGTCTTGTTCAATATTTTTAGTATTGTCTTGCGCTACTGCGTTTAAAGAGAAAACGATGCAAAAGACTAGGAGTAAATTATTTAGAGAAAAATTTGACGTCATGAGATATATGTGTTTCCTGCAAAAGTAAAACTAAATAACTAAACTTCTGGATAGTTTATTATTTAGAAGGAATATAAATTAAGCATTAACAGTTCCCTAACATTCCTAAAATCATCTTTAAGTATTACTTTTGTGCTTGAATTTTTATGATGAAATGGGTTAGAAAATGCTAATGTATTCATTGTAAAAATCATACCAATTAAAGATGTTAATTCAGCTGTAATATGAAAAAGGTGAGTATCCGCCATTCAATTTCAAGAATACTACTTTTCGCGGTAGTACTTTTATTATCATTTTCGCATAATGCAATAGCGCAAGAGGAAACTGCGGCTAAACAAGCTGACGCAGAAAAAACTAGTGAAGCAAAAGCAGAAGCTAGTGAAGCGTCTTCGGGTGATGCGGCGGCTTCGATGGAAGGTGATCCTGCAAAAGGAAAAGAACTCTTCAATTCTCTTTGTGCTGCTTGTCATAAGCGTTACAAGAGATCAACAGGTCCTGCTTTAAATGGGGTTACAGGGCGTCATGAAAAACAGTGGTTGTATCAATGGATTAAAAATAGTTCGGAGATGATTGCTGCTGGAGATCCTGAAGCGGTTGCGATTTATGAAGAATATAATCAAACAGCGATGACTGCATTTCCGCAGTTGTCTAATGCTGATATTGATAATATTTTGGCTTATGTGGAGCAACCGAAGCCTGAGCCGACAACACCTGTTGCTCAAGCTGGAGCTCAAGCCGGTGGTGGATCCGGAGGCGGCTTATCTACAGAAGTGGTTCTAGCGGTTCTTGCTTTTGTTTTGTTGTTGTTGATTGTAGTGTTGGTGTTGGTGAATAAAACCCTAAATCGATTTGCTGAAGCGAACGGAATTGAGGTGGTTAAAACACCTGCGCGTAAACCGATCTGGAAAGCCTTTGTAGAGAATCAATTTTTAGTGTTGGTTTCTTCGATATTTTTATTGTTAGTTTCAGCTTATTTTGCTTACGGATATTTAATGCAGGTGGGAGTTGATCAAGGGTATCAGCCGGTTCAGCCAATTCATTTTTCGCATAGAATTCATGCCGGAGATAATCAAATAGAGTGTAAATACTGTCACTCATCTGCTCGAGTAAGTAAGACCTCAGGTATTCCTTCGCTAAATGTTTGTATGAACTGTCATAAGTCAATCGGTGAGGTTGCAGACGCTTCAAATAAAAACACGTCGGTAACCGAAGAATATTCGAAAGAATTTTATGATGGAGAGATTGCTAAGCTTTACGATGCGGTAGGTTGGGATCCTTCAACACAATCTTATAATGGAGAAGAAAAACCGGTAAAATGGGTTAGGATACACAATTTACCTGATTTTGCATATTTCAATCACAGTCAGCACGTAAGTGTTGCTGGAATTGCTTGTCAGAAATGTCACGGACCTGTAGAAGAAATGGAGGTGATGAAGCAGTTTGCTCCGTTAACGATGGGTTGGTGTATCAATTGTCACAGAGAAACAAATGTTAAAGTTGAAGGCAATAAGTATTATGAGAAAATTCATGAAGAATTGTCTAAAAAATATGGCGTAGAACAATTAACAGCGGCTCAGATGGGTGCGTTGGAATGCGGAAAATGTCATTACTAAAATTAATTTAAGAAGCTAATTCTATATTATATATGTCATCAAACAAGAAATACTGGAAAAGTGTTGAGGAGCTAAAAAATGATAGCCCTATTGTTGAGACGCTTCAGCAAAAGGAATTTGCAGAGGAAATTCCTACAGATGAATTCTTGGGAAATAAGGAGTCTTTGGAGAGTTCGCAAACTTCTCGTAGAGATTTCTTAAAGTTTGTCGGTTTTAGTACTGCAGCAGCTTCTTTAGCTGCTTGTGAGGGGCCGGTTGTGAAATCTATTCCTTATGTAGTTCAGCCGGAACGTATTGTTCCTGGGGTTGCTAATTATTACGCGACAACAATAGCAGACGGATTTGATTTTTCAAGTGTATTGGTGAAAACTCGTGAGGGTAGACCTATAAAAATTGAAAATAATAAATTGGGGAAAGTTAATTCTGGTGCTAATGCTAGAGTTCACGCTTCGGTACTGTCATTATATGATAACCAGCGTGTAAAACGTCCAATGATAAAAGGAGAATCTGTTTCTTGGGAGAAATTCGATAGAGAGATTTCTTCAAGGCTAAATGCTTTAGGAGGAAAAGAGATTGTTTTGTTAACGCAAACATTCGCTAGTCCTTCTACTGATAAGTTGATAGAGGAGTTCTCTGCGAAGTACTCTAATGTGAAGCATGTCGTTTATGATGCTGTTTCTGAAGATGCTGCTTTAAGTGCTTTTGAAGCGAAGTATGGAATGAGAGCTTTGCCAAATTATGATTTTTCTAAAGCGGAAACAATTGTATCTGTTGGTGCTGATTTCTTGGGAGATTGGCAAGGCGGTGGTTACGATGGTGGATATGCAAAGGGTAGAATTCCTAAGAACGGAAAGATGTCCCGTCATATTCAGTTTGAATCGAATATGACTTTATCTGGAGCAAATGCAGATAAGCGTGTGCCGGTAACACCATCAAAACAAAAAGAAATTTTATCGGCTATTTATGGTTATGTCGTTGGTGGGGGTTCTAATAATCTTTCACCGGAATTAGATGATATAGTTGTAAAAGCTGTAGAGCAATTGCGAAGAGCTAGAAGAGGAGCTGTAGTGGTTTCTGGAATTGATGATGTAGATGCGCAATTAGTAGTTCTAGCAATTAATGAAGCTTTGAGTAGTGAGGTGATGAATGTGCAAGATGCGCGTATGATTCGCCAAGGAAATGCAGATGATGTTAATCAGTTTGTTCAACGATTAAATGCTGGTTCAGTTGGGGCGGTAATTATGGCAGGAGTTAATCCTTCGTATAGTTTACCTAATGCTGACCAATTTAATAAAGGTTTAGCTGAAGTGGATTTAGCTGTTGATTTTACAATGAAAGCTGATGAAACGGCTACAAACTGTGAATTTGTTGCTGCAACACCGCATTATCTAGAATCTTGGGGAGATGTGCAATTAACTAAAAATCATTTTAGTTTAATGCAGCCTACTATAAAACCTCTTTTTGATACGAGACAATTTCAAGATGCATTATTAAAATGGACAGGAAATGATATTTCGTATTATGAGTATATCAAAAATAATACAAAAGCGAATTTAGGTATAGGCGGCTGGAACGATGCGCTTCACGATGGTGTTTTTGTAGCTAATGACACAAATGTGCAGTCTACATTTGCAACTACTGCAAATATTGCGTCTTCTGCTAGAAAACTAGCCCAAAGCTCAAAAAGCAATGGTTTAGAATTGAGTTTATATACTAAAACTGCTTTAGGAGATGGTCAGCAAGCTAATAACCCTTGGTTGCAGGAAATGCCTGACCCAATTACAAGAGCTTCTTGGGATAATTACATAACTGTTTCAAAAGCTGATGCAGAGCGTTTAGAGTTAATGAATGAAAACGTAGCTAACGGTGCTTTAAACGGTAGTTATGTAAATGTGAAATTAGGTGATACCGTTGTGAAAAACGTTCCTGTGATTATTCAGCCTGGTCAGGCTAAAGGATCAGTTGGTTTGTCACTTGGTTATGGCAGAAAAGAAGCTATTCAAAAGGAAATGCAAGTAGGGGTGAATGCTTACCCTTTATATAAAGGATTCAATAAAGTTCAAGAGGTTAGTTTAGAGAAAGCTGCGGGAGTACATGAATTTGCTTGTGTGCAGTTGCATAATACGTTAATGGGGCGTGGAGATGTTGTTAAAGAAACTACCTTAGAAATATTTAATACAAAAGACAAGCATGTCTGGAACCATACACCAGAGGTTTCGTTAAATCACGAAGCTACTCCAGTGACATCTCCAGAGGTTGATATTTGGGATGAATTTGATAGAGAGATAGGACATCATTTTA
The DNA here is from genome assembly GCF_003667275.1 of Mesonia aquimarina. Classification (GTDB taxonomy): domain Bacteria; phylum Bacteroidota; class Bacteroidia; order Flavobacteriales; family Flavobacteriaceae; genus Mesonia; species Mesonia aquimarina. Next base: position 108,865 of record NZ_RCNV01000005.1, on the reverse strand, counting down.
ATCTTTCTATAGACTTAAATGCCTGTACGGGTTGTGGAGCTTGTGTTATAGCTTGTCATAGTGAGAACAATGTACCTGTTGTTGGTAAGTCGGAAGTGAGAAGAAGTAGAGATATGCACTGGTTACGTGTAGACCGTTACTATTCTTCTGAAGAAACTTTTGCTGAAGACAACGAAAAGAAGGATAATTTTTCTGGCCTGTGGGGAGAAGATGGATCTCTGGGAGGTTTTTCTGAATTAGAAGAAGCTTCAACTGAAAATGTACAGGTTGTTTTCCAGCCGGTAATGTGTCAACATTGTAATCACGCACCTTGTGAAACAGTTTGTCCTGTTGCGGCAACTTCGCATGGTCGTCAAGGGCAAAACCATATGGCGTATAACCGTTGTGTAGGTACGCGCTACTGTGCAAACAACTGTCCTTATAAGGTTCGTCGTTTTAACTGGTTCTTGTATAATAAAAATGATGAGTTTGACTATCATATGAATAATGATCTTGGACGAATGGTGTTAAATCCTGATGTTACAGTAAGATCCCGTGGAGTAATGGAAAAATGCTCTATGTGTATTCAGATGACGCAAAAAGCAATTTTAGATGCTAAGCGTGAGGGTAGAGAAGTTAAAGACGATGAATTCCAAACAGCTTGTTCTAGTGCCTGTAGCTCTGGTGCAATAGTATTTGGAGATATCAATGATAAAGAAAGTGAAGTAAATGAACTTAAGAAAAGTGATCGTATGTATCATTTGCTTGAGCACGTAGGTACAAAGCCAAATGTTTTCTACCATACTAAAGTTAGAAATACTTCAGAAGTTTAAAAATAGTAGTTTAAAGAATCAATTATAAAAGGATTATGTCTCATTACGAAGCACCTATACGAAAGCCTCTAGTTACCGGAGAAAAATCTTACCACGATGTAACCGTAGATGTTGCAGCTCCGGTTGAAGGTAAGGCAAATAAATCTTGGTGGATTGTTTTCTCAATTGCCTTAGTGGCTTTTCTTTGGGGAGTAGGGTGTATAACTTATACAATCTCAACCGGTATTGGAACTTGGGGTCTTAATAAAACTGTAGGCTGGGCCTGGGATATCACCAACTTTGTTTGGTGGGTAGGTATTGGTCACGCAGGAACGCTTATTTCTGCAGTACTTTTATTATTTAGACAGAAGTGGAGAATGGCAATTAACCGTTCTGCAGAGGCTATGACTATTTTTTCTGTAGTTCAGGCAGGTTTATTTCCGCTGATTCACATGGGAAGACCTTGGTTAGGTTATTGGGTTGTGCCAATTCCAAACCAGTTTGGTTCTTTATGGGTGAACTTTAATTCACCTTTACTATGGGATGTATTTGCAATTTCAACATATTTATCTGTTTCATTGGTATTCTGGTGGACCGGATTACTTCCTGATTTTGCGATGATACGTGATCGCGCTATTAAGCCTTTTCAAAAAAGAATTTATTCTATCCTTTCATTTGGGTGGAGCGGTAGAGCAAAAGATTGGCAACGATTTGAAGAAGTATCTTTAGTATTAGCCGGTTTAGCAACACCTTTAGTACTTTCTGTACACACTATTGTATCTTTTGATTTTGCTACCTCTGTTATTCCTGGTTGGCATACAACAATTTTCCCTCCTTATTTTGTTGCAGGAGCAATTTTCTCTGGATTTGCTATGGTGAATACCTTATTAATTATAATGAGAAAGGTATCTAATCTAGAAAATTATATTACTGTTCAGCATATCGAGTTGATGAATATTGTAATAATGATTACTGGTTCTATTGTAGGGGTTGCCTATATCACAGAGCTTGTTATTGCTTGGTATTCTGGAGTTGAGTTTGAACAGTATGCGTTCTTAAACAGAGCCACTGGACCTTATTGGTGGGCTTATTGGTCAATGATGACTTGTAATGTTTTCTCTCCGCAGTTTATGTGGTTCCCTAAATTGAGAAGAAGTATTATGTTCTCTTTCTTTATTTCAATAGTCGTAAATATAGGAATGTGGTTTGAGCGTTTTGTAATTATTGTAACATCATTGCACCGTGATTACTTACCTTCATCTTGGACAATGTTTTCTCCTACTTTTGTAGATATCGGGATATTTGTGGGTACGATCGGTTTCTTTTTTGTGCTGTTCTTATTATATGCGCGTACTTTCCCTGTGATTGCCCAAGCAGAGGTGAAAACAATATTAAAATCATCAGGAGAAAAATATAAGAAGTTAAGAGCTAAGCACGGCGATGATGTGAAGCTTTACGACGAAACGCTTATACGTAAGCCAAAAAGTAATATTTCAGAAGAGAAAGATTCGGCAGATGATGCTAATAAAGAATCAAATAACTAATAAAATTAAATAATTAAGTAGATAATGTCTTCAAAAGTTATACACGCTATTTATACGGATGACGACTTGCTTATGCAGGCTGTTAAGCAGACCAAAGAGGCTCATTACCGTATTGAAGAAATATATACGCCATTTCCTGTACACGGATTAGATAAGGCAATGGGGTTAGCGCCAACACGAATTGCGATCACTTCTTTCTTATATGGTTTAGTGGGGTTAAGTGTAGCCATTTCTATGATGAATTTTATCATGATTGAAGATTGGCCTCAAAATATAGGTGGAAAACCTAGTTTTAGCTTTTTAGAGAATCTGCCCGCTTTTGTGCCGATTATGTTTGAGCTTACAGTCTTTTTTGCTGCTCACTTAATGGTGATAACATTTTACTTAAGAAGTAAAATCTGGCCTTTTAAAAAAGCTGAAAATCCGGATCCTAGGACTACAGATGATCACTTTTTAATGGAAGTGGATGTAGCAAATCATAAAATTGAAGATTTATCACAATTCCTAAGCAATACTGGCGCGGTGGAAATTAAACTTATAAACAAATAAACCACATGAAAAGTTTATTTAAAATAGCACTTTTGACGATTCTTGTATTTTCAATGGCTTCTTGTTTTGATAAAGACCATAGAAATTATCAGTTCTTCCCAAATATGTATGAATCTGTAGGTTATGAAGCTTACGGAAGTTACGAGGTTTTTGAAAATACTCAAGAAGCTAAAATTCCAGTGGAGGGTAGTATTTCCAGAGGGTGGAAACCATATGCATTTGAGGACACGAATGAAGGCTATGATTCAGCAAAAGCTACACTGGGAAACCCGCTACCTTATACCGAAGATAACGTAAATAAAGGGAAAGAGCTTTATACTATTTATTGTGCAATTTGTCATGGTGATAAAGGGGATGGAAAAGGAACGCTCGCGCAACGAGAAAAAATATTAGGTATTCCAGCTTATAACGATGCCGGTAGAGCAATTACGGAAGGAAGTGTTTACCACGTTATGTACTATGGCTTGAATACAATGGGGTCTTATGCAGCACAGACAAATGAAAAAGAGCGTTGGCAAATAGATCACTATGTAATGGATTTAAAAAGAAAACTTGATGGTGCTCCAAAACGAGAGTTTGAAAAAGAGTCTAGTGTAGTAAATGAGAATGCTATGGTTAATGAGCATAATACACAGCAAGAGCATCATGATGATATGACTGCGAGCCACGATAAAGAAGAAACGAAAGAATAAACAGTTTTTAGAGATTTTAATATGTATACGCTATCTAGTAAATTAAAATTAACGGCAATAATCTTTATGGTTGTTGGAGCTATCGGACTAATATTTAGTTTTGTTACAGCCCCTTCTTCTATACAGGAGGTTAAAGATATTATCGCTTCTCAGGAAGCCCATCACGGAGGTGGACATGGTGAAAGTCATGCTGAAAACACGCATCAGGTAACAGCAGATGCTCACGATAATAAAGCAGGTGGAAACGAACACGGAATGACAGCAGATGCGCATAATGCAGAGGAGGGTCATGACGATGCTCACGCGGAGCATATGCTGCATCAATTACAGAATAAACCTTGGGCAGCCGTTTATGTAGCAGCTTTCTTTTTCTTTATGATTGCCTTGGGAGCTTTAGCTTTTTATGCTGTGCAATATGCAGCCCAAGCGGGTTGGTCCCCTGTTTTGTTTAGAGTAATGGAAGCCGTTACCGCTTATTTATTACCAGGAAGTTTAATTGTGTTTGCATTGTTATTGCTTTCCGGTTTGCATATTAATCACTTATTTGTTTGGATGGATCCGGAAGTGGTAGCTGAAGATGAATTACTTCAAGGAAAATCGAGTTACTTAAATGTTCCTTTCTTTTTAATAAGAGCAGCTTTATATATTATTGGATGGAATGTCTTCCGTTATTTATTGAGAAGAAACTCTCTTAGACATGATGAAGTGGATCATAATCGATTCTTTAGACAAAGCTTTAAGCTTTCGGCTGGATTTTTAGTTTTCTTTATTGTTACTGAATCTATGATGTCTTGGGATTGGATTATGAGTTTAGACCCGCATTGGTTTAGTACTTTATTTGGTTGGTACGTTTTTGCAAGTTTATTTGTATCGGCAATTACAGTAATAGCCTTAATTACTATTTTCTTAAAAGCAAGAGGTTACCTAGACTTTGTAAATGATAGTCATATTCATGATTTGGCTAAGTTTATGTTTGGTATTAGTATTTTCTGGACTTATTTATGGTTCTCTCAATTTATGTTGATTTGGTATTCTAATATTCCTGAAGAGGTAACTTATTTTATAACTAGAATTGAAGATTATAAATTACCATTCTTTGGTATGTTAGCGCTTAATTTTATATTCCCAGTATTGGTTCTTATGAATAGTGATTATAAACGTGTAAACTGGTTTGTAGTAATGTCTGGAATAATAATTTTAATAGGACATTATTTAGATATATATAATATGGTAATGCCAGCCACAGTAGGAGAATCTTGGTTTATTGGTATTGCAGAGATAGCAGCATTATTATTCTTTGGAGGGTTGTTTATTTTTATTGTGTTTAACGCTTTAACAAAAGCACCATTATTGGCAAAACGAAACCCTTATATCAAAGAAAGTAAGCACTTTCACTATTAATTAAATTTGTTTTAAAGAAGATATTATCACGATGACTGTATTTTTAATCATAGTAGTTATAGCACTTTTAGGGATTACTTTTTGGCAAATGTCAAAAATATTAAAACTATCCAAGTCTAGCAGTTCAGACGATTCACAAGTTGCTACAGATAAAGACAATAAGAATCAAGCTTACATTATGTTGGGCTTCGTTATTTTCTTTTACGTCTTTATGTTTTATAACTTTTGGAACTATTCTAAATTCTACTTACCCGAAGCGGCTTCGGCTCATGGATCTGAATATGATACGTTAATGTTCATTTCTATTGGTCTAATTATGGTAGTGCAAGTTATAACACAATTTTTACTTCATTATTTTGCCTATAAATACAAAGGCGAAAAAGGTAAAAAGGCTTTGTTTTTTGCCGATAATGATAAACTAGAATTTATTTGGACAATTATTCCGGTAATTGTTTTAGCCGGATTAATAATCTATGGTTTGTTTACTTGGTCTGATATTATGAATGTTGATGAAGATGAGGATGTAATGGTTGTGGAGATTTATGCTTATCAATTTGGTTGGAAGGCACGTTATTCAGGTCAAGATAATACACTAGGAAAAGCAAACGTTCGTTTTATTGAAGGTGTGAATACACTGGGTATAGATAAAAGTGACAGTTATGCGAAAGATGATAAAATTGCAAGTGAGCTTCATTTACCTGTAGATAAAACTGTATTATTTAAGTTTAGATCTCAAGACGTACTTCACTCTGCTTATTTTCCTTTCTTTAGAGCACAAATGAATGTGGTTCCTGGAATGATTACTCAGTTTAGCTTTACTCCAACGATTACCTCTAAGGACATGAAGAATAGCGAGTACATGGTTGATAAAGTTCGTGAAATTAATGAAATTAGAAAAGATAAGAGTAAGGAATTAATGGCGAAAGGAGATCTTGCTTTAGATCCTTATGAATTTGAATATTATCTTTTATGTAATAAAATTTGTGGTGTTTCTCACTACAATATGCAAATGAAGATTGTTGTTGAAGAAGAAGAAGACTTCAATAAGTGGATAACAGAGCAAGAAAGCTTTGGGGAGACCATGGCGAAGCAAGAAGAAAATAAGTAACATAGAATTAGTTTAAAGCAATATATAGTTTAAGATATGTCAGCAATAGCAAATGCAACAGTAGCGGAAGGTCATCACGGGCACGATGATCATGGACATCATCACAAAGAAACCTTTATAACCAAGTATATCTTTAGTCAAGATCATAAAATGATCGCTAAACAATTCTTGATTACAGGGTTAATTATGGGTACTATCGGTATTCTAATGTCAATTTTATTTAGAATCCAAATCGCTTGGCCGGAAGAATCTTTTAAAGTATTTGAATTTTTCTTAGGAGAAAAATATGCTACAGATGGAGTGATGAATCCAGATGCGTATTTAGCATTAGTTACCATTCATGGTACTATTATGGTTTTCTTTGTTCTAACTGCAGGCTTAAGTGGTACTTTCAGTAACCTTTTAATTCCACTACAGATAGGAGCTCGCGATATGGCTTCTGGTTTTTTAAACATGGTTTCATACTGGTTATTCTTTATTTCGAGTGTAATCATGCTGAGTTCTTTATTTGTTGAATCAGGACCGGCATCAGCAGGTTGGACAATATACCCTCCATTAAGTGCACTTCCTGAAGCTATTCCAGGTTCAGGAACAGGTATGACATTATGGTTAGTTTCTATGGCAATCTTCATTGCCCAGTCACTTATCGGATCCTTAAATTATATTGTTACCGTATTAAATCTGAGAACAAATGGAATGTCTATGACGAGACTTCCACTTACTATCTGGGCTCTTTTTGTTACTGCTATTATTGGGGTGGTTTCTTTCCCTGTTTTATTATCTGCGGCTTTAATGCTGATTATGGATAGAAGTTTTGGAACCTCTTTCTTTTTAAGTGATATTTATATTAAAGGAGAAGTTTTAGCGCACCAAGGAGGTTCTCCTGTTTTATTTGAGCACCTATTTTGGTTCTTAGGACACCCTGAAGTTTATATTGTAATTTTACCAGCATTAGGTATTACATCAGAAATAATTGCTACAAATTCTAGAAAACCAATTTTTGGATACCGTGCCATGGTTGCTTCAATTTTAGCAATTGCATTCTTATCTACCATTGTATGGGGGCACCATATGTTCGTATCCGGAATGAATCCGTTTTTAGGTTCTGTATTTACCTTTACTACATTATTAATTGCTATTCCATCAGCTGTAAAAGCATTTAATTATATTACGACACTTTGGAAAGGTAATTTGCAAATGAATCCCGGAATGTTATTTTCTATTGGATTGGTTTCAACATTTATTACCGGTGGTTTAACAGGAATTATTCTTGGAGACAGTACGTTAGATATTAATGTTCACGATACTTACTTTGTAATTGCTCACTTCCACTTGGTAATGGGTATATCTGCCTTGTATGGTTTATTTGCCGGGGTTTATCATTGGTTCCCTAAAATGTTTGGAAGAATGATGAATAAAAACTTAGGTTATATTCATTTCTGGGTTACAGCAATTGGAGCCTATGGAGTATTCTTCCCGATGCACTTTATTGGGATGGCTGGACTTCCAAGACGTTATTACACTAATACTAATTTTCCATATTTTGATGATTTAGCTGATACAAATGTTTTAATAACTGTATTTGCCATTATAACTGCGTGTGTACAATTGGTATTTATTTATAACTTTATTAGTTCTATTTTCTACGGAAAAAAGGCAACACAGAATCCTTGGAGCTCAAATACTTTAGAATGGACTACTCCGGTAGAGCATATTCACGGAAACTGGCCTGGCGAAATCCCATCAGTATACCGTTGGTCTTATGATTACAGTAAATTAAATGAAGATGAAACAGATTATGTGATTCCTGGTCAAGATTTTGTTCCGCAAAATGTACCACTTCAAAAAAATGAAGAGGAATTAAATCACTAAGTATATAATTCCTTCAACAATACTAAAAGCCTTTTCTCATTCAAGAAAAGGCTTTTTCTTTATCTTTGCTTCTATGAATGAAAACCTAGATCCTACCGGAGAAAATTTTTCTCCTGAAGAAGTTGATGTGGAAAGAGCTCTGCGGCCACTTTCTTTTAATGATTTTGCAGGCCAAGATCAAGTATTGGAGAATTTGCAGATTTTTGTAAAGGCGGCAAACTTAAGAGGAGAAGCTTTAGATCATACTTTATTTCATGGTCCTCCGGGATTAGGAAAAACCACTTTGGCTCATATTTTAGCAAATGAATTGAACGCCGGAATTAAAGTCACTTCGGGTCCTGTACTGGATAAACCGGGAGATTTAGCCGGCTTGTTAACCAATTTAGATGATCGGGATGTTTTATTTATTGATGAAATTCATCGGTTAAGTCCAGTGATTGAAGAATATTTATATTCAGCAATGGAAGACTTCAAAATCGATATCATGATTGAAACAGGTCCAAATGCAAGAACTGTCCAAATAGATTTGAATCAATTTACTTTGGTGGGAGCAACAACCCGTTCAGGTCTGTTAACTGCGCCTATGCGTGCACGTTTTGGTATTTCTAGTCGTTTACAATATTATACTACAGAATTGTTATCTGATATCATTCAACGAAGCGCCGAGATTTTAAAGATGCCTATCAGTTTAGATGCTGCCATAGAGATTGCAGGAAGAAGTCGTGGAACGCCCAGAATTGCAAATGCGTTGTTGCGAAGAATACGAGATTTTGCCCAAATAAAAGGAAACGGAAAAATAGATCTCGATATTTCTAAATTCGGTTTAAATGCTTTGAATGTAGATGCGAATGGTTTAGATGAAATGGATAATAAAATTTTAGCTACGATAATTGATAAATTTAAAGGGGGTCCTGTAGGTATCACAACATTAGCAACAGCGGTAAGTGAAAGTGCAGAAACCATAGAAGAAGTTTACGAGCCATTTTTAATTCAACAAGGCTTTATCATTAGAACGCCGCGAGGTAGAGAGGTTACTGAAGCTGCTTACAGGCATTTAGGAAGAACAAAAGGGGGAAACCAAGGCGGATTATTTTAATTTATATCATGACAAGGCTTGAAAAAAATACAGAGTTTATAAAAGCCGAAGCTAAGCGCCTCGGTTTTTTGTCTTGTGGAATTAGTAAAGCTGAATTCTTAGAAGAAGAAGCACCTCGTTTAGAGCAATGGTTAAAAGAGAATCGCCATGGAGAGATGCGCTATATGGAAAATCATTTTGATAAGCGCTTAGATCCAACAAAATTGGTAGAAGGAGCTAAAAGTGTTGTTTCTTTACTATACAATTATTATCCGTCAGCGACTCAAAATCTAGAAAGTTATAACATCAGTAAATATGCTTATGGTCGCGATTATCATTTTGTTATCAAGGATAAATTAAAAGAATTCATGCAATGTATTCATGATGAAATTGGTGAAGTCGGCGGTCGTGTATTTGTAGATTCTGCTCCGGTTCTCGATAAAGCGTGGGCCGCAAAAAGTGGTTTAGGTTGGATTGGGAAAAACACTAATTTGTTATCCAAAAAAACCGGATCTTTTTTCTTTATAGCAGAGTTAATAATCGATCTTGAATTAGAATGTGATACACCTGTTACCGACCATTGTGGAACTTGTACCGCTTGTATTGATGCCTGCCCTACCGATGCAATTTATGAACCGTATAAAGTTGATGGTAGTAAATGTATTTCCTACTATACAATCGAGTTAAAAAATGAAATTCCAAAAAGTGAACAGGGTAAATTTGAAGATTGGATGTTCGGTTGTGATATTTGCCAAGATGTTTGTCCATGGAATCGATTTTCAAAGCCGCATAATGAACCCCTTTTTAATCCGCATCCCGATCTACTGCATATGACAAAAAGTGATTGGGAAGAATTAACAAAAGAAACTTTTGGGCAAATTTTTAAAAAATCTGCTGTAAAGCGAACCAAATTTTCTGGCCTAAAAAGAAATATTGATTTTTTGAAAAACTAAGTTTTTTCCCTAAAAAGTTCCATGTTACCTTTGTTAGACCTCAAAATAAAAATTTATGAGTAACGAGCGGAAAAGAAGAGAAGCATTAGTTTACCATGCCAAGCCTAAACCAGGTAAAATAGAAGTTAATCCTACTAAAAAATATTCAACTCAAAGAGATTTGGCTTTAGCTTATTCTCCAGGTGTTGCAGAACCATGCTTAGAAATAGCGAAGGATAAAAAGAACGTTTATAAATATACTACTAAAGGGAATTTAGTAGCTGTTATTTCTAACGGAACTGCTGTTTTAGGTTTGGGAGATATTGGTCCTGAAGCCTCAAAACCGGTGATGGAGGGAAAAGCCTTGTTGTTTAAAATTTTTGCTGATATAGATGTTTTCGATATTGAGGTTGATACCAAAGACGTAGATGCTTTTGTGGAAACAGTTAAAAATATTGCGCCTACTTTTGGAGGTATCAATTTAGAAGATTTAAAAGCGCCCGAAGCTTTTGAAATAGAGCGTCGCTTAAAGGAAGAATTAGATATTCCTGTAATGCATGACGATCAACATGGGACCGCGATTATTTCTTCAGCAGCATTGTTGAATGCCTTAGAAATTGCTGATAAAAAAATACAGGATATAAAAATTGTTGTTTCAGGTGCAGGTTCTGCCGCTGTTGCTTGTACCAATTTATACCTATCCTTAGGAGTGAAAAAAGAAAATATTTTCATGTTTGATGTTAACGGCTTGTTACATAACAGCAGAGAAGATTTATCGCCAGTGCAACAAAAATTTACAACAACAAAAAATTACAATTCAATTGCAGATGCAGTTAAAGGAGCAGATGTTTTCCTAGGACTTTCGGTAGGGAATATCCTCAGTCCCGAAATGCTTAAAACGATGAGTCAAAACCCTATTGTTTTTGCAATGGCAAATCCACATCCGGAGATTGAATATGATGTAGCAATAAAAACCCGAGCGGATGTAATTATGGCTACCGGAAGAAGTGATAATCCAAATCAAGTAAATAATGTCTTAGGATTTCCGTTTATTTTTAGAGGCGCTTTAGATGTACGTGCTACAAAGATTAATGAGGAAATGAAAATGGCTGCCGTTAAAGCATTAGCCAATTTAGCAAAAGAGCCGGTTCCCGAACAAGTGAATATTGCGTATGGAGAGACTAAATTAAATTTTGGTAAGGACTATATCATTCCCAAGCCATTTGATTCTCGTTTATTAACAGAAGTGCCCCCCGCTGTCGCTAAAGCAGCGATGGATAGTGGCGTTGCGCAAGAGCCAATTTTAGATTGGAAAAGATATGAAGATGAGTTGTATGAACGTATGGGCAGTGATAACAAAATAACCCGATTGCTATTAAATCGGGCTAAAACAAATCCAAAGCGTGTGGTTTTTGCAGAAGCAGATCATTTAGATGTAATAAAAGCGGCTCAAATTGTTAATGATGAAGGAATAGCAATTCCTATTTTGTTGGGAAGAAAAGAGGTTATTTTAGAGTTGATGCAAGAGCTAGATTTTGATGATAAAAATGTAATCATCATCGATCCAAAATCTGATGAGGAAAAGGATAGGGTAGAAGAATATGCCGATAAGTTTTGGAAAGCCCGATCTAGAAACGGAATCACGCTTTATGAAGCCGTAAAGTTGATAAGAGAGCGTAATTATTTTGCAGCAATGATGGTAAAAGAAGGTGATGCCGATGCTTTGCTTTCAGGATATTCAAGAGCATATCCTACTGTAGTAAGACCAATGTTAGACATTTTAGGAATGGCAAAAGGGGTTTCTAGAATTGCAGCAACTAACTTAATGAATACTTCTCGTGGTCCCATTTTTATCAGTGATACGTCTATTAATATTGATCCAGATGCAAAAGATTTAGCAAGAATTGCTCAAATGACGGCACATACGGTAAAAATGTTTGGGCTAGAGCCTGTCATCGGAATGATTTCTTATGCAAACTTTGGCTCCTCAAAAGACCCTAATGCAAGAAAAGTAAAAGATGCTGTAGCCTTATTGCATGAAAAATCTCCCGAAACAATTGTGGATGGAGAGTTACAAGTAGATTTTGCGTTGAATAAGCAAATGCTTCAAGGTAAATTTCCGTTTTCTAAGTTAGCCGGCAGAAAAGTAAATACACTTATTTATCCGAATTTAGATTCCGCAAACAGTACGTATAAGTTAATTAAGGAATTGAATAATACGGATTCTATTGGTCCTATAATGATGGGCTTGGCTAAACCGGCTCATGTTCTTCAGCTTGGTGCAAGTGTAGAAGAAATGGTTAATATGACTGCTGTAGCGGTCGTAGATGCTCAAGAAAAGGATAAGAAAAAACAGCAATTGATTGAAGTTTAGATAAAGGTGTTAAACTCAATATTTAAAGTTTTTCTATCTTGATAATTTTCCTACATTTGAGGCTTTAACTTTTGATTAACGTATGATAACTCATTTACGAGGAAAATTAGTAGAGAAAAATCCCACAGACCTTATTGTAGAATGCAATGGTGTAGGTTATTTTCTTAATATTTCTCTGCATACATTTGCTCAAATATCCGACAAAGAAGATATTTTTATCTATACTTATTTGCAAGTTAGAGAAGATGCGCAAACATTATTTGGTTTTGCAGATAAAGTAGAACGAGCATTGTTTAAAAAATTGATTTCTGTTTCAGGGATAGGGGCAAGTACCGCAAGAACTATGCTTTCTTCCTTAACCCCAGATCAAGTGGTGAGTGCAATTCATTCAGAAGATGTAGAAGAAATTAAAAGTGTTAAAGGAATTGGTGCAAAAACCGCGCAACGGGTTATCATCGATTTAAAAGATAAGCTTTCTGATATCGGTCAGACAGATGATGTAAACAAAATATTAACATCTAAAGACAATACCCATAAAGAAGAAGCGTTATCAGCTTTAGAAACCTTGGGCTATACCCGTAAACAATCAGAAAAAGTTGTAAAGAAAATATTGTCTAATAACCCTGAAGCTACCGTAGAAGCCTTAATCAAGCTTTCCTTAAAAAACCTGTAAACCCTTGGGAAAAATTAATTGCCTTACTTTTAATAAAAAATCTCTTTTTGCCTTTTTGGCAATTTTCTTGGTTTTTGCTAATACTTTTGCTCAAGAAGATGGAGAAGAAGGCACTGAAACAGAACAAGACTCTACCAAAACAGGATATTATATCGGAGAAATCGAAATGAAAGATCCGTCAAGTATTGTATCAAAATATACATACGACGAAGTTTTGGATCGTTATATTTATACAGAAAAAATTGGGAGTGTAGATGTATCTTATCCATTAGTTCTTACTCCTGAAGAATATCAAGAACGTGTTCTTGAAGAGCAGATGAAAGCTTATTTTAAGCAAAAGTCTGATGCCGTTAATGGAAGAGGTCAAAATTCTGATGAACAGAAAAATATTCTACCGATTTTTTATGTAAATAATAGTTTTTTCGAATCTATTTTTGGAGGAAATGAAATAGAAGTGATACCGCAAGGTTCGGTAGAGTTGGACTTGGGTTTGCTTTATACAAAACAGGATAATCCTTCGCTTTCGCCTAGAAACCGTAGTAATTTAACTTTTGACTTTAATCAGCGAATAAGTTTGAGTTTGCTGGGTAATATAGGAAAGCGATTAAAAATTACGGCTAATTACGATACAGAATCTACATTTGATTTTCAGAACCAGATAAAATTAGAATATACTCCTACTGAAGATGATATTGTGCGAAAAATTGAAGTCGGTAATGTTAGTATGCCTTTAAATAGTTCACTTATTCAAGGAGCGCAAAGTTTGTTTGGGGTAAAAGCTGAGTTACAGTTCGGTAAAACAACGATTACCGGAGTTTTTTCTGAGCAAAATTCAGAGCGACAAACAGTAAACGTACAAGGCGGAGGTGCCGTTCAAGATTTTGAAAAGTTTATTCTAGATTATGATGAAAACCGTCATTTCTTTTTAGCACATTACTTTAGGGATAATTATGATGATGCTTTAGCTAATTACCCTTATATCACCAGTAATATACAGGTGACGCGTATGGAAGTTTGGGTCACGAATCGTACAAATAATACGCAAAGTCTTACCGGTACAAGAAATATTGTTGCTATTCAAGATATAGGAGAGGCTGATCCTGAGAATGTAGGTCTGTTTTTAGATGCAAATGGAAATCCAGTTCAAGGTCCCCAAGGTTTTATAAATACATCAGCAGGTGCTTATCCAGATAATGCTAATAACGATTTTAATCCAATAGGAATCACCGGGCCACAGCAATCTGTTTTAACGCCGGCTATTCGAGATATTTCTTCGGTAGATCAAGGTTTCGGTGTAAATTCTTCTGATGTAAATGAGGGAGTTGATTATGCTAAACTTGAAAATGCACGTCAATTACAACCTAATGAATATACGTTAAATACGCAATTAGGTTATATTTCTTTAAATCAGCGATTGACTAATGATGAAGTTTTAGCGGTATCTTTTCAATATACGGTTAACGGACAAGTTTTTCAAGTGGGGGAATTTGCAAACGGCGGAGTTTCAGCAACACAAACAGGAACTAATCCAAATCCTGATGGACAGGATATAGCAGTTAACCAAAATTTAGTAGTTAAATTATTAAAAAGTCCCGTAACCAATGTAAATGAACCAATTTGGGATTTAATGATGAAAAACATCTATAATTTAGATGCTTATCAGTTAGAGAAAGAAGATTTTAGATTCAATATATTATATACAGATCCGCAGCCTTTAAACTATATCTCTCAAGCACCGGGCTCTTCAACGCCACTTCCTGGTGATGTTGAAGATAGTAATTTGTTACAGGTATTAGAATTGGATAATTTAAATGTAAACAATGACCCTATTGTTGGTGGGGATGGGTTCTTTGATTATGTTCCCGGTATTACAATTGATCCGCAAAATGGACGAATTATTTTTACTACCGTAGAGCCTTTTGGGGAATTTCTGTTTAATAAATTAGATAATACCCCCAATGGAGGAGTAGAAGATTATGAAGATCCTTCAACTTATAATGATAATCAAGAATTTTACGTTTATAGAGAGTTGTATAACACAACCAAGACACAGGCGGAGCAAGAAGCTGCTGAAAAAAATAAGTTTCAATTAAAAGGAAGCTATAAATCTTCAGGTCAAGAAGGAATTCCTATAGGAGCTTTTAATGTACCTCAAGGTTCCGTTACAGTAACAGCCGGAGGTCGTGTTTTACAGGAAGGAGTAGATTATACCGTAGATTATGCGTTAGGACGTGTAAAAATATTGGATGAAGCTTTGTTAGCTTCGGATACCCCAATACAAGTGTCTACGGAAAACAATGCTACCTTTGGACAACAAACTAAACGGTTTACAGGTTTAAATATTGAGCATAAGTTCAATGAAAATTTAATCATGAATGGTACATTTTTAAATTTGAATGAACGTCCTATTACTCAAAAGTCTAATTATAGTTATGAGCCTGTAAATAACTCTATTTATGGATTTAATATTAATTACACCACAGAAGTTCCTTTCTTTACAAGATTAGTGAACAAACTTCCTAATATCGATACCGATGTAGAGTCACAGTTTTCTGTTCGAGGAGAGTTTGCTTACTTACATCCGGGATCTCCAAAAGGTGATAATTTTAATGGAGAAGCCACTTCTTATGTTGATGATTTTGAAGCTTCGCAAACTTCTATTTCTGTGCTTACTCCGTTAAGCTGGCAATTGTCAAGTGCGCCTATAGGTTTTGGAGGAGAAAAAGCAAATAACGATTTAAGTTCAAGTTATCGACGTGCAAAATTAAACTGGTACACGATTGATCCTATTTTTTATAGTAATCAGCGTCCGGCAGGAATTAATGATGATGATTTGTCCCTTTATTCAACACGGCGTGTTTTTATCGATGAAATTTTTCCAAATACAGATGTCGTTCAAGGTCAAACACAGGCGGTTTACACCATGGATTTAGCTTATTATCCATCAGAAAGAGGGCAATATAATTATAATCCGGCTGCTGCGGGTAATAATCAATTACCGTCGCCAGAGCAAAATTATGGTGGAATTATGCGTGAAATTACCACTACAAATTTTGAGCAATCTAATGTAGAATTTATTGAGTTTTGGGTTATGGACCCGTATATTTATCCTGAAAATAATTCTTCCAACGACGGAGTATTAACGTTTAATTTAGGAAGTGTATCTGAAGATGTTCTTAAAGATGGAAGAAAACAATTTGAAAACGGACTTCCTACTGATGGTCAACCCGGAAATACATTAGAAACAGAATTTGGTCGTGTACCTTCTAGTCAGTCATTAGTTTATGCCTTTGATTCAGAGGGACAAGAAAGAATTAATCAAGATGTAGGCTACGATGGTTTAAATGATGATTTAGAAGCAGAGAAATTTCCAGCATTTGCAGGTTTAGCCGATCCATCTAATGATAATTATCAGTATTACCTTAATGCTGAAGGAGGTGTTGTAGAGCGTTACAGAAATTATAACGGTTACCAAGGCAATACACCAACCGATGTTGGTCAGAATAATCGAGGTAATGGTACAGTTCCTTCTGTAGAAGACGTCAATCGTGATAATACAATGAATACGATTGATAGTTATTTTGAATACAAAGTTCCGGTTTTTGATGGGATGAGTGTTGATAATAATACAAGCTCTATTGCCGGCATAGATGAAGATTATATTACTGACGTAAAAACGGTGAATACTACTTTGCAAAATGGAGACCAGTTACCGGTACGTTGGGTTCAGTTTAAAGTGCCGCTTAGAACTTCAAGTGAGTATTCAGTAAATGGAATAGCAGATTTAAGATCGGTGCGTTTTATGCGTATGTTTTTATCAGGATTTCAAGAGGATATTGTGTTGCGTTTAGGGACATTAGATTTAGTTCGAGGAGATTATAGACGTTATAATCAAGCGGTAGTTCCGGATGGTACAGATCCTGATAATGAGCCTAATACGACTTTAGAAATTACTGCGGTAAGTGAAGAGCAGACTTCAGATTATGTAACCCCTCCAGGAGTAATTAGAGAAGAAACCATCAATAACAATCAGACGATACGTGAAGATGAACAATCATTATCGTTAACCGTAAAAGATTTAGGTCCGGGAGACTCTAGAGCAGTTTACAAAAATTTTCAGGTGGACATGCGTCAGTATAAAGACTTGAAAATGTTTTTGCACGCAGAAAGTCTTCCTGCTCCAGAACCACAATTATTAGATGGTGAATTAACTGCTTTTATTAGAATGGGAACCGACTTTACCAATAATTTTTATCAGGTAGAAATTCCATTAAAAGTAAGTGATTTAAATTCAAATCAACCGCGTGATGTTTGGCCTATTGAAAATGACTTAAACTTACCGTTAGAGTTATTACAACAAATAAAATCATTAGTCATAGGTAACGACACCTATAGTAGTGCCGATTTAAATTTCTTTACAGAAGATTTATCACCTTCGACAAGCAGTAGCGGAGTAGGCGAATTGCGTGTTGGAATTAAAGGAAATCCGAGTTTTGGAAATATTCGAGTAATTATGCTTGGATTAAAAAATAGTGGTCAGACTGATGCTACTGGAGAGGTTTGGTTTAATGAATTGCGCCTTTCCGATATGAAAAATGAGGGCGGTTGGGCTGCAGTTTTAAACATGGATACGAATTTGGCTGATTTTGCTTCTATTGCTGCTACCGGAAGAAGAAGCACCATCGGTTTTGGTTCTATAGAACAAGGTCCAAATCAACGTAGTCGAGAAGATATAAAACAATATGACGTTGTTACGAATTTAAATATGGGGCAATTGCTTCCGGAAAATTGGGGGATAAAAGTTCCATTTAGTTATAGTAGAGGGGAGGAGTTGATTACACCGCAATATGATCCTGAGTATTTAGATTTGGAGTTAGAAACCTTGCTTGATAATACAAATGATGAAGCGCGGCGAGATGAATTACAAGAACGTGCTGAAGATTATACAAAACGACAAAGCGTAAGTGTGATAGGTTTGCGTAAAGAGCGTACAAATCCTGATGCTAAACCGATGCCGTATGATATTGAAAACTTTAGTTTTTCCGGAACTTATAATCAAGAGGATCATAGAGATTTTGAAATTGAAGAGTCGTTAGATCAAAATGTAGATGTAGGAGCGACCTATAATTATAATTTTGCTCCTTTAAAAATAGAACCATTTAAGAATATCTCGGCTTTAGACAGTAGTGATTATTATCAGCCGATTAAAGATTTTAATGTAAATCTTTTGCCTACAAGTTTAGCTGCAAGCTCTAACATTAGAAGGCAATATAACGAGCAGATTTTTAGAGAAATTAATTTACCTCCGGGCTCAATAGGTTTGCCTAAACTATATCAACGAAATTATACATTTGATTGGCAATATACCATTAACCATAAACTAACTGAATCGCTTCAATTTACGTTAAGCACTAATAATAATAGAATTGTTAGAAATTATATAGATGAAAATAATGTTCAAGATAATTCTATAGGCGTTTGGGATGAGTTTTTTGATGTCGGTCAGCCTAACCGCCACCTGCAAAGTCTTCAGGTAAATTATGATATTCCGTTTGATAAAATTCCTGCCTTAGAGTTTTTAAAGACACGTTATTCTTATACTGGTGATTTTCAATGGCAAAAAGGCTCAGAGATCAGAAACAGTATTCCTGGAATTCCTAATTTAGGAAATACAATCCAAAATTCTAGTACACACCAAATCAACAGTACTTTTGAGATGAATACTTTGTACCGCTATATTGGTTTAACAAAGAAGAAGGGAAATCAGAATAACAGAAGATCTTTAGGGAATCAATCTGGAAATAAATTAGGCTTTCAACGGAATAATAATACTACAGCAAATGCGAATCAGCAAGATGATGAGCTTTCTGCCGGAGATAAAACCGTTAATACCTTAATAGATATTGTAACAGCAGTTAGAAGATTAACGTTTAATTATGACGAGACCAAGGGGATGTTCTTGCCGGGATATACCAATGATATCGGTTTTATTGGGACCTTAAAACCAACCGCAGGATTTACATTTGGTAGTCAGTCTGATGTTCGAGAAATTGCAGCAAGAAATGGCTGGTTAACCAGTTATCAGCAATTTAATGAACAATACCAAGAGACGGAAGTGAAAAACCTGAGCTTTCAAGCAAACATAGATTTGTTACCGGATCTTACCATAGATTTAAATGCCAATAGAACGTACTCAGAAACCTATACCGAGAATTATCGTGTCAATCAAGATGATTTACAGTATAGATCGTTGACACCAAATACGTTCGGGAACTTTAATATTTCTACCATAATGATTGCATCTGCTTTTGGAGAAAGTACACAAGAAAATTCAGATGCTTTTCAAGACTTTAGGGATAACCGACTTACGGTAGCTAATCGTTTAGCCCAACAAGCGGGAATAGATACAAGTAATCCTGATAATTTAGATGAAGACGGCTACCCAATAGGTTTTGGTAGAACCAGTCAGCAAGTTTTATTACCTTCTTTCCTTTCTGCTTATACCGGCAAAGATGTAGAAAAAGTAAGCTTGAGTTCATTTAGAGATACACCATTACCTAATTGGAATGTTAAGTATACCGGATTAATGCGTTTAAAATGGTTTAAAGATAAATTTAGACGATTTAGTATTCAGCATGGCTATAGTTCTTTGTATAACATCAATCAATTTCAAAGTAATTTAGATTACGATAGAAATAACCCTTACGGTAGTTCTAATTTAGATCAAGCCGGAAACTTTAAAGATGAATATTTTATTTCAAATATTAATCTTGCAGAACAATTTAGTCCGTTAGTTAAAATAGATATGGAACTTAAAAACTCTATAAAAATTTTAACTGAAATCAGAAAAGATAGAATGTTGTCGTTGAGTTTTGCCAACAATCTTTTAACGGAAACCCAAGGAAATGAATATATTGTCGGATTAGGTTATCGTATTCCTAATTTAAAAATTGCCACTAATATTGGTGGTCAGCGCCGTGTATTGAGCAGCGATTTAAATTTTAAAGCTGATGTTTCTTTTAGGAGAAATGAAACAATAATCCGATATTTGGACGTTGATAACAGTCAAACAACATCAGGTCAAGATATTTGGTCTATTACATTTAATGCAGATTATGCATTATCAAAAAATTTGACGGCTATTTTTTATTACGATCATAGCTTTTCAGACTATGCAATATCTACAGCATTCCCGCAAACAACAATTCGTTCGGGAATAACTTTACGATATAATTTTGGAAACTAAAAATTTTAAATAACTAAACTAAATAATACACTATGAATGTTCCAAACGAATTAAAGTACACCAAAGATCATGAATGGATAAAGATTGAAGGTGATGTTGCGACTATTGGTATCACTGATTTTGCTCAAGGTGAATTGGGAGATATTGTATATGTTGAAGTAGAAACCGTAGATGAAACTTTAGAAAAGGATGAGGTTTTTGGAACCGTTGAAGCGGTAAAAACAGTATCTGATCTTTATTTACCACTTTCAGGAGAAATTATTGAGTTTAATGAAACCTTAGAAGATGAACCTGAAAATGTAAATACAGATCCTTACACTGAAGGCTGGATGATTAAAGTAAAAATATCTAATCAAGATGAAATCGATGATTTACTAGATGCTGAAGCCTATAAAGAACTTATTGGATCCTAGGATATCTTTATTTATTGCGATTTCTTATTCAGTTTTTCTATTGGTAATTTCGCTCATGCGAACTACAAACATGCCAAAACCTGAATTTGATCATGCAGATAAAGTATTTCATTGTTTTGCCTATTTTGGGTTAACCCTATGTTGGTACTTATATTATTTTTCCAGGAAAAGTACCAGCATTTTAAAAAAACAGGCTTTATTTGTAATTTGTTCCTTGAGTGCGGCTTTTGGCATCTTTATTGAAGTTGTTCAAGGAGTATTTACTACATATAGAAGCATAGATGCGTTAGATGTATTAGCAAATATTACAGGAATTGTACTCGCTTTTTTATTGATTCTAAGTTTAAAAAATAGACTCGAAAAAATTAAAAGGCAATTATAATTTAGTTTTTTATAAAAAATAATTACATTAGCAATCCGATAATAAAAAATTATGGAACCAAAGAAAAATCCAAAAAAAGACTTAAGAAGGAAAAGTGTTATGTTTTTCCAGATAGGTCTAATTGTGATGCTGTTTCTGACTTGGCGCGCCATAGAGTGGAAAACTTACGAAAAAGAAGAGTTTGAAAAGCAAGTTGTTAAGTTCGATCAGCTAAACGAGGAGGAAACTGTTGTAATGCCTCCAAATCAGCCGCCACCACCGCCACCACCGCCACCGCCACCAGCACCTGAAGTAATTGAAGTTGTTGAAGATGAGGTAGAGGTAGAAGAGCAGGTGATAGAATCTACAGAAGTAACGGAAGAACCCGAAATTGTAGAGGTTGCCGAAGTAGAGGAAGTCTCTGATGAGCCTATCGAGGACGTACCTTTTACAGCTATTGAAGATGTACCAATCTTCCCTGGTTGCGAGAAGTATAAAAGCAACGATGAGCGTAGAAGATGTATGAGTGAGAAGGTGAGCGACTTTGTAAACAGTAAATTTAATACAGAGTTAGGGTCAGAATTAGGACTTTCTGGAGTAAATAGAGTTTATGTTCGTTTTAAAATTGACTCTAAAGGAAAAATTGTTGATGTTCAGGCTAGAGCACCACATCCAAGATTGCAGAAAGAAGCAGAGCGGGTTGTGAATATGCTTCCTAAAATGATTCCTGGTAAACAACGAGGAAAAGCAGTTGGTGTACTTTACTCACTTCCAATTATTTTTCAAGTACAAGATTAATATTTAGCATATTATATATTTAAAAAACCTCTCATTATTTGGGAGGTTTTTTGTTTTTGGCAACATAATTGTATTTGTGTTAATCTATTAACATAAAACTATCATATTATGAAAAGTCAAGAGCAAAAACCAACACTGAGAACACGTTTTGTTTATTTTCAACTGGGCTTGATAGCGGCCTTTTTATGTGCTATTTTTTTTATAGAGCATAAAACTGAAGTGAAAGAGGAGGTTGTAACAGATGTAATTTATAGGCAAAGTTATGTTGAGCCTTCATCTAATATCGCTTTTAAAAAGGAAGAGCCTAAGAAAATTGAACCTAAAAAAGACCCGGTTGTTAAAAAACAAACTAAGGAAGATGATGATTTTGTAATTGATGACGATGATTTATTTGATGATAAAGAGGCATCACCAGAGAGTCCGAAAGATGATTCTGTAGATAAAGTACTTGCGGGATTAGATGATCCGATTGATAATGATGTTATTCAGCCTATAAATCATTTAATTGTTGAAGAAGCACCGGTTTTTCCCGGTTGTGAAATTTATGAGGCTAAAAAGGAACGTTCTCAATGCTTTTCAACTAAAATTGCAAAACTTGTACAGCGAAAATTCAACCATTCCATCGCTGAAGATTATGGCTTGTCGGGAGAACAGCGTATTTATGTGACATTTACTGTTAATGAAAAAGGAAAGGTTGTAAATGTGAAAGCAGTTTCTGAAGCAGATGTTTTAGCAAAAGAGGCTGAGCGTGTTGCAAGGTTGCTACCTGATATGAAGCCTGGTAAACAGCAAGGAAAGAATGTGCCTGTTTCGTATAGTTTGCCTATTACTTTTACCCTAGAATAATAGCTTTTAATATTTAACCTTTTTTCTCGCTTGCTAAAAGCCTTTTTAAGAGTATCTTTGCATCCTGAAAAATGGAGGTATTGAGTAAAACCCTTACAAATACAGTTGAAACGGATGTAATTTCTGATTTTAAAGAGATTACAAAAATGCGTTTAGCAATAAGCGTAGTGTTTTCTTCCGTGGCAGGATATTTTTTAGGTGCAGAAGTTGTCGACTTTGTAGTAGTACTTTTGTTGGCAATCGGCGGTTACTTAATGGTTGGTGCTTCTAATGCATTTAATCAAGTTATTGAGCGCAAGTTTGATGCTAAAATGAATAGAACAAAGAACCGGCCTATTCCTTCAGGAAGAATGTCGGTTACTACAGCTACTATTATTGCAAGTGTTTTTACGGTTTTAGGAATAGCTGTTCTTTATATAATAAATCCAATTACAGCAATTTTTGGGGCAATTTCTATTTTTTTATATACTTGCTTATATACGCCCTTAAAAAGAAAAACGCCTTTATCGGTTTTTGTTGGGGCTTTTCCAGGAGCAATTCCTTTTATGTTGGGTTGGGTAGCAGCCACTAATGATTTTAGTATAGAGCCCGGTACGCTCTTTATGATTCAGTTTTTTTGGCAATTCCCGCATTTTTGGGCTTTAGGGTGGTGGTTGTATGATGATTATAAACGCGGTGGTTTTTTTATGTTGCCAACGGGAAAGCGTGATAAAGGTACCGGAATACAAATAATTTTATATACAATTTGGACAATTGTAGTTTCTCTAGTTCCGGTATTTGGCGTGACGGGGAGATTATATTTAACCCCTGTTTCAGCAATATTGATTTTTATGCTTGGTTTAGGGATGTTGCATTATGCAATCAAATTGTATAAAAATAAAGATGAAAAAACTGCTAAGCAACTAATGTTTGCTAGTGTTTCGTATATAACCTTATTACAAATTATTTACGTTTTAGATAAATTTATTCGAGTATGGATTTAACGCAAGGTACCGAAGAAGAGAAAAGGAGAAGGTCAAAAAAAATGATGCTTTGGTTTGCTATAATAAGTATGGCCATGATGTTTGCCGGTTTAACAAGTGCTTATGTTGTGAGTAGAAACCGTGAAGATTGGATGAAAGATCTTGAAATGCCACAGGCGTTTATTTGGAGTACGATTGCAATCTTGATAAGTAGTTTTACATTTCATTTTGCGAAAAAAGCTATACTTAAAAATAATAGGAGTTTAGCTACGAGTTTATTATTAACCACTTTTGGTTTAGCTATAGTTTTTGTGGTTTTACAGTTTAGCGGTTTTCAAGAATTTATTGATGAAGGGTTATATCCGGCAGGAAGTGCAAGTAATATAAATGTGTCATTCAATTATTTAATCATATTTTCGCATTTACTGCACCTTGCGGCAGGATTAATTACATTACTGGTTGTAATTTATAATCATTTTAAACAACGCTATAAATCAGGGCAAATGCTTGGTATAGAACTCGGTGCAACATTCTGGCATTTTGTAGATATTTTGTGGATTTACCTGTTTTTGTTTTTATATTTCTTTAGATAATAAAATTAACTATTTTTGCATAATCTTTAACAATAATTTTTCTTTATGGAAGCTACTGTTGTAAAAACAGGAACCGAGGGTAAAACCTGGGGCGGTGGATCTAAATCGCCATTAAAAGCTAGCTACGGTAAAATGATGATGTGGTTTTTTATCACTTCAGATGCTTTAACATTTTCAGCATTTTTAGCGGCTTATGGTTTCTCAAGGTTCAAGTTTATAGATTCTTGGCCTATTGCCGATGAAGTATTTAATCACTTTCCATTTTTACATGGTGTAGATGCACCAATGTATTATGTGGCTTTAATGACATTTATACTGATATTTTCCTCAGTAACTATGGTGCTAGCTGTAGATGCGGGTCATAAAATGCAAAAAGCTAAGGTTACCCTTTATATGTTTTTGACCATAATTGGCGGACTTATTTTTGTTGGTTCGCAAGCATGGGAGTGGAAAAACTTTATTAGTGGTACATATGGAGCTGTTGAAACTAAAGGAGGAAATATTGTTCAGTTTGTTGATACAGAAGGTGAGCGTATTGCTATAGCAGATGTGGCTAAAGTTTTACCAGAAGAACGTGTTTTGCACGAGCGTAAAAACGGTCTTTGGTACACAACCGATGGAGAGGCACTGCCTAGCTTTAGTATTAATGAAGTGAAAGAAGGTTTTAAATCTCACGAGGATTTTTTAGTCCGTGTTCAGAAACTAGACGAAAACGGAGCTAAAACAATCTTGTCTAGAGAAGAGTCTTTAGCAATGATTAATGATAATGCGATTCGTGTAGTTGAAGGAGCGAACCTAACCAGAAACGAATACGGTCCGCCTTTATTTGCAGACTTCTTTTTCTTTATTACAGGTTTTCACGGATTTCACGTTTTTACCGGTGTAATTATTAATATTATTATTTTCTTTAATGTTATTATAGGAACCTACGAAAGAAGAAAAAGCTACGAAATGGTTGAGAAAGTTGGACTTTATTGGCACTTTGTAGATTTAGTTTGGGTATTTGTATTTACCTTCTTCTATTTGGTTTAATTTTTTTTGAAATATAGACAATGGCACATTCAGCATCACATAACGATAATTCAGCAATCAAAAGAATTTGGAATGTTTTTATAATCCTTTCAATTGTAACAATTGTAGAAGTTGTTTTAGGGATTATAAAACCAGCATTTTTAATTGACAATACTTTTATTTATATGAAACTCCTTAACTGGATTTTCATTGTGCTTACTATTTATAAGGCATATTATATTACTTGGGCTTTTATGCATATGGAGCACGAGACAAAAGGCTTACGGAGAGCTGTAGTGTGGACAGCCGTATTTCTAGTGTCTTATCTGGTTTTTATTTTATTAACAGAAGGAGACTATATTTACGAAGTCTATAAGAGCGGTCACGTAGCCTGGAACTTCTAAAAGTTAAAAGATTTAAAAAGACGGTTTATTAAAATCGTCTTTTTTATTTTTGCACAACTTAAGGATTAATAATTGTCCTATGAAAAAATTTTTTGTGCTTACAGTGCTTTTTGCACTTCCTTTAGTTGCTTACCTATTTTTTTCTTCAGGGGTAAATAACTTCGCAAAACTTCCTGTGTTAACAGAAAACATTGCTGAACTATCTAATTTTAAAACCTTGAAAGGGAAAGATATTCAGTTAAAAGATAAGATTACAATTCTATCTTTTTACGGATCAAGCATAGAAAAAATGGAAGGAAATGCGTTTAATTTAAACGAAAAAATATACGATAAAAATTTTAAGTTTAAAGATCTTCAGTTTGTGGTATTAGCTGAAGAGGGTACGCAAAGTGAAGCTGAAAAATTACTACAAGAAATTTCTACAACCGTAAGCCCTGAAAAGTGGAAATTCGCTTTTGGATCTTCGTCTGAAATTAAAAGAGTCTTTAATTCATTAGAGACATCATATCAACTGAACAATCAAACTGCAACTCCTTTTGTTTTTATCATAGATAAAGAGAGAAATTTAAGAGGAAGGCCATTAGATTCAGAAGAAACTGAAGAGACCGTTTATGGTTACGACACGCGTTCTGTAGCTGAAATCACAAATAAAATGGTAGATGATGTTAAAGTAATTTTGGCTGAATATAGACTTGCGTTAAAAAAGTACAATAGAAATAAAGCTATTCAAAATGAAACGTAAATATTCTTACATAGGTTTAGCAGTCATTATTCTTGTTTTTGGCGTTATTGTAATTCCAAAAATAGTTGAGCGTTTTGCTAATAACGAAATCGTTGAAAACGATCGGTTAAGTTCCTCAAAAAGTATTGGTCAAGAAAGCGATCAAAAAAACAAAGATGAACTGGCTTACATTATTTTGCACGGTGAGAAAAAACAAGTGCCTGCTTTTAAATTTGTAGACCAACACAAAGATACAATTACCAACAAGTCGTATAAAGGAAAGGTTTATTTGGCAGAATTTTTCTTTACAACTTGCCCTACAATCTGCCCGGTCATGAATGAAAATATGACTAAGATTGAAGAACACTTTTCTGAACGTCCTAATTTTGGAATTGCTTCTTTTAGTATTAATCCAAGTTACGACACTCCAGAAGTTTTAAAAGAATATGCAAAAAAATATGACATAAAAAACCCTAATTGGCATTTGTTAACCGGTGATCAAAATGAAATTTTTGAATTGGCAAATTCGGGCTTTAATTTTTATGTTGCCAGCAACCCAAAAGCAGAAGGTAATTTTCAACATTCAGGTTATTTTGCTTTAGTAGATCAGGAAGGCTTTATTCGCTCTCGAAAAGATAAATTCGGAAACCCAATAATTTTTTATAATGGTTTGGAAGAAGACGATTTAGCTATGTTAAAAGAAGATATCAAAAAATTATTGAAATGAAAGCACAGGTAAAAAACGATAAAATTGCTATTCCTGTAATTATAAGTTTGTCTCTTATAATACCGCTCGTGGTATTAATTTTAATGAACTTACCTTCACGTTACGACTTGTTAGGTTTAGAGTTAGGGACGTTTCCTTTATTTCATGCCGTTTTAAATGCTTCAACAGCTGTCTTACTTTTATCAGGTTATTTTTTAATTAAATCAGGTGATAAAATAATGCATCGCAATGTAATGATAACTGCTTTTGGTTTATCTGCTGTGTTTTTAGTTAGTTATGTTATTTCTAAAATCAGTAACGACCCGGTTCCTTATGGAGGCGAAGGATTTATGCGTCCTGTTTATTTTTTCATTTTAATTTCGCATATCATTCTTTCGGCTATTATAGTTCCTTTGGTTCTATTTACGATGTATCGTGGTTTAACGGGAGAATATCAGAAACATAAAAAAATTGCTCGGTGGACCTTTCCTATCTGGATGTATGTGGCGATTACAGGTGTTTTGGTATACTTATTTATGCTTCCGTATTATTAAAATATAAGCTATGAAAAAATTACTATGCTTTATCTTTTTGGCGTTAGCTTCTGTGCAATTACAAGCACAATGCGCTATGTGTAGAGCTGTACTTGAAAGTGAGACCGATGGTGGTGCAGCAGAAGCTATTAATGATGGAATTATGTATCTAATGGTTTTTCCTTATTTGCTGATGGGAGGAATTGCATTTTTTGTTTGGCGAATGGCTCGCGATCGAAAAAAAGCTCACTAATTTTTATGAAACACATTTTACTTTTTTTAATTTTCTTGCTGACCTTTTTTTCTGGCTTTTCTCAAACCAATCAGAAAATGAATACAGAAAAAGTATGGCGTCTTAATTTTTTATTGCCTGGTGCTGAGTTAGAACTTCCGTTAAGCAATAAAACAACGTTTTCCATAAATCCGGAGCTTGGTTTTGCAGTTGGTTTTTCTGCAGGAACCAATAGAGAAACCGAATTTAGTTATGCGCTTTTACCGCAATTGGATTTAAAATATCGTTGGTATTATAATTTTGAAAAACGAAAAGAAAAAGGGCTAACGGTAATTAATAATTCGGCTAACTTTTTAGCTTTAAGAGCAGTGACCGGTTTTCCATCTATTGCTGAAAAGGATTTTGAAAATTATGATGAGCTAAATCAAGGTTTTCATGTAATGTGGGGCTTGCAACGAAGTTTTAATTCTTTTCAACTAATGTTTGCTACAGGTCCGGGAGTGGTGTTGGGTTTTGAGGGTGATGCCAATTTCACGCTTGGTATAGAATTGAATTTTGGATTTGATTTCTAAAACAAAACAGTAAATTCAAGGAAAAAACTCAGAATTTAATGTAACGATTTTACTTTTCAACAGTCATATTAATACATCACCATATTCTTTAATTTTTAAGTCTAAGATAATATGATTGAAATAAAAGACTTGCATAAGTCCTATCAAACCGGAGCAACTTCACTTCACGTATTAAAAGGCATCAATTTTAATGTCAAAGAAGGCGAGCTGGTTTCAATCATGGGTTCTTCAGGCTCTGGAAAATCTACTTTGTTAAATATTTTAGGAATGCTCGATGAAGCCGACGCCGGTTCATATACCTTAGATAATGTTCCTATCAAAAATCTTAACGAAAAAATTGCCGCGCAGTATCGTAATAAATTTTTAGGTTTTATTTTTCAATCTTTTAATCTGATTGGTTACAAATCTGCGCTAGATAATGTAGGAATGCCCTTGTATTATCAAGGGATGAAAAGAAAAGAACGCGTAGAACGATCTATGGCCTATTTAGAAAAAGTAGGTTTAGCAGATTGGGCTAGTCATTTACCGAATGAGCTTTCCGGAGGACAAAAACAGCGTGTGGCGATTGCGCGTGCTTTGGCTAGTGATCCAAAAGTTCTTTTGGCCGATGAGCCTACAGGAGCTTTAGATACTAAAACTTCTTATGAGGTAATGGATTTAATTCAAGGAATTAATGATGAAGGGAAAACAATTCTCGTTGTTACGCACGAAGAAGATATAGCACATATGACGAAGCGTATCGTCAATCTAAAAGACGGTGTTATAATAGATGATTCTTTTGTAAATCAAGTTAGAGCCAAAGCGAATGTTTAGTTTAGAACGCTGGGAAGAAATATTTGAGACCATTAGAAAAAACTTGTTGAGGACTATTTTGACAGGTATTTCTGTGGCTTCCGGTATTTTTATTTTGGTGATTTTATTAGGGGTAGGCGAAGGAATGCAAAATGGTATAGAAAACCAATTTCAAAATGATGCTGCTAACCGTATTTCAGTTTGGACGGGCCGGACTTCTGTAGAGTATAAAGGCTTAAATCCCGGACGGAGAATTCAATTAAAAAATGATGATTATAGCTTTACAGAGAAAAAATTTGCAGATGAATTAGAATATAAATCAGCTTTATATAGAATTTGGGGGAGTTTAGTAAGCTACAAAAAAGAATCGGGGAGTTATAGAGTTGAAGGTGTGTTGCCAGATTATCAATTTTTAGAAGGAGAAGATATGATAAAAGGGCGCTATTTAAACTATAATGATCATCAAAAGTATAGTAAAGTAGCAGTTATAGGAAAAAAAGTTGCTTTAGATCTTTTTAAAAATAAAGAAGACGCCATCGGGAAGCTCATCGAAATTACCGGCATTAATTTTAAGGTAGTCGGAGTATATTCAGATCCCGGAGGAGAGCGGGAAGAAGCACGCGTTTTTATACCGCTTTCTACTTCGCAGCGTGTGTTTAATGCAGGAAATAACTTACAAGGTTTAGCTTTTACACTTCCAAAACAAGATAATTTTGAAGAAGCTTTGGCAATTTCAACAAACTTCACAGAAAAATTAAAAGATCAATTAAAAAGATCGCATACAGTAGCCCCTTCAGATGAAAGTGCTATTTCAATTAATAACTCCTTAGAAAATGCAAAGCGTATTTATGATATGATGAATATGATTAAGCTTTTTTTCTGGGGCGTTGGTATTGCAACAATTTTGGCAGGTGTAATTGGCGTGAGTAATATTATGCTTATTATCGTAAAAGAGCGTACTAAAGAAATAGGAATTAGAAAGGCTTTAGGAGCACAACCTTTTTCTATAGTAACAATGGTGTTGCATGAGTCTATTTTTGTAACCACAATAGCCGGTTTTTTAGGGCTATTAGGAGGCTTAATTTTATTAGAGTTTGTAGGTCCAATGGTGCAAATAGAATTTCTTAGAAATCCAACGGTTAATTTTAATGTAGCTATTACCACGCTAATCATTCTAGTTTTAGCAGGAGCTATTGCCGGATTTTTTCCAGCCTGGCGTGCAGCGAGAATAAAACCAATAATCGCTTTAAGAGACGAATAACATGTTTAGCAGAGATAAATGGAATGAAATAATAGAATCCCTAAGTTCTAATTGGTTTAGAACGATACTCACAGCCTTTGGGGTTTTTTGGGGTATTTTTATTCTAGTTATTTTGCTTGCTGCAGGAAAAGGATTGGAAAATGGGGTGAAACAAGGTTTTGGTGGTATGGCTACCAACTCTATGTTTATGTGGGCGCAAACACCATCTAAACCTTATAAAGGTTTGCCAAAAGGACGTCGTTATAATTTTAAAATTGATGATGTAACTGCTATTAAAGATAATGTTCGCGGACTTAAATTTGTTTCTCCTAGAAATCAATTAGGTGGTTTTGGCGGAAGCAATAATGTTATTCGGGGATTGAAATCAGGAGCATTTAATGTATATGGCGATTATCCGGAAATTATTCAGCAACAACCTATGGACATAACTTCCGGACGTTTTTTAAATTATAACGATATTGATGATAAGCGTAAGGTGGCAATTATTGGAGAAGCGGTAAAAACTACTATGTACGATAGTGGTGAAGAAGTTTTAGGGACTTATCTTAAAATTAATGGAGTTAATTTTCAGGTGATTGGTACGTATAAGAAAAAAGGGAATGGAGGAGGAAATGCTGAGGAAGCACAAAAAGAAATTTATGTTCCATTTACGGCTTTTTCGCAAGCTTTTAATCAAGGAGATTTAGTTGGTTGGATGGCAATTACGGCCGATAGTCAACATTCAATTACAGCATTAAAGTCCGATGTTTTTGATGTTATAAAAAAAAGACATAATATTCATCCCGAAGACACTCGTGCTATCGGAAATTTTGATTTATTCCAGGAGTTTAATAAAATAAACGGATTGTTTATAGCACTTAAGGGAATCGCTTACTTTGTGGGCATTTTAATTTTATTATCGGGAGTAATTGGGATCAGTAATATTATGCTAATTGTTGTAAAGGAACGCACCAACGAAATAGGTGTAAGAAGAGCGCTTGGTGCTACACCGTGGTCTATTAGAGGGCAAATTTTATTAGAGGCAATTTTTTTAACTTTAATTTCAGGAATGACTGGGATTATCGCAGCAACGGGAGTTCTAGCAATAGTAAATTCTTTTCTCGATAAAAGTAATGCTTCAGAAATGATGTTTATAAACCCTAGTGTAGATTTAGGTGTGGTAATAATAGCATTAATAATATTAATAATTTCAGGTTTATTGGCCGGATTTATTCCAGCTCAAAATGCAATTAAAATTAAACCTGTAGATGCATTACGTACAGAATAATTAAAAAATAATCAATCTAAAAATAATGAAAAGAGCATTAACCATTATCGTTTTAATTCTTATTGTCGTTGCTTTTGGCGGCTCCTTGTATTATTTATATCAAAAGAATAATGAGAGTCCGGTGGTTTACAAAACAGAACAGGCAAGCCTAAAAACAATTATTAAAGAAACTGTGGCTACAGGAAGTATTGTGCCCAAAGAAGAGATTTTAATTAAGCCTAATATTTCAGGAATTATAGATAAAATCTACATTAAAGCAGGAGATACCATAAAAGCGAACGATTTAATAGCGCAGCTGAAAGTAGTTCCTGATGTTTCGAGTTTAGCAAGTAGTAAAAATCAAATTACTTCAGCAAAAATAGCCTTAGACAATCAAACTAGAATGTATAATCGCCAGAAAGAATTGTATGATAAAGGGGTGATTTCAGCTAATGAATTTGATCAGGCACAAGTTACTTATCAACAAGCTCAACAAACCTATGATGCTGCTAAACAAACCTACGAAATTATTAAAACAGGAACATCAAAAGGTTTAGGAAGTGCTGCCAATACACAAATTAGATCTACCATATCAGGGATGGTATTAGAAGTTCCTGTAAAAGAAGGAAATCAGGTTATTGAAGCGAATAATTTTAACGAAGGAACTACAATTGCTACCTTAGCAAATGTAGATAAAATGATTTTTGAAGGGAAAGTAGATGAGTCTGAAGTAGGGAAAATAAAAGAAGGCTTGCCTTTAGAGATTACCGTAGGCGCTATTGAAAATAAAAAATTTGATGCCGTTTTAGATTATATAGCTCCTAAAGGAATTGATGAAAATGGCGCAATTCAGTTTGAAATTGAGGGAACTTTGTCTAAACAAGATACCACTTTTATTAGAGCGGGATTAAGTGCTAATGCGTCTATTATTTTAGCAAAAGCTGAAGATGTTTTGGCTATCAAGGAAGCCCTTCTTCAATTCGACAATAAGACCAAAGAGCCTTATGTGGAAGTGAAAATTGGAGATCAAGAATTTAAGCGTCAAGATGTAGAATTAGGAATCAGCGATGGTATTTTTGTAGAAGTAAAGAGTGGCGTATCAAAAGAAGATGAAATTAAAATATGGAATCCCGTAAAGCCTACAGGTGGTTTTAATAAAGGCTAGTGTAACAAATTAAAAGATAATAGACTAATTTATTAGAAAGCAAATAACAAATGAAAAAAATAGCCATAATAAGCATATTTTTTAGTATACTTTTTTCAGTACAAGCTCAGGAAGAAAAAAAATGGACTTTACAAGAATGTGTAGAATATGCTTTAGAAAATAATATTTCTATAAAACAATCAGAATTAGATTTAGAAGCCTCTAAGTTAAATAAAACGGATGCTATTGGTAATTTAATTCCTACTTTAAATGGTTCTGCATCCTATAGCACAAATACAGGAGCGAGTATAAACCCAACCACTAACCAGTTTGAAAACGAAACTTTTTCATCCTTTACAACAGGTATAAGTTCTAGTTTGACCCTTTTTGATGGGCTTCAAAATATTCGTCAATTACAAAGAGCAAAACTATCTCGATTAGCAACTCAATATCAATTAGAACAAATGGAGAGTGATATAGCTTTGGCAGTGGCAAACTCTTATTTGCAAGTTTTGTTGAATAAGGCAAACCTCGACGCTATAAAGTCACAAAATTTAGTTACTCAAGATCAATTACAAAGAACCCAAGATCTTGTAGATGCAGGAACTTTACCCCAGGGAGATTTATTAGAAATAAAAGCAACAAATGCTAATGAACAACAGCAAATTGTTAAGGCGCAAAATGATGTTAAAATTTCATTGATTAGTTTAGCGCAGTTATTATTAATTAAAGATTACCAATCATTTCAGATTGTTGATGAAGGCTATGAGATTATTTCTACAGAAATTGTAGAGCTTACTCCACAAACACTTATAGATAGTGCTGAAGCAAGTAGGCCGGAAGTTAAAATTGCAGAGAAGAATGTTGAGTTGGCTCAAAAAGATGTGCAAATTGCTAGAGGAGGATACTATCCAAGACTTTCCGCTTTTTTTAATTACAACACTCGATTTGCAAATAATGATTTTTTAGATAGAAATTTTAATGAGCAATTATGGCAGAATGATGGTTTGAGTTATGGAATTCGTCTAGATATTCCTATTTTTAATGGGTTGTCAACAAGAACAAATGTTCAACGAAATAAAATAAATTTAGAGCGTACAGAGTATCAACTAGAACAAGCAAAACTAGATTTAGAATCTAATGTGTATCAGGCTTATGTAGATGCAAAAGGAGCAGCGAAAGCTTATGATGCTTCTTTAAAGGCGCTAGAATCTCAAGAATTAGCATTTGAATATGCAACAGAAAGATATGATGTCGGCTTAACCAATGCATTTGATTATAGCCAATCTAAACAACGTTATGACAACGCAAAAATAAATGTCAATCAAACCAAATACGATTATATTTTTAAATTAAAAGTTCTAGAACTCTATTTTGGAATTGATCCTGAAGAAATAAAGCTATAAGCTATGAAAAAAAAGAGTATTATAATTATTATCAGCATTGTAGTTGTTGCATTAATTCTACTTGTTGTAGGTAAAAAATCGGGCTGGTTTGGGAAAACCGGAAATTTCAAACAGGTTGAAGTTCAAGAAATAACGAAAGCTGATATTACTGAAACGGTTGCTGCAACGGGTAAAATTCAACCAGAAGTAGAAGTCAAATTATCTTCAGAAGTTTCAGGAGAAATTATAGAACTTCCGGTGAAAGAGGGGCAGCAAGTAGCAAAAGGAGATTTATTAGTAAAAATTAATCCAGATTTATATCAATCAAGTGTCAATAGATCGCAAGCCAGTTTAGAAAATATAAAAGCCGCTTTAGCTCAAAGTGAAGCAAGTTTAAGGCAAGCAAAAGCTAATTACGAGCGAAACAAAACTTTATTTGAAAAAGGGGTGATTTCTAAGTCAGAGTGGGATGCAATTGTATCTGATTATGAGGTTGCTCAAGCTGCTAAAAAATCTGCATATTACAATGTACAAAGTGCTCGTGCTTCAGTTACCGAAGCACAAGACAACTTACAACGGACTACAATTTATGCTCCTATGAGCGGAACTATATCTAGGTTAGATGCGGAGTTGGGAGAGCGAGTAGTAGGTACGCAACAAATGGCAGGAACTGAAATTTTGCGTGTTGCTAATTTAGCCGAAATGGAAGTTGAGGTAGATGTAAATGAAAATGATATTGTTAAATTAAATATTGGAGATTCTGCTGTAGTTGAGGTGGATGCTTATTTAGGGAAAAAGTTTGAAGGTTTGGTTACTTCCATATCTAATTCAGCTAACGAAGATTTAACAGCAGATCAGGTAACTAATTTTAAAGTTAAAATTAGAATTTTAAAGAAATCCTATCAAGATTTAACCGAAGGAAAACCAGAAAGCTACTCTCCATTTAGACCGGGAATGACAGCCACGGTTGATATTATTACAAATAAACGCAGCAATATAATAGCGGTTCCTATAAGCGCGATCGTGATAAAAAGTGATACTACTAGTGCTAAAACCAGACAGTCTAAAAGTAATATAGATTCAGAAAAAACATTTGAATGCGTATTCTTGAAAAATGGTGATCAAGCAACATTACAAGTTGTAGAAACAGGAATTCAAGATGATAGTAATATAGAGATCACAAAAGGGCTTTCAGAAGGTGACAAGGTGATAACCGGGCCATACAATACGGTGACTAAATTATTAGATTCCGGAGATAAAGTGGAAGAAAAAAATGCACAAAAAAAATAAGATTTGGCAGTAATACTTTGTATTGAAACAACCACAACCAATTGTTCGGTTGCTATTAGCAAAAGTGGTTTGTTACTCGGTTTAAAAGAATACGATTCTTCAGGATATTCTCACGCAGAAAAACTACACGTATTTATCAATGAATTATTAACGGAGTGTGGTTTAACTATAGATCAGTTAGATGCAATTGCTGTAAGCAAGGGTCCCGGATCTTATACCGGTTTGCGTATTGGTGTTTCTACCGCTAAAGGATTGGCATTTTCCTTGGCAATTCCATTAATTTCTGTCGCAACATTGCAATCCCTTGCTAAAAAAGTAAAAGCAGAAAAGAACAGTGCAATCATAGCCATGTTAGATGCACGAAGAATGGAAGCATATACAGCCGTTTTTGATGAAGATAATCAGCAATTGTTAAATACGGAAGCCACAATTTTAGAAAAAGATTCTTTTGAAGAATTATTTACAGCGAAGGAAAATATCTATTGCGTGGGGAATGCTGTTCAGAAGTTTGCTGGATTATTAGGTGAAAATTCAACGATTAGTTTTACGGAAGCAAATCCTTCTGCAAGAGAAATGGTTAGTTTGGCTTTTAATAAATACAAAATAAGCGACACAGAAGATGTCGCTTATTTTGAACCTTATTATTTAAAAGATTTTATTGTTACTAAAAAGAAGGTTTAATTATAAAGTGTTGTAATAATTAACTAATTGAATTAGATCTTTTTGTTCATCTTCTTCTCCTCTGAACTTTAGTCCATTCTCTTTAATATAATCTTCTAGTACTTCATTATTATTAGCGAAAGCATCAGCTGCTTTTCTTTTATGAGCTTCTATAACTTCCATATTGCCATTGCTACTAATAAAGTAATGTATGTTGTTATCTAATTTAGCTTTTTGACTACTTGAATAAGTACTTCTAGCTTTTTTAGCGGGAGAATAATCCTGAGTAATTCTTTTGTAGAGAGAAACTCCATTGTCATCCTTAACTAAGACTTCTACATACCCATTGTTAACTCCTTTTATTCTTATCGGCAAATTTTGAAGGAACATAAATTCTCGGGTACCAATATTTATGACATATTTCTCTGACCGTTTCAATACCATAGCTTCATCACTTCTAGGATTGTTTTTAACTTCAAAAACATCATCAAAAATACGATAGCGTAAATAGCCCTTTATTTTTTTATCTTTTGCTTGATCTTCAATATAGCCCGATTTAAAGTCTTCATTTAAGTAAGGGCTACCATTTAAATCTTCTGTGTTGATAAATTGTCCGGCTATTTCGATTCCTCTATTAGACTCGATAACCTTATTTAAGATAGTTAAATCTTGTAAGTTTCCGACTTGGGTTACTTGAGCTTTAGCATCTGTCACAAAAACTCCCAAACAGATTATTAAAATTGTAAAAAAGCATTTTCTCATAAATTTAGTTTTAATTATTAATCTTTACTATGATCGTAAAAATGAACATCTCGTTGTGGATAAGGAATACCTATTCCTGCTTCATCTAAACGTAATTTTGCATTCTCGATAGTGTACCAGTGGCAATCCCAGAAATTTTCGTTAGTGGCCCAGAATCGCGCTGATAAATTTACTGAATTGTCTGCTAATTCAGTAACAACAACTTGAGGAGCCGGATCTTTCATCACTCCTTCTTGTTCATTCATGATATCTAATAAGATATCTTTAGCTTGTTTTATATCTGCATCATAAGATATGCCAATTGTTATCGCATCCTTTCTTTTTCCTTCTACAGTATAGTTTATAACATTATCGTTAGAGATTTGTCCGTTAGGAATAACCGCTAACTGATTTCCAAAGGTATTTAATTTTGTATAGAAAATCGTTATTTCTTTCACTGTTCCTGAAACTCCTTGTGCTTCAATCCAATCTCCAATTCTAAAAGGTTTTAGCATAATTATTAAAACTCCGCCAGCAAAATTCGCCAAAGAGCCTTGTAATGCTAAGCCAACTGCTAAACCTGCGGCACCTAAAATTGCAATAAATGAAGTGGTTTCTATACCAACTTGCGTGATAGCAGTTATAAATACCAAAATTTTTAAGGTCCAACTAATAATGTTGGTCACAAAACCTTCTAAAGCTTTGTCATAATCTTTTCTAGCAAAGATCTTTTTTACATAGCGAACAATAATGTTAGCTACCCACCATCCTATAATAAGAATAAGAATAGCAGCAATAAGATTGGGTAAGAAGTCTAAAAACTTCTCAAAATACTCATTGGCAATTTCTGAATAAGAGTCAATTTTTTCCATGGTTGATTTATTTTAAATAAATAAAAAAAATTTAGTTGAATTTTGAACTATTAGTCTTGTTAAAATTTGTTAACTACTTTGGTTTAAAATATGAGAAATGATTTGTTTATAATTTTTTGAAGGCAAAAAACATCGCGCGTCTTCGCATAAATGCATTTCGTTTTTAGAAACTTCTTGCTTTTCTTGAAGGATCGGTATTGTTGTATTTTCAGCAGTTTTTTTATAGGCTTTAATAATATTTGGTAAATAATACTTGCTGACTTTTTCTATATTTTCTTTCGCATTATCTCCTCTGAAAATTAACTCGTAAAACGGAGTGGAAAAATCGAGTTGAACTTGCAACCAGTTGCTGTAACCACTTGGGTAATTAGCAATTCTTGGTTCCACATGCTGATATAAATTTAAAGCGATCTTCTTGTAATTTGGATTCCGAAAAAATTTAGAAAGTTTAAAAAGGTTTTTTGCCATTGCAGAATTTGACGACGGAATTACATTGTCTTCTATTTCTATGGTTTTTATAAATAATTCTGAAGTTTTATGAGAGGTGTAATAAAATGCATTAGCTTCTTCGTTTAAAAAATTATCTAAACAATAATCGGTTATTTGCTTTGCTTTTAAAAGGTGTTGTTCTTCAAAAGTGATTTCGTATAATTTAATGAGTGCTTCAATAAAAAACGCATAATCGTCTAGGCAAGCTTTAATTTCAATATTATTTTGTTTAAAGCTTCTAATAAGCGCTCCGTTTTTTTGTACACGATTATTTAAAAGAAAGCTCATATTTTGTTTCGCCTTTTCTAAATAGTCTTCGTTCTGAAAAATTGAATAGGCATCGCAATATGCACTTAGCATAAGGGCGTTCCAAGCGGTTAGAATTTTTGTGTCTAATGCAGGTTTTGCTCGTTTTTCTCTAATTTGAAATAACTGCTCTTTAGCTTTCTCAACTTTTTCTGCAATGGTTTTTTCGCTCAACTTAAATTTTTCGGCTATTTTTTTTACAGAAGAAATTCTTCTCAATACATATTGGTTTTCTTCCCAATAGCCCTTTTCATTTACATTATAATATTCTGCGAAAAGCAAAAAATCAGTTCCTAAAATTTGTTGGAGCTCGTTTTTTGTCCACGTGTAAAAAGCACCCTCTTTGTGTTGATTATTTTCTGTTAAACTATCGGCATCTAAGGCTGCATAAAACCCTCCATTTGGTGCAGAAAACTCTCGGTCAATAAAGGAAAAAGTTTCTTCTAACGTTTTTTTAAACAGCGGTTTTTTGCTTACTGCATAAGCTTCTGCTAATAGACTCAACATTTGTGCATTATCATAAAGCATCTTTTCAAAATGCGGAATATGCCATTTTTCATCTACGGCATAGCGGGAAAAGCCACCTCCAATCGCATCGTAAATTCCGCCATAAATTATTTTATTTAGACTAAACGAAACAAAGTCAATCAGCTCGGGCTTATTTGTTTGCACTGCATAGCGTAATAAAAATTGATAATTATTGGGCATTAAAAATTTCGGAGCGCCTTTCATTCCTCCGTAGGTGTAGTCAAATTTAGATTTCCAAGAAGGTAAAAGTTTATTTATAAAATCAATTTTTACCGGTTGTTTTTCTTCAATTGGCTCGATTAGATTGATTTGCTGAAGCCCTTTTTCTAGCTTTTCAGCATATTCTACCATTTTATCGGGGGATTTTTTATATAAATCACTTAATTGATGTAAGGTACCTGTCCATTGTTTTTTGGGTAAATACGTTGCTCCCCAAACCGGTCTGCCGTCGGGAAGGCAAACTACGTTTAGTGGCCAGCCACCGTGACCAGTCATAGCTTGCAGTGCCTGCATATAAATATGATCTAAATCGGGTCGTTCTTCTCGATCAATTTTTATGTTGATAAAATTTTCATTCATAATTTTCGCAACTTCCTGATCTTCGAAACACTCATTTTCCATGACATGACACCAATGGCAAGCAGAATAACCTATACTAATTAACAGAAGTTTTTTTTGATTGAAGAATTTTTTATCCCAAGCTTGCCAATGAACAGGGTTTTTGGCGTGCTGAAGCAAGTATGGACTGGATTCTTCGGCTAAATTATTTTGTAAATTTTTCATTTAAGTAGCAATGTTTAGGAGAGTAAGGTAAAAAAAGTATCTTTATAAACAATTTTTTCAATTAATGCATTTATTTTTGCCGAAGTGTAAAAGTTTAATGTTTTGGTAACAATAGAAATAGAAACATTATCGATTAAAAATTCATTTTTGCAGATTTATAGATAAAGACTTTTTATGGAAAATATGTACTTGGTAATGTTGGTAATTTTATTTGCCTTAGCCATTACCGATTTGGTTGTAGGGGTTAGTAACGATGCAGTAAATTTTTTAAATTCTGCTATTGGTTCTAAAGCTATATCAATGCGAACTATACTTATTGTTGCCAGTTTAGGTGTAGCCATTGGTGCAATTTTTTCTAGTGGAATTATGGAAGTTGCCCGTAAGGGTATTTTTGTTCCCGGCCAGTATTATTTTGATGAGATCATGATCATTTTTATGGCGGTCATGATTACAGACGTTTTGCTGCTAGATTTCTTCAATTCTCTAGGTTTACCAACATCAACCACAGTTTCTATTGTTTTTGAATTGTTAGGAGCAGCGGTAAGTATTGCGGCAATAAAAACTTATAACGCCTCAGATGATTATGCTACTATTTTAGAATACATCAACACTTCTAAAGCTACACAGATTATTGTAGGAATATTACTTTCTGTGGTCATCGCCTTTACAATTGGTGCTATCGTGCAGTATTTGTCTAGGTTGGTTTTTTCATTTCAGTATGAGAAAAAGATTAAACATGCCGGAGCTATTTTTGGAGGGTTATCGATGACGGCAATTACGTATTTCATATTCATAAAAGGACTAAAAGGGATTTCTTTTGTTTCGACTGATACCATAACCTATGTAAAAGAGCATACCTTATTGATTACAGGAATTAGCTTTTTAATTTGGACAGGAATTTGCCAATTTATTATGTCTGTTTTTAAAACAGATATTTTAAAAACAATTATTATAGTAGGTACATTTGCTTTGGCTTTAGCCTTTGCAGGAAATGATTTGGTTAACTTTATTGGGGTGCCTATTGCTGCGTGGCAATCTTTTATGTTGTGGACAGAGTCAGGATTGGGAGCAAATGAATTGCTGATGTCTCAACTTTCAGGAGAAGTAGAAACACCTGAGTTTTTATTGATTATTGCCGGTTTGGTGATGGTGGTAACTCTGTGGATCTCAAGTAAGGCGCGCTCTGTAGTAGATACCGGAGTAAATTTAGCAAGACAAGGAGATGGAGCTGAAAAATTTAAACCCAATAATTTATCGCGCGTAATTGTGCGGTACTCTATGTTAACCGGAAATGTAATTTCTTCAGTTTTGCCAAGTAGAGTTAAAAATAAAATTGAAACAAAATTTGAGCGTACCGATGAAATGCTGCTTGATAGAAGAATAGACGCTCCAGCTTTTGATAAAGTTCGTGCTTCTGTAAACTTAGTAGTAGCTAGTATTTTAATTTCAATTGGTACTAACTTAAAATTACCACTTTCTACTACGTATGTTACTTTTATGGTAGCAATGGGTACATCTCTGGCCGATAGAGCTTGGGATAGAGAAAGTGCTGTATATCGTGTTGCCGGCGTTGTAAATGTAGTAGGAGGTTGGTTTGTTACCGCTTTAGTTGCCTTTACGGCTGCCGCTTTATTTGCTGCTGCAATTTGGTATGGAGAGATGACGGCAATTATAGCTTTAGTCGCTTTGGCGGTCTTCTTACTTGTGAGAAGTGCTATTGTTCATTCTAAAAAAATGAAGGCAGAAAAAAGTAAAAAACGTTTTAATAGGAGTGATATTATAACCATTAATGAAATTACTATTGAAACCTCTCAAAATATTTCCAGTGTAATTAACGGAATTAACAAGCGTTACAGCAAAGTGGTTGATCATTTAGGTTATCACGATTTAAGTAAGCTGAGAAAAGACGTTAAAAAACTCAATAAATTAGAAGATGAGGTAGATGAGTTAAAAGACAATGTTTTCTACTTTATTAAATCCTTAGAAGATAATTCTGTTGAGGCAAGTAAGTTCTATATCTTATTTTTAGATCATTTGCAAGATATGGTTCAGTCCATTAGTCAGATTGCGAGATCTAGTCACAGACACGTGAATAATAATCATAAAAACTTAAAGTTTAATCAGATTAGAGACTTAAAAAGTATAGATCGTGAAATGGAAGTCTTATTTGATGAGATTATTGAAACTTTTGATACACAAGCTTTTGGGAATATCAATAAATTAATTGAAGATAAAAAAGTATTGTTAGATAAAGTATCTGGATTAATTCAAAAGCAGATAGATCGTATTAGAACTTCAGAAACGAGTCCAAAAAATACGAAGCTTTATTTTGGATTATTGCTTGAAACTAAAGATTTAATAACCTCTAGTATGAGTTTGTTAGTATTATTTCAAGATTATTATGAAGATGCAAAAAGAGAATTTTAAAGCATAAAAAATTGATGCAAAAAAAGCGGAAATTCGATTTAAGAATTTCCGCTTTTTTTTTGGTATAAAAACTTACTATCCGTTGATAGCTTCTACGCTTTCCACTTTACCGTGTAACATTTCTTTCAGCATATTTTCGATACCATTTTTTAAGGTAAATGTAGAAGAAGGACAACCACTACAAGCTCCTTGTAAAATCACTTTTACACGTTTTTCATCAGCATTATAAGATTCAAATTTAATATTTCCTCCATCACTTGCAACAGCAGGTTTTACGTACTCCTCTAATATGGAAACAATTTGTTGAGAGGTGTCATCTAGATTTTCAATCGCTATTTCTTCTTTCTCAATAGAGTTTGTGGTGTCTGTTTTTTGAACATTTTCTTTTAAAATTGTTTTACCTTCTTGCAAATAGTTTCGGATAAATTCTCTTAACTCTAAGGTAATATCTTCCCATTCTGCAATATCATATTTGCTAATGGAGATGTAATTTTCATCAATAAAAACCTCTTTTACAAAAGGGAAATGAAATAAAGACTGTGCTAGGGGAGCGTCTGCAGTTTCATCAATACTTTTAAATTCTTGAATACTGAGTACTAATTTTTTATTAGCTACAAACTTCATTACTTTCGGGTTTGGCGTGCTTTCTGCATAAACCGTAATAGGAATATTTTTCTTTAAATCTTCTGAAGATTTTACAATTACTCCTCCATTATTTAAGTATTCTTCAATTTGAGAAGCCACCTCTTTTTCTACCTCATTCCACTCGATTATGTTAAATTTTTCGATGGCCACAAAATTTTGTGCGATAAATACCGTTTTAACAAAAGGAAGGTGAAATAATTGTTGCGCCAACGGAGAATTTGAAGCTTCATCAATGTTCTTAAATTCAAATGTTTGGTGCTCTACCAAGAAGCGGTTGGCTTCAAATTTAACGATAGAATTATTGTTAGTTGGTTTTATTTCGATATTATAGCTTTTCATAACTAAAAATTTTTACGCAAAATTACTAAAAGAAATACAATGAAATGAATATATTTACGCCTTATTATTTTGAAAAGCAGTTAGAAAATTGTTTTTCTTAACAGAAAAATTGTATTTTTCGCTGCTGAAAACAACAAGATCAACTATTGATGCGTTTTAATTTTGATTTTGTTTTAATTTTATTAAGTTTATTTTTACTTTTTTGAAGAGATAACCCTTATAATATGAAGTCTATTAAAGCATATTTACTATTTATAGCAATTGCATTTTTACCCTTATTAGCTTTTTCTCAAGAACGAGGTATTCCTGTATATTCAGATTATCTAACTGATAATTTGTATTTAATCCACCCATCGATGGCTGGAGCTGCCAACAGAAGTACAATTCGTTTAACTGCTAGGCAACAGTGGTTTGATGTAGATGACGCCCCAAGCCTACAAACGTTAAGCCTTAATGGGAAGTTGAATGATAAAATTGGAGTTGGAGGTATTTTGTACAATGATAGTAATGGTAACTTCTCTCAACAGGGAGCTTATGCTACATTTGCATATCATTTGTTGTTATCAAGAGACCGTATCGCTTTAAATCAGTTATCATTTGGGTTAAATGTTGGTGTAATGCAAGAAAAATTAGATGAAACTGGTTTTGATCCAACAGATCCAGCTATTGCCGGAATTGAACAAACTGACTCTTATTTTAATGTAGATTTTGGAATGTCTTATTATTATTTAGATTTCTACTCTCACTTTACCGTAAAAAATATTATTCCTCAAAATCGTGATATTTTTGATGATATAGAAACCGATAATCAGCGTCAATATTTATTTTCTTTAGGTTACGTGATTGCGCCATACGGTTCTGATTGGTCTTTTGATCCTTCGGTAATGTTTCAGTATAAAGAGGAAACAAGTGAAGCTTCAATAGATGCTAATTTCAAGGTATATAGAGATTTCGATTTTGGTAGTCTATGGGGAGGTCTTTCTTATAGAAGAAGTTTTGATGGGGCAGAATACACCGAAGACTTATCTACGGTAAACAATCAAAAATTACAATACATTACACCTTTTATAGGTATTAATTATAATGATTTCATGTTTGCTTACACATATACCTATCAAGCAAATTCTGTAGTATTAACAAACACAGGTTTTCACCAAATTAC
This sequence comes from Mesonia aquimarina, assembly GCF_003667275.1. GTDB lineage: Bacteria > Bacteroidota > Bacteroidia > Flavobacteriales > Flavobacteriaceae > Mesonia > Mesonia aquimarina. Next base: position 64,386 of record NZ_RCNV01000005.1, on the reverse strand, counting down.
GTTAGGATATAATTTTGGAGAAAGCAACGAACGTTACCACTGTGATTGTCCAGCGATTAATAATTGATGATTTTATTTAAAAATCAAGATAATTTATTGTAAACCTTTTTTTAGAATTATTTTCGAGTAACTGTTCTAATACTTTTGTTGAAGTATTGCTAAAAAAAACAGGAGCTTTAGGAGGTAATTCTGAAAGAAGGTTTAAACTTTTTAAGACGGTTTTGGTTTGTTTTGCCACCGCTTCTCCAGAATCTATAATACATACCTCTTTTGGTAGTATTTTTTTAAGCTGAGGTATTAAATATGGGTAATGACTACAGCCTAAAACGAGTTGGTCAATGCCTTTTTCTAGCATTGGCTTTAATAGGCTCTCTAAATTTTTTCTGGTACTCTCTTCATTTTGCTTGCCAGCTTCAATTGCTTCAACTAATCCGCTCCCAATTACTTCAATTACTTCTATTCCTTTTGTAAATAAATCTGCCGTTTCTAAAAAAAGTTCACTAGATAATGTTCCTTTTGTAGCTAAAATACCAATTACCTTTTTTTGACTGTGTAAGGCTGCCGGTTTAATGGCAGGTTCAATACCAATTATCGGAAAATTGTAGTTGCTACGTATTTCTTGAATAGCGTTGGTTGTTGCGGTGTTGCAGGCAACTACAATTATCTTACAACCTTTTTTTAACAGTAAATCAGTATTTTTAAAACATAAATCAATTATTTCTTGCTTTGTTTTATAGCCATAGGGAGCGTTTTTACTGTCAGCTAGATAGATTATATTCTCTTGCGGTAAAAGTTTGTGTATCTCTTTAAAAATCGATGTGCCACCCACACCGGAATCAAATATGCCAATTGGATTTTCTTTATTCATTTCTTTAAAATTTATTCCATAAAAAAAGCACTTCTGTAAAAATAAGAAGTGCTTTAATATATGTAAGAAATTTAGGCTATTAAATTCCTAATTCTTTTTTAACGTCAGGCATTAGGTTGTAACCGTCTGCTAGTAAAACCCCTGTTCCTGTAGTAGAATCTAATACATAATTAAATCCTTTATCACGTGCAACTTTTTGAATCGCTGTACGTGCTTTCTCGTACACAGGACGCAATAATTCAGTTTCTTTTTTCTGAAGATCTTCTTGTGCCGTTTGGCGATACTGCATTATTTTTTGCTGTGTTGTTTGCAATTCTCTAGCACGCTCAGCATTTTCCTCTTCTGTTTTTTGAGCTGCTTCTGCTTGATATTTTTTGTTTTTATTTTGAGCTTCTTTTAAAAGGTCATCTATATCACTTCTATACGTGTTTTGTAATTTTTCTAACTGTGTCATTGCTGCTTGGTAGCCTGGCATAGATTCGATTAATTCTTGAGTGGCAATGTGTGCTACTTTAGAATCTTGTGCTTGAGTTGCAAGTCCTGCAAAAATAAATGATACGGCTATTAAAAATGTTCTGAATTGTTTCATTTGTGTTGAATTAATTTGTGTTATTAATTGTTTGATTATTTATGTTTAGTTATTATTACGTGGTGCTTCTCTTGCTTTTTCTATAGAATCCCTTCTCCGTTCTCGTTCTTCTAACATACGCTGGCGGCGCTCTTCGTATTCTTTTCTTTTGGCTTCTCTAATAGAATCTCGTTCGCGTTGTCTCTCATTCATTTGTGCTTCTCGTTCATCTATTATGGCCTGTTTTTCTCGCTCTCTTGTGGCTTCTTCAATCTTATCTTCTTTTGCTTGCTTTACTGATTTGTAGCGTTCTGGTGTTGCATTTTCTACCTCACCTTCTTCAGATCGACTTTCTTCGCGTTCTAATTTTCTTGAAGATCGATTAATCATAGCTAAAACCTGGTCGCTTATATCGTGACGCTTTGCAGAAAAAAGCATTAATGCATCAGCAGAATTTTCATAAATAAAATCATATTCACGAGTTGTGCCAATTTCTTGTATCGCATTAAAAACTTGATCTTGTACAGGTTGAACTAATTGTCTTTTTTGAGTGATTAAAGCTCCTTGCGGACCAAATTTTTCTTGTTGATATTTTACAATTTGTTCTTCTTCGTATGCTATTTCTTCTTTTCTTTCTTCAATCAGTTCTTTGGTTAATAAAGCGCGCTCATTTTCTAAGTTTTGCTTCATGTCTTCCACTGTTTTTTTCTTGGCTTCAATTTCGGATTTCCATTTTTGAACTCTACCTGTTAATTGTTGTGAGGCTTGTTGGTATTCAGGAACGTTATCTAAAATATAATCCATATCTACATAGCCAATTTTTAAGCCTCGTTGTGCTTGAAGCTGAATGCTTGAAACTGCTAGTATAATTAATATTAAAACCTTTTTTTTCATCACTTAATAGATTTGTAGAAAATATCGTGCCAATTTAATTAAAATTGTTGACCTATAATAAAATGTGTCTCCCAACCATTTGGTCCGGTATTGGTTCCCGGAATAGGATCAAACCCATAACCGAAGTCAATTCCTAACAAACCAAATGCGGGCATAAATATACGAACTCCAAATCCAGCTGAACGATTTAATTGAAATGGATTAAAATCTTTAAAGCTGTCATACGATGCTCCTGCTTCAGCAAACGTAAGTCCGTAAATAGAAGCTGATGGGTTTAACGTAATAGGATAACGCAATTCTAATGAATATTTATTGTAGATAGTTGCTCCGTCATTTCTAGTGGCTCCACTTGTAGGATCTCTATCTATTGGTGTTAAGGATTGATTTGGATAACCTCTTAAACGGATAGTTTCTCTACCATCTAAACTGTAACCTCCTAAGCCATCACCCCCTAAATAAAAACGCTCAAAAGGAGGAACTCCACGATCGTTATTATAAGCTCCTAAAAATCCGTATTCAACATTTGCACGTAAAACTAAATCTCCTACAATTTTATTGTACCAATCTCCTTTAAATTTAATTTTATAGTATTCTAACCATTTAAAACGTTCTTGATCAATTTTGGCTAAATCTGCCTCTCCATTGGTCTGATAAGCAGGATCATTTTCTAAATTTGCATAATCTACACCATTCCAAACCGAGTAAGGTGGGGTGAATTTTGCAGTTATGCTAAATTTAGATCCTCCTACCGGATAAATAGGATTAGTATGTGTATTATCTCTTGTTAAGCCGACCGTTATAGCGAAATTATTTGCATAACCATCAGGGAAGTTAAATAAGCCAATATCATAATTATTTAAGTTATAATGTTGAAAACTTAAAGCGGTAGAAAGTGTAAAATAATCATCAGGTACTGTTAAACGCTTTGCTAGACCAACAGAACCTCCGGTAATTAAAAATTTACGATCGCGGTCTGCTTCTCGTTCAAAAGAATCATAGAAATATTGTACTGTATGCGAGAAAGATGTTGTTAACCTAATCGGTTTTTTTCCACCTAACCAAGGTTCAGAAAAGGATAAACTATAGGTTTGATAAAAACTTGCTGCTTGTGCACGAATAGAAACGGTTTGTCCATCGCCCATCGGTAAAGGTTTATAAGCATCTTTATCAAAAATTCCTTTTAAGGAAAAGTTGTTAAACGAAAGTCCTAAAGTACCAACAAAGCCACCGCCACCGTAACCTCCTTGTAGTTCAATTTGGCTGGCACCGCTTTCTTTCACAGTATACTCTAGATCTAAAGTCCCGTCGTTTGGATTAACATTTTTAAACTCTGGAGATAATTTTTGCGCATCAAAAAAACCGAGTTGTCCTAATTCTCTAACCGATCGTACAACTTCTTGTTTACTGTAACGCTCTCCTGGTCTTGTTCTTAGGTTACGATAAATAACGTGGTCGTTAGTTTTATCGTTTCCTTTTACTACAATTTTGTCGAAATAAGCAACCTTTCCTTCTCGAATACGTATTTCGAAATCGATAGTATCATTGTAAACTTTTGTTTCTACGGCGTTTATTTGCGAGAATAAATAACCATTATTTTGATAAAGATTAGTCAAATCGTTAGCATCTGGACGCGTTTGATCTGCAATTCTTTTTTCTAATAAAGTTCCGTTGTAGGTATCACCCTTAGAAATTTGTAGAACCTGTTTTAGCTGTCTATCGGTATAAACACTGTTTCCTAGGAAAGAAATATCACCAAAGTAATATTTATCACCTTCTTCTACTTTTAAATTAATAGCAATAGTTTCATTATCTTTTTTAATAATTGAATCTGAAACAATTCTGGCGTCACGGAAACCTTCGGTTTTATATTCACTAATGATTTCTTTTTTATCCTCTTCGTAATCTTCTTCAATGAATTTAGAGCGTTTCCAAAAACGGAAAAAACTCTTTTGTTTGGTAGACATTTGGCGTCTTACCTTTGCATCATTAAAAACCGTATTCCCTTCAATAGTAATATCACTAATTTTTACTTTTTCGCCTAAATTAATGCGAACATTCATATCTACTAAGCGCTTATCGCGACCTTCGACAGTATCTTTTACAGGCCTGGTATTTATGAGAACATTCGTGTTTAGATAGCCTTCTGAGGCATAAAACTCTTTAATTTTATTACGGGTTGTGGCAACTAAGTTTTCTGTTACTTTAGATCCCGGTTCTAAATCATAATCTTTAATAAATTTAGATTTGTGTTTCTTTTTACGATTTCCCGTGATCTTAACTTCGCGGAGTTCTGGGACTTCTTGAATTTCTAGTTCTAGATTTGCCGTGTCACCTTCTATGCTGGTTACGTATAAATTAATATCACTAAAAAGTCCTAAATCCCATAGTTTTTTTATGACATTACTGATTCTATCACCCGGGATATAGATTTTTTCACCTTTACGCAGACCGGTAAATGCAATAACAGTTTTTTCGTTATAATTGGTATCTCCTGTAACCGTTATTTCACCAACAGTATATTGCTTTCCGTTAGCAAGCGGGATGTCTTCTTGCGCCGATATTAATTGGCTGAAAGCAAAGAAACCTATAAAAAGTGTAAGTATTTTTTTAGTCATCAATGCGTTAACTGAGTTGCTCACTTGTTTTTCCAAATCGTCGTTCTCTGTTTTGATAATTTACTATGGCTTCTACTAAATCTTCTTTTCTAAAATCGGGCCATAAAGTTTGGGTGAAATATAATTCGGCATAAGCAATTTGCCAAAGCAAAAAATTACTTATGCGTTGTTCGCCACTTGTTCTTATTAATAAATCTACATCGGGTAGATTTTTTGTATACAAATGTTTTTGTATCGTGTTTTCGTCAATTTGCTCTACTGTGATTTCTTTATCTTGTATAGCTTTATTAATTTCCTGAAAACAGTTTATTAATTCTTCTCTAGAGCCATAGCTTAAGGCTAAGGTTAAAGTCATATGATTATTCTCGGAGGTTTTTGAAATAACTTCCTGTAATTCTTTTTGAGCTTTTTCGGGCAAATTTTTTAGACATCCAATTGCATTGAGCTTAATGTTATTGTTCATTAAGGTTTTTATTTCCTTTTTTAAGGAAGAAACCAATAACTTCATTAAAGTTCTTACCTCAATTTTGGGTCTGTTCCAATTTTCAGTAGAAAATGCATAGAGGGTTAAATTTTTAATACCGATTTTGGCACAAGCTTCTACTGTCTCTCTAACCGCTGTAGTTCCTTCTTGGTGTCCAGCCATTCGTAATAAACCTTGTTTTTTAGCCCAACGTCCATTACCGTCCATTATAATGGCAATATGCTTAGGGAGTTTGTCGGTATTTAGTTGTTTTGTGAAATCCATTAAAAACTACAATAACAAGGTTTACGACCAAACGTATACGTTAAGGTAATGCCGGTAAACATATACCAATCGTTTGTATTTGGGTTTCCAAAGCTCGGTAAATTTTGTCCGCCATCAAATTCTTTGGGAGTACTTCCGTCAATATTATCGGTAAATGTATAACGAGCACCAACTTCTAGGGCAAGTACCCAATGGGTATCTAAAGTTCCTTTTATACCAATTACCATAGGAATAGCCATATTGATGCGGGAATCGTTTCTAGTTAGTACATCTCTGGCATTTAAATAAAAATCGTCATATTTTATTCCGGTTAACCCGGTGTACAAATATGGACTTACTTGACTTTTAAAGTCATGTAAATTCCACTCCCAAAAAGTATATTCAATTCCTAAGGAAGCTTCGGTGATGCTATTGTTAAATGAGTAGCCTCGTGCTTTTCGTCTTCCATCATTTGCATTTGCATCATCTGCTTCTAAATCAGCATGAATAACGCTTAATCTAAAGGAATGTCGTTTACTTCTATTCCATTTAAAAATCCCTCCAAAAGCCAAAGAGTTTGGGTTGATGTAATTTGTTGAGCCAACATCGCCTATAAAATTAGCGCCACCAAGGTAAGCCCCAATTTCATAAGTTTGTGATTGTAGTTGGCTTGTAAAAAAAAGCATCATTATGACTACCGTTAAATACTTCATAGATTTTCAAAAGTTTGCAAATATATGAATTAAGTTTTCTCTAACTTAATTTAATAAAGATTTGTATTCGGTATGGTAAACAAAATTCCCTGATTTTTATTGTTTTTAATTGCGTTTATCTTCACCCCAGAGTAATTTTTTGCGGAGGGTTTTGATAAAACTATCTTCGTGAAGTAAAACAAGTCCTATGGAAAAGGGTGCTTTTTTAATAGTAATTTTTGTGTTTTTGCTTAAGCTAGTAATACGCGAATCTAAAGAAACCAAATAATCTTCTTCTCTACCTGAAACTTTTAGATCAATTTCTATATCATCTGGAATAATCAATGGTCTTGCGTTAAGGTTGTGCGGGGCAATGGGTGTAATTGCTAAAGCATTTGTTTTTGGGTTAATGATCGGTCCGCCGCAACTGAGAGAATAACCGGTAGATCCGGTTGGGGTAGAAACAATGAGGCCGTCTGCCCAATATGCATTAAGGTATTTTCCGTCTAGCCAAGTTTGTATGGTTATCATAGAGGTTGTGTTTTTCCGACTTATGGCAATTTCATTTAAAGCGAAATTGATATCAGAAAGACTTTCGTTTTTTGGGGATGTTGCAATTTCTAACAAACTTCTTCTGGAGATGCTGTATTTTTTTTGAAGAATAGAATTTATGGTTTGACTAATTTCTTCTTTTTGGATCGTGGCTAGAAAACCCAATCTTCCGGTGTTAATACCTACAATAGGAATGTCTAAACTTTTAATGTAGTTAATACTTTTTAGAATAGTGCCATCTCCACCAATGCTAAAAAACAGGTCGTAACTATTGTCTAATTCTTTAAAAGTAGAAAATTCGTTATATTCTTTTTTGATCTCTTCTTTTTGATGAATGATCTCTAAAAATTCTTCTTCAATACGAACTTCTATGTTTTGCTCTTCTAATAGATCTAACAGTTCTTGAATGTACTTCCCGGAATTTTCGTGGTAAAATTGTCCGTAAATGCCTACTTTCATATTTAAATATTCAGGTATTTATTTAGATAGTCAGATCTATCTTTTAAATTCTTTAAAAAAGCGTCTTCTTGGTGAGTGCTCAGCACTTTGTAATTGTATCTTCTAAACGATTGAATAACTTCATTAATACTGGATAACCCGATTTTTATAGTTATTTGAGCAACATCATTTTCTAATTCACTAATAAAAAGACCTAAAATTTTAGCTTCATTAGATTCTACAATTTGGCTTATTTCACTAAACGAATAATCTTTAAAGCCTTTTTCAATAACTAAAATAGAGCCGGCTTCGCTTAAAAAAGGGGTTTCATTAAAAATGGAAATCACATCGTTTAGCTCTAAATAGCCTAGGTATTTGTTATTTCCTTCCTCTAAAACCGGCATAATATTGCTATTGTATCGTGCAAACTTTTCAAGAATATCTAGCCAGTTATCATTTTCGTGTACATAAAAAACCTCAATAGCGTGTTTGTATTCACTAATTTTATTATTATTTTCAAAACAACGAATATCGTTTTCAGATATACTACCTATAAACTCTCCTTCGCTTACAATTGGTAAATGGCTGTATGTAAGTTGATTAAAAAGCTTTTGAAGCTCTTTTACCGTATTTTTTACAGGCTGAATTTCAACATCATTAATTATATAGGTTTGTATATTCATAGCCAAGAGTTTTCTTGCAAATTAATTAAAATATAGCACATGAAAGCTGGTTAACTTTGTATTTTTGTAGTTAAAAATTGTAAAAATGACAAAGCTTAGTGTTAACATAAATAAAATTGCCACGCTTAGAAATGCCCGTGGAGGAAACGTGCCTAATGTTGTTGAAGCTGCTAACAACATCGAGAGGTTTGGTGCTCAAGGAATAACTGTTCATCCCAGGCCGGATGAACGTCATATTAGATATCAAGATGTTCGCGATTTAGCTCCAATTGTTTCAACTGAATTTAATATTGAAGGAAATCCCGTGGATGATTTTATAAGTTTAGTTTTAGAAAACAAACCAACACAAGTCACCTTAGTGCCTGATGATGAAAACGTGCTAACGTCTAATGCGGGTTGGGATACTCTAAAACACCGCGATTATTTGAGGGAGATAATTTCTGAATTTAAAAAACATAATATTCGTACCTCTATCTTTGTAGATCCGATAAAAGAAATGATTGAAGGAGCTGCTCAAACTGGAACCGATAGAATTGAACTTTATACCGAAGATTATGCTACGGGATTTGCTAAGGGAAATAAAGAAAAAGCAGTAAAACCTTATGCAGACTGTGCTAAATTGGCGCAAGAGCTAGGCTTGGGAATTAATGCTGGGCATGATTTATCGCTTCAAAATATTCGTTTTTTTAAAGAAAGTGTTCCTGGTTTGCAAGAAGTTTCAATTGGGCACGCCCTAATAGCAGAAGCCTTGTACGAAGGTTTAGCAACTGTTATTCAGGAATATTTATCTTTATTGAAATAATTGAACTGGTTTTTTATGAAATTACATTCGAATATTATAGGAGAAGGAAGGCCTTTTTTAATTCTTCACGGGTTTTTAGGAATGGGCGATAATTGGAAAACTTTAGCTAAAAAATTTGCAAAGGAAAATTATCAAATTCATTTAATAGATCAGCGAAATCACGGTAGAAGTCCGCACACAAAAGAGTTTAGTTACCAGTTAATGGCAGAAGATATTCAAGAATATTGTAAAACACATCAGCTAGAAAATATTGTTTTGCTAGGACATTCTATGGGAGGAAAAACAGCGATGAAAGTTGCGGTTGATTTTCCTGATCTTATTGAGGAGTTAATAATAGTTGATATAGCGCCGAAATACTATCCGCCACATCATCAAACAATTTTGGAAGGTTTAACGATGTTGAGTGAAAGTGAATTGACTTCACGTGGGGACGCAGATGAAAAATTAAAAGAGTATATTCAAGAATGGGGGGTTCGTCAATTTTTACTGAAAAACTTATATTGGAAAGAAAAAAATAAACTTGCATTACGAATGAATTTGCCGGTTTTGAAAGAAAACATCGAGCAAGTAGGAATTTCATTAAGCGATAATGCAAAGTATAACGGAAGAACATTGTTCATAAAAGGTCAAAAATCCGGTTATATAAAAGAAGAAGATAAGGGCTTACTCAAAAAACACTTTCCAAAAAGCAATCTTGCCACCATAAAAGATGCCGGGCATTGGGTTCATGCCGAAAAAATGGAAGAATTCTACACTATTTGTATAGGGTATCTAAATAATTAATGTTAAATTTTGCTATGCAAGCATAATATTTTAAGATTTTATTCGTGTTTTTTAATTTAATTGTTAAATTAGGCTGCAAATCAATTAATCAATAATTTACTTTACTTATGAGAAAATCGTTACTTTTCATGCTAATCGCATTACTCTCGGCATCGGTTTATGCTGGCGGTTATCGTGTAAGCACGCAGGGACAACGCGCTCTTGCAATGGGGCACGCTGGAGTGGCTGTTGTTAATAGTGCAGAACTGGCATTTTTTAATCCTGCTGGTTTGGTGTACCTAGAAAACAAATTGAATGTGTCTGCTGGAGTTACCGGTGTTATTTCTAATGTTCGCTGGCAAAACGGTGAAACCGGTCAATTTGCAGAAACTGAAAATAATTTAAGTACTCCTTTCTATTTATATGCTTCTTATCAAGTAACCGACTGGTTTACGGTGGGCTTAAGTGCATATACACCTTATGGAAGTAGTGTAGAATATCCAACTGATTGGGCTGGCTCTCATTTAGTTAATGATATTGACTTACAAGCTATTTATATTCAGCCGTTAGTTTCTTTTAAGTTGTCTGAATATTTTAGTGTAGGTGGTGGACCAATTTTCGTTACAGGCGGGGTGAATTTTAATAGAAATATTAACCGAACACTGACCGATGAAAATGGAAACCGATCTAATGTAGAAATTGATGCTTCTAATGTAACCAATATGGGGTGGTCTGCTAGCTTTATGTTTAATCCTACTGAAAACTTACGGATAGGGATGAACTATCGTTCAGAAATTATATTGGAGGCAGAAAATGGCGATGCAACGTTTAGTAATGTGCCTAACTCTCCTTTGGCTCCGGTAGAAAATGGGACTGTAGCATTTGATGCTTCGTTGCCTCTTCCGGCAGAATTTACAGTAGGACTTTCTTATAAATTTTGTGAAAAATGGCTTTTTGCATTTGATTATAATCGTACTATTTGGGAAGTGTATAATTCATTAGATATCGATTTTGCTCCTGAGGGTGTACCGGATTCTTTTAATCCTAGAAATTATAAAAACGCTTCAACTTATCGTTTTGGATTACAATACCAAGCCTTAGATAAATTAACCTTACGTGTTGGGTACTATTTTGATGAAACTCCGGTGCGTTCCGGGTATTTTGCGCCTGAAACGCCAAGAAACGATTCTCATGGATATACCGGTGGTTTATCTTATCAAATCACGCCGGCTATTGCTGTAGATGCTTCATTTGTTTACTTACGATTTGAAGAAGTACAAGAATCATATGATTACTATCAAGAAAACGGACAAAATGTTCCTTTTGGAGGTACTTATAAAAGTAATGCCTTCCTACCGGGTCTTGGGGTGACTGTAAATCTATAAAATTAAAATACATGAAAAATTATATCAAATATATAACTGCAATTTCGCTTGGAGTAGCTTTAGTTTCTTGCGAACCTGAATTTGACAATTCTGTAGAAGACGGAGATTTATATACAAGTGGTGAAGCAGATTTTAGTAATTATGTTGCTTTAGGAAATTCACTGACGGCTGGTTTTGCAGATAATGCTTTATATATCCAAGGTCAAAAAAACTCTTATCCTAATATTTTAGCTCAACAATTTGAACACGTGGGAGGAGGTGAATTTACACAACCTTTAATGGCAGATAATATTGGAGGTTTACTGCTAAATGGAAATCAAATAGTTGATACAAGATTAATATTAGATGTTGGTGCAAGTGGAAGCCCGGCGCCTACAAATATTGAAGGAACACCATCCACAGAAATAACTAACACACTTTCCGGATCATTTAATAATATGGGCGTTCCCGGAGCGAAGAGCTTTCATTTGTTAGCATCCGGTTACGGAAATGCTTCAGGTGTAGCTACGGGGCAGGCAAATCCTTATTTTGTCAGATTTAGATCCTCTGCTGAAGCAACAGTTTTAGAAGATGCGGTTGCGCAAAACCCGAGCTTTTTTTCGCTTTGGATTGGGAATAATGACGTGTTAAGTTATGCCACTTCTGGAGGCATTGGTGTAAACCAAACGGGAAATTTAGATCCAACAACTTATGGGTCTAATGATATTACAGATCCTAATGTATTTGCTAGTGTTTACTCGCAAGAAGTGGAGGCGTTAATGTCTTCAGCTAGTGGAGGGGTGTTGATTAATATTCCGGATGTTGCAGCAACTGCTTTTTTTACTACGGTTCCTTATAACCCTTTAACACCAGCTCTTTTAGGAGATCAATTAGCGACACTAAACGCAACTTATGCTCAGTTAAATCAAGCGTTTGCAGCCTTAGGTGTGCCGGAACGGTCTATTCAGTTTTCTACTACGGGACCAAGCGGAATCGTTGTGCAAGATGAATCTTTAACTGATATTTCTCAACAGTTAACACAAGCCTTAGTAGCCGGTGGGCTTCCGGCACCTACGGCTGCAGTTTACGGCCAGCAATACGGTCAAGCACGTCAAGCTAATGAAAATGACTTAGTATTATTAACTAGCCAGAGTGCTATTGGAGTTGTGAATACTGATCGAGTTCAAGAATTGGTTGGCTTGGGAGTGCCGCAAGAATTAGCAGGACAATTGTCTGTCAATGGTGTTTCTTACCCGATGCAAGATCAATTTGTTTTAATTCCGGCAGAGCAGGAAGAAATTGCTGGCATCACAGCAACCTACAATGCAACTATAGAAGGTATTGCTAATGCAAATAATTTGGCATATGTTGATGCTAATGAATTGCTTAACAATGTGGCCAATGGAGGCGTGATGTATGACGGCGGAATGATAACATCTGAATTTGCAACCGGTGGGGCTTTTTCTTTAGATGGCATTCACTTAACTCCTCGCGGTTATGCGGTAGTTGCTAATAGAATTATTGAGGAGGTTAACCAAACTTATAGCGCAACTGTTCCTAAAGTAAATGTTGGAGCATATAACGGTGGTCCTTCAATCGGATCTGGTGTAACAGAATAGAAAATACTGTTTAAAAAAATAAAAAAGTGCCGAAATTCCTCGGCACTTTTTTATTTTTATAAAAAGAATTGTTATGAATTTACTTTTACGCATTTTAGTGACTGCCTTTATTGTAGTTGCTTTAGCAAATTTATTGCCGGGTGTGGCGGTAGAAAGCTATTTTACGGGAATTGTTATTGCTATTGTTTTGGGCTTGATGAATATTTTAGTAAAACCAATACTTATTTTATTCACCCTACCCGTTACGGTTGTAACTTTTGGTTTGTTTTTACTTGTAATTAATGCCTTAATTATTTTAATGGTTACCGGTTTAGTTGGTGGTTTCTATGTAGATGGTTTTTGGTGGGCGCTACTCTTTAGTTTATTACTTTCTTTTTGTCAATCTATTCTATTTAAAGCTTTTGAAAATTCAAAATCGAACTGATTAAAAACTTGGTTGGCAGGTAAATAAATTGTAATTTTGCACTCCAATTTTTAGAAAGAATAGTTAAGAATGAACATCACAAGAGAAAATATTGACGAGCTCAATGCAGTGGTTAAGGTTGAAATCGCTAAAGAAGATTACAATCCTAAAGTAGAAAAAGTTTTAAAAGACTATCGTAAATCGGCTAATATTCCTGGTTTTAGAAAGGGGCACGTTCCTATGGGGTTGGTCCAAAAGCAATATGGAAAAGCTGTACTTGTTGATGAAGTGAATAAACTTCTTCAAGAATCGTTGAATAAGTATTTAACCGAAGAAAAATTAGATGTTTTAGGGAATCCGCTTCCTAAAGAACAAGAAAATTTCGATTGGAGTGATGATAATTATGAATTCGAATTTGAATTAGGGCTTTCTCCTAAATTTGAAGTTGAGTTAAATACCAAAAAGGCAATCACCCATTATACAATTGTTGCTGATGATGAAATGATTGAAAATCAAATCAAAACCATTCAGAAACAATATGGTAAATTAGTGGCTAAAGATGAAGCTGCAGAAGGCGATCAAGTTACCGGAACCTTCAAAAATGAAGAAGAAGGAATTGAAAATACTACAACGCTTCCTTTAGAAAAGATTAAGGGAAAAAGAAATCTTAACAAATTTGTTGGAGCAAAAGTTGGAGATACAATCAGTCTAAAAACTAAAAACTTATTTGAGAACGATCACGAATTAATGGAGTTCTTAAAAGTTGAACATGAGAAAGCGCACGATTTAGATATTGAAGTGACTTTTGAAATTTCTGAAGTAAATGAGCAAATTCCTGCTGAATTGGATCAAGAATTATTTGATAAATTATTTGGAGAAGGAAAAGTAACTTCAGTAAGCGAGTTAAAAGAGAAAATTAAAGAAGATGCTGAAGGACAGTTTGTGCAACAAAGCGATCAGCAGTTGTTAAATGATGTAACTGAGCGTCTTATAGAGCAAACAGAATTTGATCTGCCAAAAGAATTTCTTCAACGTTGGATTCAAGTAAGCGGTGAGAAAGAATTAACTGCAGATGAAGCTAAGGAAGAATACGAAAAAAGTGAAAAAGGACTTCGTTTTCAGTTGATCGAAGGAAAATTAATTCAAGAAAACGAGCTTCAGGTTCAGTTTGAAGAATTAAAAGAAATGACCAAAGAACGCATCAAGATGCAAATGGCGCAATTCGGTCAGATGGATCCTTCAGACAAAGATTTAGAAGATATCGCAAGTCGCGTACTTTCTAACCAAGAAGAGGTGAAAAAATTATCAGAACAAGTAATGAATAAAAAGTTACTTGATCTTTATAAAGAAAAGGCAAACTTAGAGAACAAAGAGTTAACATACGAAAATTTTGTTAAGGAAGTTTATAAGTAGTCTTTTATAGAATTAATACTTATCTTTAAGGCGTTTAACCCAAATTGGGCTAGCGCCTTTTTTAGTACTAGTACAAACGCTTTTCAGCAATAAAATAAGAAGAGAAATTTATGGATTTCGGAAAAGAATTTGAAAAATTTGCCATTAAAGATCAAGGGATCAATAGCAATTATTACGATAAAATTATCACCAGTATGACGCCGGTAGGAATGACGCCTAATATTATTGAGGAGCGTCAAATGAATGCCGTGGCTATGGATGTGTTTTCTAGATTAATGATGGATAGAATCATTTTTTTAGGAACAGCAATTAACGATCAAGTTGCAAATATTGTACAAGCACAGATGCTTTTTTTAGAAAGTACAGATGCTAATAAAGATATTCAAATTTATATTAATTCTCCAGGAGGTAGTGTGTATGCAGGTTTAGGTATTTATGATACGATGCAATTTATTAAGCCTGATATTGCAACAATCTGTACAGGAATGGCAGCTTCTATGGGAGCAGTTTTATTGTGTGCCGGAGAAAATGGAAAACGCAGCGGATTACCACATTCTCGCGTGATGATCCATCAGCCTTTAGGTGGAGCACAAGGGCAAGCAAGTGATATAGAAATTACTGCTAGAGAAATTGTTACCTTAAAAGAGGAATTATATAAGATAATTTCGAAACATAGTGGGCAGTCGTACGACAAAGTTTATGAAGATAGCGACCGTGATTATTGGATGAAAGCAGAAAAAGCCAAGAAATACGGAATGATTGACGAAATTTTAACGAGAGAAGAAGAGAAGAAAGCATAATTTATGGCAAAGGAAGAGTTAGAATGTTCTTTTTGCGGGCGTAAAAAACCCGAAACAAACTTATTAATCGCGGGATTAGATGCACACATTTGCGATCGTTGCATTGAGCAAGCGCACGGAATTGTAGTAGAAGAATCTAAGCAAGAGGGAACAAAAGAATTAAGTTCTGAGTTAATGCTTAGAAAACCAAAAGCGATTAAAGAATTTTTAGATAGTTATGTCATCGGTCAGGAATACAGTAAAAAAGTACTTTCTGTAGCTGTATATAACCATTATAAACGGTTGCTTCAGCCGGAAGACGAGAACGAAATCGAAATCCAAAAGAGCAATATTGTTATGGTGGGTCAAACCGGTACTGGAAAAACCTTAATGGCAAAAACCATCGCTAAAATGCTAAATGTTCCGTTAGCAATTGTTGATGCAACTGTATTAACCGAAGCAGGTTATGTTGGAGAAGATGTAGAAAGTATTTTAACGCGTTTATTGCAAGCGGCAGATTATAACTTAGAAAAAGCACAGCAGGGAATCGTTTTTATTGATGAAATTGATAAAATTGCCCGTAAAGGTGACAATCCTTCTATTACTAGAGATGTAAGTGGAGAAGGTGTTCAGCAAGCTTTGTTGAAACTGTTAGAAGGAACTACAGTAAATGTTCCGCCAAAAGGAGGAAGAAAGCATCCCGATCAAAAATTTATTGAAGTAGATACAAGCAATATTCTATTTATTGCCGGTGGAGCTTTTGATGGAATTGATAGAAACATAACCAAAAGGCTGAACATGCAAGCTGTTGGTTATAGCGCTTCTAAAACTGAGGATACCATAGAAAAGGATAATTTACTGAAATATATTATTCCAAAAGACTTAAAAGATTTTGGATTGATTCCGGAAATTATCGGTCGTCTACCGGTCTTGACCTATATGAATCCATTAGACGAAGAAACCTTACGTCTTATTTTAACGGAACCAAAAAATGCATTAGTAAAGCAATACACGAAGCTTTTTGGAATGGATGATATTGAATTTGAAATTACCAATGGTGCCTTAGATTATATTGTAACTAAAGCGGTAGAATATAAATTAGGAGCCAGAGGATTACGTTCTTTATGTGAAGCAATTTTAACTGATGCTATGTTTGAATTGCCCGAAAGCGGAACAACAGAATTAAAAGTAACCAAAAGCTATGCTGAAAAAGCTTTACAAAAATCAACCATTAAAAAGTTGAAAGCAGTTTCGTAAATAGCAATTTATTTATCTTATTTTAGAGGAAGAAAAAACTGTCATTATGAACATTAAATTCTTCCTCTTTTTATTTTTACCTAGTTTGCTTTTTGCAAGCGAAATAAACCCGAAACTGACACCTAAAAAAGTTACGGTTTTTCTTAGCGGAGCGCAAGTTACTTCCGAAGCATCTTTTAATTTACCCGCCGGAAGCTCTAAAGTTGTTTTCTCAGATTTATCGCCTACAATTAATCAGAATAGTATTCAGGTTAGTGGGGTAGGAGAAGTAACTATTTCGGCAGTAAATTATAGAATTACGTATTTAGGAAAAGATGAATCTTCTCCTCAAATGATTGCTTTGAAAGAGCAATTAATCACTAAAAACCGTGCGTTAACTTTACTAAGAAATAAAATTGCAGGTTTAGAAGAAGAGGAATCTGTTTTAATTACCAATAAGAAAATTAATACCGATAATGAAAGTGCTTCCTTAGAAAAACTAAAGCAATACGCGGTTTATTATCGCAATAGAATAAGCGAGATAAAAACGGAGATATACGATACTAAGCAACAATTAAATGAATTACAGGCTGAAACTACTAAAATTCAACAAGAAATAAATCAGCTAAAAAGTGAACAATCCGGTCGTCGTGGAGAAATTGAACTCTTATTGGATGCCCCACGTTCACAAAATGTTGTATTAAGCATTACCTACAATGTGTCAAATGCAGGTTGGTTTCCGACCTATGATATTAAAGCTGATAATACCGAAGAGCCTTTACATTTTTCATACAAAGCAAACGTCTTTCAAGAAACTGGCGTAAATTGGAATGAGGTTGAATTAAAATTATCGACGGGAGACCCGAGTATTCCTTCTGAAAAACCAAGTGTAAATCCACATTACTTAAATTTTATTAACTCAAGAAATAGTAATCAAAATTATTATCAAACCAATCAACCTTATAATCCTTCGGTAAAAAAAGTATACGGAACAATTACCGATTCTGGAGGTTTACCATTACCGGGAGTGAATATTGCTGAAGAGGGAACAAGTAACGGAACACAAAGCGATTTCGATGGAAATTATAATCTTTCAGTAACAAGAGGAAAAAAATTGGTCTACAGTTTCGTAGGTTTTCAAACAGCACGAATTCCTATTTATGCAAATCAAATGAATCTTCAAATGCAAGCGAGTAACAATACATTAGATGAGGTAGTTATTACGAGCTATTCTGGAAAAGTTTCTGGCGTTAGAGTTGAGGGTGATCAAGCGGAACCGGAAGTCATGCAAACGCCGAAAGTGGTGAGAGAAGAAAATATTATGACTACTGAATTTACCATTGATAAACCATATTCAATTCCATCGTTAGCTGAAAATACAGTAGTAACTATTAAAAGTTTTACTATCCCTGCCGAATATGAATATTATAGTGCTCCATTGCTTAAAACTTCTGTATACTTGACTGCTACCTTGAAAAATTGGGAAAACTTAGATTTACTTCCTGGGGATGCAAATATTTATTTTCAGAATAGTTTTGTAGGAAACACTTTTTTACAAACAAAAGAAATCGATAAAGATCTAAAAATATCTCTAGGTTCAGATCCTTCTATTGTTGTAGAACGGAAACAAGTAAATAATAAAAAGGATAAATCTTTTTTCGGCGGAACTCGAATTCTTAACCGTAATTACGAAATCACCTTAAAAAATAACAAGAATACTGCGGTAGAAGTTCATTTAGAAGACCGAATTCCTATTTCTCAAAATGATGAAATTAAAGTCGAAGAACGAGAATACGGAAAAGCTTCTTACAATGAAAAAACAGGAATTTTATCTTGGAGCGTTAACCTTTCAGCTAAAGAATCGCAAAGCAAAAACTTTAGTTATGAGGTGAAATACCCGAAAGAAAAATCCATCAATTTAAATTAATTGCATTCAGAAAAGAATATAAAAAACCTCGAATTTTCTAATTCGAGGTTTTTTATGGTTTAGATAGAATCAGGCTGAATTACATCATTCCTGGCATTCCGCCGCCCATTCCTTGTGGCATTCCGCCGCCGCCATTGTCATCTTCAGGAATATCGATTAACGCACACTCAGTGGTTAAAATCATTCCAGAAACTGAAGCTGCATTTTCTAAAGCAATACGGGTAACTTTTTTAGGATCAATGATTCCAGCTTTAAGCATATCTACATAGCTTTCACTTTTAGCATCATAACCAAATCCTTTTTTACCTTCTAATACTTTATTTATAACAACAGAACCTTCACCTCCGGCGTTTTCAACAATTGTTCTTAGTGGTGCTTCAATAGCACGACTTACTATTTGTACTCCGGTAGCTTCGTCTGCATTATCAGATTTTAATTTCTCTAGTACAGAAATTGCTCTAACTAACGCAACTCCACCTCCGGCAACAATACCTTCTTCTACGGCAGCTCTTGTTGCATGTAAAGCATCGTCTACACGATCTTTCTTCTCTTTCATTTCTACCTCAGAAGCAGCACCTACATAAAGTACAGCAACACCTCCGGCTAATTTAGCTAAACGCTCTTGAAGTTTTTCACGATCGTAATCTGAAGTAGAGCTTTCAATTTGCGCTTTAATTTGGTTGATGCGACTTTTGATCGTTTCATCTTCACCTGCACCGTTTACAATTGTAGTATTATCTTTATCGATACTTACTTTTTCTGCAGTACCTAATTGATCTAGCGTTGCATTTTCTAAGGTGAATCCTCTTTCTTCAGAAATTACCGTTCCGCCGGTAAGCATAGCGATATCTTCTAACATTGCTTTTCTGCGATCTCCAAATCCAGGAGCTTTAACAGCAGCAATTTTTAAAGAACCTCTTAACTTATTAACCACTAAAGTAGCTAAGGCCTCTCCGTCAACATCTTCGGCGATAATTAATAAAGGTTTGCCACTTTTAGCAACAGGTTCTAGAACCGGCATTAAATCCTTCATCGTAGAAATTTTCTTATCGAAAATTAAGATGTATGGATTTTCTAAATTAGTGGTCATTTTTTCACTATCAGTCACAAAATATGGAGAAAGGTAACCTCTGTCAAATTGCATACCTTCAACAACATCTACGTAAGTTTCAGTTCCTTTTGCTTCTTCGACAGTGATAACGCCTTCTTTTCCTACTTTACCAAATGCTTTGGCAATTAGTTCGCCAATCACATCATCATTATTTGCAGAAATAGAAGCTACTTGTTTTATTTGATCAGAAGAGCTTCCAACTTCTTTGGTTTGCTTTTCTAATTCTTTGGTAATTGCTATAACTGCTTTATCAATTCCTTTTTTAAGGTCCATTGGGTTAGCACCTGCAGCAACGTTTTTAAGTCCTTCTTTTACGATAGCTTGTGCAAGAACGGTAGCTGTTGTGGTACCATCTCCGGCTAAATCGTTTGTTTTAGAAGCAACTTCTTTTACCATTTGTGCTCCCATGTTTTCTAAGGTATCTTCCAGCTCAATTTCTTTTGCTACAGAAACCCCGTCTTTAGTTACAACCGGTGCTCCAAATGATTTACCAATAATTACATTACGTCCTCTTGGGCCTAATGTTACTTTTACTGCGTTTGCTAAAGCATCTACACCACGTTTAATTCCGTCACGTGCTTCGATGTCAAATTTTATATCTTTTGCCATTTTATTTTAATTTTTTGTTGATTAAAGAGTTCCTAAGATTTCATCTTCTCTCATGATAAGGTAATCGTTTCCGTCTAACTTAAGTTCTGTTCCGGAGAATTTTCCATAAAGAACTTTATCACCTTCCTTTACGGTCATTTCGTGTTTCTTGGTTCCGTTTCCTACTGCCACTACTGTTCCGTGCTGTGGCTTTTCCTTTGCTGAATCAGGAATGTAAATTCCGGAAGCTGTTTTTGTTTCAGCAGCTTCGGGCTGTACAACAACTCTATCGGCTAGAGGTTTAAAATTTAATCCCATTGGTGTGACTATTTTTAGTTAGTATTATATTACATTAATTTCACTCTGCTTATTTCGAAAATTGTGCCAATTCACGTTTACGGACAGGATGAAATAAAAAATGCCAACTTGTCATTGATAGTTGGCATTTTTTAAAACTATATAGTTGTAAACCTTATTCTGCGTTTTCAGAAGAAGTTTGGTTTTCTTGTGTAGTTGGTGCTGGTGTAACCGGTTGCTCTTGTGTTGCTGCCGGTGTATTTTCGTTGATTATTCTAGATTCAGAAACACCTCTGCTATCCATAATTGCTACATTAGAAAGTAGAATTAAAACTAATAAAACAGTGGCAAGTGTCCATGTACTTTTATCTAAAAAATCTGTGGTCTTTTTTACACCACCCATTTGCTGACTTCCGCCGCCTCCAAAAGAAGAAGATAAACCACCTCCTTTAGGGTTTTGAACCATAATAACAACTACCAGTAGAAAAGCTACGATAACGATTAATGCTAAAAATATTGTAAACGTACTCATATGTTTTTATTTTCTTGTAATTTTTCGATTGACCGAATTTGGTCTGCAAATAAACCACTTTTTTCGGGATTTTTCAAAATTAATATTTTAAATGCTTGAATTGCTTTGGAATAATTTTTTTGTTCTAGATAAACACGCGCTAAAGTTTCTGTCATTAATTGCTTGCTAGGGCTGTCTTGACTTAAAGGTTGTTGTGAAATAGAACTATTTTTATCGGGCTTTATTTTAGGGTTTTTTGCAATAAATTCTTCGATTAATTGAAACTTTCGAGAACTTTCTGCTGATTCCTCCGTATTTTTTTCCGTTTCTTTTTCGTTCGCTTTTCGCTCAATAGGTTTTGTCTTGGTTAATTTTAACCATTCTGAAAAAGAATGTGATTCTGATGCGTCAAATTCTAAAGGTTTACCTATTGCTAATTTTTGTTCTGCTGTTTCAACAGATTTTTCTTCGCTTGTTTTTTTAGAGGGTGTAAAAAGCGAAGGATCTAAAACCTTGTTTGCTTCTTCCAGATTCATCTGCAAATCATTTGTTTTAGATTTTTCAGTTGAATCTTCTTCTTGTTCCGCAATGATGCGATGTTTTATTTGTGCTGAAATTTGATCTTGTTTAAACTCTTTAGAAGTAATAAGATCAAATAATACTGCACGATCTGTAGTGTAGGCAGCAGTTTTTTTGAGTGCTGTATTATAACTAAAACTATGATTTTGTTTTAAGCCTTTTAAGCGTAAAGCTCTAGCCGATTGAAAGTAAGGAAATTCTTCAATTAAATTTTTTAATTGCTCTGTCTCGCTTGTAGAAATAAGCGCTGATTCTTGTAAGAGTTTATGAAAATTTTCCGGTTGCATAGCTTACCAATCAGTTAAAGATTCATTGAAAATTTCTTGCGTAATTCTGCTAAAAATATCTTCTAAAGCAGTATCTAGTCGAGCGCCAACTAATTGTTCGTTTGCAGGGTAATCGTGGTAAAAAGAAAAACGCTTCTCAAAATCTTTTTCCGGTTCAAGATTGTTATAAAAGCGAACATTAACTGCTATGGTTAAACGGTTTTGTGCCGCTGTATTCTGACTGGTAGAAGTCATGGGTGAAACATAATACTGGACTATTTCTCCTTCGTAAACCAAATCTCCACCGCTGTTTGTTAAGCTCAGGCTGGTTTGGTTTTGAATTAGATCTTGTAATTGTAAGGTAAATGTTCTATCAATTCCGGGTTCAAATAAATCGGCGTTATTCTGAAATTGATCTACTTGAAAGCTTTCTGCATTTCCGGTATCAGCTCCTGAAAGTGAATAAATGCCACAAGCATTTAAACTTGAAAACAACACTAGGGTGAAGATAAAAAAACAGCTTCGTAAAAATATTGATTTATTATTCATTACAAATCGTATTGTTTTATTTTCCGGTATAAAGTACGCTCGCTAATACCAAGTTCTTCAGCGGCGGCTTTGCGTTTTCCGGCATGACGTTCTAATGATTTTTTAATAAGTTCTAATTCTTTATCTTGTAGAGAAAGTGTTTCTTCTTCTTGAATTTCTTCAGCAAACGAATATTTATCTTCTTTGGGAGCAGAAATTTCTTGCTCATGTTTTTCAGGGATTTGAAGCACTTCCATTTGTTCTTCTAATTCCTCTTCGTAAGCTTCTTGCTCTTCATCGTTTCCGTAAATTTTACGAATCAGATTTTCATTATCGTTTTGAACTTCTTCATTATTACCACTTTGCATTAACTCTAAAGTCAATTTTTTGAGATCGTTCAAGTCGCTTTTCATATCAAAAAGCACTTTATAAAGAATTTCGCGTTCGTTGCTAAAATCGTTTTCTTTTTTCTTATCGCCAATTACTGCTGGCAAGTTACGCCCCATATCGGGTAAATAACCTTTTAGGTTTTCCGCGTCGATGATTCTGCTTTTTTCTAACACTGAAATTTGTTCGGCAACATTTCGTAATTGACGAATATTTCCTGCCCAGCGATATTTTAACAACATGGCGGTAGCTTCATCGTCTAAACGAACAGATGGCATTTTATATTTTAATGCAAAATCTGAAGCGAACTTTCTGAATAATAAATGAATATCTTCTTTCCGATCGCGCAAAGGAGGAAGATGAATTTCTACCGTACTTAATCTGTAATAAAGATCTTCTCTAAATTTTTCTTTTTTAATGGCATCAAACATATTTACATTTGTTGCCGCAACAATTCTAACGTTGGTTTTTTGCACTTTTGAAGAACCAACTTTAATAAATTCTCCGTTTTCTAGTACACGCAATAAGCGAACCTGAGTAGTTAAGGGAAGTTCTCCCACTTCATCTAAAAAAATAGTTCCGCCATCGGCAACTTCAAAATAACCATTTCTGGTTTGGGTTGCGCCGGTGAAAGCACCTTTTTCGTGGCCGAATAATTCACTGTCAATAGTTCCTTCTGGAATAGCACCACAGTTTACGGCAATATATTTTCCATGTTTTCGGTGAGAAAGCGAATGGATTATTTTAGGAATACTTTCTTTCCCAACACCGCTTTCTCCGGTTACTAATACAGAAATATCGGTTGGGGCGACTTGCATTGCTTTTTCGATAGCTCTGTTTAGCGCCGGGTCGTTACCGATAATTTCAAAACGTTGTTTTATAGCTTGAACTGATTCCATACGTTGTACTCGATAATCGAGATTTAAATGCTTCGAGCCTTGCCTCGAAATTCAACTATTTTTTTCTTTAAATATTTTCGGAATTTTTTCCGAAGTAGTATTTTAATTATTTTCTGAATAACCAACAGCTTCACCAATTAGCGTTGCGCTGGTACAATCGGTTATTTTTACGTTTACAAACTCTCCAACTTTGTAGTCTTCTTTTGGAAAAACAGCTACCGTATTCTGTGTGATGCGACCACTCCACTGTTCATTAGATTTTTTAGATTCTCTTTCGATTAAAACTTCTACGGTTTCTCCCAAGAATCGTTGTGTTCTAAAATGGTTATGTTCTCGCTGAAGTTTTACTATTTCTGCCAGTCTTCGTTGTTTTGTTTCTGCAGGAACATCATCTTCCAGTTTACGCGCAGCCATAGTTCCTGGTCTTTCGGAATAAGCATACATATATCCAAAATCATACTTTACGTATTCCATTAAAGATAAAGTGTCTTTATGATCCTGCTCTGTTTCAGTTGGGAAGCCAACTATTAGATCCTGAGAAATGGAGCATTCTGGCATTAATTCTCTTATGTAATCTATAAGCTTAAAATATTCTTCTCGAGTGTGCAACCTGTTCATTTCCTTTAGCATTCTATTGCTTCCGCTTTGAACCGGTAAATGAATATGCTTGCAAATGTTGGGGTAGTTAGCCATAACTTCAATAACGTCCAAAGTCATATCCTGTGGATTTGAAGTAGAGAACCTAATTCTCATTTTTGGTTGTGCTTCTGCAACTAATTTCAAAAGTTGTGAGAAATTAGTAGCCGTAGCTTTTTGTATTTCAGAAGCTTTCTTAAAATCTTTTTTAAGTCCGCCGCCATACCATAAATAACTATCAACATTTTGACCTAAAAGTGTAATTTCTTTGAATCCTTTTTTCCAAAGATCGTTTACTTCTTCTACAATACTTTGTGGGTCTCGACTTCGTTCTCTTCCGCGGGTAAACGGAACCACGCAAAACGTACACATATTATCGCAACCACGAGTAATGGAAACAAAAGCTGAAACGCCATTGGTTTGTAAACGAACGGGAGAAATATCACCATAAGTTTCTTCTTTAGAAAGCAGCACATTTATAGCGTCACGACCAGCTTCAACTTCGTCTATTAGATTGGGTAAGTCTTTATATGCATCTGGCCCGACTACCAGATCGACTATTTTTTCTTCTTCCAAAAATTTCTCCTTAAGACGTTCGGCCATACAACCTAAAACGCCCACTTTCATTTTTGGGTTTGTTTTTTTTACTGCATTATATTTTTCAAGCCTTTTTCTAACGGTTTGTTCGGCTTTTTCTCGAATAGAACACGTATTCACTAAAACAAGATCTGCTTCTTCAAGCTTTTGCGTGGTATTAAAACCTTCTTTAGCAAGGATAGAAGCTACAATTTCACTGTCGCTAAAATTCATTGCACACCCATAACTTTCAATAAAAAGTTTGCGGCTATTTTCTTTCTTAGGTTCTATGTTTAGTGAAGTTCCTTGTTTTTTTTCATCAATTACCTTCTCCATAAATCAACGTTCAAAATTAAAGTGAAGCGCAAAGATACATTGAAATCAACTAGCTGACAAACTGACAGCACGAAGTTTTTTGTATAAAGTTAAAAATTGTGGTTTCTTTGGTGTAACTAACCAAATTTCTGATTAAATGAATTTACAAGAAATAGAACAGCGAATTAATAAAGCACCGGAATTAAATTTCGGGAATATTTTTGATGAATCTACGGCCTTATTTAAAAAAGTATGGCTGCAGGGTTTAGTGATTATTTTATTGACCGTACTTTTAATGTTGCCTATTTATCCTATTTTTTTTATTTCGTTTTTAGGTGTAGAAGCATTAGAAATTCCAACCACGTATTCTATTGAAAACAATGATATTTGGGTTGCGATTCCGAGTATATTATTAATGATTATTTTCATGTTATATGCAATGGTAATTTCCTTTGCATTTCAAGCCGCTTTTTTTAGGATTTGCCGAAATGAAGATTTAGCACTCGGCGAAGTCAATAATTACTTTTACTATTTTAAGGGAAAATACATCTCAAAAATACTTTTAATAGGTTTAGCTTCGTTTGGTATTTCATTAGTAGCTATGCTGTTGTGCCTTTTTCCCCTCATTTATGTAAGTGTGCCTATTTCTTTCTTTGCGCTTGTTTTTGCATTTAATCCAGAATTGAGCGTTTCAGAAATTATTAAGGCAAGCTTTTCTTTGGGGAATAAAAAATGGCTCATCACTTTTGGCTTAACGATTATCGCGAGTTTTTTAGCACAAATTATAGGAATGTTGTTGTGTTTTGTGGGAGTTTTATTTACCGCTTCTTTTGTGTATTTACCAACTTATTTTGTCTATAAAAAAGTAGTAGGATTTAAAGAACAAACAGATAGAAATTTTATTGATTTATAAAAAAGAATGAAATTTTTTCTTGAAAAAAAACTTTAAAAAAAGGGACTTTAAATGGATGAAAAATAAAAGGTTCAGTTATAATTTTTAAGTGTCTAATACAGCAAATAAAAAAAATACCCTAGTTTTGCAACCATAAAATCGATACGAATGGCGAAGAATTTAGTGATTGTTGAGTCCCCTGCAAAGGCAAAAACCATTGAAAAATTTTTAGGAAAAGACTATAAGGTAGAGTCTAGTTTTGGGCATATTGCAGATTTGCCAACCAAAGAATTAGGGGTAGATGTTGAAGCAGATTTCAAGCCGAAATATGTAGTCAGTAAAGATAAAAAAGATGTCGTAAGACGTTTAAAAAAACTAGCCGATCAGTCTGAGTTAGTTTGGCTGGCAAGTGATGAAGACCGAGAAGGAGAAGCAATTGCATGGCACTTGGCTGAAGAATTAAAATTAGATAAAGAAAAAACAAAGCGAATTGTTTTTCATGAAATCACCAAAAACGCCATTTTAAAAGCTATTGAAAATCCGCGTACGATTGACTATAATTTGGTGAACGCACAACAAGCCAGGCGCGTATTAGACCGCTTGGTAGGTTATGAGCTTTCACCGGTTTTATGGAGAAAAGTAAAAGGAGGTTTGTCTGCAGGTCGTGTACAATCGGTCTCGGTGCGATTGATTGTAGAACGCGAACGCGAAATTCAAAAGTTTACGCCCAAAGCTTCATACAGAGTAGACGCTGAGTTTACCACAGGAGCCGGAAAAAGCTTTAAAGCGAAACTTCCAAAAAACATTCAGACTAAAAAAGAGGCTGAAGAATTTTTACAAGAAAATATAGGAGCTAATTTCAAAGTAGCCGACCTCACCAAAAAACCGGCTAAAAAAACACCGGCTCCGCCATTTACAACTTCTACGCTTCAGCAGGAAGCAGCAAGGAAATTATATTTTTCAGTAAGTAAAACGATGACCATGGCGCAGCGTTTGTACGAAGCCGGTCATATTACTTATATGAGAACGGATAGCGTTAATCTTTCAGATGAAGCAAAAAAAGGAGCAGCGCGTGAAATAAATTCGGCTTATGGTGAAAAATATTTAAAAGCGAGAAATTACAAAGGGAAATCTAAAGGAGCGCAAGAAGCGCACGAAGCAATTCGTCCTACAAATTTTGCTAATCATTCGGTAAATGCAGATTACGATCAGCAGCGTTTATATGAACTGATTTGGAAAAGAGCTATTGCTTCACAAATGAGCGATGCACAATTAGAGCGTACTAATGTGAAAATTGAAGCCGACAAACACGATAAGCAATTTACAGCTAACGGAGAAATATTAAAATTCGATGGTTTCCTAAAGGTTTACTTAGAAGGGACCGATGATGAGGAAGAAGAACAAGCAGGATTATTGCCGGCGATGAAGGCAAATGATGCGCTGGAAAATGAATACATAAAAGCGACCGAACGATTTACGCGACCGCCATCACGTTACACCGAAGCTTCGCTGGTGAAAAAATTAGAAGAATTAGGAATTGGACGACCTTCTACTTATGCGCCAACCATTTCTACTATTCAAAACAGAAAGTATATAGAGAAAGGTAGTATTGACGGGAAAGAACGAGAATACAGTCAGTTTCGCTTAAAAAATCAAAAAGTAGAAGAAAAAAGTCTTACCGAAATGGTAGGCAGCGATAAAGGAAAATTAATTCCTACAGACGTGGGAATGGTAGTAAACGACTTTTTGGTCACGCATTTCAGTAATGTATTGGATTATAATTTTACGGCAAAAGTAGAACAAGATTTTGATGATATTGCCGGAGGAAATGAAAAATGGACAGAAATGATGAATTCGTTTTATAATGAATTTCATCCCACTGTTCAAGATGTAGCAGAAAATGCAGAGCGTGAAGTTGGGGAACGTGTTTTAGGAAAAGACCCGGAGAGCGGAAAACCGGTAAGTGTCCGTTTAGGAAAATTCGGTCCCATGGTTCAAATTGGATCGGTTGAAGATGATGAAAAACCAAAATTTGCGAGTTTAGGTCCGGACCAAACCTTGAGTAATATTACCTATGAAGAGGCGATGGATTTGTTTAAACTTCCAAAAGAATTAGGTGAATATAAAGAGGAACAAGTTGAGGTGAATAATGGGCGTTATGGTCCTTATGTGAAATTCGGAAAAAAATATGTTTCTCTGGCAAAAGGAGAAGATCCGATGAATGTAACTTTTGATCGTGCCTTAGAATTGATAAAAGAAAAGGAAAAAGCAGACGCTCCTATCTATAATTATGAAGGAGAAGATGTTCAAAAAGGAGTAGGTCGTTTTGGTCCTTATTTAAAATGGAACGGAATATTTATCAATGTTAGTAAGAAGTACGATTTTGATAATCTTTCCGAAGATGATATTGTTACCTTAATAGAAGATAAGAAGAAAAAAGAGCGCGAAAAATTAATTCACCACTGGAAAGACGAAGGAATTAAAGTAGAGAAAACACGTTGGGGGAGAAGTAAAATTACCAAAGGAAGAACAAAGGTAGAGCTTCCAAAAACGGTAGACGCTAAAGCGCTTACTTTGGATGAGGTAAAAGATATCATCGAAAAGAACACCAAAAAGAAAAAAACTACACGAAAAAAATCTACTAAAAAAAGTACGACTAAAAAGAAAAAATAATGGCATTTGATTTTTTAGAACCGGTAGCAGATGAAGTTTTAGAAATTTTATCTGATGCGCCGGACACTTCGCTTGCAAAGCAAATTCAAATCCATTCTTATGAAAACGGATTGCCAAAACTAGAAAATGTTCAAGTGGCCATCCTAGGTGTTAGAGAAGATAGAAGAGCTTTAGCAAGTTTAGATAATTCATTTAATTTTAATAAGCTTAGGCAGAACTTTTACCAATTATATAATGGTAATTGGCATACCTCTATTGTTGATTTAGGCGATATATTGCCTGGAGAATCTGTAGACGATACCTATTATGTTGTTAAAACAATTGTAGAAGATTTAATTAACCGTAAAATTATTCCCATTATTCTTGGTGGCGGTCAAGATTTAGTTTACGCACAATACAGAGGTTATGATAATTTCGGTAGAATGGTAAACCTTGTGAATGTAGATGCCTGTTTTGATTTAGGAGATGCAGAAAAAGAAATTAGCGATCGTAGCTATGTTGGTAAAATGGTGGTAGACCAGCCTTATAATTTGTTTAATTATGCAAACTTAGGCTATCAAACATATTTTAATTCGCAAGAAGAGATCGGCTTATTAGATAAACTTTATTTTGAATCTTATCGCTTAGGTGAATTAACTGCAGATATCTCAAAAGTAGAACCTGTTATGCGAGATGCAGATATGGTTAGTATAGATATTAATGCAATAGAAAACTTGCAAATTAGTAATGATGCTGCTTTAAGTTCACCTAATGGGTTTACCAATAGGGAGATTTGTGCACTGGCAAGGTATGCGGGTATCAGCGACAAGGTGAGTTCTTTTGGTTTTTATCAGCTTCAAAATTTGGAATTATCGAAAAATAACTCTATGTTGGTCTCCCAAATTTTATGGTATTTTATTGAGGGAGTAAATTTTCGAAAGAATGAAAACAATATATCTTCAAAAAAAGAGTTTCTACAATATAAGGTGCCTATTCAAGATGAGGTTCTAATATTTTATAAAAGTGAACGCTCAGGTAGATGGTGGATAGAAATTCCGTATTCTTCAACTTTTAACAATAAATTAAAAAAGAATACGTTATTGCCATGTACGTACCAAGATTACTTAGAAGCTTGTAATCAGAATATTCCGGAACGTTGGTTCAAAGCGAGACGGAAAAATGAGCTTTAAAAAACCACTCTTTTTAGCGTGTTTTTTTAGAATTTTTTAAGAAAAAAATTGTTTTTTAATAAATAAATAAATAGGTTTACGCCCTTTAATCAAGATTATCTTAACCTAAATTAAGTTATGAAGAAAATATTTTCTATTGTTGTATTAGTTTCTTTTCTCGCAAGTTGCGGTGGAGGAGATCGAGGACAATTAGTTGGAGCTCAAGGAAATGACTGGCACCCTGAGAAGCCTTTTGGAATGACATTGGTTCCTGGAGGTTCCTTTGTTATGGGGAAGTCTGATGATGATGTTGCCGGAAGAAAAAATGCGCCAACAAAAACGGTAACGGTTAGTTCATTTTATATGGACGAAACTGAGATTACCAATTCAGAATACAGACAGTTTGTTTTTTGGGTAAGAGATTCTATCGTGAGACATCGCTTAGCTGAAGAAGCAGAGTTCGCCGGTGGCGGAGGTCAAGGCCAAGGTGGTGGCGGAAATAATGGAGGTTCAATCCAGGATTTCGCTTTCAAAGGGGCAGGTAACCAAAACAATAATAATAACGGGGGTGGTGCAAATGGTGCAAACTCAAACCAAACACCTTACCAACAATATTCTATACATTACGATCCAACAAATCAAAGTATAAACTGGGAGCCTGAGATTTTGTGGGAAACTGCAGAATACCCGGATGAGCCTTATGTGCGTGTGATGGATGAAATTTACCTTCCTCCGGAGCAATCTTATAATGGTCAGCGTTTAATGGATGTTACTAAATTCAAGTATAGTTATAAGACCTTAGATATAGAGGCTGCGGCTAGAGAGCAAGGAAATCGTGAAGATTTTATTGTGGAAAATGAAGTGGAAGTTTATCCGGATACCACTGTTTGGATTAAAGATTTTAACTATTCATATAATGAGCCAATGCATAATGATTATTTCTCTCACGCTGCTTATGATAATTATCCTGTAGTAGGGGTAACTTGGCAGCAAGCAAAAGCTTTTTGCGATTGGAGAACCCTATATCACAATGGTTATAGAAGAGAAAAAGGCTTGCATAATGTTCGTGTATATCGTTTACCGCACGAGGCAGAATGGGAATATGCTGCTCGTGGTGGAATAGAAGGAGCTACTTACCCTTGGGGTGGTCCTTATTCAAAAAATGATAGAGGTTGTTTCTTAGCAAACTTTAAACCTTTGCGTGGAGATTACGCAGCAGATCAAGCATTATATACCGTAGAAGCAGAATCTTTTGAGCCAAATGATTATAATCTTTATAACATGTCTGGTAATGTAGCAGAATGGGTAGATTCTTCGTATAGCCCAGATTCTTATGAATTTTATTCTTCTATGAATCCAAGTGTTAACGATAAAGAAAACAAGCGTAAGGTTGTACGTGGAGGTTCTTGGAAAGATGTTGCTTACTTCTTGCAAGTAGGAACTAGAGATTATGAATATTCAGATTCCGCTAGAAGTTATATCGGCTTTAGAACAGTTCAAGATTATTCAGGAAATAGTGATATTCAGTTAAATCAACCGCCTAGATAATCAACTAAAATTTAGAATTACAATTATTTTACTCAAATATTTACATTTAACTTAACTTAAAAACAACTAAAATTTTTATTATGGCAAAATCAAAAAACAGTAAGAAGGTAATGAATATGGTGTATGGTCTAGGTGCAGCAATTGTAATCCTAGGAGCATTATTTAAAATTATGCACTGGCCTTTTGGTAACGCAATGTTAATTGCAGGATTAATTACAGAGGCACTTGTATTTACCGTTTCTGCTTTTGAACCAGTTGACGATGAATTAGATTGGTCTTTAGTTTACCCGGAATTAGCTGGTGGTGCAGTAAGCACTAAAGGCAAGAAAGAAGCACCTCAAGATGCTGAAGGAATGTTATCTAAAAAATTAGATAATATGTTAAAAGAGGCAAAGATTGATGGCGCATTAATGGCAAGTCTTGGAGACAGTATCAAAAATTTTGAAGGTGCTGCAAAAAATATGGCTCCAACAGTAGATGCTATTTCTTCTCAGAAAAAATACAGTGAAGAAATGACCTTGGCTGCAAGTCAAATGGAATCATTAAATAATCTTTATAAAGTACAATTAGAATCAACAAGTAAGCAAGCAGAGGCTAACCAGGCTGTTGCTGAAAACGCTTCTAAGTTACAAGCTGAAATGCAATCATTGACATCTAACCTTTCTTCATTAAATGGAGTGTACGGAGGTATGTTAACGGCAATGAGACCAAACGCCTAATCCATATTGTATAACTAATTTTATTAATTAAAAAATTTAACTAAGAATATGGCAGGAGGAAAACAAACCCCAAGGCAGAAGATGATTAACCTGATGTACTTGGTTTTCATCGCGATGATGGCATTAAATATGTCTAAAGAAGTGTTGAGTGCTTTTGGTATGATCAATGAAGATTTAACTGAGGCAAATACTAACGCAGAAAGTCGTAATCAAAACTTTATGGCGGGATTGGCAGCGAAAGCTTCAGAACAGCCTAAGGTATATAAACCATTACAGGAAAAAGCACAAGAGGTACAAACCATTTCTTCTGATTTGAATAACTACATTGCTGGACTAAAGCAAGGTGCTCTTGAAACAGAAGATGATCCAAAGGATTATGAAGCAATGGATAAGTCTAGTTATTTTGATGAGTTATTTTATCAAAGCAAGATAACAGATGAAGGTCAGAAATTTGTGAATAAGATGGATACTTACCGTACTGAAATGCTTAGTCTACTAGGATCTCTAGAAGGACCGCAGTATCGTCAGATAGAGAAAACAGTACAGGACAAATTTAAAACTGAAAAAGTTGATGTTGGAGAAGGTGTTAAAAAAGAATGGATTAACTATCACTTTATTGGTTTCCCTTTAATCGCTTCATTGACAAAAATGACCCAGTGGCAAAACAATATCAAGACTGTTGAAAATCAATTGCTTTCTGCAATGATGCAAGGAGAGCAAACAGCTCAATTATCTATGAGTAAATATCAAGCTATTGTTATTCCAGATAAAACTGCTTTTTTTAGTGGAGAAAACTTTAAAGGTAAGGTTGTTCTTGGGCGTTTTGATGATCAGCTTAGTTTTGATAAAGTAATGATTAATGGAGAGGAAATGAATAATGCTGGTTCTACTGGTACTGTTGAGTTGGACTTTCCAGCTGGTAATGTAGGAGAGCAAAATATTGAGGGTGAGCTTCAATTTAAAGAAGGTGATTCTATTGTAAAAATTGATGTAAAAACTTCTTATGCAGTAATTCCTAAACCAAATGCAGCAGTAATTTCTGCCGATAAAATGAATGTGGTTTACAGAGGGGTAGACAACCCAATGACTGTTTCTATTCCTGGAGTTCCTAGTGTATCGGCTAATGGTCCTGGACTTCGTTCTGCAGGTGGTGCTGGAAAATACGTGATGAACGTAACTAGTGTTAAAGCTCGTGAAGTAAGTATTAATGTTTCTGGTAAATTACCAACGGGGGAAACTGTTTCTGATAGCAAGAAATTTAGAATTAAAGAAATTCCACGTCCGGTTGGAACTGTAAGAGGGGAAGATGGAAACGGTGGTCCGGTAAGAATGCAACGTAATGGTTTAGAGATCTCAACCATCAGCGCTGAAATCCCGGATTTCGATTTTGACCTGAAATTAAATGTTTCTGGATTTAAAATGCAAATTCCTGGGCAGCCAATTGTTCAAGTAAACGGACAGAAATTAAATGGAGCCGCTAAACGTGCCCTTCAAGGTGCTAAGCGAGGTGATATTGTTCAAATTTTTGACATTCAAGCAAAAATTGCAGGAAATTCT
Organism: Mesonia aquimarina; assembly: GCF_003667275.1. GTDB lineage: Bacteria > Bacteroidota > Bacteroidia > Flavobacteriales > Flavobacteriaceae > Mesonia > Mesonia aquimarina. The sequence continues at coordinate 30,814 of NZ_RCNV01000005.1, read as the reverse complement.
AGTTATAGACTTCCGGCAGTATCGCCTGTAATTGTGCAGCTTACAAATTAAGAATAAAATATTATTAAGTTATGAAGATGAAGAATCTATTTGTATTACTAATAGTTGCCGTTTTAGGAGGAAATACATATGCGCAAACAAATATTTTGAATGCGGATACTCCTTCTGAAATAGGAAAGAAAACCGATGCTCAGATCGCAAACGACAATGATGAGCCATTGCCTTATGGTTATGTTGACGAGCGTGATATTCTTTGGGCAAAAACTACTTGGGAATATATTGATTTGGATGAGCGTGTTAATTTACCACTGCTTTACCCAATTGATACAGGTAGATTAGGAAGTGAGCGTTTGTCACTTTTTAATGTCCTTTTAAAAGGAATTAGAAGTGGCGAAATAAAAAATGTTTATGCGGACTCTTATTTCAACAGAAAGAGAACTTTAGAAGAATTAGGGCCTACATTATCTCGTAGAGATACGCTTCAAGGAGGTTACGATCAATTAAATGCGGGAGAAGAATTAGATCCGCAGTTTGTGAGAAGAACCGATGTAGATGGAGCTGATGTAGAAGGCTACAGAATTAGAGGCTATTGGTATTTTGATACGCGTCAAGGTGAGTTACGTTACCGATTATTAGGGATTTGCCCGATGGTAATTGATGCTTATGCGAAAAGCACGAATAATCCAAATGCTAAACCTGTAGAGCTTTTCTGGGTTTTTTATCCGGAAGCACGAAAGGTCTTGCATGATGCTCAAGTCTTTAACAGGGCTAATACAGCACAGCCACTCACGTTCGATCATTTGCTCAATTCTCGTCGCTTTGATGCGGTTATCTATAAAGAAGATAATGTACAAGGAGATCGTGAAGTAGATGAATACGTAGCTGATAACGCGCTAATGCAGTTGTTAGAATCGCAACGTATTAAAGAAACAATCCGAAATTTTGAATCGGATATGTGGAACTATTAATTCATAACTTATCAAAAATGAATCAAGCGCCCTTTATCTTAAAGGGCGCTTTTATATTATGGCTATGTTAGATTATCTTATAATTGGTGGAGGTTTAAGTGGTATCGCTTTCGCCGAACAATTACGAAAACAGTCCAAAAGTTTTTGTCTTATTACTGATGATTCGCAGCAATCTTCTAAGGTAGCCGGTGGAATATTTAATCCGGTAATCTTAAAACGCTTTACTTTGGCCTGGAAAGCCGACAAGCAATTAAAAGAGGCTATTCTGTTTTATCAAGCTATTGAAGAAATATTAGGCGAGAGTTTACTGAAATTTATGCCTATCTATCGCCGCTTTAATTCTGTCAAAGAACAAAATGATTGGTTTGCATCGGCTGATAAGCCTTTGTTATCTAGTTTTTTATCGACCGATTTAATGAAAAATATACCGGGTATTCATTCGGAATTTAGTTTTGGTAAAGTTGAACAAACCGGTGTACTGGATACAAAAAGATTATTAAAAGCTTATCGAGCCTTTTTACAGGCTAATGATCTGTTACTTGTCGATACTTTTGATCATCAGCAAATGCGGATAGAGGATGATGTTGTTTATTATAAAGATAAAGTTGCTAAACGAATTATCTTTTGTGAAGGATATGGTTTAGTTCAAAATCCTTTTTTTCGAGATCTATCCCTGAAAGGAAATAAAGGTGAATACCTCATCATCAAATCAGAAGAGCTGAAATTAACAGCCATGATAAAATCTTCGGTTTTTATCATTCCACTTGGGGATGATTTATATAAAATAGGGGCAACTTACGAGCGTAAATTTGAAAATCAAAAACCCAGCGAAGAAAAGAAAACTTATCTTCAGCAAAAATTAGATAAGGTGCTTGACTGTCCGTATGAAATAATTGATCAACAAGCTGGAGTTAGACCTACAGTTCCGGATAGAAGACCCTTAATTGGTCAACACCCAAGACATAAGCAATTATTTATTAGTAATGGTTTTGGCAGTAGAGGTGTTTTAATAGCACCTTCTGCAAGCGAAATGCTTTTCAATTATATAGAACATAAAACGCCACTTGATGCAGCAGTAGATTGCAAGCGTTATTTTAATTAGTTTAATCGATGGTTTTCTGCTGATAACTAAAAAAGAAATTAATCCAAATATTTCTAGATAAACGCATAATAATTGGCATTAAACCGATAAGAGTAGCTACGATGACAACAAAAGAAGTCAGTAGGTTTGCTCCAAAAAAATAATAGGCAATAATAAAGGCTGCTACAGAAAAAGCAACGCCTAGCGCATAACTTACATACATGGCGCCATAAAAAAATGAAGGTTCAATCTTATATTTCGTTTGGCAATTGCTGCATTTGTCGTGCATATCGTACACACTCCCTAATTTATAAGGGTTAGCGGTTTTATACATATTTTCTTCGTGACAAACCGGGCATTTTCCTGTTAAGATGCTGTAAATTTTATGGCCTTTTAATAATTTCATTGCTTGAGTTTTATACCTATACAAATTTAAGCATCTTTGCAAATAATTATGTCACATACGTTACACTAATGTTGAATATTCACAATTTATCGATCTCTTTTCAAGGAGAATTTTTATTTGAAGAAATTACTTATCGTTTAGGTGCGGGAGATCGCATCGGTTTGGTAGGGAAAAACGGCGCCGGAAAATCGACGATGCTAAAAATTTTAGCCGGCGATTTAGAAGCCGATACCGGACAAATAGCAAAAGAAAAAGACCTGCGAATAGGATTTTTGCGTCAGGATATCGATTTTGAAGAAGGAAGAACAGTGCTTGAAGAGTCTTATCAAGCTTTTGTAGAGATCAAGAGACTCGAAAAAAAGCTGGCTGAAATAAATCACGACCTAGCAGAACGAACCGATTATGAAAGTGATTCGTATCATCAGCTTATGATCGACTTAAATGATGTTCAACATCAATATGAAATTCTAGGCGGGTATAATTATCAGGGCGAGACCGAACGTATTTTACAAGGTTTAGGTTTTGAAAGAGAAGATTTCAATAAACTTACCGAAACTTTTTCCGGCGGTTGGCGTATGCGTATCGAACTCGCCAAATTGTTGCTTCAGAATAATGATATTTTATTGCTCGATGAGCCGACAAACCATTTGGATATTGAAAGTATTATCTGGCTGGAAGATTTTTTAAAAGCCTATTCGGGTTGTGTCGTAATTGTTTCGCACGATAAAATGTTTTTAGACAATGTTACCAATCGCACTATAGAGATTTCACTTGGTAAAATTTACGATTACCCAAAACCTTACTCTACGTATTTAATTTTACGTAAAGAACGCAGAGAGCAACAAGCTGCTGCACAAAAAAATCAGCAAAAGGAAATTGAACATACCGAAAAGCTAATCGATAAATTTAAAGCAAAAGCCAGTAAGGCATCGATGGCAAAATCGCTTGAAAAAAAGCTTGATAAAATCGATCGTATTGAAGTTGATGAAGACGACAATAGTGTAATGACTTTAAATTTTCCAATTTCGGTGAATCCCGGGAAAGTAGTCATCGAAGCCGAAGACATATCTAAAAGCTATGGAAATAAAAATGTGCTTCAACACATAGATTTAGAAATTGCGAGAAATGCGAAAACAGCATTTGTAGGTCAAAACGGACAAGGAAAATCTACCTTAGCCAAAATTATTGTCGGCGAAATTGAGCATCAAGGAAAGCTGAAATTAGGTCATAATGTGCAAATCGGATATTTTGCTCAAAATCAAGCCGAATATTTAGACGGAAACAAAACCGTTCACGATACAATGCTAGATGCCTCTAATGAAAAAACACGAACTAAAGTCCGCGATATTTTAGGGTCGTTTTTATTCAGAGGCGATGATGTAGATAAATATGTAAAAGTTCTTTCAGGAGGTGAGCGAAATCGTTTAGCGCTTGCAAAAATGTTACTGGAGCCATTTAATGTGCTCGTAATGGATGAGCCTACAAACCACTTAGATATTCAGTCTAAAAATGTTTTAAAAGATGCCTTGGCAAAATTTGAAGGAACCTTAATTCTAGTTTCACACGATCGTGATTTTCTTCAAGGCCTAACCCATACCATTTATGAGTTTAAAGATCATAAAATAAAGGAATATTTAGGGGATATCGATTATTATTTACAAGAGCGAAATATCGAAAATTTACGGGAAGCAGAAAAAAGGACTAGTGTAAAAAAAGAAGCAGCTCCGTTAAACCAAAAGCCTTCAAAACAGTCCTATAAAGACCAGAAGAAATTAAAGTCGCTAAATAATAAGTTGAGCAATGTTGAAGCAAACATAGGAAAGCTGGAAAAAGAAATTAAGGAAGATGATGTGGCACTGGCAACAAACTATGATAAAACGGTTTCAGATCCTGAATTTTTCACCCGTTACGAAGCAAAAAAAGAAGAGCTAAATACCTTGATGCAAAATTGGGAAGAAATTCAAGAACGTTTAGAGCAATTCAACTAGCCTTAAAATATTGCTAAACTTTTAATTTTTTCAGGGGGTTTATTTCAACTAATCTTATTATTACTAAATTTTGTAAATAACGTTGAATGAGAAAGTTTGTTAGTATTTTTATCGGGTTGCTTATTTTAATCGGTGCCGGCGCATTCGCCTACTATTTAATAGACAGCAATAAAAAAGAAAAACCACCGGTGCAAAAAACTGTAAAAACAGTTTTTGTAGATACGGTTCAAAACACAAGCGTTCCGGTTCAACTTCCCGCAAACGGAAGCTTAATTGCAAAAAACAGAATCGAATTATTTTCTGAAGTACAAGGGGTTTTTCAGTACAGCGCAAAAGAATTTAGGCCCGGGCAAAGCTATAAACGAGGCCAAGTCTTAATAAAACTAAATGCACAAGAATATACGGCGTCAGTTCAATCGGCTAAAAGTGAACTCTACAATCAAATTGCCGCAATCATGCCCGATTTGCGTTTGGACTATCCCGAAGTTTTTCCGAAGTGGGAAAAGTACCTCAATGATTACGACCTTGAAAAAACTACACCACAACTTCCTGAAATTTCCAATTCTAAAGAACGCTATTTCATTACCGGAAGAGGTATTTTATCAACCTACTATAATGTCAAAAATTTAGAAGAACGGCTGATTAAGTATACGATCATCGCTCCGTTTGATGGTGTTTTAACCGAAGCTGTTGTAACTAAAGGCGCATTGGTTCGACAAGGACAAAAACTGGGAGAATTTATAGATCCTTCGGTTTATGAGTTAGAGGTTTCGATAGCAAAAGAATATAGTGATTTGCTAAAGGAAGGAGAGAAAGTAAAGCTTACAGATTTAGAAGGAAAGAAAAACTATAGCGGGATTGTTTCACGTATAAACGCTAGTATAGATCAAAATACACAATCCATTCGCGTGTATATTGAAGTGAAGAATGACTCCTTAAAAGAAGGCATGTATCTCGAAGCGCAAGTGGAAGCAAAGCAAGTAGAAAATGCCATTTTAATCGATCGAAAGTTATTGGTAGATCAAACGCAGTTGTACATCGTAAGAGATAATGTCCTCGATTTAGTAGAAGTAAATCCGGTGTACACCTCAGAAGAAAAAGCAGTTATCAAAGGATTGAAAAACGGGACTCGGTATGTAAATAAACCGGTTTCCGGTGCCTATGCAGGAATGCCGGTAAAGGTCTTTCAAGATCAACAAAAAGCTAAAACTCCCAACTAATGCGAAATGTCATCAGTTATTTTATTCGCTACCAAGTTGCTGTTAATGTTGTAATTCTGGCATTTATCGCCTTCGGAATTATAGGCTTGACAAGAATGAAGTCTTCGTTTTTTCCGTTGATAGAATCTAAGATTGTCAACATCGATCTAAATTATCCCGGTGCCACTCCACAGGAAATCGAGGAGGGAATTGTTCTTAAGATTGAAGATAATTTAAAAGGTTTAGCCGGCATAGATCGGGTAACATCAACTTCGCGTCAAGGAGGAGGAAGCATTACAGTAGAAATCGATCAGGATGAGGATATCGATATTATGCTTACCGAAGTTAAAAATGCCGTAGATCGTGTGCCTACTTTCCCGGCAGATATGGAGCCGCTGGTTATCGCAAAAGAAGAGAATATTCGTGAGACTATTTCCTTTGCAATAAATGGCGAAGGCGTTTCACTTACCACTCTAAAAGAAATTAGTCGTTCCATTGAAGATGATTTACGGAGATTAGACGGGATTTCACAAATTGAAATTACCGGTTTTCCGGAAGAGGAAATACAAATTGCCGTTCGTGAAAATGACTTGTTAGCCTATAATTTGACTTTTCAAGAAGTAGCCAATGCAGTGGCGGAAACTAATATTTTAACTACGGGAGGTGATATTAAAACCAGCGCTGAAGATTTTTTAATCCGCGCGAGCAATCGGTCGTATTATGCAGACGAATTAAATAATATTGTAGTAAGAGCAAATGATAACGGAACGCTGGTTCAGTTAGAAGATGTAGCGACCGTTCGAGATCAGTTTTCAGAAACGCCCAATGCCTCTTATTTCAACGGAAATGTTGCCGTAAATGTCAATATCAGCAATACCAATAATGAAGATTTACTTTCTACAGCTGAAAAAATTAATGATTATGTAGTTGATTATAACGAAAGTCACGAAGTTGTTCAACTTGATGTTACGCGCGATTCTTCGGTCCGTTTAAATCAACGTACGCAATTGCTTATCGAAAATGGAATTATGGGGATTGCTCTGGTGCTTATTTTTCTTTCGTTCTTTCTGAATACTCGACTCGCTTTTTGGGTAGCCTTTGGCTTACCGGTGGCTTTCTTGGGGATGTTTATTTTTGCAGGTTCGCTAGGTGTTACTATAAATGTGCTTTCCCTTTTTGGAATGATTATCGTTATCGGAATTTTAGTAGATGACGGAATTGTAATATCCGAAAATATCTACCAGCATTATGAAATGGGAAAATCTCCGATTAAAGCTGCAGTAGACGGAACCATGGAGGTGATTCCTCCCATTGTTTCGGCTATCATTACAACGGTTTTAGCCTTTGCTACCTTTCAGTTCTTAGATAGTAGAATAGGCGAATTTTTTGGGGAGGTTTCCACCGTGGTGATTCTTACTTTGGCGGTTTCCTTAGTAGAGGCGTTAATTATTTTACCGCCACATATTGGGCATTCTAAAGCACTGGTGAGAGAAACTGCAGAAGAACAAAACAATAAAAAAGGAATCGATAAAATTTTTTATAAACTGCGCTGGTTCAATAAAAAAGGGGATCAGTTTATGCAGTATTGCCGTGATCATATTTATAGCCCGGTCTTAAAGTTTGTATTGCGTCAGCGGTTTTTATCCTTTGCTATTGTCATTGCTGCTTTTCTGGTGACTATCGGAGCCATTGGAGGGGGGATTATTAGAATTACCTTATTTCCGAGTATTGCTAGCGATACGGTAAGCATTGATTTGTTGATGGCTGAAGGAACAAATCCTAAACGAACCGATTCGGTTATTTCGATGGTTGAAGCGGCTGCGTGGCGCGTAAATGAAGAATTTACCAAAAAACAAACCGGAAATAAACAGGTAGTAGAAAACATCATTAAACGCGTAGGTCCCGGAAATAATAAAGCTTCCTTGCGGGTGAATTTATTACCGGGCGAAGAACGTGATTTCGGTTCGCCTGAAATTACCAATGCCATTCGTGATGAAGTTGGAGAAGTCTACGGCGTAGAACAATTAACCTTCGGTTCCGGTGGAAATTTTGGGGGGAGTCCTATTTCAGTTTCATTGTTGGGGAATAATACCGAAGAATTAAAAGCGGCAACAGAAGAATTACGTGAGGCCTTGCAAAGTAATTCTTTGTTAAAAGATATTACCGATACTGATCCTGAAGGCGCTAAGGAATTAAACGTAAGCTTAAAAGATAATGCGTATGCGTTAGGGTTGACACTCAACTCCGTTATGCGTCAGATACGCGGCGGATTTTTCGGAGCCCAAGCACAACGCTTTCAACGCGGACAAGATGAGATTCGGGTTTGGGTGCGTTATGGTTTAGAAAATAGAAATTCCTTAAGCGATTTAGATGAAATGCGAATCGTTACTCCAACGGGAGAACGGGTTCCTTTTCAAGAAATTGCCAATTATAGAATTGCGAGAAGAGATGAATCAATTCGGCATTTAAATGGAGTTCGGGAGATTCAGGTAAATGCTGATATGGAAGATCCAAATGGAAGTTCAACGGAGATCTTGCTTGATATTCAAAATAATATTATGCCTGAAATTACATCAAAATATCCTACGGTTAAAGCCTCATATGAAGGGCAAAATAGAGAAGCGGGAAAATTAACCGATTCTGCCAATAAAGTTTTTCCTGTTATCTTATTTTTAATTTACGCGACGATCGCGTTTACGTTTAGAAGTTATAGTCAGCCGCTCTTGTTAATGTTGATGATTCCGTTAAGTGTGATTGCAATTGGGTGGGGACATTTAATTCATGGTTTCCCTATTAATGTACTTTCAGCTTTGGGAATTATTGCGCTCATCGGTATTATGGTAAATGATGGCTTGGTGCTTATCGGAAAATTTAATGCCTTTTTAAAAGAGGGAATGAAGTTTGACGATGCATTGTATGAAGCAGGAAGATCAAGGTTTCGCGCTATATTTTTAACTTCTGTAACCACCATTGCCGGTTTAGCACCCTTATTACTGGAAAAAAGTAGGCAAGCACAATTTTTAAAGCCGATGGCCATTTCAATTGCCTACGGAATAGGAATCGCTACAATGTTGACACTTTTGTTTTTACCGTTATTATTATCGGCAACCAACGAATTGAAAACAAAAATAAAGTGGTTAAAAACCGGAGATAAAATTTCGAAAGAAGAAGTAGAACGCGCTATTAAAGAACAAAAAATAAAAGAAGATGAAGAAAATTAATCAATTTCTTTTAGCGATTATTTTATTAGCCGGATTTGTTGTTCAAGCGCAAGAACAGGTTCCGTTTCTATCGAAGAAAGAAGCGATAGAACAAACCTTAGAAAATAATTTCGGAATAGAAATAGCTGAAAATAATACGGAAATAGCCGAAAATAATGCAGGGGTTTTAAATTCGGGATATTTGCCAAGTTTAGTGGGAAATGCTTTTGCCGATTATAGTTTAAACGATCGTTTAACAGAAGTAAACGGTGAAGAGCCACGAGACCAAAACGATTTGGAAAATACGGGCTATGGCGGCTCTATTGCCTTAAATTATACGCTTTTTGATGGTTTAGGAAGATTGTACAATTACCGGCAGTTAAAAGAACAATACAATTTATCTGAGCTGGAAGCCAGGGAAACGATTGAAAATACAATGTTAGAACTCTTTTCAGTATATTTTGAAATTGCTCGACTGTCAGAAAATGTAGAAGTCTTAAAACAAACACTTGCCATTTCCAGACAACGCGTTACACGGGCAGAATATCAATTTGATTACGGCCAGAGCAACAAGTTAGAAGTATTGAATGCTAAGGTTGATGTAACCAACGACAGCATTAATTTAATTAGCACCAAACAACAGCTGCGCAATACCAAAAGAGATCTGAGCGTAATTTTAAACCGAGAGCCTTCTGCTCAGTTTGAAGTAGATACCTTGGTCTCGTTTACACCGGAAATCACTATTGAAAATTATGTGGAAAAGGCGAAAGAAAATAATGTTTCGCTATTACAAATTGAACAAAATTTAGTGATTAGTGAGTATGATGTTAAGGTGAATAAATCAGGCTATTTACCTACTGTGGGCTTAACCGGATCTTATGGGTGGAATAGAAACAGAAGTGCAGAAAGTCCGTTTTTTCCGGGTTCATTGCAAACTACCTCAGGACTTTCAGCAAGTGTGAATTTATCTTGGGATCTTTTTGATGGCGGTTCAACCTCCGTTCGGGTAAGAAATGCAAAAATACGCTATGAAAATCAGCAATTACAAAAAGAACAAATTGAAAATGAAGTTCATCGAGATTTAAAAAATGCGCTGGATAGTTACCAAAACCGATTGTATATTTATAGATTACAAGAGCAAAATGTGATCACGAGTCAGGCTAATTTTGAGCGATCAGAAGAGCGATTTAAGATAGGGCAGATTTCTTCGATAGAATTTAGGCAAGCGCAAATTAATTTGATCAACGCAAAAACAAGTAAAAATTTAGCTAAGTATGATGCAAAGTTAGCAGAACTGCAAGTCTTGCAATTATCGGGTCAGCTGTTAAATGTAGAATTTTAGAAACCTATGTATGCTAGAACATTTTTTTCAATGTCCCCATTGCTGGGAAGAAATATCCATGCTATTGGATCCTTCGGTGAGTCAGACTTACGTTGAAGATTGCGAGGTCTGTTGCAATCCCATAAAAATAGAAGTGAAATTTGAATCCGGAAATTTAATAGACTTTCGTACCGGAAGTTTAGAGCAATAAAAACTGCTTACAGCTAATCAAGATGTGCTTTAAAGATGTTATAAAAAGCAGTCCTAAAAAGGTGTAAGCAGCAGTTTATTCTGTTTATTTTTATCGTCTAAATAATCTTGAAATTAAAGAGATAACCAGCAGCACAATAAAGATGTAAAAAATAATTTGTGCAATATCTGCAGCTCCATCAGCTATTCCGCCGAAGCCAAAAATTGCGGCAACTAGAGCGATAATCAAAAAAATAACAATCCATCGTATCATAATAATAAAGTTTAAGGTTAGTTCGTATTTTGGTTAATAATTAAAATTCAGTAAAAAATTAATAAGCTTGCTTAAATTCTTCTAAGTTGTTTAATACCAATTGACGCAGTGAACTAAAGTGCATTTCTACAATTTTAGTTGAAGCTCTTAAGAGGCGCTCATCGGTATGTGAAACAGCATGGCTGAATTGCAAATAGGCGATTTTTCGTTCAAAATCTATGGCTACTTCGTCTGCATTGTATTTTTTCTTTAGTATAAAGGTATACAGCTTTTCGGTAGCACGATTTCTTGAACAGGAAAATGTTTCTTTTATTTCCTGAATAATGGCCTCTTCGTAATAGTATTCTTTAACTTTCATTTTTTCTTTTAAAAATAGAATGAAAGTAGATGATAATCAAGCTTTAAAAGACAATTGGCGCATTTTTAACACAAAAATGAACAAATCTTAAAAAAAGATTAATCTTTAGGGATCAGTACCTTAGGAGGTTTTCCTTTTCTAAATTGGTTGGGTGTTAAGTTATAACGCTCTTTAAAGAGTTTAGAAAAATAACTCGGATTACTTAAACCAATTTTTTCGGTAATTTCCTGAATACTGCACTCAGTGTTCATCAATAAATCTTGCGCTTTTTCCAGTCTTTTTTTCTGTATAAAATTATTTACCGTATCCTGATAAAGGTATTTAAAGCCTTCTTGTAATTTGTTAATATTAATACCAATGGCATTCGCAAATTCTTTTACAGTGTAGGTTACCGAAAGGTTTTTTGTCATATTTTCTGTAAATGCAATTATTTTTTCAATTTCTTGTTTGCGGAGCACTTGCTGATTTTTATCGAGTTTTAAGTCGTCTTCATATTGCTCAATTTGTACGGCAAGCATTTCTAAGGCTTGCGACTCTAATTTAACGGCTCGTATAAAATCAGAAAAGAGGTCGGTATTCATTTCTTGGATTAGATCAGCGGTACGTAAACTATAATTTCCTTTATAGTAGAATAGTTTATGCGCCTCCACATCTAATAGTAAATTTTTTAGAGGGTGACTAAATTTTTTAAGGCTACAAGAAAACTCGCTTAAAAAGACTTCGCGGTCTATCTCTAAACTGTTCATATGTACACGTTTACCGGCTTCAAATTCCAAAACATGACCGTTATGTGCGCTGCTTCCAATTAGGGCGTTTTGATAGGTTTCTATCAAATTAGGCTTGTTTAACTCTTCAAAGCTGTGTTTTACCACTCCCTTGCTGCAAAATATAAATTTTAAGGGGTGAATCTGACTCAACGAAAAATGAATATGAATGTCTTCTTTAAACACGCAATCATATTCAATTACGCCTATTCCTTTTCTAAAATTAATTCCCCGAACATAGCCTTGTCCATGTGCTTCAGGTATTTCAATAATGTATTCATCACAATGTTTAATTACTTCTCCTTGTAATTCTTCAGCTAAATCCTTGATAACATCCTTTAAGGGTAATGATTTTACATACAGATTTTTCATGTATTTGTCTTATTATTTATGTGTAATGCGTTGCTGTTCGTCAGTCATTCTAGAGAACTTTGAACCCTAAAGGTAGCGATTTCCGAGGAAGTTGTTAAAATTAAATTTAATTCTTGATGAAAATAGCATTTATTGCACATAATGATTACCCAATTACGAAGGCTTGTACAGGCTATAATGACAGGTTTATGCTACGTTTAATAGAGTCCTTAAAACAAGAAGGCATAAAAGTTCTGTTGTTTGCACAAGAAGGATCGCAAGTCGATTGCGAATTGTATAGTTTCCATACGCATTCTGTTGATTGGCAATATGACGATGAAGTTTCATCAACACAAAAAAAAGAAGTAGAAGATCAACACGCCTATGCTGAAGCCTTTCAGTTGTTAGCCACATCAGATGTAGATGTGGTGCATAATTTCAGTTTGCATTCTTGGCCTATTTATACGGCTCAATTTTTACCTATGCCAAGTTTAACGGTATTGTCAAAAAAGCCATTGGCTTTACTACAAAGTGCAGTAAAATTAAATTCGCATTCGCATAGCTATTATGTAAGTCCTACCTACTATTTTAAATCGCTTTGGGAATCCTATACGCCTATCAATGAGGTAATTTATCAAGGTGTAGATACTGTTAAATGGAAATTTAGAAATGCCTATGAGGAGAAGCAACTTATTTATTGGGGACCCATAGAGCGATCAGGGAAGCTGGATGAGTTGATCAAAGTGTGTCAAGAAAACGGCTGGAAATTATGGATTGTAGGCGAAATAACCAATAAGGCTTATTTTGAATATATGATTCAGTCGAGTTTAAATACAGCCATAGTTTATTTGGGTGATTTAGCAGAAGAACAAGTGGTACCTTATTTAGGAAGCGCACAAGCGGCTGTATTCTTAGATGAAAAATCAACGACACCCGAAAATATTTTAAAGTCTTTAAGCTGCGGGACTCCGGTAAGCTGCATTGCTCATGAACGTTTTATGGAATATGTGCCGGCTAGCTGTGGAAGTTTGATTTATGACCTTACTAAAGAAACTTTAAAACAAGCGATAGTCGATAGTTTGCAAAAAGATAGAAAAGATTGCCGTAGTTTTATTGAAGGAAACTTTACGGTTCAACAAGGAGTAGATACGTATCAGCTTCTTTATCAGAAAATTATCAATCAATTTCAAGCCAATAAAAAAGTAAACGCATACTCGTAAAATAAATCTTGATTTTTATTTGGTTTTAAGTGATTTAATGTTGTATATTTGCAGTCGAAATCGCGGGATAGAGCAGTAGGTAGCTCGTCGGGCTCATAACCCGAAGGTCACTGGTTCGAGTCCAGTTCCCGCTACTAATTTATGAAAGCCCTTGTATATACAGGGGCTTTCGTAGTTTTAGCCCTTAATTGTGGTTCATATTTGGGTCATCATTTTTTAGCGATAACATATTAGGTCTAATCGTTATGTTTAAGCAAAAACTGTAGTTAACCTATATTTATTTTTACTCCTCTAAGCTGAGTATTAAAGTCTTTAATTTTGCATAAAAAGATTCTACTGATGTGTTTGCATTCCTATCTATAACCTAATTTAATATTGATTTATAATTTAAGTTTCAAGTTCTTAATATAGGCTATTTTCGCTTATAAAATTATTCACAATTTAGAAGATCTACTATAAAAATCTAGTTTCTGTTTTTTTGGTGAAAACCTCGCTAGACTTGACTTTGGTATAGCTGCTCTTGGAGCTCTTTTAAAAGTTGTAAACAATTTTAACAGGATGTAGAAATTGCTTATGCTTGTTTTATACGCTATTTATTTGGGTCTTATGCGCTCAAATTATATATTTACCTACATAAACTTACCCGAAAATAGGGGGTTTCTACATTAATTACAGCTCAAAAAAAGAAATCGTGGTGCTAGCCTTTAATATTTTTTTGAGCTTTTTTATGCTTTTTAATCAGTCGCATTCCCTTAAAAGCTAGAATAATCTACTTTAAATAAGAGCACTTCGTTAGTACTATAACGATCTTATAAACAGGGATCTAGTGCGTGAATATTATTTGTTTTATGAATTGTAAGTATTTATTTAAGCAATAACGTTTTTATGTGTATGAGTTTTGTTCTTCTTATACTTTTGCGGTTAATTCCTTTAAAATCAAGAAGGTTTTTGTGAAAATAGGATAAAAAATAGATGTTGCTAGGGCAGATTTTAAAGCTTGCTGTGCATGTATAAAAACAAACGCGGCGTATAGAAGTATGCCGCGCGGCAATAAAAATAGCTTGCGGCAGGAAAAATACGGATATTCAGCAAAAAACATAAAAAACCCCAAGCAAATTGCTCGGGGTTTCTACAAAAATTACAAATTAATCGTGGTGCTAGCCGGTAACTAATTGATAATCTAAGGTGTCTAACATCTTTCGTATGGGTTTTCCGGGACGAAAATTCATATGAGCGCTTTTAACGTTTTGGACGCTTACCTCCTCTTCCAAATCACTCGGTAAGGAGCGAACTCCTACTTGAAAATTGCCCAGACTACCCAGCTGTACGACTTTTCCATTGCGTAGTTCATCAATGATGTTGTGCTGTAAGGCACGCAATACCGCAACACAATCGGCTTCGCGAACAGTAGATTGGTTAGACACTAAATAGGCTAATCGTTCCAGATCAACCAGCCCCACCGCTTTGGTGTGAGCGTAAAATCGAATAGGGGCTTCCACATCTTGTGGGTTAATTTTCCCTACTTTAGTTAATTGTACCATAATGGTAATTTATTTAAAGACAGCCTTTTTCTCGGCCGGTAAACCATATTATCACGGCTTACAAGTATAAAATTACTGAAAGTAAAAGAGTTCCTTTATAAAAGATCAGATAGCTTTTCAACAAGTTCTTAACAGCGCGTATAAAAGCTTATATATGTTGAGGTCATCTGAAAAGTTGAATGTTAAATGTTGAATTGAAACATTATTTTTTTTAGAGAAGGGGAGTGTGTAATGTTTTATTTCTATTTTTTTATCTTTTAAGAGTCAGTATTAAATTGAATTTGAAAACAAAGTTCAACTTAATATGTAGAATTATGTTTAATTCACTCTTTTAATAGTAGTTAAAGATAAACTTTTTAAGGTTAGATATGCAAAACCTTTGATAAATAGGAATAAACTATTATTTTAGAAATGATTTTACTATTCCTTAGTTTTATGAAAGTTATATTTCGGTTTTCTCTTATTTTTTTATTAACGATGCCATTTGTAAGCGTTTCTCAAGAGCTTATATCTAAGAAAGAATGCGAAAAATTGATTGATGAAGGAGTGACTGCTATGGAAAACCGTGATTATGCAATAGCTTTAGAAAAACTCACCAAAGTAGAATTAATTGCTGATAAGAAAAAATGGGATGATGAGTTAAGTAGAGCAAGAATGATACTTGGGGTAATTTATAATGATTTATCTAATTATGGAGAGTCTTTACAGTATTATCGAAAAGCTTATGAGATTGCTATTAAAAATCCTGAGTTTAACAAACGGAGTGCCAACATTCTTAATAATATTGGGGAGTTGTATTTTGAAGAGGAAAACTATAGTCGAGCGTTAGAATATTATAAAAAAGCTCATGAGTTTTCTAAATCTTTTGACGCACCATACTATAATACTCCTTTATACGCAACTAATATAGCTGTAGTTTATAATAAATTGGGTGATCTGAATGAATCTGATGTTTATTTAGAACAGGCTTTAGCCGCGATAGATAAAATTAAAAGCGTAGAAATTGAGCTTCCTTCTCGTATTGAATATGCTAGAAAAGTAGCCAAAGGAGAAAATCTGCTGCTTCAAGAAAAATTTGAAACAGCTAAAGATACATTGTTGGTGTTATACAACACTATAAGAACTGAAAGGGAAAACGAATTTAATGTGCATGCTTTATTTTATTTATCCAGAATTTATGAGAATCAGGGAAATATTAATGAAGCAATTAAAATGGCAAAAAAAGGATTACTATATAGTAACGAAATAAAGGATCTATATTGGAAATTACAACTTTATAATCAGGTTTCAGAATTATATTATAGCAGTCAACAATTTGAATTGGCTAGAAATTATAAAGACTCCATTATTATGGGGAAGAATGCTTTAACGCAGCGTGTTAAAATGGGGCTATTTGAAGCAAATAAAGTTAAATTAGGAATTCAAGAATATAAAAATCAACTACAATTTACAAAACAAAAACAGCGTTCAGAGCGAAGAATTTATATATTGATAAGTGTGTTTGCAATTGTATTATTTTTGTTTGCCTATAGAGGTTTGCGTAACCGGGTGATTAAGCAAAAGCAAAAACAACAATTAATAGAAAATAAACAGCGAATCACTCAACTTGAAGTTGAAGATTTAAAAAATAAAATTGCTCAAAAAAATAGAAGACTAGCCTCCAAAGCCTTATATTTTTCGGGGAGAAATGAGGTGATTGAAAATACAATAAAGTCTTTATTAAAAATACCGGTGGTCGCACAAGACAAAGAGGTGCTAAATTACATTGAAAACCTACGAAAACATCTAATAACAGAAGAGGAATGGGAGGAATTTATAATGCACTTTGAAAAAGTGAACCCTAACTTCATAACTCAATTAAAAGAAAGGCATCCTTCACTAACCAGCAAAGATATCCGTTTTTTATGTTATATCTATATGAATTTAGATATTCAAGAAATCAGTAATCTCTTTAATATTACTTATAACGCAGGACGAAAACGAAAAAAACGAATTCTTAAAAAAATGAAACTGGAAGAAAGCGAGCTAGCGTTATATGAATACCTATTTAAATTAAGCTGATTGGATTTTCTTACATTACAATTATGATATACTGTATAATTTTTTCCTTTTTATTCCAGCCCATAAACGGGATGGAAATTCATAAGGCTGATGATTTACAAATGATGATGGAAAATTATCAAGAAGCTTATGAATGTGAAAATTATACTACGGCTTTAAAACATTTGGCAAAAGCAGAGTTGTACACAAAAGAAAAGCAAGACGTATACAGGCTTTCTGAAGTTAAGTTTATTACGGGAATCATGTATGAACGTTTATCAAATTACGGTCAGGCCCTCCATTATTATAATCAAGCTTTAAGCTTATTACAGGATAAAAAATTTCATAAGGAGCGAATAAGCATCATCAATAATATAGCCAATTTATATGCAAGTGAAAAAAACTATACGGAAGCACTTTTTTATTATCAACAAAACTATCAACGAGTTAAGTATTCAAAAGAAAAGGATGATATATACTTAAAAATTGTTTCAGGAATAAACGTAGCGCGAAACTATAATGCTATAGGTAAATACACAGAGGCACTTAAATATTTGCAGGAAATAAAAGAGCAAGCCTTAACCAGTAATTTTGCAGAACAATGGAAAGTTAGTCATGCAAGAGCTTTATTTATAAAAGGAGACTTAAAGAAATCAAAAAAAATACTTAAAAGACTCATGCCTGCTGTTGATAAACAAAATGAAGTAGAGTGCTATATCTGTATTACAGATTTGTTGGTCGATATTTATGAAGAACAGGATAGCATTGCACAAGCAATAAATTATATGAGACTTCAAGGTCCTGCTAAGAGGCATAGTTTACATAATCAAATTAATTTTTATAAAAATTTTTCTCGATTATTTTATAAACAAAAAGCATATGCAATAGCAAATAGATATCAAGATTCTATCATTTTTACAAAAGATATCTTGGAGAAAGTGGTTAACCGCGATCTGTTTGAGATGAATATGGTTAAATTAGAGATTAATGAATATAAAAATCAAATCCTACTAGAAAAAGAAAAACAAAAAGAGGAACAAATAGCTTTTGGTTTAATTTTTTTAATTTTTTTACTGGTACTTGCTTTTATATATATATTATACAAAAACCGATTAAATAAAGCAAAAAATAGACAAACCACTCTCCATGATCAACAATTGATTACGGAGCTGGAACTTAATCAATTAAAAAGTAAAATTGAAAAAAAGAATACAAGATTACTTTCCAAAGAACATTATATTAGAGGAAAGAATACTATACTTAAAGAAATTTTAGATAAACTAATTCCTTTTAAACAGAAATTTCAAGACCCTACTTTCTCCAGACATATTCAATTTTTAAAACAAAAGATAAACTCAGAGCAAGAGTGGGATAATTTTGTTTATCATTTTGAAAAAGTGAACCCTAAATTTATTGATAAATTAAAGGAGAAACACCCTGAACTAACCAGTAAAGATATTCGTTTTTTATGTTACCTTTATCTCAATTTAGATAAAAAAGAGCTTAGTGATTTATACCATATCACTCATAATGCGGTAAGAAAAAAAATAAACCGCTTAAGAAAAAAGATGAATATAAATGATAAAAGGCTTTCTATAGAAAATTATTTAATTAATTTATAAATAGCATTTTAAAAGATTTTAAAATAAACTTTTAAAGCCTTTTTTAAGCAGCTTTCAACTTTTGAAATTTTTTTGGTATACGGTGAAATTTTAGGCTTTTTGAGCTACCTATAACATTTCGTAAAATACTGTTTTTGAAAGTGAATCCTTAAAACTTAGGAGTAATCAAAAAATTAGATAAAATTTGATAATCTTATTCTTTTGATTTGTTTTCATCAATGAAAAGGATGAATAAAGAGAATTGTCTAATACAGGATTGTCGTTTTATAATATTTTTTTCTATTAATAAAGGGAAATAATGAGCCTTGTTATGTTTTGGCTACCTTAAGTGTTAAAAAATAATTATTTTTTTTCATTCAGCTTAACATTCACTTTTTCAGCACTTTACGAGATTTGTTTTCTTTGTGTCACACTTTTTCCTCCCTCAAGGCCGTTTCTTTCCGCCCTAAAATCAATGATTTAGCAAATGTTTTTCCAAATTTGATTAAATCAATTAAGCATAAAACGAATTAAGCATGAAAAAAACTACCTTATTTTTTAGCGTTATTATTTTTGGGAATTTATTATCCCTTCAAGCGCAAAACACCTTTTCTTTTGAAGCCGATGAAGGCTATAGTTTAGGCGAAGTCCATGGCCAACAAGGCTGGGAAGCAGAAAACACCTTTACTTCACTGTTTGTAATTAGTGATGTACATTCCAGTGATGGAGACTATGCTTTAAAAGGACAAGTAGACGCAGCGGTTAACGTGGGCGGAAACGAACTTCCCGGTATTACGAATAGTACTTTAGCTATAGGGTCGGGAAACCTAAGCGTGAGTATGGATCTGTATTTAGAGACTCCTAATCAAACCGGGGCTATGGATTTGTTTGCCAGCGCGATCGATGATAGTTCGGCTTCCCCGCGTTTAGCTTTTGTGAATGGTTTTATCGTTGTGGTCGATATCGACCCGCAAAACCCTACTGATTATGACTTTGATCAAGTCGGGTTCTTTGAATATAACACCTGGTTAAGCTATCGAGCGGAATATGATTTTACAGCAGGGCAAGTTGCTTATTATGTAAATGATGAATTATTGTATACCGGAGCAATTAACAATCTTTCTCAATTTAATAAATTGTGTTTCTTTTTTCTAAATCAAGGCGATTTTTATGTAGATAATGTAAGTCTGCAAGAAACCGGTCTTTCCATAGAAAATATTAACACGCAAGACTTCACCTATCATTTGTCCAATAGTAATGGTGTGTTAACCCTATCGTCCAATAATAGACAGATTACCAGTGTAGAGATTTTTAATATCCTTGGGCAAGAAGTTAACCATAGCCGTGGAAACAATTCAAAACAAGTATTAGTAGATATGGCTTCTTATAAAGAAGGCGTATATATTGTTAGAACAAGCTTTACTTCAGGCGAACAAAACAGTTTTAAAATACTAAAAGATTAGATAGAAGAATTTATGAACCTAAAAACCTATACTTATGAAAAATAAACTACTTGACACACCTTGGTTGTTGTGTATGCTATTGATAATGTGTGCTCAGATGAGCTATGCCCAATGGCAAAACGGCTTATGGACCGAAAAACAAGCCTATAATTGGTATTTTTATGAAAAAGCTGGTTTAGATTTTAATACTTCACCACCCACCGTTTTATTGAATGGAGAGTTAAGTTCAACTGGAGATAAAGAAGGGGTTGGGTCAATTTCTGATGAAAGTGGAAACTTACTGTTTTATACGAATGGGGTAACGGTATGGAATGCTAATCATCAGATTATGCAAAATGGCACTGGGCTTTTAGGAAATGAATCTACTTCACAAACTGGATTAATTGTTCCTAAACCAGGAAGTTCAACAGTTTACTATATTTTTCATATGGAAGAAGAATGTGATTACTCACCTTTATACTTTTCAGAAGTAGATTTAAGTCTAGATAATGGATTAGGGGGGGTAACTTCTAATAAAAATATTCAATTATCTACTGATAGTGTAGGGGAGCATTTGACTGCTATATATAATGATGAGAAAGATGGAGTTTGGGTGATCGGTCATAAAGGAAATAGAGTTGATCATCCAGTAGATGGATGTGCTCCAGAATCTAGTAATGAGTTTTTAGCATATTTGGTTTCAAGTGGAGGTATCTCAACTAGCCCGGTAAGTAGTTCAATTGGTAATAATTTAAATTATTCTTATGGTCAAATGAAAGCATCCCCTGATGGTTCAAAAATAGCTATTAGTAATTCATTTTTAGTAGGTCCTCCTTCCTTACAAGTGTTTGATTTTGATTCTGCTACTGGACAATTATCCAATCCAGTCACGCTTACTTCTGCGATTTCTTTTTTAGGATATGGTCTTGAGTTTTCTCCCAACAGTCGTTTTTTGTATACTATCGATCAGGGATTAAGTATAGATTTTTCGAGAGTTCATCAGTTTGATCTTGAGGCAGGTGGGGAACAAGATATATTGAATTCTGATGTAGTTCTAATAGAAGAACAGCTAAATGGCTTTCTTGCTTTACAATTAGCTCCTAATGGAAAAATATATATGACTAGTGCATCATCTTCTCTTAATGATTTTTCCAATTTAAGTGTTGTAAACTTTCCTAATAATAAAGGGTTAGATTCAGGTTTTAATTTGGAAACAATTAATTTAGGGGGGAAGCAGAGTGGCTATAGCCTCCCCGGTTTCATCCAGAGCTATTTCGAGTCAGGAATATTGTATGAGGGGGAGTGTCCCGGGGAAGAGATAGCCTTTAGTACGATCCGTATTCCGGGGATTGATGCAATAAGTTGGGATTACGGCGATGGGAATACCGGAACCGGCATTACCCCAACCCATACTTACGCACAAGCGGGCACCTATACGGTAACGGCTACGATCACGAGTAATGGCGCCCAGCAGACGGCTGAGACTGAGGTCACGATTTTAGAAGGCGCCGAGGCTAGAACTCCCGCTGCTCCTTTACTGGCTTGCGGGGGAACGAACAACAATGGAGAATTTGATTTAACTAGCCTTAACGATACAATTTTGGACGGACAAAATTCCAACACCTATACGGTGAGCTACCACGAAGACCAAAACGGCGCTGAGAATGATGTAGCGGTGATTAGCCCTGCCGATAGCTATGAATCTGCTACCGGTACGGTCTATGCACGAGTTACCAATACCGATACGGGCTGTTATGCGGTCACACCTGTTGCTTTGGAGACCACCCCGCAACCTACAGCTCCGAGTGTCGCCCCGATCACCACCTGTGATACGGAAGCTTTGGATGGGATAACGACAATCGATTTAACCCAACGCTCGGCAGACTTTCAGGAAAACCAGCCCGATACGGACTTAGCTTATTTTGAAAGCCAAGGAGATGCGGATAACAATACCAACGCAATCACCGACCCTACAGCATATACCAATACCAGTAATCCACAAGTGATCTATGTACGCATCAGCAACAGCAGCCTGCCGAATTGCTATGCAGTAGCTTTATTGGATATCGAGGTAGAAGCTGCAAGTCTTACTGGAACTAGTTTAGAGCTGATGGGCTGTTCTCCCTTTGATTTAACAGACATCGCAGCTGAAGTGGACAGCGGTTTGAGTTTGGAGTATTATGCAAGTGAAGCCGATGCGGAGGCGAATACCAATACGGTAGAAAACCCTACGGCTTATGTTACCACTAGCCAAGAAGAACAGGTGTATGTCCGTCTTACCGATAGCAATGGCTGCGCAGGGGTAGCCGAGCTTAGCCTAGTAACCGGAGATTGTAAGATTCCCGAAGGAATCTCTCCCAATGGTGATGGAGCGAATGATAGCTTTGATTTAAGCTTTTTAACAGCAACCTATGGCGGAAAACATATTTCGATTTTCAATAGAAACGGCCGTGTGGTTTATGAGACAAATAATTATAGTGACCAATGGTTTGGTCAGGATAACAACGGAAATAATTTACCGACGGGCACCTATTATTATGTACTGGAATTAGCCGAACCCCACCCGGAATATGGCGGAGCCATCAAGAAATGGGTGTATGTACAGCAGGAGCTTTAAATAAAAAAATACCTGTTCTCGGATAAAAAGGCGATTGGCCGTCATCTTGTTTTTTAGTTAAACAAAAGTACTTTTTCTTCATATGGTTAAAAAAAGAAGTACCCACAAGATGTTCCGAGACAGGTATTTTATAAAAAAGCACGCTAGTTAACCTGTTCCCGGAACAAATGAAAGATAATTGTAATGATTTTCATAAGGTTTTTATAGTTAAGCTGATAACGCACTTTTACCAATTAGGGGTAAATGGTAGAAGTGCAACTGTTCCGGGGCAGGTATATTAACAAAGGCCTGTCTGTACGAACACCCTGTACTAGTTTCAATAATGTTTCATATAGGCAATTAAAAACACCCTACTAGTAAGATGTACAGACAGCCTTTAAAATACAATAAAATTTTAAACGATGAAAAAATCATATAAAAAATACAGGATGAAGAACCTATACCTATTCATATTCGCGCTATTTCTATTGGGCAGTAGTTATCAAGTTTGGGCACAACAAGATCCACAATACACACAGTATATGTATAATATGAGCGTAGTTAATCCGGCTTATGCAGGCTCTAAGGAGAGTTTGTCTATCGGTTTGCTTTATCGTGATCAATGGTCAGGATTTGAAGGCGCTCCTCGGACCTATACATTTTTTGCTCATTCTTCTGTAGGAGAGAAGACTGGTTTAGGTCTTTCGGCTATATCTGATGAGAATGGTCCGGTAAAAGAGACCAATGTGTATGGTGATTTTTCTTATACCCTACAATTAGGAGGGGATCATAAATTAGCCTTTGGGGTAAAAGCCGGAGCAACCTTTCACGATGTAGGTTTAATACCTTTAAGTCTTCAGAATGAGTTTGATGTAGCTTTTAGTGAGAATATTAATGAAACCTATTTAAACTTTGGAGCCGGTTTTCTTTATTATACTGATAAATACTACATCGGTGTGTCGGTTCCTAACTTTTTAAATTCGAAACATTTAGATGTAGATGGGAGAGAATTTGGAACAGAAGAGCAACACTATTTTGCTACTGCAGGATATGTGTTTGAATTGAGTGAGAATTTAAAGTTCAAGCCTTCGACTTTGGTAAAGGCATCTTTTGAGTCTCCTATGTCCTTTGATGTAAATGCTAACTTTTTGTTTTACGAGCGATTTGAGATCGGCGCATCTTATCGTTTAGATGATGCGGTAAGTGGTTTAGTGAGTGTTCGAGCGACGGACTGGTTACAATTAGGTTTTGCTTATGATCATACAATTTCAGATATAGAGGAGCCTTCTTATGAAGCTTTTGTATTGTTTGATGTGCTGTTTAGTAAGAAGTCTTACCGTTCACCAAGATATTTCTAAGACTATCCCCCTCGGTCCCCCCGAAGGGGGGATACGTGGACTGGATATAGACTTAATAAATTAAGACTAAATACAAATGAAAAAAAGAACTTATTTTAATCAACAACCATCTATGCTAACTCCTTCCCCTTCGGGAAAATCGGGACGGGGTTATAATATAAAACGATGAAGATTTTAGATGAAGGTTTTTCAGAAATAACTGCAAATCAAGCGGAAGTGCGTTTTGCGATAGCAAAAAAGAGCATGTAGTGCAGATTTGGTAGTGGTTTCGAGAACAGTGTTCGAGAAAATTTCCTTAAAACCTTCTTGATTTTTTGGTTCGTTTTGTATCAAGACAAAATGAACAGAGGTTAATTAAAAGTAATTATTTTACTCGATGACTAATACTTTTTAAAAGAAATAGAATTAAACCAAATAAAGATCCAATGAAAAAAATATACTATATAGCAAGTCTACTGTTGCTCTTTATGAGCGGAAACAGCTTTGCCCAAAGCAATGCTACCAAGAAAGCTGACAAACACTACGATCGTTTAGAATATGTAGATGCCATTGAAGATTACAAAAAACTAGTAGACAAAGGTGATGCGACTCCTTATGTTTATCATCGTTTAGCAGATTCTTATTACAATTTGTATAACAGCCAAGAGGCAGCACGTTATTATTCGATGTATATAGATGGTGCTTCAGATGCTTCAGGAGAGGCTTATTATCGTTATGCTCAGATGTTGAAAGCCAATGCAAATTATGAAGAAGCAAACCGGGCGATGCAAGCGTTTGCTTCTCGTTCACCACAGGACAAGCGAGCTCAAGCCTTTAAGTCTAATCAAAATTACTTATCAGATATATTAGATAAGGAAGCGAAATTTAGCGTAGAGCGTTTATCATTAAATACAGATTTTATTGATTTTGGAGGTTATGAAAAAGATGGTAAGCTTTATTTTGTATCCGCTCGAAACAAATCAAGAAGGAATTATGGATGGAATGATCAACCGACTTTAGATGTTTATGTATCAACTAGAGAGGGAGAAGAGTTTACCTCACCAGAGCTTTTAGAAGGAGAGGTAAACACTAAATTTAATGAAGGAACTGTAGCGATCACCCCTGATGGAAATACGATGTATTTTACGCGTAATGATTATTTGGATGGAGATTATGAAGAAGATGAGCAAGGAGTGGGGCAGTTAAAACTATTCCGTGCAAGATTAGTTAATGGAGCGTGGGATGATATTCAATCGGTACCGTTTAACAGTTCAGCGTACTCTACCGGACATCCGGCCTTAAGTGCTGATGGAAAAACGCTTTATTTCTCTAGTGATATGCCAGGAGGAATAGGGCATTCTGATTTGTATAAAGTATCAGTGTCTGAAGACGGTTCTTTAGGAGAGCCTCAAAATCTTGGAGCAGGAATAAACACGGAAGGAAGAGATAGTTTTCCTTATATAGATGAAGAAGGCACACTTTACTTTTCTAGTGATGGTCAATTAGGCATAGGAGGATTAGATGTATTTTATGCGAAGGCTAAGGGAAGTAACTTTGGAGAGGTTAACAATATAGGACAACCTATTAATAGTAATGGCGATGATTTTGCTTTCACTTTTAGTACATCAGCAAAGAAAGGTTATGTAAGTTCCAATCGAGGTGGTTTAGCAGAAGATGCACAAACGGCCAATGACAATATTTACCGTGTAGTCCAATTAGAACCTATCGAAGAAATCGATATTATGGTTAAGGTAATCAATGCAGAGACCGGAGCGCCAATCACACAGGCAGAAGTACTGAATTATAATGAAGCTAAAACCCAAGTAGGGAAGAAACAAACCAATAGAGAAGGACAAGCCGCTTTTCAAGGATTAAGAGTTGATAAGGCTTATAGTTTACAAGCCAATGCCACAGGATATAAAAGTGGTTTAGCCCAAGTAAGTCCGGAAGAACGCGGAGAAGTAGGCGTGACCATAGAATTAAGCCCCATAAAGCCCATCATCAAAAAAGAAGAGATTGTGTTAAATCCAATTCTGTTTGATTTTGATAAGGCGACGATTCGTTCACAAGCAGCTTTAGAATTAGATAAGCTTGTAGGAGTGATGAAGAAACACCCGGAGATGGAAATTAAAGTAGAAGCCCATACCGATAAAAGAGGTTCAGCTGAATACAACCAGAAGCTATCAGAGAGACGTGCTAAGAGTACAGTTGGTTATGTAGTTTCTCAGGGAATTGATAAATCAAGAATAAGCTGGGAGGCTTTTGGTGAATCTAAACCAAAAGTAGAATGCGACAACTGTAGCGAAGAGCAATACCAAGAGAATAGACGTTCGGTGTTTCGGATAATTCGTGATTAGTTTTTCGTAATGAGTAAACGAGTTTAGAGTTCAGAATGCAGAATTAAGAATTATAAATGTTGAAGGAAGAAATTAATCATATAGAATCAAAAGTTATGAGTAGAAATAGAAAACCAGTTGGTCTATCGAAAAAATAATTAAAAATCAAGGAAGCCGATATGGCTGAACATAAAAATCTTTTTGAGACCGACCGATAGGAAGGTTGAGTTATTTTTATCAGTGGCTGTGGGTTCCGTAGTATTTTTTATGATTTTTTCGTAAGCCTAGACCTTTTTCTTTCTCCCGATATATATCGGGATTATGGCAATGATAAAAAGAAAAAGATCTTTTAAATATTAAATTAAGCTAACCGCCAAGAGCTAACGGCTAACAGCTAAAAAAACGACCTGTCACTTCGAGTGTTTTTTAAATGAAATGCAATGGAATTAAAAAATGTATCGAGAAGTAATCGAAAGTTATTGAACTTTGAGAGATGTGTAAAAATTTATAATTCAAAATCGTGCAAGCTAATAGCTAAAAGCTAACAGCCAAGCGCTAAAAGCTAAAGAATAAAAAACAACCGCTATGAAAGAGAAAAAATCCAGGGTTTTTCACCCGATGTCAGAAATTCCTGAACGGGATACAGATGACCACAGTTTTAGCAAAACGGTCTTGGTGTATAGTGAAGACTTAAGTTTTATTGAATTAGGCTATTTTGATTTTGAAGATGAGCGTTGGTATCATTTTGGCTCGGATTCTTTTTTGCTCAAGTGCTGGTGCTATATCCCCAACCCGATGGAATGCTTAGAAGAACATCAAGAATGGCCCTTAGCCAAGCATAAAGGTTATCAGGAACCCTTGTTTTGATTATGAATTTGTAGAACGTTGAGTGAATTAATAAGGTTATGGAGTGATGGAGTTATTAAGTGATGAATCAAGAATTAGTAATTAGTAATGAGTAAACGAGTTCAGAATGCAGAATTAAGAATTATAAATGTTGAATTATGCTAATCGCTAAGAGCTAAAGGCTAATAGCTAAAAGAAAACGAACTGTCACTTCGAGTGATTGCGACTGAAAAGAATAATTGTATCGAGAAGAGGTTATAAAGGTTTAAAGTTTAGTTAATAATGAATAATGCAGAATTATAAAATAAATATAAACAAGCTAACAGCCAAGAGCTAAAGGCTAACAGCTAAAAAAATAAACAACAGCTGACCACGCTTTTAATCCCCAAATAATAAAAGCCAATAAAAAAGCTGATGATATGAGAATCTTAAAAAATTTGATAAAAAAAATAAAAGAATATAATAAAAGCCCTTTGAAAAAGGTGATCGTTTTTCTCCATGGCGTTCAATTACCTGATCTCCATAAATTCTTTCCACAAAAGGAAAGACAAAAAGGAAGAAAGAGCTCTCCTTCCCCTTGGGGGAAGGTCGGGATGGGGATTTTACTATTCCTTTTTTCCTTAAACACCTACGCCCAACTCGAAGCCGCCAACTGGTATTTTGGTGATCATGCTGGGGTAAATTTCAGCACGGGTGTACCTGTTGCGTTAACTGATGGACAGCTGGAACAACAAGAAGGTTGTGCCACGATTTCCGATAGTGAAGGTAATTTATTGTTTTATACCAACGGTATTGATATTTACAATGCTAACCATAACTTGATGCTAAATGGAACAGATTTGTTAGGAGATGATAGTAGTACCCAATCAGCGATTATTGTACCGGATCCCGGCGATGATGATCGGTATTATGTATTTGCGGTGGATGCCCAAGGAGGACCAAATGGCTTAACTTATTCCGTAGTGGATATGAGTTTGAATGGAGGCTTAGGAGGAGTGATTTCAACTGAAAAAAACATTCAATTGGAAACACTGGTGGCTGAAAAATTGACTGCGGTGTATCATGATAATGGAGATGATATTTGGGTGATTGCACACCGAATGGGTTCAAATGATTTTGTAAGTTATTTAGTAACTAATAGCGGAGTTAATAGTACACCTGTAATAAGCAGTAGTGGGTTAGTCCACTTATCCGCCGGAGCAGGAACTGGTGCAATAGGATATTTAAAGGTTGCTCCGGATGGTTCAAAATTGGCCTGTGCTATAAGTTTTTTTAATACCGGTTTAGAGTTATTTGATTTTGATAATAGTACGGGTGTGGTGTCCAATGCTCAATTGATTACTAGTAATTCCGCTTATGGCGTAGAGTTTTCTCCCAACAGTAAGGTTCTTTATTATACGCGTTCAGGAGCAGGGATCGGTCCAATTTACCAATATGACATTACTCAACCTACCTTACCGGCGATTCAAGCTTCAGAAACGCTTGTTGCTGCTGCTTCTGAATATTCTGCTCTACAATTGGGGATAGACGGTAAATTATATACCACGAACCATCTAAACCCTTATTTAAGTGTGATCAACAACCCAAATGAGCTCGGCGCTGCTTGTAATTTTGTAGATGATGCGGTAGATTTAGCGGGTAATAATTCCCGTTTAGGCCTCCCCCCATTTATCACGAGTTATTTTCAATTTGAGATTGCTTATGAGGATTTGTGTTCGGGTAGTCCGACGCAGTTTGAAGTAGAGACCCGCTCTGATTTAGCCGTGACGGATTGGGACTTTGGCGACCCCGATAGCGGCAGTGCCAACACTTCGGCAGAGGAGATGCCGAGTCACACCTATGAATCCCCCGGCACCTATACGGTGACGGTAGATCTAGAGACCGCTCTAGGCTATGACATTATCTTGACCGAAGAGATTACGATTTTAGCTAGTCCTGAAGCAAATCCGGTGGAGGATCTGGAGCTTTGTGATGAGCTTCCCAACGACGGACAAGCCGTTTTTGACTTGAGTCAACAGAGCCCGGAGATTTTAGGAGATCAAGAAGTCGGTAGCCATTCGGTGAGTTATTACACCGCTATGGAAGATACCGAAGAAGCCTTAAACCCTATAGAAAGTCCTGCAGCCTATTCCAATACGGAAAACCCCCAAACGATCTGGGCCCGGGTAGACCATGCGGCTAATGACTGCTATGCGCTCACCAGTTTTGATTTGAGGGTTTATGCCAGTCCTTTTTTAGAAGCACTCGATTTGGAACCCGAGTGTACGAGTACCCCTGTAGAAAGCATTGATCTGACAAGTTATCAAGACGACTTAATAAACGGACAAGACCTAAACACCTTTAACTTGACTTACCATAGTAGTCAAAGCGATGCGGATGAAGGTGAAGACGCCTTAAGCAATCTTAGTGCTTACCCGATTGGAAATAACAGTTGTACGAGTTTTTATGTTCGTTTGGAAAACACGGAGTATCCGGATTGTTATGTGACCAGTAGTTTTGACTATTGCAGTTACGCTACTGCAGTCGTAGCAACTCAAGATTTAGAAGAATGCGATTCGGACAGTAATGGAAGTGCTATTTTCGATTTAACTCAAAACGATTCGGTAGCATTAGGCGCAGACCAACCAGCTTCCGATTATAGTGTAAGTTATTATGAAGATGAGGCTTCGGCCGAGGCAGGCACTCCATCGATAGGCACCCCAACAGCTTATGAGAATACTGCAAGTCCTCAGACGATCTGGGTACGTGTAGAGAGCAATACGCTAACGAGCTGTTATGCAGTAGATAGTTTTACGATTACCAGTTATGAAAGTGGAATCGCAAATCCGGTTCCTGATTTAAGCTATTGTGATACCGATACCAATGGTGATGCAGTATATGATTTAACACAAAATACGCCTATTTTATTAGGCGCACAAGATGCGAATGATTTCACGGTAAGTTATTATGAGACCATAGCGGAAGCTAATGTACCGACTAATGCGATAGCAGACCCTGCTAACTATATAGCCGGTAGTAATAGCCAGACCATTTATGTACGTATAGAAAACGCGATCAATGGGGACTGTTATAATTTAACCGACTTTACTTTAGAGACGACTCCGGTTACAGTAGGAGTGGTTAGTGATAAATATGCGTGTGATGGCGGTACTACCGGGACAGCAACCTTTGATTTAACCGATAGTGACCAAGAAGCTTTATCGGGACAAAGCCCTCAGGATTATAGTGTAAGTTATTATGCCAGTCAAATAGACTTGGATAATGACAATGCCATAGCTACGCCAACAGCTTATGAGAATACGAGTAATCCCCAAGAGGTTTTTGTACGTGTAAGTGCCGATGATTTAGGAAGTTGTTTTTCAGAGACTAGCTTTATGATAGAAGCAACGCCTTCGGCTCCTATCGCAGATCCAAGTCCTTTAATAGCTTGTGATACGGATAATGATGGTTTTTATACTTTATTTGATTTAGAGAGCAAGACCGATGAGATTACTTTAGGTAATGCAGATTTAGAAGTAAGTTATCACTTGACCTCTAGTGATGCAAACTTAGGCGTATCGTCAGTAAGTTCTCCTTATGCCAATACGACGGCTTATAACGATGTAATTTATGTGCGCGTAGAAGATGCTGTTAACGGCTGTGTATTACAAACCGAGCTTGCCTTAGAAGTATATGATAGTCCTATGATCGAGGCACCAGCAGAAGCACTTTCTCAATGCGATGATGATGGGGATGGCTTTTCCATTTTTGATTTAA
>NZ_RCNV01000004.1 GCF_003667275.1 Mesonia aquimarina | reverse complement strand
TTGATCGCTATGGAAAGCTGCTTAAACAGTTAAGTCCGAGTGGTCCGGGATGGGATGGAACCTATAATGGTAATCCGGTATCGTCTAATGACTATTGGTTTAGAGTAGAGTATATGGAAACCCTGCCCGATGGTAGTTTGCAACCAAGAAAGTTTAAAGCAAACTTCACTTTGAAACGATAAAAGATAAACCTATAGAGAAAATATCTTGAGTCGTCCTAAAATAGGTTGACAGTTTTTAAAGGTTTAAATCAATCCCTCGAAGCTAGCTTCGAGGGATTTTTTGTTATGTATAAAATTAGGTGTTTTATATTTAAGGTTTAAATGTGGTCTTATATTATTATAGGTTTTTATTGATTCTTTGATAAGAACTTTGAGTTCTTTACCCGTGTTACATTTATTAAATAAAAATTCTTCCTTTAATATTCCATTTATTCGTTCTGCTAAGGCATTTTGATAACAGTCATACCCGTCGGTCATCGAGGGTATCGTATTAGAGCGCTTCAGTTCTGCCTGATAAATAGCCGAGCAGTACTGCAAACCTCTATCGGAATGATGTATTATTTGGTGAGAGGTAGTTCTACTTTTATTAGCCATTTTCATTGCTTTAACTACATTTTCTGCACTCATATCATCACTTAGATGGTAGCCCATTATTTTTCTACTAAAAGCGTCAGTCACCAAGGAAAGATAATGAGTCCTTTTTCTACTTTTGATATAAGTAATGTCACTTACAAAATACTGCTCTGGTCTTACGGGTACAACATTGTTCATTAGGTTAGGGTACTTTTTTAACTAATTTTTAGAATCAGTTGTTTTTGTGTAATTCTTTCTTGGTTTTATCAGTATTGATTCGGACCTCAGGTAATCAAACAGCGTATCTCTGCCTATTTTAATCCCCATCTTTTCAAATTCAACTTTGAGCAAATAATACAACTTACGAGTACCTAGTCTTGGCATTTGCCGGCGTACTTTTAAAATCAGCGGTTTGATCAGGGCAAGTTCATTAGCCCTTATCTTTGCTCGCTTTTCTGCTTGATAGATAGCCTGTCTGCTTATCCCAAACAATCTGCAACAACGTGACAGGCTCAGTCGGTGTTCTTGCTGGATTCGTTGGATTGATTGGGCGAATGCTTTTTTCGGATAGAAGTGCCGTAATGCTGATCTGTGATATCGATCATCGTATTGAGAATCTTATTCTTGAGCTTCCCATCTGACAACTCTTTTTCAAGCCTCTTGATCTTTTGAGCAGGTGTTTCTTTCATTTTGTTACAGGTAAATCTCGTCTTAGGTTTGTTCCAGTCTAAGGTACCGTGTTTTCGTAACCAAACCAAAACAGTGCTCCTACCTTGAATACCATAAGCTTTTTGAGCTTGCTTGTAAGTCATTTCGCCCTTTTCTACTTGAGATACAACGGCTAATTTAAAGCCTAAATTGTAATCGCGCTGAGTACGCTTTTTCTCAGCTTTTTCGGAAAGCTTCACAAATAAGTCGAATTTGTGTCAACTTTTTTCATTTAGATTAGAAAACTAACTTTATTAGCTAGTGGAAGTAATATAGTGAGTAACTTAATCGGTACTATATTTTTTATTAAAGACCTAAAAGACAAACATTAGAGAATTGCATAAAATTGCACTAAGAATAGCGATACCAAAACTAAGGAGAGTTCCTATTAAAATATATTCGGTAAGTTTACGGTCTTTCGAGGCTGTTAAATCGCTAAACCTGAAAATTGATTTAGCAGCAATTAAAAAACCAACACCTTCCCAATGATTACTTATAATAAAAACGAAAACAAGTAATCGCTCTAAAATCCCGATATATTTTCCGGCATTATCAAGCGATTCGTCTTTTTCAATTTCCGTTTGGGGTTTATAAACAGAAATTATCATTTTAATTATAACCGATGTCGGCGTGGTTAAAAAAAACGCTCCTGTAATAATCAGTAATAATTGTGGCGGAAATTTAAAATCTATAGTTGAATTAATACAGAAAAAATACACTAAAAAAATTACGGTAAAATGAAATAACTGATCAATAAAAAAGAATAGTCTTTTTGATTTTGCAGTTTGTAAGCTTAATTTCAATCCATCAATTATTAGATGTGTTCCGGCTATTATAAGTGGAATATACCACAGAGAAAAATCCCAAAGCACTAAAAAATTAAGTAAAAGATGAATAAAAATGTGTAAATACAACTTTGGTGAAGCAAATTTTTTAGCCTCTTTTTCTTGAACCCATGTATAAGGTTGTAATAAAAAATCGCCTATTAAATGTGCTAGAATAAGTTTGATTAGTATAATCATAGTTTTTTTATTTTCTCTCTAAAAATAAGATCAAATTCTTTTAATTCTTCTAAGAATGCTCTTTTTTGTCTTTCGCTTACTGTATTTTGTTTTATTCCAATTTTTTCGCCTAATTCTTGTTGATTAAAATCTGGATATTCTATACTTAATTTTACAACTTCAGCAGAATTTTGAGTCCAATTATCCATAGCAATAAGAGCAAGTTTAAAACTTACATTTATTTCTCGGTTAAGTTGTTTGTTGCCACAATGAATGAGCAAATTTGTTTTTTCTTTTTTAAGTAATTCAAACATCTCTCCGGAACGTATAAAAGCAGATCCACTTGATTCTGAAATGCTTTTAGCACGATAACTTTTTTCGCCTACGCCAATTGCAATACGAACATCAAGTCCTTTTATACTTTTTAAGGCAGCCTTTATATAAAGACTTTTCCAAAAAGCAGTTTCAGCATCTTCAATTTCTAGTTGAAAACTATCACCTCTAAAAATTTCCCACCGCTCGTTTTCTTTTCCTAGCAAAGAAAGCGTCTTTCGTAAAATTTTAAGATAATCTTTTGGCGCTTTTGCAGCACGTGAATTTATAATATCTCCGGTTAAAATACTTATCATCATATTCAAATATCGTTAAAAAATACGATAAATAAAAATATCGTCTAAAAAAACGATAATTTGTTTTATCGCTTTTTAAGTTGATAAATATCAATATCAATATCGTGTTTTCAGGGCTTACCTTATAAAAAGTTAAAGTATAAATCTAACAATAATCTTCATGAATTACCCATAAAAATCCTTGAATGATTATTTATATTTGTAAGAGCCAATTTAATAAAAGCTTATGGAAAATTTGGAAGCCGCAAGACTTCAAATGGCACTAACCTTAATCTTTCACATTGTATTTGCCTGTATAGGAATGGTTATGCCATTTTTTATGGTAATCTCTCATTTTAAATGGCTAAAAACTCGTAAAAAAATTTATTTAGAATTAACAAAGGCATGGCAACGTGGTGTAGCTATATTCTTTGTGACCGGAGCAGTTTCAGGAACAGCACTTTCATTTGAACTAGGTTTATTATGGCCTGAGTTTATGAAACATGCGGGACCAATAATTGGAATGCCATTTTCATTAGAAGGGGCTGCTTTCTTTGTTGAAGCTATTGCGCTAGGTTTTTATTTGTACGGATGGAAAAAACTACCCGAAAAATTTCATTGGTTTACTGGTGTAATTATTGGGATTTCAGGCGTAGCTTCAGGAATTTTAGTAGTTGCCGCTAACGGCTGGATGAATTCTCCTTCAGGCTTTGATTATGAAAATGGTGTGTTTTCAAACATTCAGCCAATGGAAGCTATGTTAAATGAAGCTTGGTTTACGCAAGCTTTACATATGACATTAGCTGCTTTTGTGGCAACAGGATTTGCGGTAGCGGGAATTCATGCTTTTCAGATTTATAAAGGAAAACGAAAAGAATTACATCAAAAAGCATTTAATATTTCAATAAGTATTGCTGCAGTTGCTGCAATTTTACAACCAATTAGCGGAGATATTTCCGCAAAAGATATTGCAGAAAGACAACCCGCAAAACTGGCAGCTTTAGAAGCACATTATGAAACAGAAAAAGGGGCTCCGCTTTATATTGGCGGAATTGTAGATGAAGAACATCAAGAGGTGAATTATAAAATTGAAATTCCAAAAGCACTTTCTTTTTTAGCATTTGGAGATTTTGATGCTGAAGTAAAAGGACTTAATGATTTTCCAAAAGACGAACAACCGCCGGTAGCTATTGTTCATTATGCGTTTCAATTAATGGTAGCGCTTGGCACTTTATTAGCCTTAGCTGGAGTTTTATATTTTTTGAGTTTAAAATTTAGAAACTGGCAAAATTCAAAAAAATACTGGTTGTTTTTTGTATTACTCGCTCCATTGGGATTTGTTGCCTTAGAAGCTGGCTGGATTGTTACGGAAGTTGGTAGACAACCCTGGATTATCTATAATGTGATGAAAACCAAAGATGCAGTAACACCAATGCCGGGAATATTTTATAGTCTATTAATGTACGTTGGTATTTACTTATTACTAACCTTTGTTGTAAGTTGGCTTATGTGGCGGCAAATTAGAGTACTTAATCAAACCAAAGAAGAATGTTAACAGTAGTTTTGTTTTTCTTATTTTTCTCACTTTTTTTATACGTTCTTTTAGCTGGAGCTGATTTTGGTGCAGGAATAATTGAATTATTTTCTTCACGGAAAAATCAAGAGCTCACCAAGAAAACAATTTATCGGGTAATGGGTCCAATTTGGGAAGCCAATCATATTTGGATCATCATTCTTATTGTAATTCTATGGATCGCTTTCCCGGCGTATTACAATATTTTTGTGGTTTACTTGCATATTCCTATTACTTTAATGTTGTTAGGAATTACAATGCGTGGGGTTGCATTTATTTTTAGACACTACGATGCTATTAAAGGAAAGTCGCAAAATTGGTATAATCACTTATTTAAACTAGGAAGTTTTTTTTCTCCGCTTTTTTTGGGAATGATTTTCGGTGGGCTAGTAGGAGGGAGTATCAATTTATATGAAGAAAACTCTTCTTTAGGTTTTAAAGAAATTTATGTGGATAGTTGGTTTAATCCATTTTCTATTTTAATTGGGTTGTTTTATGTAGCTTTATGCTCTTTTATTGCAGCAAATTTTTTAATAGGTGAAGCAGGAGAAGAAGATGAAAAAAATGCCTACAAGAAAAAAGCAAGTTACACTACTATAATTTTAGTGTTACTAGGTCTTGTGATTATTTTATATGGTTATTTTAATGATATTGCTTTTGTAGCAGATTTTATTGAAAACAAAATTTCAATAATAGGAATAATTATTTCAGCACTGGTGTTAATTCCGTTATGGATAATGATAAAAAAACGAGAAAAAAGATGGTCACGTATCTTAGCTGCAGTGCAAGTTTTTTTAATTGTTGCTGCTGCTATGTTGGCTCATTTTCCTCATATTATTATTACAAGCACAAATGAAATTAGTATTTTAAATGATGTTGCTTCAGACTCCGTAATCAATTCGCTTGGAATTGCTTTAATTATTGGAGGCTTTTTAATTTTACCAGGCTTGTATCACCTAATGCAATCTTTTCAACTGATTAAACTTTTTAAAGAAAAAAAATGAAAGAAATAGTATTAGTTTTTGGCGCTCTTTATGGAATGTTAGCTGTGCTTCTTGGAGCATTTGGCGCACATGCATTAAAAGAGAAATTTACAAAAGAGCAATTGGCTAGTTATGAAACTGGCGTAAAATATCAAATGTATCACGCAATTTTATTGGTGATTCTTGGTTTAGCGCTTCCAATGGTAAATACTATAGAACACGTGACAGCAATTTTTTTTATTGTAGGGATTTTTCTTTTCTCTTTTAGTATTTATGGGTTGTGTATTACTTTGAGTAAAGGTAAAAAATTAAAAATTTTAGGTCCTGTAACTCCACTTGGAGGGTTATGCCTGATAACTGGTTGGATTCTACTGATTATTATTTTCGCTTCTTACGGATTTTATTTATAAAAAAAGCTCCCATTTTTGGGAGCTTTGTATAATGTTTATATATGTTATCTACTAAGTTCAATAACTTGAACCATGTTTTTTCCATCGGTAGATTTCCAAACTTGTTTTTTAGAACTATCTTCAACAATGATCCACGTTTTATTTAAATCAGAATCTTTCTCTTTGTTTGAAGTTTTCAACACAATATAATCATCGTACATATTCCATTCAAAAGGTGAGGTGTCAGAATAATCATTCTGAAATAAATTGTAATTCAAGCTTTTCTCTCCTTTCCCGTTCTTTTTAAAAGTAATAGTTCCAATATTTTCAGAAGTCATGCTTTTTCCTTTATCGTTGGTAACTTTATATTTATCGATATTCCAAGTATTCACGATTCTTGGAGAACAGCTAGCCATTGCAAAAATAAGTCCGACAATAAGTAATTTAATTTTCATAAAATATAATTTTTTGGTTGTATCAATAAACTTGTTTTTCTTTATTAAAGCAATTTTTTTTATTCAATTTATGATAGGTTTATTAATAGTTTAACGCTTGTTAATCTATTTTAGCTTTAACTGAACTCTTTTACCTTCTAATTCTTCATAATATTTTTCAGTTGAAAACTGCAATTCTTTATATTCTTCGGTTCTGTTTTTCTTCATTTCAATACGTTTCATACTTTTTAAAAAGCGACGTACGTGATGATCGTTAGTAAGAATTAATCCTGGAATTTTTACAGATTTTCCTTCTTTTGTTTTAGCAACCATTGTAATATATGAAGAGTTGCAGTGCTTTTTCTTTCCGGTTTGTATGTTTTCAGCTTCAACGCGAATACCAATAACCATTGAGGTATTTCCTACATAATTTACCGAAGCTTTCATCGTAACTAATTCACCAATTTCAATCGGTCGTAAAAAGTTAACGGTATCAACACTTGCCGTTACACAATAATCGCCACTATGTTTTGAAGCACAAGCAAACGCAATTTGATCTAATAATGAAAGAATGTAACCACCGTGAATTTTTCCGTTAAAATTGGAATGGGAGGGAAGCATTAATTCTGAAATCACAACCTGCGATTCTTCTACGTGCTTAAAAGGTTTTTCCATAAAAATTTTTGTTCTTCAATTTTAAATTATCTTCTAAAATGAGGCGATTGCGCGAGTTCTACATTTGTAATGAAATATTTGGTATCGCCCCAGAAAATAAAAGTTCCGTAGCGCTCAATATAAGTTAGTTTTACGTATTCACCCTGATGCTTTTTCAATTTTTCGATTACTTCTTCATTTTTATCTAATACCGAAAAA
Organism: Mesonia aquimarina; assembly: GCF_003667275.1. Classification (GTDB taxonomy): domain Bacteria; phylum Bacteroidota; class Bacteroidia; order Flavobacteriales; family Flavobacteriaceae; genus Mesonia; species Mesonia aquimarina. Next base: position 205,613 of record NZ_RCNV01000004.1, on the reverse strand, counting down.
CTAAAAATCTGTGCACCGCTAATTCCTTGGCTAATTTGTCCTTCCCAAGTTTTTACAATTACACCTTTATTACTAAATTTTATAAGTTCTCCCGCGCGCGTTCCTTCGCTATACGGAACAAAATAAAGAAAACTGTAGTAAATGGTAGCAATAACTACAATGGCTACGAGAATATAAGTAAGTATTTTTTTCATAATAGTTTATTCATCTTCGTCATCATTATCAACAGCTCGTGCCATTAATTTCTGATCGATTTGTTTACTAGCTTTTGCACCTAATTTTTTCAGTTTTTCTACACGGCGAATTAAATTTCCTTTTCCGGTAAGTTTTTTCATCGCCGATTCATAACTATTTTGTACCGTCCCGATTTGCCGCCCGACTTTTAATAATTCTTCGGTTAAGTTAGTAAAACTATCGTATAAAGCGCCGGCTTGGGTTGCAATTTCTATCGCATTTTGCTTTTGTTTTTCATTTTGCCACATACTGTCGATGGTTTTTAAAACCGCCAGTAATGTAGTAGGTGTAACAATAATGATATTTTTCTCGAAAGCATCGCTATATAATTGCGGATATTCGTTAGAAGCAATCGCAAAAGCGGCTTCAATGGGAATGAAAAGCAGAACAAAATCCGGACTTTCCATTTGATAGAGTTGATGATAATTTTTCTGGCTCAATTCATCTACTCGTTTTCTAACCGATATTAAATGATTTTTTAAATGAAGCGGTTTCTGACTTTCGTCCGTTTCATTAATGTAGCGCTCATAAGCATTAAGCGAAACTTTTGAGTCAATTATCATTTTTTTATCGCCCGGCAATTCAATCACCACATCGGGCATTACGCGTTTTCCTTCATCGGTGGTAAAACTTTGCTGCACAAAATATTCGCTGTCTTTTTGCAATCCGCTGCGTTCTAATACGCGCTCTAAAACCATTTCACCCCAATTCCCTTGCATTTTGGTGTCGCCTTTTAAGGCTTTAGTTAAATTTGTGGCTTCTTCGCTAATTTTTAAATTTTGTTCGTTTAAATGTTGTAATTGCTTCCCTAATTCTGCGTGACGTTTAATAGAATCATGCGAACTTTTATCTACTTTTTCTTCAAATCCTTTTATTTTTTCTTGAAGCGGATTTAAGATATTCTGAATATTTTCTTTATTTTGAAGGGTGAATTTTTCAGATTTTTGATCGAGAATTTTATTGGCTAAATTTTCAAATTCTTTGGTGAATTTTTCTTGTAGCTTTTCTACTTCTGCTTTTTGCTCTTCATTTTTTTGCTGAAGATTATCAAACTCCACATTTTTTCGGGTGAGTTCATTTTTAAAACGCTCTTTTTCATTTCTGATTTCTTCGCGTTCTAATCTGATTTTTTCCAGTTGTTGTTGAAAATCTTTTTCGGTTTTTTCTAATTGATCCCGTTGTTCTTGTTTTTCTTCTGCCAATTTTTGCTCGGTATTTTCCAGCTGAAGTCGTAAAGTAGACAGCTGGTTTTCGGTTTCTTTAGAAGCCGCTTCTTGTTTGAGTTTAGAAACATTTTTTCCGGCAAAAAAGCCGATAATCAACATAATGATTGCCACAATAGCAAAAACAATATATTCGGTCATGCGTTAGTTTTTCTCAAATTTACGGAAAATATTCGACTGAAATTTATTCGATTAATGTTAAAGGAAATTCAGTTGAATTAAACCACTTTAAAGTTCTTGGTTTCAGCATCAAACTGAATTAAATTTTTAGGAAAGAGTTTTTCTAAATGTCCATCTTCAATCAACTTTTCCGGCGTTTCTTGAATCACTTCACCTTTATTCACCAAAATAATTTGATCACATAATTGAAGCGCAAGATTAATTTCGTGCGAAGCAAAAACAATAGCTTTTTGCGTTTCTTTAGTTAATTGCTTCAATAATTTTAAAACAAAAACTTTATGATATAAATCGAGATGCGTTGTGGGTTCGTCTAAAATAATTAGCGAAGTATCCTGCGCCAAGGCTCGCGCGAGCATTACTTTTTGTAATTGTCCGTCACTTAAACTGCTGCATTTTCGTTTGGCTTTATCGGTAAGATCGATTAATGCTAAGGCGTTTTTAATCGCTTTTTTATCATCCTCCGTCAAAATTCCTAACCAATTTGTATACGGATGTCTGCCGAGTGCGACCAATTCTTCTACCGATAAATTTTTAGAGAAATGTGTTTCGGTTAAAACGATACTGATTTTTTCGGCGATGCTTTTTGCTGAAAATTGCTGAATTTTCTCATTTTCTAAGAAAACTTCCCCAGATTTTGCTTCTAATTCACCAATAATTGTTTTTAAAAGTGTCGATTTTCCTGAACCGTTTGTACCAATTACCGCGATTAATTCTCCCGATTTTATATTCAGATTAATTCCGCTGGCAACTGTTTTATCAGCATAACCAATACATAAATTTTTGGTTGATAATTTTGTATGTGAAGCTGAATTTTTCATCTAAAAAATCAATTTCTTTTTTCTCACCAACAACCAAATTACGACCGGCGCGCCAATAATTGACGTGATCGCATTAATTGGTAACGTAAGTTCACTACCCGGAATTTGCGAAATACTATCACAAAAAAGCATTAAAATTGCTCCACCAGTTAAAACAGAAGGCATCAAAAATAAGTGATTATTTTTCGGAATAATTTGCCGAACTAAATGCGGAACTGCCAAGCCGATAAAAGCGATTGGTCCGGCAAAAGCAGTTATACTTCCGGCGAGTAAACTGGTAGCTAAAATCACAAAAAACCGATTTTGTTTTAAATTGGTTCCTAAACTTTTTGCATATTTTTCTCCTAATAAAAGGGCGTTTAAATTTTTAATACAAAAAATGCTGAGTAAAATTCCGCAGCACCAAAAAAGGAATAAAAGGCTAAGTTCTGTCCACGATAAATTCCCTAAACTTCCGAATGACCAAAAAATGTATTGTTGTAATTGTTGCGACGGACTAAAATAAGACAAAACACTTACTACTGCTGAAGTTAAGCTAGCAAACATTAACCCGATTATCAGTAAAGCCATAGTATCTTTTATTTTAAATGAAGTTCCTAAAACGGCGAGTAGAACCAAAAAACTTCCTAGACTCGATGCAATCACTAAGGTCCACTTTGAAAGGAATAATCCTGCGGCGATTCCGCCAAAAAAACTGCTGCCCATAATAACCAACGCAACGCCTAAACTTGCGCCGCTACTTAAGCCTAACACGTAAGGTCCGGCTAACGGATTTCTAAAAAGCGTTTGCATAAGAAGTCCGCTGAGCGCTAAACCCGAACCTACTAAAATTGCTGTAAATGCTTTTGGTAACCGATATTCTAAAATGATATATCGCCAAGTATCGTTTGAAACTTCCTGATTAAAAAAAGATTTTATTACATCTTTTAACGGAATGGAAACCGAACCCAAACTTACATTAATAAGTAAAGCTATGAGAAGTAAAATAATTCCGAGTAAAAGATATGTAGCGACTTTTTTCAAATTAATCGAGCGGTTTAAAAAAAGTAGGTTGGTAATTTTCTAATAATTCCGGATGAAAAATTTTAATGAGATCTTTCAGCACTAAATCAGGTCGGTTAGGTGCTAATTCATAAAATAAAACCCCGCCAGTTTCTCCTGTTACACCGGCATACGAATAAATTTTTTTCTGTTGAAAAGCATCAAATTTAGCATAATGTTCGCTTGCGTTTTTCATCGCTTCATAAGAGGTGAAAGCGCCGGGCGCAATCCAATAATCGGCTTGTTTCGCTTTTACCAAGACACTTTCAAAAGCGAGTGATAAACTCCCGTTTCCATCGGTTTTTTTGTACAAATAACTTGCGTTTGCATCTGCTATAAATTGTGCTTGCCAAGATTTTCCGTGCGGTAAATACCAAACATCTTTATACATCGCGCCGCTTAAAACACTCGGTTTTTTTTGCGCTTTTTCGGCTAGTTTTTTCGCTGAATTATATTCATTTTCAATTTCCTCGAAAATTTTATCGGCTAGTTTTTCTTTTCCGTAGAAGGCTCCAAAAAATTTAATCCATTCAGCTTTTCCTAACGGATCTGCTTCGGTCCAATCGCTATTATAAATCACAGGAATTCCACTTTTATTGATGGTTTGAAAGGTTTTATTTCCGCTTTCTACCGCAAAACCAATGACTACATCGGGTTGTAAATTCAGTAAAACTTCGGTATTAATCGATTCATTTTCGCCGAGTTCTTGAATTTCTCCTTCAGTAATTAATTTTCGGGTTTTTTCAGAAGAAATATAATCGAGGTTCGGAAAACCAACTAAGGTATTTTCTACACCTAAACTTTCTAAGGAAGGAATATGCGTAGTAGAAGTAACGACAATTTTTTGAACCGGAATAGTTACTTTTTGATCGTAGTTTACATCATCAGGGATTTCAGCATTTTTTTCAGCTAAAAGATAAGTGAATTTTTTTTCGGCTTTTGGCCACGGACTCGGAACGTTTATGATTTTATAATCGCCAAAATCTGTAATGGTAAAACCTTCAGCATAATTAATGGACGTTTTTTTTCCTTCAGCAGTTGAAACAGATTTTTCATGCTTGTTTTTTTGATTACAAGCTACTATAAAAATGCAACTAAAAAGTATGATTATTTTTTTCACGCTGAAAGATTTTATGCCACAAAAGTAAGATTATTTCATTTTCTGATGCGCAAAGACAACAAAATGTTTACTTTTGCAAGCAAATTGGTTAAACAGTATTTGTAAAAGACTGTTTATTAAAAGGGAATTAGGTGTAAAAATCCTAAGCTGTTCCCGCAACTGTAAGCTTTGTTTCGTTAAGAAATGCTTTTGGTAAACTTCATTCCACTGTCTTTTTAGACGGGAAGGATCGCCAAAAGACGCAAGCCAGGAGACCTGCCAGTTTTATAAATTTTAACGCAAAGACTTTCGGGTAAAAGGTCTTCGGTTTATGAAACATTTTTTAGCACTTATATTATTTTTTGGCGCGATTTTGCCCTTATTTTCGCAATCGGATTCTATAACCGAATTGCAAACAGTTGTATTAACTGATAAAAAGTTAGCCGATTTTTCTACCGGTCAGCAATTAACCACCATTTCAGATTCTTTGCTGAATTACAATCAGCCTTCGTTAAGCTCGGTTTTAAATTATAATACGCCCATTTATTTTAAAGAAAATGGTTTGGGAATGGTTTCTTCGCCAAGCTTTCGCGGCACAACTGCCCAACAAACTGCGGTAATTTGGAATGGAATAAATATAAATTCACAATTTAACGGCCAAACCGATTTTAATACAATAAATGCAGGAAGTTTTAATGAAATTAGCGTGCGTCCCGGTGGTGGAAGTATTGTTTACGGAACCGGTGCAATTGGCGGTACGGTTCATTTGAACAATACACTTGCTTTTAATGAAAAAGTTGAAAATCAAGTCCATTTGAGTTATGGAAGTTTCAATACTTTGGATGCGCGCTATCGTTTAAATATTTCAAGTAAAAAATGGAGTACGCAAATTTCGGTGACGCGAAATCAATCTGATAATGATTACGATTATCCTGAAAATGACGGTAAAAATTTAAATGGAGAATTTTACAACACCAGTTTAAATACTGCGGTTGGTTATCGGTTTTCTTCAGCAAATATTATTCGATTTTATAGTCAGTTTTACGAGAGTGAGCGGCATTTTTCTTTGATTAGACCTTCGGAAAATAGAACAAAATACGATGATGTTAATAGCAGAAATTTACTGGAATGGGAAATTGGTTTTGGTAAATTTACTTCGCTAGCAAAAATTGCTTATTTAGAAGAAGAATATAAATACTTCCAAAATATAAAGCGAGATAATTTTTCATCGAGCAAGGCAAAAACGTGGATCGCAAAATATGATTTGAATTATGATATTTCTTCTGTCATGCAGCTTAACGGAATTTTATCATACAATAATACAAAAGGTGTAGGAAGTAATATTACTGAAAAAAACCGGGAAATTTCTTCGGCTTCACTATTGTTTAAACATCAAGCTCTAGAGAAACTTCAGTATGAAATTTCTTTTAGGAAGGAAGTAACTGCAGCTTATGAAAGTCCATTTTTATATGCGGTTGCTGCAGATTTTCAAGCAACAGAATTTTATTTACTTCAGGCAAAAATATCAAAAAACTTCAGAATTCCCACGTTTAACGATTTGTATTGGTCAACCGGTGGAAATCCAAGTTTAGCTGCCGAAGAAGCGCAGCAATTTGAAATTGGAAATAAATTTTCTTTCAACAGTTTTACATTCAGTTTAACCGCTTATTATAATTCTATTGAAAATATGATTCGCTGGCTTCCAACCAATAATGGATTTTGGCAACCTGAAAATGTAGATGAAGTAGAAACCTATGGCGCCGAGTTCTTACTGAATTGGAAAAAGAATTGGCAACAACATCAACTTCAAGTTAATGGAACTTATGCTTATACTATTTCAGAAAATAAAGCAACCGGAAATCAACTGATTTATGTTCCGTTTCACAAGGCGACGGCTTCACTTTATTATGGATATAAAAACTGGTTTTTAGAATATCAATTTTTATATAATGGAGAAGTTTTTACCAGAACTGATAATGATTCTGCCCATAATTTAGATACGTATTTGCTTTCGAACCTAGGTTTTGGTTATCACTTTGGTAAAAAAAGAGATTTTACGCTCGGTACAAAAATCCGCAATCTTTTTAATGCTCCTTACCAAAACGTAGAAAACCGGCAAATGCCCGGTATTAATTATTCAATTTATATAACCCTTAATTTTTAATTTATTATGAAAAAAACAACACGATTTTTAGCTCTTATTTTTTGCAGCGTATTCTTTTTAGTTTCTTGTAGTGATGATGATGCTTTTACGCCACCGGAAGATTCTGAGAATCCGGAAAATCCAGAAAACCCTGAAGAACCAGGCGAAGAAGAAGGAAAATATGCTCAAGGAATTTTTGTGCTAAATGAAGGTGGAGTAGGAACAGTAACCTACCTTAGTGAGGATTTAGAAACAGTTGAACAGGCTATCTTTCAACAAAATAATAATGGAGAAGATATAGGCGCTTATGCACAATCTATTTTCTTTGAAGACGATTTAGCGTTTATTATTTCCAACGGATCTAATTTAATTACGGTTGTAAATCGTGATACATTTGAGTTGGTGGCAAGAATTGACAGCGGTTTAGATGTTCCTTATTATGGAGTTGCTGAAAATGGAAAAGCTTATGTTACCAACTTAGCTAGCTTTGATTCTGGTGAAGATGATTATGTAGCTGTAATTGATTTACAATCTTACGAGGTTGAAAATACCGTTACCGTTGGCGATTATGTTGCCAATATTGAAGAAGAAAATGGAAAATTATATATTCAAAATTCTAATTATGGTTCTGGCGGATCTGTTACAGTAATGAATATGGCTTCTATGCAGATTGAAAATGTTATTAGCACCGCAGATGGCTTAAATTCTTTTGAAATTGAAAACGGAAACCTTTACGCTTTAACAGGAACAAAATTGCAAACTTTTAACTTAAGCAATACCAATTTGCTTAATGAAATGGAGTTAGCTTACGGAACAGCAGAGGAACCGCTTTTAGCTAATAATTTAAATATTGAAGATGATCAAGTTTATTTTACGGTAGAAAATTCTGTATATAAATTTGCTTTAGGTGAAACAAACGCACCAAATGAAGCTTTGTTTTCTTATGAAACTTCTTCAGCTTATGGAGTTATGTATGGTTTTGAAGTAGAGAATAACCGGATTTTTGTTGCTGATGGTGGCGATTTTGCTTCTGACAGTTTTGTGAAAATCTACGATATAGAAGGTAATTTAATAAAAACTCAAGAGGTTGGTATAGCTCCAAATGGGTTTTACTTTAATGAATAATGTGAGCTATTATTCATTTATTTGAATTGATCTGAAATCCCACTTTTTTAAGTGGGATTTTTTATTAGTTGAAATGTTTAAGTTTAGAATTGTTTTTTTATTTCAGTTTTTTAACTCTGTTGGTGGTAAATCGTTTGTCTTATGATGATTCTCATAGAAGTACTTTAGTCAAAAATTAATGAGTTTTACTTGCTTTTTACAACAGTACTTCTTAATATCACACCAATAAAAAATACTGTTTAATAAAAAGAATAATCTAAGTGTCCTGCGCTGAATAAAGTACTTGAGATTAATATTGCCGTAATGGTTCTATATTGTTTATTGATTTTTTTAAAAATTATTTCAAAATAAAAATCCTACTCCAATTTGAAATACAGAGTTTCTAATTTCTGTACCTTCTTGAATTTCTGTGATACTTGGTATGTAACGAACATTTAATAAAAATGTCTTATCAAAATTATATTCTAGACCGAAAATAAATCCTATATCCGTCTTTTCAAAATATTTATCTTTTTCTGAAAATATACTTTGTTTAGTTCCATTAATTTCTTCGCTTAGCTTTAATCCTAATTGTGGTCCTAATTGTACATTTAGACCACCAATTATATAAGCTTTTAGTAGTACAGGTAATTGAAGATAATCTACTCTGTATATTATTCTACTAGAATCGTTGTTTCTCAGTTCAAATCCTTGTTGAGAGTAATATATTTCTGGTTGTATAGAAAAATAATTATTTAGGTCTATTTGCAATAAAAATCCACCATAAAATCCATTATATGTTTTTAAAGTGTAGAAATTGTTACTTGGTAATCCGCTTATGGTGGAAATGTTAATCCCTCCTTTAAAGCCGAACTGAGTATTTTTTATATTATCCTTTTCTTGAGCGTTTATAAAAAAAAAGTTTAAAATGATTAATAGGAAAGAAAGATGTATTTTTTTCATTTTTTGGTTTTATATTTTTGGCAGCTGTACTTTTTAATTGTTTTTTATATTTACAGTATTCTTAATATTAGAAGGAGTTTCATTTTTAATTTGATTTTGATTTAAAGACTCTATCGATTCTGATTTTATTTTTTTTTCAGTTTGTGAGTTTTTAATAAAAGTTGAATAGGTTAATATAGCCAAAGTAATTATAGCTATAGATATTTTAAGAATTTCAACCAATCTTTGTTTTTTTCGTTGCTTATATATTCTATAAAAACCGCCAGAAGCCTTAAAATCATTAATATGAGGTTCGTTAGGTCTTAACGATACATTACTTCCGGTAATTAGCTTATCTGGCAACTCATTCTGTTCTCTTCTAATCAAATAGGTGAGTTGTATTAATTTTTTTGTATCTGCTTCACTAAAATTTAAATTATGAATATTAACCCAACTAAGTCGATCTTTGTTTTCTTTTTTAACAAGTTCTAGAAGTAACTTATCCGCTAATTTTGCTTCTTTTCGGGTCATATCATGTGTATTGCGTACAACTAATTATATAAAAACAAAAGTATAATTTTATTATAAACTGTTAGTAGTTAAATATTTTACAAATAGAACAGCTTAATTTTACTCTTGTACTTTAAAATCCACATACATACGTTGATAAATAGGAGAGCTCATATCGCTATTTCCTAATTCAGAAAACTCTCTTACAGAAGAGGAAGAATAAAAAGGTCTGCCGCCACCAATAATAGTATTTATTGCAGTTTGTAAAAGAGGCTCTTGTGGATCGCCGAGTTCTCCTAAATTAAAGAAGTCTTCTTTCTGCTGAATTGTAGGCGTAAGTCCATCAACATAATCCGTAAAACCATTTGCATTAACCGATTTTAAAATTAGTGGTTGCATAGCATAACGATGACCAATATTTACATTATTTCTAGAGAAATCTGGCGAATCATATAATGTGGTAGACCCTTGAAATTTTCCGGTAGTAACATCGCCAATTTGAATAACCTCAATATACGGACGTAGGGAACTAATCAATAATTCGCTTGCAGAAGCCGTAGAGCTTGTTGTTAAAACATACACACGATTTAAATTAAGGCTATTTATACTTCCACCGGAAGAAACTTCAGTATTAAAAAGAAGTTCTTCGTCTTCAAAATTTTCGTTATAGACTTGTGTCGAAAATAAATCACCTTGAAATTGCCCGGTTATCATACTCGCTAAATCATTACTGGTTTCTATGCTTCCGCCACTGTTATAGCGTAAATCGACTACTAAATCAGAAATTCCTTGTGCTTTAAAATCTGCAAAAGCAGCATTTAAATCATCATCAAAAGTTCGTGTAAAGCCATTGTACATTAAATAACCTATTTGTTGACTTTCAACATCAAGTGTTTTGGCAATATAAACCGGATTTTCTGTAAGTTCTTGCTTTGTTAGTGTAATTGTCTCGGGTAAATCATTAAGGTTTTCGCCGTCAAAACTGGCTAAACCGATGGTATAAGAATTTGGCGATAATAAATCATTAAAATTATTTTCGGTAAAGGTAGTTCCATCAACACGATTAAATAGCATGCCACGTTTAACGCCTTGTTGGTCTGCAGATGAATTTGGAATTACATAACGAACATAGCCGAAAATTTGTCCGTTTTCCTGTAATTGTACCAAGCCGAACTCCATTCCATTGTTTAAGCTAATGCCGTTTAAGGCTTCTTCTAACACGCGGTAATCTTCAATTAAAAAACTAAATCGGTCTTCTTCTTGAAAAATAAGTTCATCAAAAAGTGCTTCTGGCGTTGCGTAAGATTGTAAAAAATTGGTGTACGCATTTTCATCAGCAAAAGCATCTTCAGCTAATTGTGGAACATCACTTTTATAGAGGTAAGTAAAATCTAGTCCACGGTAAATAAAATCTTGAATTTCTGCAGTAGATGCAGCTACGCGTACATCGTCTTGATCTTCAAAACAAGCAGTGCATAAAAAACTAAAACTTAGCAAAAGAAAAAAGGCCCGAGTAAATTTCATAAATGAATTTTTATATAAAACATTAAAAGTAAAGACAATATTGTAATTTAAAAATATATTGTAACAAAATTTAAGTTGAATCGTCATCAAGATGAAACCAAGCACAAAATGAACCAGCAAGAGTTTTTAGCGTTTTTAGAACCCATAAAAGATAAAATGTATCGGTTGTCGTTACGTTTGCTGGTTTCAAAAGAAGCAGCAGAAGACGCTACGCAAGAGGTTTTTGTGAAATTATGGAATAAAAAAAGTACACTAAAAAATTATAATAGTCCTGAAGCTTTTGCAATGACGGTTACTAAAAATCACTGTTTAGATCAGTTAAAATTAAAGAAGAATAACAATTTACGAATTGTACATAATAATTATGAAGATGAAAAAACCTCGCTTCAAAAACAAATAGAAGCGAAAGATGAATTGAATCATGTTTCTGAAATATTAAAAAGTTTGAGTGAACAAGAACAGATTTTAATTCAATTAAGAGATGTAGAGCAACTCGAATATACGGAAATTTCAGAAACTACCGGAATGAAGGAAACTGCAATTAGAGTTTCTCTGTCTAGAGCTAGAAAAAAAATACGAAAAGAAATTTTAAAAAAACACCGCTATGGAACGGTCTAAAATAAAAGAATTATTAGATAAATATTTAGAAGGCGAAACAAGTCTTGCTGAAGAAAAAAAATTACGAGAGTATTTTACTTCCTCAGCAATAGATCCAGCTTTTGAAGAATTTAAACCTCTGTTTACCTTTTTTGAAAAAGAGCAAGAGATAAAATATATAGAAAAGCCAAAAATTAATAAAACCAAAAAAATATCATTTCAATGGTTAAGTATTGCGGCGAGTATTGTGCTAGTTTGTTCAGTTTATTTTTTTAGTCAACAAAAAGAAGAACATAATAATACAAGAAAAGTAAATCATGAATTAGCGATGAAAAACACACAAGATTTACTGTACATGATGACCAATGTAATGAATGATGGTAAAAATCAATTGAAATATTTAAAAGAATTTGAAACAACAAAAAATCAAATAATCAGAAATAAATAAAACTATGAGAAAGTTAATAATTTTTAGTCTGCTAGTAACCATACCCTTTTTAAGTAAAGCGCAAAACTTTCAGAAGTATGAAAATATGAAGGAAGTAAATGCAATGGTTATGACGAGCAATATGTTTAAACTTTTAGCAGAAATAGACGTAGAAAGTGATGATGCTGAAGTTCAGCAATACATAAAGTTGATAGAAAGTTTAGAAGACATTAAAGTAATTTCTACCAATAATATTAGTATTGGCAAACAAATGGAAAATGACGTAAATACTTACATTACCAGCAATGCGTTAGAAGAATTGATGCGTTTTAAAGATGAAAATAAAAATGTTCGTTTTTATTCTAAACCGGGCAGCAAACCGGCTTTTGTAAAACAATTGGTAATGTTATTTAAAGGAGAAGAAGAAGGAGAACCAATAACTGTAGCCCTTTCAATTACCGGAAATATCAATCTAAAGGAGATCTCTAAACTAGCACAAGATTTAAAAGTTCCGGGTGCAGAAGAATTAAAGAAAATAGAAGAAAAATAGTAAAAAGGATGAAAAGTATACAAAAAATATTATTAATGTGCTTGCTAGCTTTTGCAGCAATTGCGTGCAACACAGAACCATCTTTACAAAAATATTATGTAGAGAAGCAAAACGATGCTAATTTTATAGTAATAGATGTACCGGCAAGTCTTTTTTTAGGTAGCAATTCAACTTTATCTGAAGAGCAACAAACAGCACTAAAAAGTATAGAGAAAGCCAATGTACTAGCATTTCCAATTAGCGGTGATAACCAAGAAATTTTTGAAAAGGAAAAAGAGAATGTAGATCAGATTTTCACTCAGAAAAAATACAAACTACTTTTTAGAATGGGTTCTGTAGCAAAGGGGGTGAGATTAATGTACTTAGGAGAAGAAGACGCTATAGACGAATTTATTTTATATGGAGTTCATAATGAAAAAGGTTTTGCTGTGGCTAGAATTTTAGGAGATGATATGAATCCCGGAGCAATCATGAAACTAATGAAATCTGCTGGAGAAGGAGATATAGATGTAAATATGAGTGCTTTTGATCAGTTAGATGACATTTTAGAGGATAAAGATAGTGTTCAATAAGCGCTAAATTTACAGAAAAAAACAGGCTGAAAAATTATAATATTTTCAGCCTGTTTTTTTTATAACTTTATAAGTCTAACAGTCGCTTAAATTTACTTTTACTGCTAAGCCACCTTTAGAAGTTTCTTTATATTTAGAATTCATATCTTTAGCAGTATCCCACATAGTTTCAATAACTTTATCTAAGGGTACTTTTGCTTTACTAGCATCACTGTCTAAAGCAATTTCGGCAGCGTTTATCGCTTTAATTGCACCCATTGCATTTCGCTCTATACAAGGAACTTGAACCAAGCCGGCAATTGGGTCGCAAGTTAAGCCTAAATGATGTTCCATTGCAATTTCACTTGCCATTAAAACTTGTTCAGGAGTTCCGCCCATAAGCTCTGTTAATGCGCCTGCAGCCATTGCGGAAGATACGCCAATTTCAGCTTGGCAACCTCCCATTGCAGCAGAAATTGTAGCTCCTTTTTTAAACAAACTTCCTATTTCTCCGGCAACCAACATAAACTGTTTTAGATCTTCAAAAGTAGCATCGTGATTTTCAATTGTCATGTAATACATCATTACCGCAGGAACGGTTCCTGAACTACCGTTTGTAGGAGCAGTAACCACACGACCTAGAGAAGCATTTACTTCATTAACACTAATGGCATAACAGCTTACCCATTTTAAAATCTGACGAAATTTAACTTCGGTTTTTCTAATCCCTTCTAACCATTCTTGTGGTGAAGAATAAGTGACATCACCAATCAATTTTTGATGCATTTCAAAAGCACGACGTTTTACATTTAATCCGCCAGGTAAAGTTCCTTCGGTATGACAGCCAGTGTACATAGATTCTAACATCACTTGCCAAATAGCTTTTAAGCCATTATCAATTTCTTCATCAGTTCTTAAGGAACGTTCATTTTCAAGAACAATTTCTGAAACTTTCTTATTATGTTTTTTGCATAAGGTTAAAAGATCTTCACCTTTTTCTACAGGGTAAGGAAATTCTTGAAAAATTTCCTGTTTCTTTTTTGCGTTTTTTCGTTCTTCTTTAACAACAAAACCTCCTCCGATCGAGAAAAAAGTTGAGGTTTCTTTTTTACCATTACTTAAAGTCGCGGTAAATGTAATTCCGTTAGGGTGAAAATCTAAAAACTCTTTATTAAAAACCACTTGTTCTTGCGGATCGAAATTGACCTTTTTTTCGCCGTTTAAAAGTAGCTCTTTTTCTTTCTGAATTTTCTTTATTTCAGGATCTAGCTTATCTAAATCCATTGTTACAGGATCGTAACCGCATAAACCCAAAATAGAAGCAATGTCGCTGGCGTGTCCCTTTCCGGTTAAAGATAAAGAACCGTATAAATCTACCTTAACTTCTTCAATTAAATCAAAAATATTTTCTTCTTTCAACTCAGCTAACCAACGTTGTCCTGCACGCCAAGGACCTAAGGTGTGAGAACTCGACGGCCCAACGCCAATTTTCAGCATATCAAAAACGCTAATACATTCAATTTTCTTCATATCATCACAAATTTATGAGTCAAAATAGTCAGGCACAAATATTATAGAAATTTTTGAGCTTTTCATTAAATAAGATTGAAAAATTTATGAGCATAAAAAAGTGTATGTTAATTCGTAAAATGCCATTTTGATCAATTGTTTTCGAGCGAAGTGACATCCTGTCATAAAAAATCTGCTGGCATAAAGATTGACTATTTGTAAGCGTAATAAAAAATAGAAAAAAAAATAAAATACATAACTATGAGTAAAATAATTGGTATAGACTTAGGGACAACCAACTCTTGTGTTTCTGTAATGGAAGGTAACGAGCCTACGGTAATACCTAATGCCGAAGGAAAACGTACAACACCTTCTGTAATTGCATTTGTAGAAGGAGGAGAGATTAAAGTTGGAGATCCAGCAAAAAGACAAGCGGTAACAAACCCAGAAAAAACAATTTCTTCTATTAAGCGTTTTATGGGGAATAAATACTCAGAGTCTTCTAGAGAAGCGAGTAGAGTAGCCTATAATGTAAAAAAAGGAGATAACGATACACCACGGGTAGATGTAGATGGACGCTTATATACTCCACAAGAATTATCTGCTATGATTCTTCAGAAAATGAAGAAAACAGCAGAAGATTATTTAGGACAAGATGTATCGGAAGCAGTTATTACTGTTCCCGCTTACTTTAATGATTCGCAACGTCAAGCTACAAAAGAAGCTGGTGAAATTGCAGGACTTAAAGTACGCAGAATTATAAACGAACCAACTGCTGCCGCCTTAGCATATGGTTTAGATAAAAAAGGGCAAGACCAAAAAATTGTAGTATTTGATTTTGGTGGTGGTACGCACGATGTTTCTATCTTAGAATTAGGAGATGGCGTTTTTGAAGTACTTTCTACAGATGGAGATACACATTTAGGAGGTGATGATGTTGATGAAAAAATTATCGATTGGTTAGCAGAAGAATTTCAAAAAGATGAAGATATAGATCTTAGAAAAGATCCGATGGCATTGCAACGTTTAAAAGAAGCTGCAGAAAAAGCCAAAATTGAATTGTCTTCTTCAACACAAACTGAAATTAATTTACCATACGTAACAGCAACTTCAAGCGGACCAAAACACTTAGTAAGAAGTCTTTCTAGATCTAAATTTGAGCAATTAATTGCAGATTTAGTAAAAAGAACAATCACCCCGTGTGAAAAAGCGATGAAAGACGCTGGTATCTCAAAAGGAGATATCGACGAAGTAATTTTAGTAGGTGGTTCTACACGTATTCCTGCAGTGCAAGAAGCAGTAGAAAAATTCTTTGGTAAAAAACCAAGTAAAGGTGTAAATCCAGATGAGGTTGTTGCAATTGGAGCAGGAATTCAAGGTGGAGTTTTAACCGGAGATGTTAAGGATGTGTTGCTATTAGATGTAACTCCACTTTCTTTAGGAATTGAAACAATGGGTGGCGTTAACACAAAACTTATTGAAGCTAATACAACTATTCCTTCTAAAAAGTCACAAACATTCTCTACTGCAGCAGATAATCAGCCTTCTGTAGAAATTCACGTATTGCAAGGTGAACGTTCAATGGCAGCAGATAATAAAACCATTGGTAGATTCCACTTAGATGGAATTCCACCAGCGCCAAGAGGAACGCCTCAAATTGAAGTAACTTTTGATATTGATGCAAACGGAATTATTCAAGTAAGCGCTGAAGATAAAGCAACTGGTAAAAAGCAGGATATTCGTATTGAAGCTTCTTCTGGATTAACCGAAGAGGAAATCGAGAAAATGAAGCAAGAAGCAGAAGCAAATGCTGATGCCGATAAAAAAGCGAAAGAAAAAGTAGATAAGCTTAATGAGGCTGATACTATGATCTTCCAAACTGAAAAGCAATTAAAAGAGTTTGGAGATAAACTTTCTGACGATAAGAAAAAACCAGTTGAAGATGCTTTAGAAGAATTGAAAAAAGCATATGAAACTAAAGAGTTAGAAAAGATAGAACCAGCTTTAGAAAAGTTAAACGAAACTTGGAAATCTGTTTCTGAAGAAATGTATAAAGCACAAGCCGAAGCGCAGCAACAAGGTGGTCCGCAACAAGGAGCAACTGGAGCGCAAGGTGAAGCAGACAATAACTCAGAGAAAGATAAAGATGGTGGTGTAGAAGATGTAGATTTTGAAGAAGTAAAGTAATACACAATATCTTTTGAAATAATATATTTGAAAAACGCAACTCTTTGGAGTTGCGTTTTCTTTTCTAAACAAAAAAATAATGAGCAAAAATATTCCATATTCAATTTTAGAATTAGCAACAGTAGCCAATAATTCTACTCCAGCAGAAACTTTTGCTAAAAGTTTAGACCTTGCTCAACAAGCAGAAGAATTTGGTTATAACAGATTTTGGTTGGCAGAACACCATAATATGAAAAGTATCGCCAGCGCAGCTACTTCTGTATTAATAGGTTATATTGCGGGTGGAACTAAAAAAATTCGTATAGGTTCTGGAGGAATAATGCTTCCCAATCATTCACCTTTAGTGGTTTCAGAACAATTTGGAACGCTCGGAAATCTTTACCCCAATAGAATTGACTTAGGTTTAGGAAGAGCACCGGGAACGGATCAAGAAACTGCACACGAAATTCGTTCCGATAGAATGAAAGCGGTTTATCAATTTCCAGAAGAGGTTAGTAAAATTCAACAATATTTTTCAAAAGAAAATTCTGAAAAAGTACGTTCCTACGTTTCAGAAGGCGTAGGAGTTCCTATTTATATTTTGGGTTCCAGTACAGATAGCGCACATGTAGCAGCAAAAAAAGGATTGCCTTATGTTTTTGCAAGTCATTTTGCTCCTGCGCAATTACACCAAGCTTTACAAATTTATCATCAAAATTTTCAGCTATCAGAATTTTTGGATAAACCGTATACTATTGCAGGTATAAATGTTATTGCGGCAGAAACAGATGAACAAGCTGAGGTACTTTCTACTTCTATGTTGAAAATGATTTTAGGAGTAGTTACAGGAAATATAGATTACATACAATCACCCACAGAAATGACTCCGGACCTATTGCAAATAGCAAATCATCCAAGCATTCAGCAAATGACACGTTATGCCTTTATTGGTAGCAAAGAGACTGTTAAAGAAAAAACAAAAGCTTTTTTAGAAGAAACAAAAGTAGATGAGGTAATTGTAGCTTCTCACATTTATAAACACGAAGACCGTATAAACTCTTATAAGTTATTTTCTGAAATAATGAAAGAATTAAAAAATAATGCCTCGTAAAACTTGCCGGGCTTGATTATCAAAATAATAATTTTCCTTACTTTTGTGACAAGAATTCAATTAGAAATTGACATCGATGAGCCAAAAAATCTTACTGAACGAAACAGAAATAGAGATCATACTTCACCGTTTGGCTTGTCAACTTATAGAAAAACACAATGATTTTTCTGAATCGGTGTTTATTGGAATTCAGCCTAGAGGTACTTTTTTAGCCGAACGTTTACAACAAAAATTAGAAAGGGATTATCAAATTACTGAAGTAAAAACAGGAAAACTTGATATTACTTTTTATAGAGATGATTTTAGACGAAGTAAAAAACCTTTAGAAGCCAATAAAACTAGAATTGATTTTTTAGTTGAAGACAAACGTGTAATTTTTATAGATGACGTATTATATACCGGAAGAAGTATTCGGTCAGCCTTAACTGCTATTCAATCTTTTGGAAGACCTAAAGAAATAGAATTATTGACGTTAATAGACCGAAGATTTAGCCGTCATCTACCCATTCAACCAGATTATAACGGAAGACAAGTTGACGCGATAAATGAGGAACGTGTAAAGGTAAATTGGAAAGAAAACGAAGGAGAAGATTGTGTTTACCTTGTAAATAATTAATAAATATTAGCATGAGTGAATTAAGTGTAGACCACTTATTGGGAATAAAATACATCACTAAAGAAGATGTAGATTTAATTTTTAAAACAGCAGATCATTTTAAAGAAGTGATCAATAGGCCTATTAAAAAAGTTCCTTCGCTTAGAGATATTACCATTGCTAATTTATTTTTTGAAAATAGTACCCGAACTCGACTTTCATTTGAGTTAGCAGAAAAACGCTTAAGCGCTGACGTAGTTAATTTTTCTGCAGCTTCTTCTTCCGTAAAAAAAGGAGAGACTTTAATAGATACGGTAAATAATATCCTATCAATGAAGGTAGATATGGTTGTGATGAGACACCCCAATCCAGGAGCTGGCGTTTTTCTTTCACAACACGTAAATGCCAGTATAATAAATGCCGGGGATGGTGCTCATGAGCATCCAACTCAAGCTTTATTGGATTCTTATTCCATAAGAGAAAAACTAGGTGAAGTTGCCGGAAAGAATGTGGTTATTGTAGGCGATATTCTACATAGTCGTGTGGCATTAAGTAATATTTTTGCTTTGAAATTGCAAGGGGCAAATGTAAAAGTTTGTGGTCCAAAAACTTTAATGCCAAAATATATAGAAAGTTTAGGTGTTGAGGTAGAAACTAATTTAAGAAAAGCACTAGAATGGTGCGATGTAGCTAATATGTTACGCGTACAGAATGAACGAATGGAAATTAGTTATTTTCCAAGTACAAGAGAATATGTACAGCAATACGGTTTAAATAAAAAAATACTTGATTCGCTATCTAAAGAAATTACGGTAATGCATCCGGGTCCTATAAATAGAGGAGTAGAAATAACCAGTGATGTAGCCGATTCTGATCACGCAATTATTCTTAATCAAGTAGAAAATGGCGTAGCAGTAAGAATGGCAATTATTTATTTATTGGCCTCAAAAATTAAACAGTAAGCAAGATGGATATTAAAAAAGAAGAAAATTATTGGATTCTTGAAGACAACAATAAAAGTTTAAAAGAATTTGCTCAATTTTTAGAGAATGAAGCTTACAATCAGTTTAGCGATAAAAATGTTGTTGTAAATTTATTGAATCAAAAACAAACAACTTTAGAAGACATTTTTAATTTTTTGAATTTATCTAACAAGCATCGTTCAGAAAATCATTCATTTGTTTTAGTAACTTCAGCAATTGATGTTGATAACGTACCAGAAGAATTATTGGTAGTTCCTACCCTAAGAGAAGCCGGAGACATCATTCAGATGGAAGAAATAGAGCGCGATTTAGGCGCGTTTTAATTTTGGCTTGTATGAAGCTTAACATATTAGGCTGTTATTCTGCAACTCCTAGAACCTTTAATAATCCTACAGCTCAGGTATTAGAAATTAATAACCAACTTTTTTTAATTGATTGTGGAGAGGGAACTCAAGTTGCTTTACGCAAGCATAAAATCAAATTTTCTAGAATTAAGCACGTTTTTATTTCACATTTACACGGCGATCATTTTTTTGGATTAATTGGTTTAATTTCAACCTTTAGTTTACTGAATAGAAAAACGGAGCTTCATATTTACGGTCCAAAAGGAATTAAAGAAATAATTATGCTTCAATTGAAGCTTTCAAAATCTTGGACTAGTTATCAATTAATTTTTCATGAATTAGAAGATAAATCTTCAGAACTTATTTTTGAAGATCAAAAAGTAAGTGTAGAAACCATTCCGTTAGATCATCGAGTTTATACCAATGGTTTTTTATTTAAAGAAAAAGAAGGCGACAGAAAATTATTGATGAATGAGGTATTGAATTATGAAATTGATGTAGCCTATTACAGAAGCATAAAAAAAGGTAAAGACGCAATTTTAGAAGACGGGACTGTAATTTCTAATGAAAAATTGACTGCGCCGCCAACGTCACCAAAAAGTTATGCTTTTTGCAGTGATACAGCTTTTAAGCCAGAAATTGCCGAACAAATTAAAGGGGTTACCGCTTTGTATCACGAAGCAACATTTTTAGAAACTCACTCACATTTGTGTCAGTCCACAAAGCATTCTACAGCAAAAGAAGCTGCTACAATAGCAAAATTAGCTGAAGCAAAAAATTTAATATTAGGTCACTATTCCACGCGTTATGATGGAACTGAGGTTTTTAAACAAGAAGCAGAAAGCGTTTTTAGTCAAGTGATTTTAGCTCAAGACGGAAAGAAAATTCAATTTGATTAATTTTTGGACAAAAAAGTTTAAAATAGATTTTGGATCATTAACCTTTAATTATCAATTAAACTTTTAAATTTCACTTTTTCCTTAAGCTGTATTCTTGTAAATTGCAGTATGGAAAAAAATTTAGAAAACTATCGTAAAGTCTATAAAAAGGACGAGCTTCGTTTAGAGAATTTAGAAAAAAATCCGATTACACTTTTTCAGCAGTGGTTTGCTTATGCCGAAAGTTTAGGAGCTATAGATGAAGCTAACGCTATGACAATTAGTACAGTTGGTTTAGATGGATTTCCTAAAAATAGAGTAGTACTTCTTAAAAAAATTAAAGAAGAAGGTTTTGTTTTTTATACCAATTATCAAAGTGAAAAAGGAAAATCAATCGCTAAAAATCCGCGCGTTTCATTATCTTTTTTTTGGCCTGCAGCAGAACGTCAAGTTATTATTACAGGTACAGCAGAAAAAGTTTCTGAAGAAGAATCTGATGCTTATTTTAATTCCAGACCAGAAGGAAGTCGTTTAGGGGCAATTGTTTCGCCTCAAAGTGAACCAGTAGCCAATAGAGAAGTGCTGGAAAAAAAATTAAAAGCAACTGAAGAAGAATATAAAAACAAAACTATAAAGAGGCCGTCTAATTGGGGCGGTTATCTTGTAATACCTCATGCAATTGAGTTTTGGCAAGGCAGACCAAATAGATTACACGATCGCTTTAAATATTCGTTAGATAAAGATAATAAGTGGAATGTAATTCGCTTAGCACCTTAATTTAAAACGTTTTAAAAATGAAAAAATTAATTTTAGTACGTCACGGAAAATCTTCTTGGGAAAATAATTTGCCTGATGAAAAAAGACCACTAAAAAAACGTGGTTATACTGATGCTGAATTAATAATAAATGCATTTAAGTTATATGCAAATAAACCGATAAAACTAATTTCAAGCAAAGCGGTTAGAGCTTTAGAAACTGCAAAACTTTTTAAAAAAGGACTTTCTGTAGCTGATGAGGATTTTAAAGTAATAGACGATTTATACACTTTTGATGAAGATGAATTACTTTCGATAATCAAAAATCAAGATAATTCAATAGATAAATTGATGGTTTTTGGTCATAATCCTGCTATGACAGTTTTAGTGAATTTACTGGGAGATAAAGCCATAGATAATGTGCCGACTACAGGTTTAGTGGTTATAGATTTTGACGTAAATTCTTGGAAAGAAATCAGCAAAGGAAAAACATTAGTAACCTTATTTCCTAAGACTTTTAAATAGATGGATAATAAAAAAACCTACATTAATAGAGAAATTAGTTGGTTACAATTTAATGCACGTGTGTTGCAAGAAGCCGCAGATGAGAGCGTACCATTATTAGAACGGCTTCGGTTTTTAGGAATTTTTTCAAATAATTTAGATGAGTTTTTTAAGGTGCGTTACGCTACCGTAAAACGAATTGATCAAGCCGGGAAAGGTGGTAAAAAAGCACTGGGAGGTGTTACAGCAAGTGAACTGCTGAAGGAAATTACGCAAATAGTTATTCAGCAGCAAAGTACAAGTCTAAAGATTCTGAGTAATATTCAACGAAAGTTAAAAGAACACGGTATCTTTATTATTAAAGAAGATGAGGTTTCAGAAAAACAAGGGCAATTTGTACAAGATTTTTTTCTTCAAAAAGTGAGTCCAGCATTGGTAACTATTGTATTAAACGATTTAGAAGAAATTCCGCGTTTAAAAGATAGTGCTGCTTATTTAGCCGTAAAAATGACCTTGAAAAAAGAAGAAGGAAAAGCCTTAGAAAAACGCTATATTTTAATCGAAATCCCGAGAGGAATCGGGCGTTTTGTAGAGTTGCCTTCAGAAAATCAGGATAAATATATTATTATTTTAGATGATTTAATTCGATATAATTTAAAGAGCCTTTTTAGCATTTTTGATTACGAAACTATTTCTGCACATATGATTAAAATTACACGAGATGCAGAATTGGATATGGGTGGCGATTTAGATAAAAGTTATATTGAAAAACTATTATCAAGTATAAAAGATAGAATAGAAGGAGAACCTGTTCGTTTTGTTTACGATAAAAATATAGATAAGGATACGCTTAAATTTTTACTTTCTAAGATGGGAATTGATGATTCTGATAGTATTATTCCCGGTGGTCGTTATCATAACAGGAAAGATTATATGAATTTTCCGAGCTTAAATGCAAAAAATTTATTGTATCCAAAATATGCTGCCCTGCCGGTAGAAGGTTTATCGCTAAACGGAAGTTTACTTCAAAAAATAGAGCATAAAGACTATTTGCAATATACACCTTACCATACTTTTTCTTATACGGTTAAATTTTTACGAGAAGCCGCATTAGACCCTATGGTAAAAAGTATTAAAATTACCATTTATCGATTAGCAGAAATTTCCCACATTGCCAGTTCGTTAATCAATGCCGTTAAAAATGGAAAAACCGTAACAGTGGCAATTGAGTTACGCGCTCGTTTTGACGAAGCTAACAATATTCGTTATGCAGAACAAATGCAGCGTGAAGGAGTAAAATTAATCTTTGGGGTTCCTGGACTAAAAGTACATAGTAAAGCTTGTGTTATTGAGCGGTTAGAAGATAAAAAATTAAAAAAATATGGTTTTATAAGTACCGGAAATTTTAATGAAGCAACAGCAAAAATTTATACTGATTATACACTTTTTACGGCACATCAATCTTTATTAAAAGATGTAAATAAGGTATTCAACTTTTTTGAAATTAATTATAAAGTAAATAAATACAAGCATATTATAGTTTCTCCACATTATTCTAGAAATGCTTTTGAGCGTTTAATTAATGTAGAAATCGCCAACGCAAAAGCAGGAAAGCCAAACGGTATAAAAATTAAGTTTAATAGTTTGTCTGATCGAAAAATGATTGATAAATTATATGAAGCGAGTAATGCGGGAGTTAAAATACAAATTATTGTTCGTGGTATTTGTTGTTTAATCCCTGGTGTTAAGGGAATGAGTGAGAATATTGAAGCTATTAGTATTATTGATAAATACTTAGAACATCCGCGATTATATATTTTTGAAAATGGAGGCGATAGAAAAACCTTTATTTCTTCCGCAGATTGGATGACAAGAAACCTCGATAATCGAGTAGAAATTACTTGCCCAATTTATCAAGAAGACATTCAAAAAGAATTATTAGACACGTTTAATATTTGTTGGAATGACAATGTAAAAGCGCGCGATTTTTCATCAACTAAAGAAAACGATTATAGAAAAAATAAAAAGCCTAAATTAAGAAGTCAGTTTGCTACTTACGATTATTACTTAGAAAAATTGGCTCATCATAAATAAAAACTACGTGCTAAAAATCAGAAAATACGCAGCAATTGATATCGGTTCTAACGCCGTAAGATTATTGGTTTCTACTATTACCGAACCCGAAAATAAAGAACCTACGTTTAAAAAAACATCCTTAGTGCGTGTACCTATCCGTCTAGGGGAAGATGTTTTTGTTAATGGAAAAATTTCTGAAGAAAATTTACTTCGGATGGAAGATACCATGCGCGCTTTTGATTTATTGATGAAATCTCATAAAATAGAACGCTACAAAGCTTGTGCTACTTCTGCAATGCGCGATGCTTCCAATGGAAAAATGTTAGCGGAGAAAGTAAGAAATGATACCGGAATAGATATTGAAATAATTGATGGTGAACACGAAGCGGCTATAATAGCAGCAACAGATTTACACGAATTAATACAAGATGATAAAAACTATTTGTATGTAGATGTAGGTGGTGGAAGTACCGAATTAACCATGTATTCTAACGGAAAGACTATTGCTTCAAAATCATTTAAATTAGGAACAGTACGTTTATTAAATGATATTGTAGAAGATAAAATGTGGGATGATGTAGAAGATTGGATTAAAATGCAAACAAAAAATTACTCAAAAATTTCGTTAATTGGTTCCGGAGGAAATATTAATAATATATTCAAATCAAGCGGAAAAAAAATGGGTAAACCCTTATCTTATTTTTATTTGAGCTCTTATTATCAGCTGTTAAATTCGCTTACATACGAAGAACGAATTTCTGAATTGAATTTGAATCAAGATAGGGCAGATGTAATTATTCCAGCAGCAAAAATTTACCTTTCTGCCATGAAATGGAGCAGAGCCAGAAAAGTTTATGTTCCAAAAATTGGACTTGCCGATGGAATTATAAAATCACTTTACAACGAAGCAAAAGCCGAAGAAAATTAGACTTGTTTTGAAATTGAATTTTTTTTCTATTAAAATGCTCCGTGGGCTTGACCTGAAATAGTTTATTTTCTCTGAAAAATACAGGTCTGAAATTCCTGATTTTTCTTATTTGGCGTGATATGATTTTCAGTAAAACAATTTACCTGATCAAAATTTTCGTTAAAAACTTGATTTAATTTTTCGGAATTATAATTTTCTGTAGGTAAAGCACTACATTTTTTTGGACCATTTTCACCAAAAGTACTTATCATTAATTGCGCTCCACTTTTTAAAGCAGAAGTACAAACTTTATAATAATTTTGAATATCATTTTCTTCAGTTAAAAAATGAAAAGCCGCGCGGTCATGCCATAAATCATATTTTTGTGAAGGCTGGAAAGAAGTAACATCACTTACAACCCAATTCACTTTTGTAGCTTGTTCACCTAAACGATCTTGAGCTTTTTTTAGCGCTTTTTCAGAAATATCTAATACGCTAATATTTGTGTAGCCTAAATTGACTAAATGATCAACCAAAAAACTATGTCCGCCACCAATATCAATAATTGCTGCATCTTTTTTTAACTCCGCTTTTTTTATACTCTCTAGTGAAGTTTTGGGCGTAGTTTGATACCAACTCACTTGATTTAAATCTTTAGTTTCGTAAACATTTTCCCAATGTTGTTTCTTGTTACTCATTTTTATGATTTATCCGTGAATTCCTTCGCCATCGCTAAAGCTCTGCATAATTTTGGCTTCGTATTCTAAGAGTTCTTGCCATTTTTGATTTACCTCTTCTGTATCTCCATATTTCCTGGCAAAATTTAAAAACATGGTATAATGATTGGCTTCACTAATCATTAATTTTTTGTAGAACGTGCGTAATTCTTTTTCTTCTAGCTCTTCAGATAACAATTTAAACCGTTCGCAACTTCTTGCTTCAATTAATGCCGCGTATAATAATCGATGAACCATTTGGTTGATTCTGCTTCCACCTTTCGGGAAAAACTTCATCAATTCTACCACGTAATAATCGCGTCGGTCTCTTCCCATGGTATAGCCTCGTTCCACGATTTTATCGTGAACCATTTTAAAATGGCTTATCTCTTCTTGCACTAAATCGGTCATTGCGATTACTAATTCTTCATATTCCGGAAAACTTACAATTAACGAAATTGCAGTTGAAGCCGCTTTCTGTTCGCAATAAGCGTGATCTATTAAAATTTCTTTGATGTTTTTTTCGGCAATATTTGCCCATCTTGGGTCTGTGGGAAGTTTTAAACCTAGCATAAATTAAATATCTAAATCAAAAGTTGAACGTAATTTATCTATTAACGGATTTTTTTCTTTAAGTTTTTCAAATTTTTCGCGCGTTGTAAAAGCATATTTTTTTGAAACTTCTTCATTTACTGTAATTTCGAGCTCAATAAAACTATTTTTCACTTGCTTTCTTATGTAATTTAAAAGCGGTCCTTTTGCTCGATTTAACTCTACTTTCATAGTAGAATTTGGAAGTTCTATTTGTAAAACTTTTCCGTTTATAGTTGGTGTGTCTGTTTCTAAAATGGAAGCTAAAATTTTTGCGCCTCTTTTTTTTAGTTTAGTAATATGTTCGTTCCAAGCAGCTAGAACTTGCGTTTCAGTAAAGTCTTCATCAAGTTCTACTTTACTTGCCATTACCTTTTTTGCCTGTTCTTCTTGCAATTTTTTCTTCTCACTAATACTTTTTATAGATAAACCTGAAGTTTTCTTTTTAGATTTTAACCCTAATTTAGGCCGTGTAGATGTAGATTTTTCGGGTAAAGAATTACGTTCACCGGCTATTACGGGAGAGGCATCTACAGGATGCTCATTTTCCTGAATAATTTCTTTAGATGCTGAAGAAACCGGAACTGCTTTTTTAGTGCTTATAAAATTAGAAGCCGGTATTATGAAGCGCTCAGACTTTTTTTTTTCTCCATCAAAAGTGATAGAGGCTAATTGCATAATGGTTAATTCTACCAGCAGGCGCGGATTTTTACTCGATTTGTATTTTAAATCGCACTCATTTGCTAATTCAATTCCTTTCAACAAAAATTCTTGTGAAGCTTTTTGAGATTGTTCAAAATATTTTGCTTTAGTTTCTTCGCCAACTTCTAAAAGTTGAATTGTAGACTGATTTTTACAAACGAGCAAATCTCTAAAATGAGAAGCTAAGCCAGCAATGTAATGATGCCCATCAAAACCTTTCGCTAAAACCTCATTGTATTGAAGAAGAAGTTCTGGAATTTTATTTTCAAGAATTAAATCGGTTGAAGTAAAATAAGTTTCATAATCAAGAACGTTTAAGTTTTCTGTAACGGCAGTTCTTGTTAGATCTTTTCCGCTAAAACTAACAACACGATCGTAAATAGAAAGTGCATCACGCATAGCACCATCTGCCTTTTGAGCAATAATATGCAATGCACCGTCTTCTGCGTTTACTCCTTCGTTTTTAGCTATTCTAGCTAAATATTCTTTAGCATCGGTTACAGTTATTCGTTTAAAATCAAATATTTGACAACGCGATAAAATAGTAGGTATTATTTTATGCTTTTCTGTAGTCGCTAAAATAAAAATTGCGTGTTTTGGGGGCTCTTCTAAGGTTTTTAAAAAAGCATTAAAAGCTGCTTGCGAAAGCATATGAACCTCGTCTATAATATAGACTTTATATTTTCCAACTTGTGGAGGTATTCTAACCTGATCTATTAAATTTCTAATATCATCTACCGAGTTATTTGAAGCCGCATCCAACTCAAAAATATTAAAAGCGAAATCTTCTTGGGTATCTTCGGTAGCTTGTTGATTTATTTTTTTGGCTAGAATTCTGGCGCAAGTAGTTTTGCCAACACCGCGCGGACCCGTAAAAAGTAAAGCTTGCGCTAAATGATTATTTTTTATGGCGTTTTCTAAGGTGTTTGTAATAGCCTTTTGGCCCACAACATCTTCAAAAGTTTCTGGGCGGTATTTTCTGGCTGATACTACAAATTGTTCCATAGAAATTATAAACTTACAGCAAATATATAAATAGCTTGAAAAAGATGACAGGCTTTCAATTTAATTCTGTAAAATTTTATTCACAATTTCTCTATTATTATGACGATAAACTATTTGATAAATTATATTTGCAGTAAAGTAGACCGCCTTATCGCTAATTTTTAGAGGAAAGTCCGGACACCATAGAGCAGCATAGCGGCTAACGGCCGTCGGTTGTGAAATCAGGACAAGTGCAGC
The DNA here is from genome assembly GCF_003667275.1 of Mesonia aquimarina. GTDB lineage: Bacteria > Bacteroidota > Bacteroidia > Flavobacteriales > Flavobacteriaceae > Mesonia > Mesonia aquimarina. The sequence goes on along the minus strand of NZ_RCNV01000004.1, from coordinate 177,591 downwards.
AGAAAGAATGTACAGGTAATGCTGTAGTGAAATCAGGTAAACTCTATGCGGTGCAATGTCATGTAAACCAGCGTTTAAGATTGCTCAGTCAATGCTGGAGGGTAGGCAGCTCAGAAATTTTTGGCAACAAAAATTCTAGATAAATGATAAGGGTATTTTATTTTAAAATAAACAGAATCCGGCTTACAGGTCTACTTTTTTCTTATTTATATGTAACACTGAAAAGACCCAATTTTTAGCTTCTTCTATATTAGAAAAAACATCAAAAGGTTTATTAAAAAAGCCTTTTTCAAAAAAAGCATTTTGTTGACCTAAATTTGTATAACTGATTACAGCCATAGCTTCTAGACTATTATGCATAGCCAAAAGTGGGTAAACTGTAGGATCTAGAGAATACTGATTAATTCTATTAGTAATATATCCAAATTTTTTTTTGGGATAATATTTATCAAAAAGCATAAGAAACCAATGAAGTATGTCGTCATCTATTAAAATTCCTTCATTTACAGAACTTAAAATATAATCTTCGTAAAGTTCTAGGTATGCAATTTCATTTTTAATGATTTTAACTGGGGCGTGAGAAATCATAAAAAAATTTAATTAGTGTTAAGTGTGAAAAAAAGAAAATACAGAGCCTCCGTATTTTCGCTGTTCTTTAAAATTTTTAGTAGTTGATAAATCTGTATGCTTAGAATGCTCAATAATTAAAAGACCTTCTTCATTTACTAAATTATTAGAAAAAACCAGGTGACTTATTTCTTGAAATTTCTCAGTTTCAAAATCATAAGGTGGATCAGCAAAAATAAGATCAAATTTTTGTTTGCATGTTTCTAAATAACTAAATACATCACTTTTTATAGTGTTTATTGGTGTTTCTAGTTGATTGGAGGTTTGACTAATAAATTTTATACAATTATAATTAGCATCAACTGCTATTAAATTTTCGGTTCCTCTAGAAGCAAATTCGTAACTAATATTCCCAGAACCTGCAAATAGGTCTAAAACAGAAAGACTTGAAAAGTGTACACGATTAGCTAAAATATTAAAAAGTGCCTCTTTTGCCATATCTTTTGTGGGGCGGATTGGAAGCTTTTTTGGGGCTACAATTCGTTTTCCTTTAAATTTTCCGGAAACTATTCGCATAAGGTACTTAATATAAGGTGATGTTGATGATATTTTTGTTTGGTAAAAATACGTTCATCAAAATTTATTTGACTAGTATTTTCTACAAAATTTATATGTCGTACATATTTGTATAACAGAGCGTAAGCTGATTTTTCCTCATCAATAAAACCACTTAGATAAATTGGGATTTCTTCAGGATTTAGTGAAAGTTGCTCAAAAGTAAATAAAATATAGTACACAAAATCTTCTGGACTTTCATAAGGAAAGTTATTACAAAGCAGTAATTTATTATTACTATCTACTATACAAATATCAAAACTAAAATGCTGTACATTTATGTAAACTTGAGTTTTTGCACCGCTATTTTTGATTGCATTTTCAGTTAAGACACTAGAAGCATGCTTAAATGTAAACTCTCCAAAATTATCAAATAAGTAATTATTAATATTTGTAAAGGGAATAAAAACAGTATTTATAGCAGTTGTGGAAAGTTGGTCTACCGCCGCCACATCTGTCGGTAAGATTTTAATATTATATTTTAAATAATCTGTTAGTTTTTTTTCATTAAAGATAGCCCGTGGAACAAGCGTATAAAGAGGATTAGCATAAATTGCGATTACTTTTTCAATTTGACTTTTATAATCTTTCAATTTATATGCTAAAATATGTTCTAATTGCTTTTCAATATATTCAGGATCTTTTTTTTCAGAAAAATCTTCGGTAAAAAAAGACACAAGTTTATTGTTTTCTATATTAGAAATACAAAAAGAAAGTCCACCCTGATTAATCAAGATGGACAATTTATATTGTTTTGTATGAGGCTTACTCGTCGTTTGCTCCATAAACTTTAGGCCAGTTTCCGTTGGTGTTTACTTCTTCTAAAGAACCTACTTTTAAGTATTCTCCATTTACGCCATCAACAGAAATCACTTGTTTTTCTAAAGCAACTTCATCAGAATCTTGATCTGCTAAGATTACATCTTTTGCAACCTTTACTTCAAATACAGGAATATTTGTATTGTTTTTATAAACCGTTCCGGCAGCTAAGTCAAACTTTTTCTTATCTGTTGTAGGAACATACATCATTTTCTTGTAACGACTAGAGTTTTTGAAGATAGAATCTTTTACCGGTGCAGTACCAATAGTATCTACAATTACATCTTGAATCATTTTATCTACTCCATAATTTTTTTGATATTCTTTATCTAAATATGAAGTATCTCTACGCTGTGTAATCGTATATTCTGCTGTATCTATAAAACGAACTAAGCTATCAAAGCTTCCGGTAAATTTCCCTGTTACCTCTTTATGAGCAAGTTCTGCCTTACGAATATCTTTTAAACGTTCAATTACTTTTTGGTAACGGGCTTCTTTTACTTTATTAAATTGAATAGGTTCATACACAGACATAAAAGTAAGGTAACCTAAAACACCAATAACCGCCCAAAGAATCAATTGAATTACAAGTCTCATTCCCAAGTATTTTTATAATTTAATTTGTATCTACGCAAATCTACAACTTTTTTTTATTCGTAAAAGTTTCCAAGATAAAAATCCGTGGTTATCTTTGGTTTTTATCTAAAGCTTTACTTTTTAATGACTGCACAAGAATTTTATAAACTTTTAATAAAAGACTTTGAACATCAAGTAACAAGTCAACAAGATATAGCTTTACAAAAACTTTCAGAATTTATTGTAAGCGATGACAAAGATCAATTATTTGTCCTCAAAGGTTATGCCGGAACTGGAAAAACTACTATAATTGGTACGGTTGTTAAAAATTTATGGAAGCTAAAAAAAAGTCCTGTATTGGCCGCACCTACCGGTAGAGCTGCAAAAGTGATGAGTAATTACTCAGGATATCAGGCGCATACCATTCATAAAAAAATTTATTACCCAAAAAAATCTGGAGCTGCAAAATTGCAGTTTACACTTCAACCCAATAAGCATAAGAATACTATTTTTATTGTAGATGAAGCTTCTATGATTTCGGATTATCCTAGCGATTCTAAACTTTTTGAAAACGGTTCGTTGTTAGATGATTTAATAGATTACGTCTACGCAGGACATAACTGTAAATTAATTTTTATAGGTGATACTGCACAATTACCACCGGTAAATCTAACATTGAGTCCGGCTTTAGATCAAAATAAGCTAGGCTTAACTTATCAAAAAGAAGTAACACATTTGGAGTTAAACGAAGTTGTTCGTCAGCAAGAAAAAAGCGGAATTTTAGAAAACGCAACCTTACTTCGTGAAGCCTTAAAAGATGAATTTTACGATACGTTTAAATTTAAAGAAAAAGTCGGGAAAGATTTCGAGCGCTTAACCGATGGCTACGAAATTATGAACGCTATTAATGAAGCTTACGATAATAATGGGCACGAAGAAACCGCAATTGTGGTAAGGTCTAACAAGCGAGCAAACATTTACAATCAACAAATTAGATCTAGAATTCTTTTTCGCGAAAGTGAATTAGCTGCCGGTGATTTTTTAATGGTGGTCAAAAATAATTATTTTTGGATTAAACCAAATTCTGATGCCGGATTTATTGCGAATGGCGATATAATTGAAATATTAGAAATTTTTGACATTAAAAATTTATACGGTTTTCGCTTTGCTGAAGTGAAAATTCAGATGGTAGATTACCCAAATATGCGCCCGTTTGAAACGGTCTTAATTTTGGACACCTTAGATGCTAACACGCCTTCTTTACCTTACGAAGAATCTAACCGATTGTACGAAGAAGTAATGAAAGATTATGAGGATGAACGCAGTAAATACAAGAAATTTTTGAAGGTAAAAAACAATAAATATTTTAATGCCTTACAAGTAAAATTCAGCTATGCAATGACATGTCATAAATCGCAAGGTGGGCAATGGAGCACCGTTTTTGTAGAACAACCTTATTTAAAAGACGGAATTACCGAAGATTATTTGCGATGGTTGTACACCGCTTGTACGCGCGCTAAAGACAAATTATACCTTATCGGATTTAAAGATGAATTTTTTAACTAATTTTTTATGAAAAAGCCTTCAAAATTAAAAGTTATTGCAATGATTCCGGCGCGTTATGCCGCTTCTCGTTTTCCCGGAAAATTAATGAAAGATTTAGCAGGAAAAACAGTAATTCAACGAACTTATGAAGCTGCAGTAGAAACCAATCTTTTTCAGGAAGTTTACGTGGTAACCGATAGCGATATTATTTTTAATGAAATTGAAAAAATAGGAGGGAAGGCTATAAAAAGTAAAAAAGAACACGACTGCGGAAGTGATAGAATTGCAGAAGCTGTAGAAAATTTAGAGGTTGATATTGTCGTAAATGTTCAAGGAGATGAACCTTTTATTCAGCAAAAAAGTTTAGAAAAATTGCTAGAAGTTTTTTATGCAGAAGATGCTGCCGAAATAGATTTAGCTTCCTTAAAAACAGCTTTAGAAACCGAAGAAGATATTTTGAACCCGAATCATGTAAAAGTGATCACCAATAAGAATGATTTTGCACTTTATTTTTCAAGATCGCCAATTCCGTTTGTTCGAAATGAAGAAGCCAATGTTACGCATTTTAAACACATTGGAATTTATGCGTTTAGAAAAAAAGCTATAATGGATTTTTACAACTTACCTATGCTTGAGCTTGAAAATGCTGAAAAAATAGAATGCCTCCGTTATTTAGAATACGGGAAAAATATAAAAATGGTAGAAACCGATTTAAAAACAATCGGTATCGATACCCCGGAGGATTTAGAAAAAGCTAGAAAATTATTAGCTAATTAATTACTAACCGCTTTTTTATAAACTTTTAAACAACGTTCACGTGCTTCTTTGTGATTTACCATTGGTTCTGGGTAATCTTCGGTATCAAATTCAGGAACCCATTTTTTTACGTATTTTCGGTCTTTATCAAATTTATCGAGTTGCGAAGTCGGATTAAAAATTCTGAAATAAGGCGTAGCATCAACGCCACTTCCAGCAACCCATTGCCAATTTCCCACATTAGAAGACATTTCGTAATCGAGTAATTTTTCAGCAAAATAAGCTTCGCCCCAACGCCAATCGATCAATAAATGTTTGCATAAAAAACTACCCACAACCATTCGGACTCGATTGTGCATTATTCCAGAATTATTTAATTGTCGCATTCCCGCATCTACTAAAGGATAGCCGGTTTTTCCTTCCTTCCATTTATTAAATTCAGCTTTGTTGTTTCGCCATTCAATTCGGTCGTATTTTTCTTTAAAAGCATCGGTTACCGTTTTAGGATAATGATATAGAATTTGCATAAAGAATTCTCGCCAAATGAGCTCTTCAAAAAAAGTTTCATCTTTTTCTTGTATCGCTTTTTTTATTATTTTTCTGATGCCAACAGTTCCAAATCGCAGATGCGGACTTAAATTTGAAGTTCCGTTTTTAGAAGGAATATTTCTTTTTTCATCATATTCTTCAATTAAAGTAGGCGTTAATTCATATTCTGGCACTTCAATAGTAGATTTTTCAAAACCAATATCTGAAAGTGATAAGTTTGGTAAGCGAGAATTTTGAATTAAATTTTTTAAATATTGCGAAGTATAATGAATTCTTAATTTTTTAGTATCAAATTTTTTCTTCCATTGTTTCATATATGGCGTGTAAACCAAATATGGCGTTTCATCTTTTTTTACAACCTCACTTTTTTCAAAAATAACTTGATCTTTAAAGGTTTTAAATTCAATATTATGGTCAGCTAAAAAATCATCTATTTTTTCATCCCGTTCTTTTGCGTAAGGTTCATAATCGCGATTAGTATAAACTTCAGCAATCGAAAAATCTTCAACTAGTTTTTTAAAAATTTCTTCAGGTTTTCCTTGATAAATAGCAAGTGAACTGTCATATTTCTCTTGAAAAATTCTTCTTATTTCTTGAGTTTTCTGATATATAAAAGTTACACGAGCATCATCTTTTGGTAAATCGTTTAAAATTTCAGTATCAAAAATAAAAATGGGTAAAACCGGATAATCACTTTTTAAAGCAGCTAAAAAACCAACATTATCGTCTATTCTTAAGTCTCTTCGAAACCAAAATATGCTATATTTTTGTGTACTCATTAATTTAAATTTAATGAAGAAAGTCCGCCATCGACTCCAAAAACCTGACCGGTAATCCAGCTACTTTTATCAGACAGTAAAAAAGCAGTCATATAAGCCAAATCTTCTTTTTTACCGACACGCTTAAGCGGATGACGCTCATTCATTTTTTCCTTTTTCTTGTTATTATTTAATAGTTTCTCAGAAAGTGGCGTGTCGGTTAGCGATGGCGCGATTACATTTACTCGAATTTTTGGTGCATATTCTGCTGCAAGTGATTTTGCGAAACCTTCAATTGCACCTTTTGCTGCGGCAACGCTTGTATGAAAAGGCATTCCGGTTTGCACAGCAATAGTACTGTAAAAAACCAAACTTGCTTGATTTGAATTTTGAAGTTTTGGAAGTAAGCCTTTTAGAACATTTACCAATGAAATGAAATTTTTCTGTATATCTTTCTCAAAAGCCTCTGCCGAAAGCATTTTAAAAGGTTTTAGATTGATTGTTCCTGGACAATAAACTAAACCGTCTATGGTTTCGGGAAGATCTAAATTTTCGATTTCGTCTTTATAAGCATCAAATTCTAGATGCGTTACATTTAAATCGTTTAATTTTTCATTTGTTCTTGAGGCTATAAAAATGTTGTAATCGTTTTGAAGTTCTTTAGCAACTTGAAAACCAATTCCGTAGCTTCCGCCAATGAGTAAGATGTTTTTCATAACTATTTATATTTTCCGAAAAGTTCTTCTAATTTTTTCTCTCTGTATTGAAATATTTCTTCGAGTTTTGGTTTTACCAAAAAAGGATGTGTTAGCTGACCTAATTTTCCCATCGGTAATTTATAATGTAGTAAATCTTCCATTTCTACGCCACCATCAATTTCTTTTATAAAATGTTTATGATGCCAAAGCTTATAAGGGCCGAAGCGTTGTTCGTCTACAAAATATTCTTTATTTTTTACGTGCGTAATTTCCGTAACCCATTTAGTTTTAATTCCTAAAATTGGTGTAACTATATATTCAATAATTTGACCCTCGTACATTTGACGATCTGCGCCACCTTTAATATTAAAGCCCATATAGTCTGGCGTAATTTCTTTAAGGTTTTTTGGATCTGCTAAAAATTGCCAAGCTTTTTCTAAAGATATTGGCAAATTTTGTTTTTTGTGTAGTGTATATATTTTCATCAAAAACTAAATTAATCAACTTTATGTTTAAATAAAAGCAAAAAAAGTTAAACAAAAGTTATTCTTTTCTTTCAATACGGTTTAAAGCATTTGAAAAAGCTTATTTTTAAAAAAACCCTATTTTATGAGAGTATTTTTATTACTAGTGTTGACATTATTTTTTTCGTGTAAATCCGTGAAAACAGAATCTTTTGAAAAGTCTATTAGTCAGAATGTTACTTTAGAAAGTGCTTGCAAAAAATCAGGAGATTGCATTGTGGAAGTTATGGAGGACACGAGTATATTGATGCAAAAAGATGACGCAGATATGTTATTTCCAAAATTTATAACAAATACATCTTCTAAAGTTATAAAATTTACCTATACACAAAAAATGGCTCAAGAGGCAGAAGATGCTCAATACAAAGAAGAAGTTATTTTTGAAATCCCTTCACAAGAAAACACTTTGTTCTATGAAAATGATAATTTACAGAAAGTAAAATTAATTCATGGTAGGTTTTGCTATTGCAAAGGTGCAGCAGGTTATTTTAAAATTACTGAAGGTAGACTTTCTATAAAAAATGGAAAGCTGCAATTAGACTTCAAAAATAATAGTGTTCCGCAAATAATAGATAGTTTAGAGTTGAGTTATTAAGTTATCTATTTAACAAGCAATTTCTTTACAATAGTATTGGATCCTTTAGAAACTTTTACAAGATAAAGGCCTGATTGTGGATTGTTTAAGTTTATAGAATGTTTATTAATATTCTGTTGTAAATCTTGAGTGTAGATTAATCTACCTTGTAAATTATAAATTGTTAATCTTGCCGGTTCTCCACTATTATCTAAATTGACAACAAATTTTCCATTATTTGTAGGGTTAGGGTATAAAGCAAATGGAATATTTTGTACCGTAGGATTACTCAAAATATTTGTAATTTCAAAAGGCTCAGAATTTACGGCCAGAAAAATATTATCTACAGCTTTTACCATAATTCTACAATTTTCAGAAGCGGTACCTATTGGAGTAGAAATATTTTGTAATCCATCATTAGGGACGTTACTTATTAAAACTTCAGGAAAAGTTACTCCATTATCATAAGATAATAAAATATCAACTGTTGGTGTATTAATTCCGTTGCCAGTAGTTCCTGCAACATCCCATGTTATAGGAACGGTTTCATTTTGATTATAGGAAAGACTTGAGTTATTTTGACTAGTGACTCTAAATGGTCCATTACTAGTGACATTTATAGAAAAATCTTCACGAGTATTTTGACCGCCATTAGGATTATTGTCTCTGACCGTTAAGCTAAAATTTATATCTCTAGCTACAATCGGTATAACTTCCCAAGTGGGTGTTAGATTACCATCTACTATATTCGCTAATTGAGGAAAATATCTAATAGGTGAACTTGAAGCATCAACAGATCTAAATAAAGCGCCTTCTGAAGAAAAAGCAGAAGGTGGTGCTATGGCAATTTCATTGTCTACCTGCTCCCAACTATAGGTTAAATTATCTCCATCAGCATCCGTTGCGCTAGCTTCTAAGGCAAAAGCAGTTCTTGAGGGAATAGTATAATTAGGAACCGTTTGTATAACCGGAGCTTGATTTGAAATAGGTTGATTATCAGGGCAAGCTCCCCCTGGACCATTAGTTAGATTATTAAAAATTTCATCTATACTAATGGCGTGAAAAAAGGGAATACTATTATTTTGAATATTTTCACCCGGACATAAACCGGCATATCCCATTATAGTTACACCACTTCCGGGTTCTACTGCGGTTGCATTATTTCTGTTACTCCCACAGCTTCCATTATCACCATTAAACGTGTGGTTAGCGCCAAATTGGTGGCCAAATTCATGACAAACATAGTCCACATCAAAAGGATCTCCTATAGGTGCCGATATTCCAGTAACTCCGCTAGCTTTTGCATTAGTACAAACCGAAAAAAGTGCAGCTAATCCACCAGCTCCTGTACTAAATGTGTGACCAATATCATAATTTGAGTTACCAATTGTACTATTAATTTCTGTTTGACTTTCGTTAATGAGAATTCCTGGGTTGGAGTTTGTAAAAGGATCTGTATTTGGATTTAAATAAATAATTAAATCATTATTAGGAACTAATGTAAATGTTATTGCTAAATCACGCTCGTAAACTTCATTTACGCGATCAATCGTTGTGGTGATTGCTGCCAAGACTCCTGTCATTTGTTGAAATGTAGAGGCATTATTTAAATTCATTTGATTAATATGAAACTGGGCATATTCTCCTGTTGTAGCTACGGCAAGTTCATAATTTCGTAAGGTTGCATCATCTACATCAGCCTGTGTTACCGGTTGTGTAGATTTCTTTGCGGATATTTTTTTATCAGATAAACAGTTTAGAAAAGTATTTGTAGCGGTAATTGATTTCTTCCTGAATACAGTGTAAATACTTCCAGATTTGTTGTTAGGATTAATATAAGTTATTTCTTCCCCATGAGAAATCATTCCAAAAAAACCTTGCGGACTTAAGGTGATTCTAATCTTGTATTTTTTGTCTGCTGTTTCTCCTATGTACGATTTTATTGATGGGAATTTTTTAGCTAAACCTTCACTCAACGTTTTCGTTTTATACAGCTTGAATAGTTTAAACGATGAACCGGAAACTGGAAAATATAATTCTGCATTACTTTTTTCAGTGGTGTTTCTCTGTGGTGCTTTAGAAATATGTTGATTTAAAAATGATTCATCTAAAGCAAAAAGTGTATAATTTTTGACAGTTAAATTTTTATTTAAAAGGTCATCTTCATTTGCACCTCGCTGGTTTGCTTTAGACCAAGGGTTTTGAGCAAATAGCATAAAACCAGAAAATAGCAAAATTATAAATGGTAGAACTTTTTTCATAATGTTGAATTGTAATTGTAAAGATAACAAGCTTATTGTTTTTTTAATAATAATTTACACATAAGTTTATAAATTCAGTTTTCTCAATTTTAAATCAATTATTTCTTTTATTTTTACCTAGAACAAAAACAAAAAAATACAATGAAAAAATTAGCCTTACTTTTATTTTTAACAACAGCTTTTGTCTCTGCACAAGTAAAAGCACCACAACCAAGTCCGCTTGCAAAAACAGAACAAATGGTTGGTCTTACAGAAATTACAATTGCTTATTCTAGACCAGCAATGCGTGAAAGAACAATTTTTGGAGGCTTAGTACCTTACAATAAAATGTGGAGAACAGGAGCTAACGAAAATACAAAAATTACTTTTAGTGATGATGTGAAAATTGGTGGTAAAAAATTAGAAAAAGGAACTTATGCAGTTTTTACAAAACCGATGGAAGATCGTTGGGAAGTAATTTTTTATAAAGATGCCTCTAATTGGGGGTTACCAAAAGAATGGGACAAAAGTAAAGTTGCTGTAAATGTAGAAGCAAAAACAGATCAGCTTCCGTTTAATATGGAAACCTTTACCATTATGCTAGATAACTTATCAAATAATTCAGCAACTTTGAACTTTATTTGGGAATCTACCGTTGCTTATGTTTCTATTGAAGTTCCTACTGAGGAAAAAACAATGGAAAGTATTAAGACAACACTGAAAGGAAATCCAACAGCAAACGATTATTATGCTGCCGCAAATTATTATTACGAAGCAAATAAAGATATGGACCAAGCATTAGAGTGGATTGAAAAATCAGAAAAAATGCAAAAAAATGGCTTACCTTTTTATATGATGCGTAAAAAAGCATTAATTCAAGCAGAATTAGGAATGCAAAAAGAAGCTATTAAAACAGCTGAACTTTCTATTGAAGGAGCTAAAAAAGCAGGAAATACTGATTATGTAAAAATGAATGAAGCTTCTATTGAGGAGTGGAGTAATTAAGATTCAACAACTAAATGCAAGAAAGCCGGATTTTTATCCGGCTTTTTTTTACGATAATTAATCTTTTTTCGGGCTTGTTAATTGAAATGTTATTGCTAGCGCCATTACCAATGCACAGCCTAATAAATTAAGCCATAAATAGGGCATAATATCTAACCACCAAACTGTAACAACAATTGCTTGAGTAATACATGCAGCTATAAAAGTAGCGTTGCTTTTTACAAATTTTATAAAAAAAGCAAGCAGAAAAATTCCTAAAACATTTCCATAAAAAATGGATCCGATAATGTTGACAACCTGAATTAAATTATCGAATAAATTAGCTGTACACGCAAAAAGAATTGCTAAAACACCCCACATCAAGGTGAAAAGTTTAGAAGCTTTTAAAAAATGGGCATCATTTTTTTCTTCAGAAACGTTTCTTTTATATAAATCGATTACCGTTGTAGAAGCTAAAGCATTTAATTCTGATGCAGTAGAAGACATGGCTGCGCTTAAGATTACTGCCAATAATAAACCGATTAAGCCGCGCGGTAAATTATTCAAAATAAAATGAATAAAAACATAATCTTTATCGTTGGTTTCTATGGTTTTATTAGCCTGATTTACAACTTCATTTCCTTTCTCTCTTAACTCAACTTCTCGTTGATTAAGCTGTTGTAATTCATTTTTATAGGCTTTCTTTTTATCGAATTGACTAGCCGGTGTTTGAGCAAAATTTAAAGCAGCAGTAGATTTTTTTTGCCGATTTTTTTCTAATTGATTTTGTAACTGATTGTACTCTTTTTCATAAGAAGTATTTTCAACTGCATTTTTTGCGGCGGGATTAAAATTTAAAGGAGAATTATTAAATTGATAAAACACAAACAGCATTACCCCGAGCAGCAGGATGAAAAATTGCATCGGTACTTTTAAAAAGCCGTTAAAAATAAGTCCCATCTGACTCTGCTTTAAAGAGCTTGCCGAGAGATAGCGCTGTACTTGACTTTGATCTGTGCCAAAATACGATAGTGCTAAAAAAGTACCACCAATAATTCCGCTCCAAAACGTATAGCGATTATCAAAATCAAAAGAAAAATCTAATATTTCCATTTTACCACTTGCATCAGCAATTTCTATGGCATTAGAAAAGGTAATATTTTCAGGTAAATAACTCGTAATCAGAAAAAATGCAGTAATCATTCCTATAAAAATTACTGCCATTTGCTGTTTTTGGGTAATGCTAACTGCTTTTGTTCCGCCCGAAACGGTGTATACTATAACCAAAATTCCGATAATAATATTCAAGCTAACTAAATTCCAGCCCAACACAGCAGATAATACAATGGCAGGAGCAAAGATGGTAATTCCTGCTGCTAAACCCCGTTGAATTAAAAAGAGTAGTGCAGTTAACGTACGTGTTTTTAAATCGAATCTACTTTCTAAATATTCATAAGCCGTGTAAACTTTTAATCGGTGATAAATGGGCACAAAAACCATGCAGATAATAATCATAGCGATAGGAAGTCCAATATAAAATTGAACAAAACCCATTCCGCTATGAAAAGCTTGTCCTGGGGTAGATAAAAAAGTAATTGCACTTGCTTGAGTTGCCATAACCGAAAGACCAACTGTCCACCAACGCGCTTCATTTCCGCCTTTTAAATAATCGTTAACGCTTGTGTTTTTTCGGGTGTTGTAATACCCGAAAATTACAATGAAAGAAAGCGTGGCAAGAAGTACAATTAAATCTAAATAATGCATAGAAAAGGCTTAGGAAAATAATTTCATCAAAAAGTAAAAGGCAATTAAATAAACGGCATTGGCAATTAGCATATAGGTATACGCTTTTTTCCAATGGTATTTTTCGGGTTTTTCTTTCATTATTTTCCGATTGAAATTAAGTTGGCAAACAAACGATATGCTCCAGAAACTCCGGCAGGAAACTCTCTAAAAAAGCTTAATCCTGTATAAATATAATGTCCTTTTCCATATGGAGCAACCAGTAGGCTTCCATTGGTTTCTTGTTCTCCTTTATCTTTCATGGCCAAAATTGGGGTGAATTTTTCATCCCATTTATCAGGGAAATATAAGCCGCGTTCTTGTACCCAACCTTTAAAATCTTCGGCTGTAATTTTATTTGGATAGTTTAAAACAGAATGTTCTGGTGCTAAAAAATTGACTTCCGAAAACTCATCGGTTACTCGATTTCTAGAAAGTTCTAAAGAATAGGGCGCCAAATTATTGGTTTTTAAACCCCTTGTGGTATTGTATTGAACAATCATATTTCCACCATTTTTTACATAATCAAAAAATAGGTTTTGCTTATAATTTAAATTTTCAATTGTATTATACGCTCGGATTCCTAAGATAAGTGCATCGTAATTTTTTAGGCTGTTTTTGGTAATATTTTCAGGTGAAATAATATCTACCTGATAACCAATTGTGCGTAAACTTTGCGGAACAACATCACCGGCGCCTTGGATATAAGCCACATTTTTTCCGCGTTTTTCAATAGAAAGTTTAATCAGTTTTATAGCTGAAGCACTCAAAATTAATTGCTTCGGAATATGATTATAATCTATACTGGTTAATTGCTGATTAAATTGCTGAGCTTCAGTTTTAAAAACAGGATAAAGAAAAACTTCATCTTTATTTTTTGGAGGTGTGACATTGAAATAAAACTTTTTTTGCTCCCCTTTTTTTGAAAAATCTATGCTAATTTTTTCTGGTGAAATTTTCCATCCGTTGGGAGCGGGAAGTACTAATTCTCCTGAAATATGATCTGTAAACGAAGTTAAACTAACTTCGATTTGTTGTGGTTTTTGACTGTTAAAAACAATGTTTGCATTTTCAGTTGAAACTGAAATTTTAGGAACTACAGAAAAAGGTTTATAAACTTCACCTTTTACGGGATCGTTTGTTTTGTAAACTACAGGTTTTTCAAAAGGAATTTTAACGCCATTAAAGTCTAAATAAAAATATGCAGTTAATGTTGGCTTATTTTCCGGTAAACCACGCTTTTCTTGATCGTTAACGCTATACATTCCTAAGCTGCTATTTTCATTTAACCAATACGGAGAAGAATATTGAAAATTACTCGGAATTTTTAGGCTGATATTTTTTTGATAAACTTCATTGAAATTTAATTTCTCTTCGATTTCTAAATTTTCATCAGTCGGTTGAAAAGAAATTGTTGTAAATTTTGTTTCAAAATCACTTCTATTAATAGCTTCAATAGAAAGCTGAATTTCTTCTGAAGGTGTTGCTAATTCTTGATTAGTAGAAACCTCTAAATATAAACCGGCGCAGGCTAGAATAATATTTTTAATCTCTGCCGTTTTTACACGTTTCCAATGTTTATTCCCTAAATTTTGGATAAGTTGATAAGCTTCTAATAGTTTTGGCAAGCTGGCTGAAGGCTTTTCAAAATTGTAATTCTCTTGTACTTCAGCTAAAATTTCACCTATCTTTTTACCGTCTTTTACACGATTCCAACTTGTATCAATTCCGTCAAAAACACTTGTAGGATTTTTAGGAAAATCACCTTTTATAAATTCAATATATTCTGTTTCGCTTCCGCGTTTTGCAGTATTTCCAAAACCTTGCGATTTATGCTGACTTCTACTGGCTGAAGCAATTTCTGTGTTAGAAACTCCTTTAGAAGGATAATACGCACCAATATCTACGGTAAACATATTAGATTTATCTGCTTTTTCAAAACGTTCTTGACTTCCGTAAAACCACCAAGAAGTATTAAAAAACTGGCGTTTAGGTTGCCACGTATCATAAAATTTTAATTGCTCTGGATAACTACTTTTTTTTGGAGCAATATCAAAAGCCTCTACGCTTAGTTGCGCCGAAGCAGTGTGATGACCGTGAGTGGTACCTTCAGTTCTATGATCAAAACGATTTATAATTACATCGGGTTGAAATTTTCTAATCATCCAAACTACATCACTCAATACTTCATCTTTGTTCCAAATTTCTAAAGTTTCTTGTGGTGTTTTTGAATATCCAAAATCGTTTGCTCTGGAAAAGAATTGATTTCCGCCGTCAATTTTTCTAGCGGCTAATAATTCTTGTGTTCTAATTACGCCTAAGGCTTCTCTAATTTCGGGGCCGATTAAATTTTGTCCGCCATCGCCTCGTGTTAAAGAAAGATAAGCGGTTCTAGCATGAACTTTGTTAGAAAAATAAGAGATTAATTTTGTATTTTCATCATCTGGATGCGCTGCCAAATATAAAACAGAACCCAAAAAATTGAGTTGCTCTATGGCCTGGTAAATTTCTGAACTGTTTAATTTTTGTGGAGCTTGTGCGTTGCTAAGACTTGTAAATGCTACTAAAATAAGTAGGAAGAATTTCTTCATTTGAAGCTTTTTTTTTTGAAATCACTTCAAATATAACAACTTTATAAGCAAGGAAAAGTATTTTAACTTTTGTTAGAGCGCATCTTTATCATCATCTACAAAGGCATCTTTCTTTATTAAAGAAACCGGTTTTTGTAAAATTAAATTGTTAGGATAAGTTATAAACTCTCCATCGGTTGTTCTTAAATGCAATTGAAAAGCTTTAATGTCTTCAATAACAGCTTCTATAGGTGCGTCTTTATCGTGAATTTTTATCTGATCACCAATTTTATAGGGAAACGAGAAAAACAAAATTACACCAGAAGTAATATTGCTTAAAATAGACCAAACCGCAAAAAGCGCTACGCCTACAACTGCAAAAACCGAAGAAAATACCAGAGAAAGTTGAGAAACTTCTAGTCCCCAAACCAGTAGCAATAAAAATATGGCAATAAAAATCACTAAAACATTAATGTAGCGGAACATTAATTTTATGCGCGCAAGATTTATATCTTGTCGTTTTCCTACTTTATTTGCGGTGGTTTTTAAACTAAAACGAAACACCAATAAAATAATAATTACGGCAATAGTATAGGTAATTTCTTTTTGGTAAAGTTGAAATAATTCTTGCATAAAAATGCCCTACTTTTTTAGACAAAGATAGCATTTTATAAACTCGAAAAACTTTAGGAATAAGATTTTAAACTAAAAAATAGGCTTAAAAATCCATTAAATATTTGTACAATAAATGAAGCGGCATTCCCATGACATTAAAATATGAACCTTCAATTTTATCGACGCCTATTTGACCGATCCATTCTTGAATTCCATATGCTCCTGCTTTATCATACGGTTGATGCGCTTGAATATAAAAGCTAATTTCTTCAATAGTTAATTCCTTAAAGTGCACTTTAGTAACATCGTGAAAAACAACACTTTTTTCCGCTGAAGTTAAACAAACTGACGAAATAACTTCGTGACTTCTGTTAGAAAGCAATTCTAACATTTGGTGTGCTTCTTCTTCATTTGCGGGTTTTCCTAAGACTTTT
This sequence comes from Mesonia aquimarina, assembly GCF_003667275.1. Lineage (GTDB taxonomy): Bacteria > Bacteroidota > Bacteroidia > Flavobacteriales > Flavobacteriaceae > Mesonia > Mesonia aquimarina. The sequence goes on along the minus strand of NZ_RCNV01000004.1, from coordinate 160,985 downwards.
TCATCTAAACAAACAATCGTATCGCCGGTGATTAGAATTTCATTCGCTTTTAATTTATTTTTGAAAGGAGTTGTTTTTAGTTCAGCTAAATATTCAGCTACTTTTGCTCCTTTTAATTCAGGCGGGTAAACTTCTTCAACCGGTTTTAATTCAATTGAAAATTCGAGTCCTAAATCTTTTAAAAATTGTTGTCTCCTAGGTGAACCCGAAGCTAAAATAAGTTGATTATTTTTTAATTTTTCTTGAAGCATATTATAAAAGGATGTATTGATAAAGTCCAATAGACATAACGCTTAGAAACAAAATAATTTTCAAAATAAAAGCCAAATGCTTATAATTTTTTTGTGTTGAAGCGTTCCAAATTTTTACCATAAAGTAGAGTAGTGGAGCTACAATTAAAAGCAAAACGTATAACAATGCATATTGATTATGATACAAATACGTATACATGTAATACAAAACTGCGGCGATAGGCAAAATTGACAGGATAAAAATAATTTTGTTTGTCCGTTCTTTTCCTAAAATTATAGGTAAAGTTTTTATAACAATTTTATAATCACCATTTACATTTTTTTGATCATTAATTAATTCAAGTAATAAAACCATTAAAAAAGCAAAAACAGTATAATCAATTAAAATTGAAAAAATTGTTGTTTGCGATGCTTGATTAGTTGTTGTAATTGCTGGAAGCAAATCGAATAAACCTAACGCTAATACACTAAAAGCACCTAAAATACTCAACAGAATGTTATCTATAAAAGCATAATTTTTTAAGAAAGAAGCGTGAATATAAGTTAAAGCAGAAACAACTATAAATAGGGCAGAAAACATGGGTTTGCCAATAATGTTAGCTAGATAAAAACCAATTAAAACAGCAATTACATTTAAAACGATAAAAAAATTATAGGCATTTTTTTCAGAAATATCTTTACCAACAATAGTGCTTTCAGGTTCGTTTATTTGAATAGATTTTGCTTGAAAAATAGCCGAAATAACTTGGCTTCCCATCACCAAACAAGCCGACGAAAGCGAAACTAAAAACAAACCGAAACCATTTAGCGTAATATCTATTCCAAAAGGTTCAAACAAATAATATTTAATTAAATATTGCGTAAAAATTACCAAAAAAACTTCCGGTAATTGTATGAGTTTTAAATATTTCAACGGACTAAAATTTTAAGAGTTCCATTTTCCTTGCACTTTCAAGACTTGCTCAATAATATCACGAGCACAACCTTCGCCGCCTTTTTTATGCGACACATATTTAGAAATTGCTTTTACTTCAGAAACCGCATCTTGCGGGCAAGTTGGTAAACCAATTAATTTCATTGGATGCGTATCTGGCATATCATCGCCCATATAAACTACATGATCTGGATTTATATTATAGACATCAAAAAATTCATCTAAACAATCTACTTTATTTTCTACACCTAAATGAATATCGGTAATTCCTAAACCGCGCAAACGCTGGCGAACACCTTCATTCTTTCCGCCGGAAATAATACAAACTGTATAACCGGCTTTTACGGCTTTTTTTAAAGCGTAACCATCTTTAATATTCATAGAACGCAATAATTCGCCTTCCGTAGAAACTAAAATAGAACCGTTGGTTAAAACGCCATCAACATCAAAAACAAACGTATTAATGTCGTTTAAAATTTCTTTATAATTTTTATCCATTTTTTTGCTGAATTGAATCGGTGAGCAAGGTATAAATTTTAGAATAATCAGCCTTGTTTAATTGCGCTAAATGAAAATCTATTGTTTTTTGATCATTTCTAACCGCCGGACCCGTTTGTACAGAAGCTGGAGAATTAACACTTGCTTTTCTTGCTGTTTCTAAAATTAAGGGATGCAAAATTTCAAACGGAACTTTATTTTCTTGACATAAATCTTCGCCAATACTGTACAAATGGTTTACAAAGTTGCACACAAAAACCGCAGAAAGATGAAGCGATTTTCGTTGTTCTGAAGAAATTTCGTAAACCGAATTAGAAATAGAATTTGCTAGTTGATGCAATAAAGCTAAATTTTCATCAATATCAGCTTCAATGCAAAGCGGAATTTTAGAAAAATCTACTGCAGTATTTTTAGAAAATGTCTGTAACGGATAGAACACACCGTTATTTTTAGCCGATTTTAATAAAGGAACGCTGCCCGAAGTATGTACAATTAAGCCATTTTTATACTGAATTTTTTCAATCACATTTTTTACCGCATCATCTTTTACAGCTAGAATATACACATCAGCTTCTTTAAGATTTTCTAAAGAAGTTGTAACTGCAGTTTTCTTTTCAAAAGAAGTTAATGAGCTTTCTTTTCGGCTAAAAACCTGCTCAATAGAAATGTTTTTAGCTTCATCAAAAGCATTAAATAAATGGGTTGCAACATTTCCTGCGCCTAGTAAAACAACTTTTATCATTCCGCTAAAATATTAAAAATCTTTGAGTCGTCTAAAATTAACATTTTTACGTGTATTTTGCTGTTGTTATAAGCCCTATAATCAGACAAAAATCAATAACTTTGCAGCGTTTTTAAATACCCTCTCATGATTCAAAAGAAGCTTACTCAATTTCTTTTTTCAACTCGATTAATGGCCCTTTTATTTATTGTTTTTGCGTTGGCAATGGCCGTAGGAACTTTTGTAGAAAATTCTTACACCACTGCAACAGCAAGAGTCTGGATTTATAATGCCTGGTGGTTTGAAGCAATTATGGTGCTTTTTGCCGTTAATTTTGCGGGAAATATAAAGCGATACCAACTTTGGAAAAGAGAAAAATGGAGCACACTTTTATTACACGTTGCTTTCTTTTTAATAATTATAGGTGCTGGCGTAACGCGTTATATTGGATACGAAGGAATTATGCCTATTCGAGAAGGCGAGATGACGAATAAAATGTTGTCAGAAAAAACATATTTAACCACTATAATTGATGGTGAATTTAATGGTGAACCATTGCGTAGATCTCAAAACCATGAGCTGCTTTTAGCGCCGGGAATTAATAACAATAAAAAGATTTCTACAGATTTTAAAGGACAACCGGTAAATTTTGAAGTCGTAAATTATATTGAAGGAGCAGAGGAAGGATTAATTCCTGATGAAAACGGAAAAAATTACTTAAAGATTGTAGAAGCAGGAGACGGAAACCGACACGATCATTATTTAGAAGAAGGCGAGATTAGCAGTATTCACAATATTTTATTTGCTTATAATAAACCTACTGAAGGTGCAATAAATATTCAAGTAAGTGAAGAAGGTTATCAAATTTCTTCCCCTTTTGAAGGAAGCTATATGCGGATGGCAGATAGAAAACAAGGCAATGTTGTAGCTGATTCTGTACAGCCGCTTATGATGCGTTCTCTCTACAACATGGCAGGCATGCAGTTTGTATTTCCAGATCCTGTGGTAAAAGGTAAATATGATTTGGTACCTTCAGAAACAATGCAAAAAGGACAAGCAGATGGTGTGGTTTTAAAAGTAACAAGTAAGGGTGAATCTAAAGAAGTAAATTTACTGGGCGCCAAAGGAATGGTTAATGAATTAAAAACGATAAAAGTTGGTGGTTTAGATGTTAATGTTCGTTATGGAAGTAAAGAATATGAACTTCCATTTGCTATTCGTTTAAAAGATTTTATCGCCAAAAAATATCCGGGAACCGAAGATAATCCTACTCCAAGTTATCAATCGTTTAAAAGTAAAGTTGACTTAATAGATAATGGCGAAACTACTGCGCACGAAATTTATATGAATAATGTGTTAGATCATGAAGGTTATCGCTTTTTTCAAGCCTCTTTTGATCCTGATGAAAAAGGAACCATTCTTTCAGTAAATCATGATTGGTGGGGAACTTGGATAACTTATATCGGTTACTTTTTACTCTATTTGGGCTTGATGCTTATTCTTTTTGATAAAGGTTCTCGCTTCGGAAAACTAAAAGTACAATTAGATAAAGTGAAAAATAAGAAAGCTAAAATGCTTGGTGTATTAGCATTTTTAATCGGTTTTTCAAGTTTTGCACAAGATGCTACTTCAGGAGAAATTAATGAACAGCGCGACACTATAGCGGAAGTTGATGCACACCAAACGCATAACACTATGCCGATGCAGTTTGAGAAATTTAAAATTGATTCTGTTATAAAGAACAATGCAATTTCAGAAAAGCATGCTAAAAACTTTGGCCGTTTAGTTATTCAAGATGCCGGCGGAAGAATGAAACCTGCAAATACATATTCATCAGAATTGCTAAGAAAACTAAGTAAAAGCGACTCTTATGAAGGTTTAAATAGTGATCAGGTTTTATTTTCTATGACAGAAAACCCGACCATTTGGTACAATGTTCCTTTAATTAACGTAAAAGCAAAAAACGATAGTTTACATCATATTTTAGGAGTTGAAGAAGGTAAAAAACACATTCCTTTGGCGAACTTTTTTGATGCTAAAGGAAATTATAAACTTTCTCCATATTTAGAAAACGCCTATAGAACTGAAGTGAAAAATCAGTTTCAAAAAGATTTTATTTCTGCAGATGAAAAGGTGAATCTACTTTATAATGCATTAGAAGGAAAAGTTTTAAAGATATTTCCAATTCCAAACGCCGAAAATAACAAGTGGCTTTCTTATATGGAAATTAGAGAAAATCCGGGTAAATTCACAGGGGCAGATTCGCTATATGTAAGTAAAATACTTCCATATTATATGCAGGTTATCCAAACGGCAAAGTCAACAGATAATTATAGTAAAGCAGACGAAATGCTAGCTAGTATAAAAGATTTTCAGAAAAAATATGGTGCAGAAGTAATGCCTTCAGAACAAAAAATAGAAGCTGAAATTCTTTATAATAAATATGATGTTTTTAGAGGTTTATTTTGGCAATATATGCTGGCTGGTTTAGTGATGTTTTTATTTGTTATTCTTCAAATTTTCTATGATAAAAAAGGCGTTAGAATAATTGTAAATATTAGTAAAGTTATTATTCTGCTTCTCTTCATTTTGCATACTGCAGGTCTTATTGCCCGTTGGTATATTTCGGGTCATGCTCCATGGAGTGATGCATACGAAAGTATGATTTATGTAGGTTGGGCAACTATGTTTTTTGGTTTAGCTTTTGGCAGAAAAAGTGATTTAACAATTGCATCTACTGCTTTTGTAGCTGCTATGATTTTAATGATTGCACATTGGAACTGGATGGATCCAGCAATAGCTAATCTCGTCCCAGTTCTAGATTCTTATTGGTTAATGATTCATGTGGCTGTTATTGTGGCAAGTTACGGTCCGTTTACGTTGGGAATGATTTTAGGATTGGTTTCTTTAATTTTAATGATTTTAACTACCGATAAAAATCGAAGAAAGATGCAGCTCAACATCAATGAGCTTACAATCATTACAGAAATGGCTTTAACCGTTGGTTTAGTAATGCTTACGATCGGAAACTTTTTAGGTGGTCAATGGGCAAACGAAAGTTGGGGGCGCTATTGGGGATGGGATCCTAAAGAAACCTGGGCTTTAATTAGTATTATGGTTTATGCATTTGTAATTCATATGCGATTAGTGCCTGGTTTGCGTAGTAAGTTTGCTTTTAATTGGGCAGCAGTTTTTGCTTTTTCTTCAATTATGATGACTTACTTTGGTGTGAATTTTTATTTAACCGGTTTACATTCTTATGCAAGCGGAGATCAAATAATTAGTTATAAATTTATAGGAATAGCTTTTGGAGTTTGGATTTTAGTTGGATTCTTAGCGAGAAGAAAATACCAACGTTATTTCAAAAAGTAAAATATAAATGCTCAATCCAACTAAAGAAGGCGAATTTAATCTAGAACGTTTTTTTAATTTAACTCCAGACATTCTCTGTATTGCGGGTTATGATGGCTATTTAAAAAAAGTAAATCCCGCTTTTTCTAATCTTCTTGGTTACAGTATAGATGAGTTATTAAAAATTCCCATAAATAACTTGATTTATGAAGAAGATAAAAAAAAAACCTCAGAATTCAGAAATAGCCTAAAGAATAAGGTTCCACTTCTAAATTTAGAAAACCGATACATCACTAAAAATGGAGATATTGTTTGGCTTTCTTGGACTTCAATTTCTGAGGAAGAAAATGATTTAATTTATGCGGTTGCTAAAAATATTACTCATATAAAAAAATTAGAAGAGGAGCGAAATTCACTTTTATTGAAGCTTGCAAAATCTAATGCAGATCTTAAGAAATTTACTTATATGATTTCTCATGATTTAAGATCACCAGTAAGTAATGTAATTTCTTTATTCAGTTTATTAGATCTTTCAAAAATTGAAGATTCGGAAACGAGAAAGTATGTTGCACTTTTAAATGACGCTAATTTAGAGATGAATAATACGCTCAATAAATATGTTGATGCGGTTAGTAATGATAAAAAGATAAATGAGTCTGTTGAAAAAATATATTTAGAAGACGTTTTTTCTAATGTGAAAAATTCAATAAATGAGTTAGTGAATTTATCTAATGCAAAATTTGAAGTAGATTTTTCTGAATTAACGCATCTTACATCTAATGAGTTTTTTCTTCAAAGCATATTATTAAATTTAATTTCTAATTCCTTAAAATACTCTAGCAACAATCGTAGACTAATCATTTCTATTAAGTCTCGTAAAATTAATAACATCCCTCAACTTATTTTTTCTGATAACGGAATAGGTTTTGATATGAAAAAAATAGGAGATAAAATTTTTAGTTTACATCAAAAATTTACTTCAAACCATGAGAGTAGAGGTATAGGTTTATATTTGGTAAAAAACCTGATAGAAACTTTGGGTGGAAGCGTTCAAGTAGAAAGTAGAGTAAATGTAGGAACGACGTTTACATTAAATTTTAAAGCATAAAAAAAAGCTGTCTAAAAAGTCTACTTTTGTCAACCTGAACTTGATTCAGGTTCTTATATTGATTTGTATTTCAGTAATATGAGATTCTGAAATAAATTCAGAATGACCCTTTTATAATCTTTTTAGACAGCCTCTTTTAATTTAGATAATATTTATTTTATTTCTCCAACCATATCTTCAGGTTTTACCCACTCATCAAATTCTTCTGCTGTAGTGTATCCTAAATTAACAGCTTCCTCTTTTAGTGTAGTTCCGTTTTTATGTGCTGTTGTTGCAATTTCTGCTGCTTTATAATAACCTATTTTAGTGTTTAAAGCAGTAACTAGCATCAAGCTATTTTTAAGCAACTCATCAATTCGTTCTTGATTAGGCTCAATTCCATTTGCGCAATGCTCCTCAAAAGAAACACAAGCATCACCAAGTAATTGAGCGCTTTGTAATAAGTTGGCTGCCATAACTGGTTTAAATACATTTAATTCAAATTGTCCTTGCATACCACCAACGCTCATCGCAACATCGTTACCAATAACTTGTGCGCAAACCATGGTTAAAGCTTCACATTGCGTAGGATTTACTTTTCCTGGCATAATAGAAGAACCTGGTTCGTTTGCCGGGATAATAATTTCTCCAATTCCACTTCGAGGTCCCGATGCTAACATTCTAATATCGTTTCCTATTTTATTCAATGAAACCGCCAACTGTTTTAAAGCTCCGTGTGTTTCCACTAAAGCATCGTGTGCAGCTAGAGCTTCAAATTTATTTTCAGCAGAAGTAAAAGGAAGTTCAGTAAAATCAGCAATATATTTTGCTACATCATTGGCATAATTTTTTGGGGTATTTAAACCTGTTCCTACTGCGGTTCCTCCTAAAGCCAATTCAGCTAAATGAGGTAAAGTGGCTTCTAATGCTTTTAAGCCGTGATCTAATTGAGAAACATAACCACTAAATTCTTGCCCTAAAGTTAGGGGAGTAGCATCCATAAAATGTGTACGTCCAATTTTCACTACTTTTTTAAATTCTTCTGCTTTTTTCTGAAGTGTATTACGTAATTGTTTCACTCCAGGAATGGTAGTTTCTACTACTTTTTTATAGGTTGCAATATGCATTCCTGTAGGAAAAGTATCGTTAGAAGATTGAGATTTATTTACATCATCATTAGGAAGTAAACTTTTTTCACCTTCACCAATTGTTTTTCCTGCTAATTGGTGAGCTCTATTTGCAATTACTTCATTCACATTCATATTACTTTGTGTACCAGATCCGGTTTGCCAAATTACCAACGGAAATTGATCGTCATGTTTTCCTTCTAAAATTTCATCACAAACCTTAGCAATAAGATCTCTTTTTTCTGTAGGTAGAACGCCAGCAGCTTCATTTGTATAAGCAGCGGCTTTTTTTAAATAAGCAAAACCATACACAATTTCTAATGGCATAGATCCTGCAGGTCCTATTTTAAAATTATTACGAGAGCGTTCAGTTTGTGCTCCCCAAAGTTTATCGGCAGGTACTTTTACCTCGCCCATAGTATCTTTTTCTATACGATATGACATGATTTGGTGTTTTTAATTTAGGATTTCAAAAATAAGATTTTGAAGTTAATTCTGCTATAAAATCAATGTTTAATACATTGAATTTGACTTATTATAATTTAATTAAATACCTTTAAACTGTAATTTTACAATTAGAGTTGAGATAAATATTAAACAAAAATATTATTATGGAAAAGCCAATTAATCCCGTAGGCTGGTTTGAAATTTATGTAAATGATTTAAACCGTGCTAAAAAATTTTATGAAACAGTATTTCAATTTCAATTATCGAAATTACCAATAGATAATGATGAACTAGAAATGCTTGCTTTCCCGATGGATGAGAAAAGCCTGAATACTTCTGGTGCTTTGGTGAAAATAAAAAACATGCAAATACAAGGAAATGGAACCATTGTTTATTTTTCTTGCATAGACTGTGCTGCAGAAGAAGGAAGAGTAGAAGGTGCTGGAGGAAAAATCATACAGCCAAAAATGTCTATCGGTGAACACGGATTTGTTTCTTTAGTTCAAGATTCTGAGGGAAATATGATAGGTTTACATTCTAGTCAATAATACTAAAGCAAAGTTTTGAATTTTTATTGTTGATAAAATTAAAATTTCATTTGGAGTTAGTGAATGCTTTGTTTTATATTTGCATTAAAATGTAACATCTCTACTATGTTTGAATTTGATCAGTATCTTGGTTTTTTAGCGTTTGGAACAATTGCAACCATTGGTTTTTGGTTGATGATTTTTTTAATCACTTTTGTAGTTCCTTATTGGATTGGAGGTTCTATTATTGAAATGATTAAAGAAAAACGTGACGAAAAGAAAAAAGAAAAAGAGTTAAGCTCTAAATAATATATAGTATTCAATAAAAAAAAGGGAAGCAAATTTTTTGCTTCCCTTTTTTTTATACTCTTTTTTCTAGAGCCTAAAAGCCGTCGTCTCCTTCAAAATCAGAATTACTGCTTTCGTTTCTACCTTTTTTATTCGGCTGATTAAATCTATAAATTAAAGAAACGGTAAATTGTCTTTCTCTCCACTGAAATTCACTATCTGTGGTTACATTATCTGTCACTGTTAATGAATTTCTTTTTCTAGAATTAAATACATCACTTATATTAAATGAAGCGGTTAAATTATCTGGAATTACCTCTTTACTAAAAGCAAGGTTCATAGAAAAAATACCTTCAGTTTCTGTTTGAGCGCTTTGTCGTGGTCCACGATAGAAAGTATTAGTTTGCCAATCAATCTGGCCGGGTAAGGTTACTTTTCCACTAAAACGTCCAAACCAACTGGTATTTTCATTTCCGTAATCTACATCTTGAAATTCTCCTTCAGTTACTGAGCGGAAAAAGTTAAAACTTGCGTTTAATCGCAACCAATCTGCAGGATTATAAATGGTTCCTATTTCACCACCAAAACGTTCTTCAGTTGCAAGATTAATAGGAATTGTACGTACAATTGGTATTCCGTCTGCTGTAACATTAGAATCATCAGGATCTAATTGTACCCGTTCAAAAGAACCGGTTTCCCGTTGATAGTAAACAGATCCAGTTAAAGTAAGCTTCTCCCATTTACGTAAGTAACCTAAATCAAATTGGTTGGAAAATGCAGGGTCTAGATCAGGGTTTCCTTGAAAAACATTTGTTCTACTAGAACGCGAAGGAAATGGATTGATATACCAACCACGTGGTCTGTTAATTCTTCTATTATATCCTAAGGTAATATTTTCGTCTTCTTGGAGTTCGTATATTAAATTTACAGTTGGGAATAAACCTAAATAATTTTTGTTGAAGTTAGTATCAAAATCAACTCCTAAAATATCTTCTAAGGAATTTTCAGGTAATAAAGTTTCTACTTCTCCTTTAAGCTGTGTATGCTCTAATCGTAAACCTAACAAGAATGAGAAATCGCCTAATTTATTACCGTATTGTGAGTAAAAAGCATTTACGTTTTCTGTGTAGGTAAACTTGTTTGAAAGTGTTAGGTCAGTATTAAAATTTCCTGTAGAGATATCAAGTGTGTCTAGTGTATAATCTGTAATCTCTTCTTCAAAGTTACCACGATAACCGGCTTCAAATTGTGCTTCACCCATGGGTAAAACATAATCTGCTTGAATAAGAAATTCATTTTGAGTTTCGATTTCAAAAATATTTTCTCTGGCAATTAATGAACTAGAAGGAAAAGTTAGGTTTTCTTCAATAGAAGTTGGTTTATCCTCATTATCATAAGAATATTGTACATCTGCGGTTAACTCATGACCTTCGTCATTAAAACGATTGATATAATTTACTGAAGCTTGGTAACTTTCGTCCTTTTCTTTTTCTATCTGTTCTCTAAATGTTCTACTATCTAAGCTATTATTATTAAATCGAGAAGTATTGTTTGAGGTAACATCTTTATCATCACCAAAACGTGTGAAAATACTAGCGGTAATAGAAGATTGATCATTTAAGAAATATTCCATTCCAACATTTGCATTAAAGCCCGTATAGTTTCTATCATATTCGCGATCTTCAATAATTCTATCAAAATTACCAGTATTATAGTCATTATCAAAAAAAGCATTACCGGGAGATTTTCTATAATAATTACCAATGGTTGTAAAAATATTGTAATTATCGGTACGTAGATTTAAGTTTGTCGAAATTTGACTATTTGCGGGAAAACCTAAGTTTGCTGAAACCGAACCATTAAAACCAAGTGTTTTTTCTTTCTTTAAGATAATGTTGAGAATACCGGCAGAACCTTCAGCATCATATCTCGCAGAGGGACTGGTAATTACTTCAACACGTTCAATAGCATCTGCTGGTAATTGTTGAAAAACATTTGTATCGCCAAAACCTGCCATTGCAGAAGGTTTTCCGTTTATTAGAATCCTAACATTTTCATTTCCTCGCAAACTTATGCCACCTTCAATATCTACCGTAACTGAAGGTACATTGCTCAAAGCGTCGCTTACTGTTGCTCCTTGTGTAGTTAAGTCTTTACCTATATTATATATTTTTTTATCAAGCCTAACATCTACTTGTGTTGTTTCTGCTGTAACTACAACTTCATTTAAATTATCGGCACTAATTCCTAAAGAAATTTTACCAAGATTGGTATTACTGTTGACAGTCTTATTTTTAAAAGTTTTTGGTTCAAAAGAAATATATTCAACCAATATATTATAAGTACCTTCTTTTACTTCTACATTAAAATTTCCATCAAAATCGGTTACTCCACCTTGATCATCATAATTTCCAGCAGTATCTTTAAAGGTAATTGTAGCATATTCTAGTGGGATTCCTGCATCTTTATCTACCACACTTCCCTTTACAGTATAAGAATCTTGAGAGAATACCAAAAGCGGAATAAATAATAGAAAAAAGACAAGACTTAATTTTGCGCTTGTAAAAAGTAATTTCATGTAGTTTTTTATTTTATGACACTCAAAAAAGCAATACGTTTAAATGAAAGTGTGTTAAATCTATGCTAATAAAAAAACCACCTTTGTCTTAAAGGTGGTTCAATAAAAAAATTAAATAAAAAGTTATTTCTTTTTATTTAATTTTTCTTGTTCTTTTTCTAAAATTGTAATGTATTTATCAAATTGTGGTTTTGTTAATACATTGCGCATTCGATTAATATTATTTTCTTTTAAAACAACAAATCTTCTATTGAAGTCTTTTTTATTCATGTTAGCTTGCTTTAAGTCTCTAATATTCATGTAGAATTCTGTTAAATTGCTTTCTACAATGTTTTCCTGTTTTGTATTTAAAACAAGTTCTTTTTTAAGGTATTCTGTGTACCGGTTGACGTTTTCTTCAACTCCTTTTTTAGGATCTCCTTGAAGTAAGTCTTGTGCAACTGAAAATTGACAAGAAAAAATCATAATTGTAAAGAGTAATAGTATTCTTTTCATAATTTAAGTTTTAGGTATAATTTACAAATTAAATAAAAAAAATGATCTAATTGCTATTCTAACGTTAAAAACCTATAAAATGTCTTTAATTTTTTCAGGAGGTCTACCAATAATAGCTTTTTCTTTCGTAACTACAATTGGACGCTCTATCAATTTTGGGTGTTCTTGCATCGCACTTATTAGCTCTTCTTTAGAAAGGTCTTTTCCTTTAAAATTTTCTTTCCAAATTTTCTCGTTGGTTCTAATAAGCTTTTCAGCAGGAATATCCAGTAAATTTAAAATTTCTTCAATTTCTTCTTTTTCTAACTGCTGATTTAAATATTTAACAATAGTAAATGTTTTACCAGACTCTTCTAATATTTTTAATCCTTCTCTAGATTTAGAACATCGGGGATTGTGGTAAATTTTAATCATAGTGTTTTTTAAATTATTTGAATATAATATAACTAATTTTTTCTGTTTAAACAATTATTCTTCACGTTGGCCCATCATCATTAAATACGATTTTAAGAAAGGATCTATGTGTCCATTCATTACAGCGTCTACATTTCCTGTTTCTTCTGCTGTACGTACATCTTTTACCAACTTATAAGGATGCATCACATAATTTCTAATTTGAGAACCCCATTCTATTTTCTTTTTCTCAGCTTCGATGTCTTCCCGTTGTGCCAATTGCTTTTGTAACTCTATTTCATATAGCTGAGATCTTAACATTTGTAAAGCTCTTGCGCGATTATCGTGTTGAGATCGTGTCTCAGAACAAGAAATCTGAATTCCGGTTGGTTTATGGGTTAGCTGAACTTTAGTTTCAACTTTATTTACATTCTGTCCACCAGCTCCACTAGATCTAGCAGTGGTGATCTCTATGTCTGAAGGATTTATATCAATTTCAATAGAATCATCTACCATTGGGTAAACATAAACCGAAGCAAAAGAAGTATGCCTTTTTGCATTACTGTCAAATGGTGAAATCCTTACTAATCTATGCACGCCATTTTCTCCCTTTAACCATCCAAATGCATAATCGCCTTCGATTTCTAGGGTTACTGTTTTAATGCCGGCAACATCTCCGTCTTGGTAGTTAAGTTCTTTAATTTTGTAGTTTTGTTTTTCTGCCCACATTAAATACATTCGCATTAACATAGCAGCCCAGTCACAACTTTCTGTTCCACCTGCGCCGGCAGTTATTTGAAGAACAGCACTTAACGTATCGCCCTCTTCAGAAAGCATATTTCTAAATTCTAAATCTTCAATTTTGTGAAGTGCTTTTGTGTATCTATTTTCTACATCTTCTGCAGAAGCTTCATCTTCTTTAAAAAATTCAAAAATCACCTCAAGATCTTCAACTAAGGTTTTAACCTCTTTGTAATCAGTCACCCAGTTCTTTTCTGAGTTAAGTGCTTTTAAAATTTTCTCTGCTTTTTGAGGATTATCCCAAAAATTTGGGGCAAAGGTTTTTTCCTCTTCATTAGCAATTTCTACCTTTTTGGCATCTATGTCAAAGATATTGTTTTAGAGAGGTTACACGATCTTTTAAGTTTTTTACCTGTTCTTGGGTTATCATCTTTTTTGAAATATTTATTATAAACAAAAATAGGATTTAGCTTGTTTTTGCAAAATTATTTCAGGTTTATTTTATAGTTTTAAAGATCAAAAATATAATAATGATTGATTTAAAAAGTGATACAATTACAAAGCCAACACCCGGGATGATGGAGGCTATTTTAAATGCAAAGGTAGGAGATGACGTGTATAAGGAAGATCCTACAGTAAATTTATTAGAGGAGCGTTTAGCAAAAATGTTTGGAAAAAAACATGCCCTTTTTTTTCCTACTGGAAGTATGGCAAATCAAGCTGCAATAAAATTACACACCCAGCCCGGTGAACAACTAATTTGTGATAAATGGGCTCACGTATATAACTATGAAGGAGGTGGAGCTTCTTTTAATAGTGGTGTTTCTTGTAAGTTGATTGATGGAGATCGGGGGATGATTAGAGCAGAACAAATTGAAAAAGCAATAAACCCCCCAGATTTTTACCACAGTCCGTTAACGCGTTTGGTTTGTTTAGAAAATACTACAAATAAAGGAGGCGGAGCTTGCTATAATTTTGAAGAAATAAGACGTGTTAAAAAAGTTTGTGAGAAGCATTGTTTAGGATTACATCTTGATGGCGCCAGACTTTTTAATGCATTGGTAGCAAAAGGAGAGTCCCCAAAACAATACGGAGAAGTTTTTGATACGATATCAATTTGTCTTTCTAAAGGCTTAGGAACCCCAATGGGATCTGTTTTGATAGGAGATGAAAAACTTATGAAAAATGCTATGCGGGTTCGAAAAGTTTTAGGCGGCGGAATGCGACAAATTGGATTCATGGCTGCTGCTGGTTTATATGCTTTAGAAAATAATATTGAACGCTTAGCTGAAGATCATAAAAGAGCGTATGAATTAGGAGAGATTTTATCAGAACAAGCTTATGTAGAAAAGGTTGAACCTATAGAAACAAACATTGTGATTTTTTATTTGAAAGATAAAATTGATCAGTCAGGTTTTTTAAATTTACTTCAAGAAAAAAATATAATTATCAGTGCAATGGGTGAAGGTAAGTTACGCATAGTAACTCATTTAGATTATACCAAGCAAAACCACGAGGAGCTTAAAGCAATTTTGAAAAACCTCAACTAATAATTTATTTTTAAAAAGTTATAAAATATTGAGATTATTCTCAATTAAAAAAATTAATGTTCCACTCTCCTGAGCTCAATTTAGTAACATTTTTCAATGTTTTACCAATTATTTATGAGATTAAGGGTTAGGCATTGAGTGTTATAACAACTATTCTGAAAGGAAATTTTATATCAATATTGTCTGAAGTTATAATTATTAAAAAGACTAATAAATTTAACAAGAAAGTGATGATGTTTAATAAATCCATTACAAGAATTAATTATTGATCGTTATTAAATATTTTAATTCCTATAATGGATTTATCAAATAATTACTCATCATAAATATTCGAATATGAGTTTCCTTCGGTTACAAAAAACTCTCCTGTTACATATCTAAAATGTTTATCTAATTTTTTGATTTCATTTAAATCGTTTTCATTTAATTTTATAGCAGCACTTTTAATATTTTCTTCAATTCTTCCCTCGTTGGTAGATTTAGGTATAACCGCTGTTCCTCTTTGTTCTGCCCATTTAATTAAAATTTGGCCTGCAGATGCTTCATGTTTTTCAGCAATTGCTTTTATAGTTTCATTTTCGAGTAATGATGGTTCATTTTCAGCTTTCATTTCATCACTTCTATCACCACTACCTAAAGGAGAGTAAGCAGTAAGATGGATATTATTTTTTTTGCAATAATCTATTAAATCTTTTTGTTGTAAGTAAGGATGCAGTTCTACTTGATTCATCTCTGGCGCATCATTTGTTTTTTCAAGTAGGTCAGCTAATTTTTTGCTGCTAAAATTAGAAACTCCTATGTGTTTTACTAATCCTTGTTTTTTAGCTTCTATCATAGCGTTCCAGGTTTCTATAATTGGAACTTCATCTAAGGATAAAAAGTCTTCATCTTTCTCAGGAAACCCCTCTAACCCTGGTCTAAAAGCTACTGGCCAGTGCATTAAATAAAGATCTAAATAATCTAATTTTAGGTCGTTTAAAGTGTTTTTTAATGCAGGTATTACATCTTCTTTTTTATGTGCATTGTTCCACAGTTTCGAGGTAACCCAAACATTTTCTCGTTTAATTTCTCCTTCATTAAACACGGCTTGTAAAGCATTTCCAACTTCAGTTTCATTACCATAAACCGCTGCGCAATCTATGTGTTCATATCCATTTTTTAAAGCGTGTTTAACTGCTTTTTCTACTTTTTTAGGTTCAGATACCTATTGCTGGCATTTTATCTCCGTTTCTAAATTCTAAATAATTCATAGTAATTAATTTTTTACCTAAGATAAATTTATTAGTAAGAGTTTAGAAATATAAATGTCACTTTAGCAGAATTTTAATATGAATTCCTAACATAGCTCAATTTTATGATCTAGGATGAAATTTTTGAATGGCTTTTTTTAGTTGAGACCTATCAGTGTGCATATAAATTTCAGTAGTTGTAATACTCTCGTGTCCTAACATTTGTTGAATAGATCTTAAATCTGCTCCATTCTCTAATAAATGACTAGCAAATGAATGACGAAAAGTATGAGGGCTTATTTTTTTGTTTAACTGAGCTTCTTCTGCTAAACGTTTTACAATTGTAAAAATCATAGCTCGGCTTAGTTTTCCTCCTCTTCTATTTAGAAATAAAGTATCTTCAAACTGCTTCTTTATAGAAATATGAACCCTGATTTTATTCCTGTACGTTTCAATTAGTTTAGTAGTATAATTGCTAATGGGTACAAAACGTTCTTTATTTCCTTTTCCGCTTACCTTTATGAAGCCTTCTTCAAAAAAAAGGTCAGAAATTTTAAGGTTAACAAGCTCAGTAACACGTAATCCGCAACTATACAAAGTTTCTATAATAGCTTTATTTCTTTCTCCTTCTGGCTTACTTAAATCTATATTTTTTATTAGTTCATCAATTTCTTGTGTAGATAAAGTATCGGGGAGCTTTCTGCCAATCTTTGGAGCTTCAATTAAATCTAGCGGATTATTTTCTCTATAATTTTCAAAAATTAAATAAGAAAAAAAACCTCGTAAACCCGCTATAATTCTAGCTTGAGTTCTTACACTTGAAGAGCTTTTAGCAATTGAATAAATAAATTGTTGAATGGTACTTTCTTGAATGTCTGCTGGAGATTCTTTAATTTGATGCGCTTTTAAATAGTTAATTAGCTTATGAATATCGTAACTATAATTCTCAATAGAATTTGAAGATAAACCCCGTTCTATTCTAAGATAATGTTGATAATCTTTAAGTAATTGATTCCATTTCACATTGGTAAAATTAGGAATAATATTAATAAATATTTAAGTGAATTTTAATTTTTATTGTGATAATGTTGATGTAATGACTCATAAATTTGCCCTCGAACAAAAAACATTTATGATATGAAAAAGCTATTGTTTACAGCTGCTTTGGCAGTATTAGGTTTAGGAAGTGCTCATGCACAAGCCGATTCTGATTTAGTGCAAATTGGAGTAAAAGGAGGAGTTAATTTTTCAAACTTCACAGGAGATGATTCTTGGGATTCAGAATCTAGAACAAGTTTTAATGCTGGTTTTGTAGCCGAAGTTCCTTTTGGAGAGCGGTTTTCTATTCAACCAGAGGTTTTGTATTCCGGACAAGGGTTTGACATCAAACAAATAGATCAAGACAATCTTTTTGATAATGATGAAAATATAGAATATCAATTAGATTACATTCAAATTCCTGTATTAGCAAAAATTTATTTAATTGAAGGTCTAAACGTACACGCAGGTCCACAAATTGGATTTTTAATTAATGACGAGGTAGATTACCAACCAAATTCAGATGGTGGTGATATCAATTCAGATTTATTACCAGAACCAAATGATATTGATTTTAGCATAGCCGCCGGGGTAGAGTATAAGTTTGATAATGGTTTCTTTATTCAAGGAAGATACAACCACGGATTATCGAAAATTTTTAGTGATGACGACTCAGGCGTTGATATTAAAAATTCTGTATGGCAAGCTGGTGTAGGTTTTATGTTTTAAGTAAAATTTAGTCAAAAAGAAAAAAGAGGGTTTTTTAAACCCCTCTTTTTTTATAATGTTATCTGAAAATTAAGTTATGTTTAAAGTTAATTTTTTAACATAATTATTTAAAAATAATTTTATATTTGGCTATAAATTAAAACTAAAATAAATCTATTATGAAAAAAATGTTACTTACTGTTGCAATTGCAACACTGGGAATTTTTGGAGCACAAGCTCAAGAGGGTTTTAAATTAGGAGCACATGTAGGTTTACCTATGGGTGACGTAGAAGAATTTACTACTTTAAACTTAGGAATTGATGCTAGCTATCATTGGAACGTAGGAGAAGGTTTTGATGTTGGTATTGCTACTGGTTATACTACTTTCTTAGGAGAAGAATTTGACACTCCATTAGGGACAGTTGAAGCCGAAGATTTAAGTTATATTCCTGTTGCTGCTTCTGCAAGATATAGTTTCGCAGAAAACTGGTTTGGAGGAGTAGACTTAGGTTATGCTTTAAGTACAGATGATGAAGTTAGTGATTCTGGTTTTTACTATCAACCAAAAGCAGGGTATCAAACTATGAAAATTGATGTTTTTGCATTTTACAAAGGAATTAGTTTAGATGGAGGTAATGCTAGTGCTTTAGGAATAGGTGCAGCTTATAAATTCTAAACCGAGAATTTTAAATACTATTAAAAAGCGAAGATTTAAAGTCTTCGCTTTTTTTATGAAATAAAGTTTTATATGAAATAGTTGTTTGTATTAAAATAATATATTTGCAGCAAAATTTAAACTAAATCAAATTATGAAAAAATTATTTTTAACAGCTGTTGTTGTAGCAATGGGTGTTTTTACAGCTCAATCACAAACAGTAGATTTTGGCGTTAAAGCTGGATTTTTAAATGTTCAAGCAGAAATTGAAACTCCCGATGGCGATGTTTCTAACAGCGAAGCTGGATTTTTAATTGGAGGATTGGTTGATATAGGAGTTTCAGAAAACTTTCATGTACAACCAGAACTTTTATATGGAAATGCTGGAGAAGGAAGTGCTTTATTTATTCCAATATTAGCAAAATATTATATTGCAGATAGTGGTTTTGCAATCCTCGCTGGTCCTCAAGGAACATTAGATTTAGAAGAAGCTGTAGAAGGAGTTAATACTTTTGGAATTGATGCTACTTTTGGCGCAAGTTATGATATCACAGAAAACTTTTTTATTGACGCTAGATATAGTTTTGAGTTAACAAATCGTTTCAAAGATGGAGGAGATGATTTTAAAGGTCATATTAATTCTTTGCAGATTGGTGTAGGTTACAAATTCTAATATAAACACTCAATGTGAAAAAAGCGAAGATTTAAACTCTTCGCTTTTTTTATGGAAAATACTATCTTTAACCTATGAAAATACTAATAATAAACGGTCCTAATCTTAATATTTTAGGAGAACGAGAACAGGAAATCTACGGTAGCAAAAGTTTTGATGATTATTTTATGCAACTGCAGTTTAAGCTAAAAGATGTAGAACTTTCCCATTATCAAAGTAATAGTGAGGGAGATATAGTAACCGCCTTACAAGAAGCTAAACAAACTTTTCAAGCAGTAATTTTAAATGCTGCAGCTTATACGCATACTTCTATTGCAATAGCAGATGCTGTAAGAGCAATTTCTATTCCAGTTGTAGAAGTTCATATTTCTAATATTTATGCCCGCGAAAAATTTCGTCAGAAATCATATATATCAGCACACGCTTTCGGTAGTATTAGTGGTTTTGGATTAAAAAGTTATGAATTAGCAGTATTAAGTTTTTTAGAATTAGATAAGAATGAATAAGACTTATATCAATTGGAGTAGCGGTAAGGATGCGATGTTTGCTTTACATATGTTGAAAAATCAAAAAAAGTATACCATTGAAAAATTGGTAACCACTGTAAATACAGATTTTAATAGAGTTTCAATGCATGGTCTCTCCATCAATTTACTCGAACAGCAAGCAGAAGCTTTACAAATTCCTTTACATACAATTCCTCTAAGTGGAAATGTGTCAATAGAAACCTACAATACCAAAATGAAGAACCATGTACAACTTTTAAAGAAAGAAGGTTTTACCCACGCTATTTTTGGTGATATATTTTTGGAAGATTTAAAAGCCTATCGTGAAAAGGAACTACTAGTAGTTAATTTACAACCGGTTTTTCCTTTATGGAAAAAAAATACACATAAACTAATTACTGAATTTATTCAATTAGGCTATAAAGCAATTGTGGTTTGTACAAGCGCTAAATATTTAGATGAGAGCTTTTGCGGAAGAATAATAGATAATCAATTTTTAAACGATTTACCTTCAGATGTAGACCCTTGTGGAGAAAATGGCGAGTTTCACACATTTGTTTTTGATGGTCCATTATTCTATAAACCTGTTCGTTTTAAACTAGGAGAAAAAGTTCTGAGAGATTACACTCCTTCTGATGAAGATGATTGTTTTAAAGAAGAAAAAGCTTCTTGGGATTATCAATTCTGGTATCAAGATTTGATTTTAGGATAAAACGTATTAAGTTTTTGTTATGTAATATTTAACGAGAACTTGAGAGACTAGTCATTATAATTTTTCTTGTTTTGAATTGAACAAAAAACTATTATTATGAACAAGAGAATTTTTTTATTACCCGCATTATTTTTAGGACTTATTTTTACTTCATGTAGTGAAGATGATGTTGAAGATGCTGTAGATCAAATCAGAACTATTGATAATATTTCTGTTAGTGAAACTGCCAGTATTGAATATTTACCCGCAAATATTTTTGAAATCCCGGTAGAAACTGAACTTAATCTTCGTGGAGCATTAGAGGATGAAACAGGTTCAGATGAGACAATAGACCAAGTTGAAGATATTCAATTAGATGATTTGGACATATCGTTACTAAGTGCAGACGATCAGGAGAATTTTGATTTTGTAAACTCTGTGACTTTAGGATTAAGAACCGATAATTTAGAGTATTTGGAGGTTGCAAGTACAGATAATATACCTTCGGGAAGTACAACAATAGATCTCACTACTACCGATCAATATTTAGATGAATATGCTAAATCTGAAAGTTTAATGTTAGTTATACAATTTGAAAGCACAGAAGATGCTAACAACTTAGAAGTAGAATTAGATATGGAGTTTGAAGCAAAGATCAATCCATCATTATAATTCTAATAGCATAATTAATAAAAAAGTCCCGAATTTTTCGGGACTTTTTTTGATTCAAAATATATCAATTATATATCTAGATATGAATTACTTCATCATAAGCTGCTGCAGTAGCTTCCATAACCGCTTCACTCATGGTTGGGTGAGGGTGAACTGCTTTTAAGACTTCGTGTCCGGTAGTTTCTAACTTTCTACCTAAAACTGCTTCAGCAATCATGTCAGTTACTCCGGCACCAATCATATGGCAACCTAACCATTCACCATATTTAGCATCGTAAATTACTTTTACAAAGCCATCTTTTTTACCGGCTGCACTTGCTTTTCCTGAGGCAGAGAATGGAAATTTACCAATCTTTAATTCATAACCTGCTTCTTTAGCTTGTTTTTCTGTCATACCTACACTCGCGATTTCCGGAGTAGCATAAGTACAACCAGGAATATTACCGTAGTCTAAGGCTTCTACTTTCATCCCTTTAATTTTTTCAACACAAAGAATTCCTTCAGCTGAAGCAACGTGCGCTAATGCCGGTCCGGCTACTACATCTCCAATTGCATAAACGCCAGGAACGTTAGTTTGGTACCATTCGTTTACCACAATTTTATCTTTATCGGTTTTAATACCTAAATCTTCTAAACCAATATTTTCTATATTTGATTTAATACCAACGGCAGAAAGAACAACGTCAGCTTCTAAAGTTTCTTCACCTTTTTTGGTTTTAACCTTCGCTTTTACTGTTTTACCTGAAGTATCAACACTTTCTACAGAGGCGTTGGTCATTACTTTTATACCGGCTTTTTTGAATGATTTTTCAAATTGTTTTGAAACATCTTGATCTTCTAACGGAACTAAATTTGGTAAATATTCTACTACAGTAACGTCAGTTCCCATCGTATTATAGAAATGAGCAAACTCTACACCAATTGCTCCAGAGCCAACAACAATCATTTTTTTAGGTTGCTTTTTTAAGCTCATTGCCTCACGATAGCCAATAACTTTTTCGCCATCTTGCTTTAAATTTGGTAATTCGCGAGAATGTGCACCTGTAGCTATAATTATGTTATCTGCTTCGTAATCTTTTTTGTTGCCATCTTTATCTTCAACGCTAACTTTTTTTCCTGATTTTACTTTTCCGAAGCCATTAATAACATCAATTTTGTTTTTCTTCATCAAGAATTGAACTCCTTTGCTCATTCCTTCAGCAACATTTCGACTTCTTTTTACAACCGCACTAAAATCTTTGTCAGCTTTTTCTACTTTCAATCCATAGTCTTCGGCATGGTTTAGGTAATCAAAAACCTCTGCACTTTTTAGCAAAGCTTTGGTAGGAATACACCCCCAGTTTAGGCAAACACCACCTAGATTTTCTTTTTCGATTACAGCGGTTTTAAAACCTAATTGAGAGGCTCTAATTGCGGTTACATAACCTCCAGGGCCACTACCTAAAACAATAATATCATATTTACTCATGTCTAATACTTTTTAAGCTGAATTAAGAATTGCGAATTTAAACAATAATCCCCATAACGAAAAGTTATAGGGATTTTTTAGTGTGAGTTTATAAAAATTACTTTTATTAAATATCTTATTTTTTAGTTGAATAAAAATTAAAAGTTATTTTCATCAATATTTTGTTAGTTATAGTGTTATTCTAGCCTATTTTTCTACACGTATTGTTTTTGGATCCAGTTGAAATCCTTGTTTTTGAACTTCTTTAAGTAGCGATTGATAAGTTTCTAGATTTATACTAGGATCGTTAGCAAAGTCTGAAGGAACAATAACTATTCTAAATAATTGATTGTTATAATATTCATCCGGATTTAGGGTGTCAAAATTTGTTGTTCCTTCAATAAAAATGCGAACATCTTCAAATGTATGGTCAAAATTATAGGCCAATTCTGTACCATTATTAAAATAAATAGTTTGCGGCAATTGTTTCCAAACATTTATGGGACCAGAAGGATCTGAAATAGTTTGTTCTGAACGATAAACTAAAATAGCGTCAGATTCAAAAACTTCAATTCCGTTATCAAAAAAATCAAAGTAGACTTCGTTACTTAACGGGAAATCAGCTGTAAATTCTATGGTACTTCCTAAAATATTTTGTCCGTCAAATCCCGGAGGTCCTTGTGGACCACGATCCCCTTCACAAGCGATCAATGTAAAAATAGATAGACATATAAGAATAAGTTTTTTCATGGTATTTATATTATTGGTTATCAAAATTTATACTTGCAGAATTTACGCAATAGCGCTGGCCTGTTTCTGTTGGACCGTCGTCAAAGACATGACCAATATGACCGCCACAATTAGCACATAGAATTTCTGTTCTAATCATTCTAAAGGTGTTGTCTTTTTTATATTCAATACTTCCTTCAACAGATTTATCAAAGCTTGGCCAACCGCAATTGCTTTTAAACTTTGCTTCGCTTTCAAATAATTTGTTGCCACAACCGGCACAAAAATATTTACCATTTTCAAAATGCATGTTGTATTTTCCGGTGTGAGGGGCTTCGGTTCCTTGTTTACGTAAAACTCTATATTGTTCTTCTGAGAGTTCATTTTTCCATTGCTCTTCAGATTTTTCTATGCTATATTTTTTCATATTGAAATGTTATTATTTTTCTGGAATAAACTTCATTGCATCACCATTCATACAATAGCGTTTTCCTGTAGTTTCTGGCGGCCCATCATCAAAAACATGTCCTAAATGTCCGCCGCATTTTGCACATAAAACTTCGTTTCTGGTATACCCTAATTTATTGTCAGTTGAATAAAAAACACCACCTTCAATAGGTCTGTCAAAACTTGGCCATCCGGTACCGCTTTTAAATTTATGTTTTGTTTTGTAAAGTTTATTTTCGCAAGCAGCACAAACAAAAGTTCCTGGCTCTTTAATACTATTTAACGGACTAGAAAATGGTTTTTCGGTTCCTGCTTTTCTGAGAATATAATATTCTTCATCTGATAATTCAGCTTTCCATTCGGCATCTGTTTTTTGAATTTCAAATTGTTCACTTTTCTTTTTTTTCTGCGCATTTCCGTTGCAGCTAAAAAGAAAAACGCTGCATAATATCAAGAGACTTAATTTTTTCATCATTTATTTTTTAATAAAATTACAAATATTGTACCGTTCTTTTTATTCGGTTTTGTTAAAGCGATGATAAACTTTAAAATTCATCTAAATCAATTTTGTAATTTTAATATCAATAACAAAAAACCAACTCTTATGAAATTGAATAAAATTAGTATTTTTTTGGGTGTTTTAATGCTCTTAAGCTCGTGTAATAAGAATCCTTTTACCGGTAAGAAAACCTTAGCTTTAGTTCCTAATTCTAATGTTTTAGCTACTTCATTTCAACAATACGATCAGTTTCTACAAGAAAATAATGTAATACGAGGAACTTCTGAATCTCAAATGGTAAAGAGCGTAGGACAAAAAATTGCTACTGCTTCAGAACGATGGTTGAATGCAAATGGATATGAAGGATATTTAGAAAATTATAAGTGGGAGTATAATCTAGTAAAAGATGAAGCTGTAAATGCTTGGTGTATGCCGGGTGGAAAAATTGTAGTCTATACAGGTATTTTACCAATTACTCAAGATGAAGCAGGTTTAGCTGTGGTTATGGGACACGAAGTTGCTCACGCTTTGGCTAATCATGGACAACAGCGTATGAGTGCAGGACAGTTGCAACAGCTTGGTGCTGTTGTTGGAAATGTAGCTCTTGAAGATGAAAACCAAGAAATTTTTAATACCGCTTATGGTGTAGGTTCTCAAGTGGGCGTAATGCTACCTTTTAGCAGAAGTCACGAAACGGAAGCCGATAAAATTGGTTTAACTTTAATGGCAATTGCCGGATACGATCCTGATGAAGCGGCTAAATTATGGCAACGCATGAAAGCAAATAGTGGAGGAGGAGCACCATCAGAATTATTGAGTACACACCCGTCTAACGATACAAGAATAAATAATTTGCAAGCGTGGTCTGATGAGGCGAAAGCTGAAGCTAAAAAATTTGGAGTAACTTCTTTTATAAAATAATTAGAGTGAAACCACATAAAAAAAACCCGGAAAATATTCCGGGCTTTTTTTATTCGTTTTCTGAAGAAAAAGTTGCCTCAACAATTTTTTTTGCTTCGTCTAAATGAGATTTTTCTACTAATAATTGTACTTGACCTGGTAAACCACCGCCAAAACCTGCACGTAAACCAGATTCAAAATTATTTTTTACAATAGAATGAATATCGGCTTTTTCTAAAATAGACTGTAAATATTGAATATTTACTTCGCTTCCGGTGTAAACGGTTTCATAAATTGATTCTTCGTTACTCATAACTTTAGTTTTTATTGGCACCGCCAAAGGGAAAAACTCGATGACTTGCCATAAAATTGAAAATTTGTTTCTAAAAACTACCTCGTGGGTTTGTCTCGAGATAGTTTATTAAAGTTAAGGTTTTCACTTCAATAGAAAATTCAATTTAAGTAGAGTTTAACGTACAAAATTATAAATCAACACTTACTTGATTATGCAATAAATCTTCAAATGTTTCACGTTTTCTAATCAATTTAGCTTCGTTATTATACCATAAAATTTCAGCAGGTTTAAAACGTGCGTTGTAATTGCTAGCCATAGAAAAACAGTAAGCTCCCGCATTTTTAAAGGCTAAAATATCTCCTTCAGAAATTTCAGCTATAGGTTTATTGTTAGCAAAGGTATCGGTTTCGCAAATGTAGCCTACTACAGAATAAAAACGTTTGTGTTTTGTAGGATGACTTATATTTACAATTTCATGTTGAGTGCCATAAAACATTGGACGAATAAAATGATTAAATCCCGAATCTACTTGAGCAAAAACCGTAGAGGTGGTTTGTTTTACAGAATTTACTTTTACCAGAAAATAACCAGCTTCACTCACTAAAAATTTTCCAGGTTCAAATGCTAAGGTTAATTCTTTTCCGTAAGTTTTACAGAATTGATTAAAACGTTTACTTAATTTTTTTCCGAATTCTTCAACATCTGTTGAAATATCATTTTCGTGATAAGGTACTTTAAATCCGCTTCCAAAATCAATAAACTCTAGTTCTTTGAAATTTTTAGCAGCATCAAATAAAATCTCAGAAGCATATAAGAAAACTTCAACATCTAAAATATCACTTCCGGTATGCATGTGAATTCCGTTAATGTGCATTCCGGTATTTTCAACAATGCGCAATAAATGTGGCATTTGGTGAATGGAAATTCCAAATTTAGAATCAATATGTCCTACAGAAATATTAGTATTTCCACCGGCCATAACGTGGGGGTTTATACGGATACAAACCGGAGTTTTAGGGAATTTTGTGCCAAATTGTTCTAGAATTGATAAATTATCTATATTAATCTGAACGCCTAATTTTACCGCCATTTCTAATTCTTCTAGCGAAACACCGTTTGGCGTGTAAATTATTTTTTCTGCTGGAACTCCTGCTTCTAAACCTAATTTTATTTCTTGGATAGAAACTGTATCTAAACCACTTCCTAAGTTTTTAAGTAATTTTAAAATATTGATGTTTGATAAAGCTTTTACAGCGTAATTTACTTTAAGTTTTTTTACCTGTTTAAAAGCACCTGTTAAGCGTTTATATTGTGAAGCAATTTTTTCGCTGTCGTAAACATATACTGGACTACCAAAATCTTCTGCAATTTTTAAGAGGTCTTTGTTTTTCATGATAAATGGTTAAAATAACTAGTAAAATAAAATTAGGATAATTGTTAGTGAAAAGAAGTAATGGCGTATTATCAACAGGTTACTTCTTAATAAACACAGGTTTGACCTGTTTGACACGTTTAGAAAAACGTTTATCTTTTTTGTAAAGAATATTTATGCTTAAAATGAATGAAATTAAAACAAAATTAAGCGCTATAAACGTATGAAAATAAGTGCTTATTGAATTTAAATTTACAGCCGAAAAAAAGCCTATGCTAATAAATAGTAAGCTTATAAAAGGTGTTGAAAACCTGATTATGGCATTTTTTAAAATCATTCGGCGCCAAAACTACGCATTAAAATAGGTACTATTCCAAATTGAAGTGTTAAAATTTTTCCCTTTTTTAAAGCCGTAAAAAATCGCCATTCCGCCAATCCATTTAAACATAAAAAAAGCAATCATTAAAAACTCTGCGCCACTTTGATCTTTTGTAAATAGATTAGAGGGCAATAGTGCAGTAATCGCAAAACTCATTATGAATAGTAAAAGCAGAAAATTTTCTAAACTTTTAAACCACCACATTTTAAATTTTCTAAACGGATGTAAATCATTTCCCCATTTATGTATTAAATAAAAATAGCCGTTACCGATTGGCGCAAATAATAACGGATCGTCTGCATTTTTTAGTTTAAAAGCCTTTGACGGAGCCATGATTTTAAAGCCTCTTAAATTTAGATTATGTGTTTTTTGTAAGTGTTTTATTTTATAAATGGCTTCTATTGGGATTTCATGTTTAAATAAATGAGAATCTAAAAACCGAAGTCTGTATTGAATACAAATTTCTTTGATGTGGTCTAGATGATAAATATGAGCAGTTTCTAATAATTCAAAATTGAAGTCATTTTTTATAGCTGCAGATTCTTCGCCTAAGCTTTCAATAATGCTTTCTTCAATTAGAGTATCTTCTTTTAAAATCTTAAAAACATCATCTAAAATTTCCTTTTCGGCAACCTGTTTATTTTTTAAGTTGCTAAGTTTCTCTTGAATATTTGTTTTAGAAATCTTCATAGCATCTAAATTAGTTCAACTAAATTAATCAATCTTATTTTTCTATTTAATTAAAAATCAAAGTTTAACACCTGCCTTATTAATTTACAATAGTTAAAAAATTATTAAAGTAGATAATTTGTAAAACCTTACGTGAAGCTAATCTCGTTTATGTAGCGAACTAAAAATTAATTATTATGAAAAAGAAAAGTGTTTTAAAACAGACAATTTTAGCAATAACAATTTTGCTAAGTGGATTTACTTATGCACAAACTAAAATGGTTGGCGGAGCTGAAATGTATCCTTCAAAAAATATTGTTGAAAACGCAGTAAATTCTAAAGATCACACAACGCTTGTTGCTGCTGTAAAAGCTGCAGGTTTAGTTGAAACTTTACAAGGAGAAGGACCATTTACGGTTTTTGCACCAACCAATGCAGCTTTTGAAAAATTACCTAACGGAACTGTAGAAACTTTATTGAAGCCGGAAAATAAAAAAATGTTACAAGGAATTTTAACTTATCACGTAGCTTCAGGAAAATGGACCGCAAAAAAAATCATGAAGATGATTAAAAAAAATGATGGAAAATTTACCTTCAAAACTGTAAATGGCGAAAAGTTAACTGCAATGATGGATGGCGATATGGTGAAAATTAAAGACGTTGCCGGAAACGTAGCTACAGTAACTATTGCAAATGTTATGCAATCTAATGGGGTAATTCACGTTGTTGATACGGTTTTACTTCCTAAAAAATAATTTGGGAAAATTTATTGCTTTGAAAATCAAAAAAGCGATCAATTTATTGGTCGCTTTTTTTTTTGCATTCTAATAAAATTATAAACGCCTTTTCCTTCAGCAATCAAGTTGTTTTCATCATTTTCAGAAAATGCACGCATTCTTACTACCATTATTCTGTTTCCTAAGCGCACCAGTTCTCCTTCAACAATTAAGGCAGAGTCTTGAGCAGCTTTTAAATAATCTACACGCAAATCTATTGTTGCCATTTTATCTTTGGTAGAAGAGCCGTAAGTGCTTCCCACAATTCCTCCAACTGAATCCATTATTGTTGCGATTATCCCACCGTGCCAGCGATTATTTCTAACATCGCCAACAACTTCTTTTTTAAAAGGAACTCTTACTTTTGCATAACCGCTTTCTAAAGATAAAACTTTAAGACCTAAAAACTGATGAAGCGGAATTAAGTTTTCTGCCATTTTAATAATGAATTCTTTATTAATTTCCATAAAAATTGATTGTTACTTTTCTAAAAATAGGAATTTTAGGCATAAAAAAAGAGGCTGTCTAAAAAGTCTACTTTTGTCAACCTGAACTTGATTCAGGTTCTCATATTTAATTGTAATTCAGAAAGATGAGATTCTGAAATAAATTCAGAATGACATTTTTTTTATTCTTTTTAGACAGCCTCTTTAATTTTTTATCGAAGGGATGCGTTTAGTTGTTTTTCAAATTGTGTTTGAAGTTTATTCATCACCTTATCAACTTGCTTATCGGTTAAGGTTTTCTTTTCATCCAGAAAAGTAAAACTTACTGCATAACTTTTTTTACCATCCGGAAGATTTTTTCCTTCATAAACATCAAAAAGTTCTACTTGTTTTAAAATTTTCTTCTCAGTTTTTACAGCGATGTCATAAATATCTTGAAAGCTCACCGAATCATCTAACAATAAGGCAAAATCTCTCCTCACTGACGGAAACTTAGAAATAGCCGTAAAACTAGTTTGTTGTTTTTTTACAAATTCTATTACTTTACTCCAATCAAAATCTGCAAAAAGCACTTCTTGGTCTATTGCAAATTTTTTCAAAATCGATTTTTTAATTACACCAAATTCTACTAATTTATTTTTCTTGTAGTGCAATGCTACACCTTCAGAAAAATTAGTAGAAGTTAAAGGTTTAAAATCAAAATCTGTAATTCCTAAACGTTCTAAAACAGCAGTGATTATTCCCTTTGCATAGAAGAAATCACTTTTTTTAGGAGCGCTGTTCCAACGTTCTTGTGTTCTGTTTCCGCTTATTAAAAGACTTAAATGCTTTTGTTCTGTTCTTCCGGAACCGGGAAAATTATGATAGCTTTTTCCAAATTCAAAAAACTTTAAATTTTCATTTTTCCGATTCAAATTATAAGCGACAGCTTCTAAACCGCTAAATAATAAAGATTGGCGCATTGCTGATAAATCTTGACTCAGCGGATTTAGCATTTCTATATTGTGTTCTGCTTTTAGATCTTCAGATAAATCTGCGTATTCTTTACTGGTTAATGAGTTGGCCATCATCTCGTAAAATCCTTGTCCAACCAATTGATTAGCAATAATATTCTGAAGTTTATAATCTTCAAATCGAGTTGAATTTGAAATGGATGCGTTTAGTTTCTCATTAAATTCAATATTGTTATAACCATAAACACGAAGAATTTCTTCAATTACATCAACTTCACGTTGCACATCAACTCGGTATGCGGGAATAGTTAAGCCTAAACCACTTTCAGTTACATTATTGACACGAATTTCCAGTGAAGCTAGAATAGATTTAATGGTTTCACTTTCAATTTCTTGCCCGATTAATTTGTTGATTTTATCAAAAGTTAAAAATACCTGGAAATCTTCAATTTTCTTTGGGTACACATCATCAATATCACTAGAAACATAACCACCACCAGTTTGCTGAATTAATAATGCAGCTCTTCGCAAGGCATATTTTGTAATGTTAGGGTCAATTCCGCGTTCAAACCTAAAAGACGCATCGGTATTAAGTCCGTGACGTTTAGCAGTTTTACGAACGCTTACCGGATTAAAATAGGCACTTTCTAGAAAAATGCTACTCGTTTTTTCAGTAACTCCAGAATCTAGTCCACCAAAAACACCGGCAATACAAAGCGGTTTTTCGGCATCGCAAATCATTAAATCATCTTCGTGCAATTTGCGTTCAACTTCATCTAAGGTTGTAAATTTTGTACCAGCTTTAGCACGCTGAACTTTTATTTTATTCCCGGAAATTTGGTCAGCGTCAAAGGCGTGTAGCGGTTGTCCTAACTCGTGCATCACGTAATTTGTGACATCAACTACATTATTTTTAGGAGTTAGGCCAATTGCTTTTAATCGGTTTTGTAACCATTTAGGAGAAGGACCAACTTTTATTTCAGAAAGTGTAACTCCGCAATAACGCGGTGCTAAATCGTAATCTTCAACTTCTATTAAAATTCTTTTGCTTCTGTTTTCTACATGAAAATTACTAACCGAAGGAGAATCTAAAGCGGTATTTATTTCTTGCTGAATAAAGCCTGCTTTTAAATCGCGAGCTACGCCGTAATGACTCATCGCATCAGCTCTGTTTGGTGTTAAGCCAATTTCAAAAATATTATCGGTTTCAACATCAAAAACTTTTTTTAAGGGTGTTCCCGGAGTAAGTTTTTCATCAAGAACCATAATGCCGTCGTGGCTTTTTCCTAGACCTAATTCATCTTCGGCACAAATCATCCCATGGCTTACTTCACCACGAATTTTACCCATTTTAATTTTCCAAGCTTCGCCGGCTTCAGTATATAAAGTTGTGCCAACAGTGGCTACGGGCACATTTTGACCAACTTCTACATTTGGCGCTCCACATACAATTTGCACCGGTTCATCTTCACCAATTTCTACCGTGGTAACTTTTAACCGGTCGGCATTTTCGTGTTTTTCGCAGGTAAGCACGTGACCTACCACAATACCTTCTAAGCCACCTTTTACCGACTCAAATTTATCGATTCCTTCAACCTCCAAACCAAGGTCGGTTAAGAGTTTTCCGGTTTTTTCGGCATTCCAATCGGTTTTAATAAATTGTTTTATCCAGTTGTATGAAACTTTCATGGTTTATGTGCTTTTTTCGGTTGGCAAAGATAGGATTAATTTTGGCAAATCTAGAAGCAAAATTACACTAGGTTTTTTGAAAAATAATCTTGATTTTAAACTTATCTTTAACAATTAAATTCTCTGAATATGAATCGCTATTTTTCAATATTATTTATTGGGTTTTTATTCATATCTATTAGCTGTGAAAAACCGGAAGTTAACTTTGATTGGCTTATCGGAAATTGGCAGCGAATTAATGAAAATTCAGATGAAAGAACATTTGAAATTTGGAAAAAAATTAATACCAAAAAATATGTAGGTATTGGTTTCACTTTAAAAGAAAGCGATACTGTCTTTAAAGAAAATTTGACTTTATTGAAGGAGAAAAATCAGTGGATTTATAAAGTGGAAGGTGTTCACGAAAATCCGGTTTTATTTCCGCTTGAGGATATAAAGAAAGATAACTTTAGGGCTAGAAATGATATTAATTATTTTCCGAAAATTATTGATTATAAAATTAAAGACGAAAATTTAATTGCTCGAATTGCTGATGATGAAAAAGAGGTTTTATTTGTTTTAAAAAAAATCAGGCAGTAAAAATTTTAAAACTATATATTTGAAATTTTCACCCACCAAATTTCTTTATGGAAAACGTTTTATTAATTTTATTTTCTGTGACTGCTTCTTTTGCAGTAGTCTATTTTGCAAAAACAGTTGCACAAAAATACGCTTCTAAAATTAAAGAAAATAAACTTTTTTTTGTTTTATGGGGAATATGGTTTCTGGCATTTTTAGCGCAGGCAATTATGCTTAGATCTTTTTAAATCAACTTATATAATTCCAAATGGTTTTGTCTTTAGCGATAAGATTATAAGTATAACGAACAATTTTATGATCTTCCTCTTCTAAATTTGGATCTTCTTTCAATAATTTCATAGCATAAAACCGCGCACTTTTTAAAATCTGATTGTCTTTTACAATATCAGCAATTTTTAAATTTAAAACGCCACTTTGTTGCGTTCCCATAATATCTCCGGGCCCACGTAATTTTAAATCTACTTCAGCAATTTCAAAACCGTCGTTGGTTTTTACCATCGTTTCTAAACGTGTTTTACTATCACTAGAAAGTTTGTGGCCGGTCATTAAAATGCAATAACTTTGTTCAGCGCCACGACCAACGCGACCGCGCAATTGGTGCAATTGCGAAAGCCCGAATCGTTCTGCACTTTCAATAATCATTACGCTGGCATTGGTTACATTTACACCGACTTCAATTACCGTAGTTGCCACCATAATTTGCGTTTCGCCATTGGCAAAACGCTTCATTTCGTAATCTTTATCGGCGGGTTTCATTTTTCCGTGAACAATAGAAATTTGATATTCCGGCATCGGGAAATCACGCGCAATACTTTCGTACCCATCCATTAAATCTTTGTAGTCCATCGACTCGCTTTCTTCAATTAACGGATAAACAATATAAATTTGTCTTCCTTTTTTTATTTCATCACGAATAAATCGAAAAACCTTCAACCTATTATTATCAAAACGATGCACCGTTTTAATCGATTTTCTTCCCGGTGGTAATTCGTCAATTACAGAAATATCGAGATCGCCATACAAACTCATCGCCAAAGTTCGTGGTATTGGCGTTGCGGTCATCACTAAAACATGCGGCGGAATAGTATTTTTCTTCCAAAGTTTAGCACGTTGCGCCACGCCAAAACGATGTTGTTCATCAATAATAGCGAGTCCTAAATTTTGAAACTGAACTTTATCTTCTAGCAAAGCGTGTGTTCCAACTAGAATATGAAGTTCGCCCGATTCTAAATTTTCGTGGATGATTTTTCTGCCAGATTTTTTTGTTGAACCGGTCAGTAGCTCAATCGTAATTCCGAGTTTTTCGCACCATTCTTGTAAACCGTTATAATGTTGCGTAGCCAAAATTTCGGTTGGTGCCATAATACACGCCTGAAATTTATTATCTAGCGCCAGTAAAGACGACATAAAAGCGACAATGGTTTTTCCTGAACCCACATCGCCTTGCAATAAACGGTTCATTTGGGCGCCGGTTCCTAAATCGTTTCTAATTTCCTTCACAACGCGTTTTTGCGCATTGGTTAATTCAAACGGAAGAAAATTTTTATAAAACTGATTAAAATATTCGCCAACTTCATCGAAAACAAAACCTTTAATTTTTTGCTTTCGTAACCTATTTTTAATCAATAATTGAAGCTGAATATAAAAAAGCTCTTCAAATTTTAATCGGAATTGCGCTTGCGTTAATTTTTCTGGCGATTGCGGAAAATGAACATTAAAAAGTGCTTCGGTTTTTGAAATTAATTTTAATTCTTTCCGAAGCGATTGCGGCAAGGTTTCTAAAAATCCTTTTTTATTTTCTAGAAAAACCTGCTGAATAATTTTTATAATCACGCGATTGCTAATTCCGCGGTTGCTCAATATTTCGGTAGAAGGATAAATAGGTTGCATCGCCACGCGCATATTTTGCTGATGCTCTTTTAGCAATTCCATATCGGGATGCGGCATTGAAAAACTACCGTTAAACCAATTTACTTTCCCAAAAATTACATAAGGTTCATTAATTTTTAAGCTTTCTTTCAGCCATTTATTTCCGCGAAACCAAACCAATTCCATTTTTCCGGTTTCATCTACAAAGTCAGCAACCAAGCGTTTTCCGCGTTTTTGTGCAACCGATTTTATATGTGTTATTTTTCCAACGATCTGTACTTCAGCAGAATTTTGTTGAAGCTCGTTTATTTTATAATAACGCGTTTTATCGATATATCGATTAGGAAATAAATTCAGTAAGTCGCCAAATATATGAATACCCAATTCTTTGCGAAGGATATCGGCTCGATTCGGTCCGACGCCTTTTAGATAATCTATGGGAGTTTGCAGATTTCCTGAATTCATAAAACGAAGATAGGAAAACTTCTAAAATCAACTTTGGTTATCCCGAGAAAACGATTTTTTGTATTTTGCGGGGTATTCAAATTTCATGTATGAAAAACGTTTTTGTAATTGTCTTTTTTTTTATTAGCACGTCTTTATTTGCGCAACAACTTGAAAGTGTAAATTTTAATAAAGCTGAAGGTGTAATAGAAATTTTACCACAAGAAAAACTGCTAAAAGGTGAAATCAGTTATCATTTTTCAATACTAAAAAACACTGATTCTATTTTTTTGGATGCTAAAAACATTCAGGTTGCATTAGCAGAAGATTCTTCAACTAAAGTGAAATTAAATACAACAGCAGATAAAATTTGGATTAAGAAAAAATTTAAAGCGGAAAAAAACTACACTATAAAATTTAATTACACGGTAAAACCTAAACAAACCATTTATTTTGTTGGCTGGGAAAACTCTGCGAGCAATCAAGTTTGGACGCAAGGACAAGGAAAATACACCTCGCACTGGTTGCCGAGTATAGACGATATGAATGATAAAATAGAATTTGATCTTTCATATAAAGTGCCTAAAAACTATAGCGTAATTGCCAATGGGAAATTAGTTGATAAAAATACCGAAGCTAAAACAACGACCTGGAAATTCGATATGAAAAATCCGATGAGTAGTTATTTAGTCGCGGTTGCCTTTGGAAATTTTCAAGCTAAAGAAATTTCTTCAGCTAGTGGTATTCCGATGAAATTGTATTTTGAACCGAAAGACTCATTAAAAGTAGAACCAACTTATCGCTATTCTCAACAAATCTTCGATTTTTTTGAAGAAGAAATCGGTGTTCCTTTTCCGTGGCAAAATTATAAACAAATTCCTGTACGCGATTTTCTTTATGCAGGAATGGAAAATACGACCGCTACAATTTTTTCTGATAGTTTTTTAACCGATTCTATTGGATTTATCGATCGAAATTATGTCAACGTAAACGCACACGAATTAGCACACCAATGGTTTGGTGATTTTGTAACCGAAAAATCTTCAACGCATCATTGGCTTCACGAAGGCTTTGCAACTTTTTATGCTTTAATGGCCGAAAAAGAAATTTTTGGAGAAGATTATTATTACCATAAATTATACGAAACTGCTGAGCAATTACGTGAAATGAGTAATAACGGAAAAGGCGAAGCACTTTTAAACGGAAAAGCAAGTTCGCTTACTTTTTACCAAAAAGGTGCTTGGGCGTTACATATTTTGCGTGAAAAAGTAGGGGCAGAGGCGTTTAAAAAAGGAGTGCAAAATTATTTGTTAAAAAATGGATTTAACAATGTAGAAACTTCAGATTTTCTCTCCGAAATAGAATCTGTTAGCGGAATAGATTTAAATAACTTTAAAGTAGACTGGCTAGAACAATCAGCTTTTCAATCTACGCAAGCTTTTAATTCTCTTAAGAAATCTCCTTTTATGCTGAAGTTTTTTCAAATTTCGGCTTTAAGAAAAATTCCGCTTCAAGAAAAACGGGAGCAGTTAGCAAAAGCTTTAAATTTTCCAGTGAATGAATATATTGGACAAGAAGTAGTTTATCAATTAGCCGAGGAGAATCCACAAAATGTTCTTGAGCTTTATAAAAAAGCATTTGCAACCAATAACATCTTAGTTCGTCAAGCAATTGCTTCAAGCTTAACGCAAATTCCGAAGCAATTAAAAACTGAATATGAAAGTTTGCTACAAGACGATTCCTATTTAACAAAGGAAAAAG
Organism: Mesonia aquimarina; assembly: GCF_003667275.1. Taxonomy (GTDB): domain Bacteria; phylum Bacteroidota; class Bacteroidia; order Flavobacteriales; family Flavobacteriaceae; genus Mesonia; species Mesonia aquimarina. Next base: position 124,570 of record NZ_RCNV01000004.1, on the reverse strand, counting down.
CACTTTTTAATTTATGGCAAAATTTCCCTCAAAATCGACATCAATATTTAGATGCGTTAGCCGGTATAGAAGGTTTTAGTAATAAAAATGTTGAGTTGTTGTGGTTAACCTTACATTTGGTTACCCAAGATTATCAGCCTCAGAAAAAGCAGCAAATTTATCAGCAACTTTCGGGTTATACCTCGCCTCAATTTGCATATGAGATTAGAGAAAATGCTTTTGGATATTTATTTCAAATCGATTCATTTTCAGCAGAAAACTATAAAGATTTATTACAAGGTTGTGAGCATCAAGTATGGCGTTTTAGAAGTTTTTGTAGAGAATTATTACGAGAATTATTGACTAATGATTATCACCAAAAAAGAATTTTACAATTTCAACAAGAATATTCCGCGTCGCAACAAGAATATTTACAAAAACAACTTAAATAATGCGTGCATTAGTCATTTCAGGAGGGGGAAGTAAAGGTGCTTATGCCGGTGGCGTAGCCGAACATTTAATTCGAGTGCAAAAACGTAATTACGATATGTTTATAGGATCGTCTACCGGCAGTTTATTACTGACGCATTTGGCAACCGGAAAAATTGATAAACTCTATCATATTTATACCAACGTTAAGCAGAACAGTATTTTTAGTTTAAATCCGTTTATTATAAAACATAAAGACGATCGAGAATATGTAACCATAAATTATTTAAACACAATATTACAATTTCTAAAAAGTAAGCGCACTTTTGGAGAGAGTAAAAACTTGCGAAAATTAATTGAAAAAAATATTACTGAAGAAGAATTTGAAGTTGCAAAAGCAAGAACAAAAGATATTGTTGTTACCGTCTCTAACTTAACTAAAAATAAAATTGAATATAAAAGTATAAACGATTTTAGCTACAAAGAATTTTGCGATTGGATTTGGATTTCTTGTAATTATGTGCCGTTTATGAGTTTAGTAAACAAGAATAATTGCGAATATGCCGATGGTGGTTTTGGTAGTGTTGTACCCATACGCGAAGCCATTAGAAGAGGTGCAACAGAGATAGATGCCATTATTCTAGAGTCAGAAAATATGGCACATAATAAAGTTTTAGGTAAAAATCCATTCTCATTAATGGTCAATTTATACGGTTTTGTGATAGACCAAATAGAGCGTAGCAACATAATTGAAGGAAAACTAGCCGCCGTAAATAGAGATGTAATTTTGAACTTGTATTACACGCCGAGTAGGCTTACTGAAAATTCTTTAGTATTCAATAAAAAACTGATGACAGAGTGGTGGCAACAAGGTTTTGATTATGCCGATAAAAAAACACTAGAACATAAGGAAAATGAGCTTAAATAATTTTACATAATAGTTTGCGCTTCTTTTTTAATGTAAGCTAAACCAGTATGACTAGGCGCATTTTTATCCAGTAAATCAGTTAAAATAACTTCACGAAGTTTATCTGGCGAATCTACGTTTTCGCTCATATTAGTTTTTCTAATCAATGAAATGGTTGCATTTTTTGTAGCACGAATAGCTTGCCAACATTTATCGCTCACATAAATTTGTTGCGCTAAATTATGTTCAAATTCCTTTTCAATTTGTTGAATTAATAAGTTTTCATAATCATGCTTATCGTCATTATACGGTTTAACACGAACTAATAAATTACCGGGATTTATGCGCTCTAGAAAAAGTGTCATGCGTTCTAAAGCTTGCAATTTAAAAGGAATAGCTTCTTTTTGAGTTTCGCGTCTCATTAAAAAATAACGCATTTTTTCTTCATTCATTAAATGAGAACTGAAAAAATAATAAGCAATAATACCAATAACTAAAGCAGGTAAAGTATAAAAAACTATTTGCATTAAATTGATGTCTTCCATAGTGGCGGTTAAATTTTTGGTTTACAGATTAATAACGAACTTCCTCTTTGTTTATTGAGGATTCAGATTCTTTTCGCCTATAATTTCCGCCAAGATACTTACATTTTTGCAAAGTAAGCATATCTTCAAAAGGAACTTCTACTTTATGATATTCATAAGAAGCGGCAAGCGTTTTTGTAAAATCTTGATCGCTTAAATTTACTTGAACATCATCCATTGTAAACTGACAAGGATGCTCGTAACCACAAGCATGTGTTACTTCAATAAACTCTTTTCTAAAATTTTTAAAGTAATAATTTACGCGTTCAGATTTTTGTTTAACATTAATTCCGGCTTGCAACCATCTGTTTTGAGTAGCTACACCCGTAGGGCAGGTATTTGTATGACAGGATTTAGCTTGTATACAACCTATACTCAGCATAGCTTCACGAGCAACATTTATACAATCAGCTCCCATAGCAAAGGCCATTGCCGCTTGAGAGGGAAAACCTAATTTTCCGCTTCCTATAAAAACAATTTTATCTGTTAGATCGTGATTTTTAAAAACCTTGTACACATCTCTAAAACCAAAAACCCAAGGCAAAGAAACGTGGTCTGCAAAACTAGGCGGTGCAGCACCGGTACCCCCTTCACCGCCATCTACACTTATAAAATCCGGTCCGCTATTATTGTCTTTCATCATTGTTGCCAATTCTTCCCACTGATCCATTTTTCCTATAGCTGATTTTATACCAACCGGCAATCCGGTTTCTTTAGCAATAGATTCAATAAATGCTAATAAGCCTTTCATACCTTTAAAGGCAGTGTGGTATGGTGGGGAAATTACGTCTTTCCCCATCGGAACTTTACGGATTTCGGCTATTTCTTTAGAAATTTTTGAAGCGGGTAAAACACCGCCTTTTCCGGGTTTAGCTCCTTGAGATAATTTTATTTCTATAGCTTTAATACAGGGATTTTCTTCAACCAATTTTTTAAGTGTATTCATTGAAAAATTTCCATTTTCATCCCGAATTCCAAAATACCCCGTACCTATTTGAAAAATAACATCGCCACCTTGCTTATGATAAGGAGATAATCCGCCTTCTCCGGTATTATGATATGCTGATGCTTTTTTTACTCCCTTATTTAAAGATTCAATAGCTTTTGCAGATAGACTACCAAAACTCATAGCCGATACATTAATTACTGAAGCTGGTCGGTATGGTTTTTTTCTATTATTTGCTAAACCCATGACTTTTGCACAAGGTAAAAAATAGGGGTCTTTTTTATTCGGATGTTTTTCAGGCATCACAAAAGGAATCATCGCATTACTGATAAAAATATAATTTGTCTCATTGATATCTCTATCCGTTCCAAAGCCCTCATAATTATTAGCATTTTTAGCCGAAGCATAAACCCAACTACGCTCAATACGATCGAAAGGAAGCTCTTCTCTATTATTAGCTACAATATATTGGCGGAGCTCTGGACCAATACTTTCTAAGATATATCTAAAATGACCAACAATAGGAAAGTTATGTTTTATTGTATGTTCTTTATTAAGAAAAATGTCTTTAATAGCAATTAAAATAAGTGCTATAATAATCCATTGCCACCAGGTAATTTCGCTTAAAAAGTCTATAATATTTTCCATAAAGAAGAATTATAAATAGATGTTTACTAATATATTTATAATTTCTTATAAAATTGAGATTAAGTATTTTGTTTATAAATTACTCCACCTTCTTTATTGGATTTTTACCATTTTTGGTAAATTCACGGCTTAAAACGGAAGTAGATTGGAAAAGTATTTAGCAGAGTTAAATGAAGCGCAATTAGCGCCCGTATTGCATCAAGAAGGACCTTTAATTGTTATTGCCGGCGCGGGCTCCGGTAAAACCAGAGTGCTTACTTATAGAATTGCTTATTTAATGAGTAAAGGTGTAGATCCGTTTAATATTTTGTCGCTTACTTTTACCAACAAAGCAGCTCGCGAAATGAAAAGTCGTATCGCGAGTATTGTCGGAAATAGCGAAGCAAAAAATTTATGGATGGGAACTTTCCATTCTATTTTTGCGAAGATTCTTCGTTTTGAAGCTGATAAATTAGGTTATCCTTCCAATTTTACAATTTACGATACGCAAGATTCGCAACGTTTAATTTCTGCGATTATCAAAGAAATGGGCTTAGATAAAGATGTTTATAAATACAAACAGGTTTATTCTCGAATTTCTTCCTATAAAAATAGTTTGATTACCGTAAAAGCATATTTCCAAAATGGAGAACTGCAAGAGGCAGATGCGATGGCTAAACGTCCGCGGTTGGGTGAAATTTACCAAAATTACGTGGACCGTTGTTTTAAAGCCGGTGCGATGGATTTTGATGATTTATTATTGAAGACAAATGAATTGTTAAATCGTTTTCCGGAAGTGCTTCAGAAATACCAAAATCGTTTTCGCTACATTTTGGTAGACGAGTATCAAGATACCAATCACTCGCAATATTTAATTGTGAAAGCCTTGAGCGATAAGTTTCAAAATATTTGTGTTGTTGGCGATGATGCACAAAGTATTTATGCTTTCCGTGGAGCGAATATCAATAATATTTTAAACTTTCAGCGTGATTATGATGGCGTTGAAATGTATCGCCTAGAACAAAATTATCGGTCTACAAAAAATATTGTCAACGCAGCAAATTCAGTTATCGATAAAAATCAAACCAAATTAGACAAAGTGGTTTGGACGCAAAATGAAGATGGCGGAAAAATAATTGTGAATCGTTTGCTAACCGATGGAGAAGAAGGTCGTTTTGTGGCGAGCTCTATTTTTGAAAATAAAATGGAACATCAACTTCAGAATGGAGATTTTGCGATTTTATACCGAACAAATGCGCAAAGTAGAGCGATGGAAGATGCGTTGCGAAAAAAAGATATACCGTATAGAATTTATGGTGGACTTTCATTTTATCAGCGTAAAGAAATTAAAGATGTTTTGGCGTATTTGCGTTTGCTTGTGAATCCGAAAGATGAGGAAGCGTTAAAACGTGTGATTAATTACCCGGCGAGAGGAATTGGCGCGACAACGATGGATAAACTTTCACTCGCTGCAAATCATTATAAGCGTTCCATTTTTGAAGTCATTGAAAATATTGAAAAAATTGATCTCAAAATAAATAAAGGAACCAAAAATAAACTGACCAATTTTTCGAATATGATTAAGCATTTTCAGTTAATTGCTGAAAATAAAGATGCGTTTACCGTTGCTGAAACCGTAGCTAAAAAAACAGGTTTATTACAAGAATTAAAAAAAGACGGTACACCTGAAGGAATTGCCCGAATTGAAAATATAGAAGAGTTGCTTAACGGAATGAGTGATTTCGTGGAAGGACAAAAAGAACTCGCCGATGCCGATGGTTCCTTATCAGAATTTTTAGAAGATGTCGCTTTAGCAACCGATATGGATAAAGATACCGGCGATGAAGATCGCGTTGCGCTGATGACTATTCATTTGGCAAAAGGGCTAGAATTTCCATACGTCTATATTGTTGGAATGGAAGAAGATTTATTTCCTTCGGGAATGAGTATGAATACACGTTCAGAATTAGAAGAAGAACGCCGTTTATTTTATGTGGCTTTAACCCGAGCCGAAAAGCAAGCTTATCTTACGTATACGCAATCACGCTACCGTTGGGGGAAATTAATAGATGCTGAACCGAGTCGTTTTATTGAAGAAATAGACGAAAAGTTTTTAGATTTAATGGTCCCGCAAGACGATTATAAATATAAACCACTTATAGATTCCGATATTTTTGGCGAAGTAGATAAAAGTAAATTACGACAAAACAAACCTAAAAAAGGAACGCCACCACCTGCTCATAAACCTACCGAAGAACAATTGCGGAAAATGAGAAGGTTACGACCAACCGATGCAGAAAAACCAAGTAAAAGTGATTCACCTGCGCTACAATTACAAAGTGGACAAGAAGTAGAGCATATGCGCTTTGGTAAAGGGAAGGTGATTAATATTGAAGGAATTGGTCAAGATAAAAAAGCCGAAATAGACTTTGAAAAAGGCGGACTAAAAAAATTACTTTTACGTTTTGCTAAACTGAAAGTTTTATAGGTTAAAGTTCTGTTAGGCCGAGATTAAGTAAGACTGAAAATTCTTATCTTTTCACTAAAAAATGATAAGAGAAGGAAGTAAAGTTCAGTGGAAATGGGGTAACGGAACCGCAACCGGAAAGGTTGAAGAAACCTATACAGATGAAATCAGCAAAACTATTGACGGCAGTAAAATTACCCGAAAAGGAGAAGAAGGTAATAAGGCTTTACTTATAATGCAAGAAGACGGTAGTAAAGTACTAAAATTAGAAAGTGAGGTAGAAAAACATAATTCAAAAAAGCAGCATTAACAAATGTTAAATTAATGCTATTTTTTTACCAAAAATTGAAAATGAAAGTAATACTTTTATTTTTGTAAGCTGTAATTTTGTTTTTAAGTCACATGCTATCAAGTTTAACGTTAACCATTCCTGAAAATATCTATATCAAAGATCCGCAGTCTTCTAAATTAGGCAGGAGAATCTTAGAGTTTTCAATTATATTAATAGATAAAATAGGGATTGAGGGTTTTACCTTTAAAAAATTAGCCCTAGAAATTCAGTCTAACGAAAGTTCTATCTATCGTTATTTTGAAAACAAGCATATGCTTATGCTTTATCTTGTTTCCTGGTATTGGGGATGGTTGGAATATAAGTTGGTTTTTTCTACAAATAACTTAACCGACAAAAAAGAAGTCTTATGTCGAGCAATAAGCGCAATAACTGAAAATCCTAAAAAAGACGAAAGTTTTGGTTTTATAGACGAAGTTGCTTTACATCAAATCATAATTCATGAATATTCAAAAATTTTTCAGACTAAAGATGTAGATGAAGAAAATCAGAATGGATATTTTATTATTTATAGAAGATTAATAGATAGGTTAAGTCAATTAATTCTTGACTATAATTCAGATTTTAAGTTTCCAAAAATGTTGGCAAATACAATTTTACAAGGAGCGTTAAAACATAATTTTTTAAATCAACATTTTCCGCATTTAACCGATAATAATCAGCAAAATTGCGAGCATATTAAAATCTATTTTCAAACCTTAACGTTTAAATTACTTGATTAAATTATGGCTAGTAATTCAATTTCTCCTTGGAATAAACTTTACAACTTACTAAAGTTAGAGCGCCGCGATTTGTTGCAAGTACTTTATTATGCCGTTTTTGCAGGTTTAATAAGTCTTACACTTCCGTTAGGAATTCAAGCAATTATCAATTTAATTCAAGGCGCAGAAGTTTCTAGTTCTTGGATTTTATTAACTGCATTGGTAACAATAGGAGTTGGTTTAATGGGTGCTTTACAAGTGCTTCAATTAGATATTTTAGAAAATATACAAGAAAAAGTTTTTGCAAGAGCAGCTTTTGAGTTTATTTATAAATTCCCGAAGATTAGAGTTCGCGAACTGGAAAATACATTTCCACCGGAACTTTCAAATCGATTTTTTGATGTACTGACTTTACAGAAGGGATTAGAAAAATTATTGATAGATTTCCCCGCAGCCGTTATACAAATAGTTTTTGGCTTATTTCTATTATCTTTTTATCACCCATTTTTTATTGGTTTAGGATTGCTGTTAGTTATTTTGTTATACATTTTTTTCAAAATCAGTATGAAGAAAGCTGTTGCTACAAGCATTTCAGAATCAAAGCAGAAGTATAAAGTGGCTTTCTGGATACAGCAGGTAGCAGCAAATTTTAAGACTTTTAAGAATACTTCCCACGAATATGAACAACAGCGAAATAACGATTTGGTCCAAAATTATTTAAATGATAGACAACGTCATTTTAAAATTGTAAAAAATCAGTTTAAACAACTGGTAGGCTTCAAAGTAATTATGACGCTAGGATTATTGTTAATTGGTGGTCTTTTAGTTTTATCGCAACAAATGAATATCGGTCAATTTGTGGCTGCAGAAATTATTATTCTCTTAATTATTAATTCAATAGATAAAATAGGTTTTAGCTTAGAAACCATTTATGATGTTGTTACAGCTATAGAGAAAATAGATGAGGTAAGTTCTAAAAAGATCGATAAAAAAGCACGTGTCAGTAATAAGAAAAACACCATTTTTCCAATTCAGGTAGAAGCTCTAGAAGTAGATTATAATAGAGCAAATAGTTTTACCATAGAAAGAGGAGATGTTGTAAATATAATAGGTAAACATTTACATATTTATGAATTATTTCATTTTCTGGCTGCAATGAAAAAAACTCGTAATGGTAAAATTTACTTAAACCGAAAAGAGATTTCCAATATCAATTTAGATGATTACCGAAAGCGTATTGGCTTGGTATTAAATACAAACTATTTATTTGATGGAACTATTTGGCAAAATTTAACCTTAAATAATATTTCGCTAGAAGAGGATGTAATTTATGATTTTTTAGAAGAATTTGGAGTACTTGAAGAAATTAATAGCCTATCACAAAGTGTAGATACACACGTTTTTCCCGGCACAAGATTGATAAGTCACGCCTTAGTACAAAAAATTAGATTAATAAGAGAATTATTGAAATTTCCTGAATTTTTAATGATTGAAGAGGAGTTTATTCTGTACGATCGTGATATAGAATACCTGGTTCAATATGCAGAAACTTATGATTGTACTATTATTTTGGCAAGTAAAAGTGAGCTCAAAGGAAATTTAAGAACCATAACTTTAAATACAAACGGAGATGCTTAATTTATCGAATAGCGAAGTAGATGCAGAGGTAAATTTCTCTAAATATGAAGCCTACTCATCTATAGTAGATAGAAATTTGCATAATTTTATTGCTAAAATTATGCTGGGAGTAGCTATATTTTTAGTCATCTTACTGTTTTTACCTTGGACACAAACAATCCAAGGTAATGGTTATGTTACAACTTTAAGACCGGAGCAGCGCCCGCAAACTATCCAATCTCCAATTCCTGGGAGGATTGAAAAATGGTATGTAAGTGAAGGGGATTTTGTAAATAAAGGAGATACAATTTTGCATATTTCAGAAGTAAAAAGTGAATATTTTGATCCAAATTTAATTGAAAGAACAGATAGTCAGATTAATTCAAAAAATCAATCTGCATCATCTTATCAAGAGAAAGTAAATGCATTAAGAAATCAATTACAGGCTTTACGAAAAGAACAAGGACTTAAATTAAAACAAACAAGAAATAAATTACAACAAGCTCGCTTAAAGATTAAAAGCGATAGTATTGCGTTAGAAGCAGCAAGAGTAAACCAGTCAATCGCGGAAAATCAGTTTGATCGAATTGAATCACTTTACGAAGAGGGGTTGAAGTCTAGATTAGATTATGAAATTAAACAGTCTAAACTTCAAGAGGCTCAAGCCAAAGTAATTGATTTAGAAAATAAATTGCTAACGAGTGAAAATGAGCTGTTAAACGCTCAAATGGAAATCAATAGAATTGAGGCGGAATATGAAAATAAAATCAGTAAAACCGAAAGCGAGGTTTCTTCAACATTATCATCATTAAATGATACAGAAGCACAAGTTTCTAAACTTGAAAATTCGCGAAGTAATTATGAGGTAAGAAGAGGGATGTATTATATAAAAGCACCTCAAGATGGTTACATTAATAAAGCATTAATTTCGGGTATCGGAGAAACTTTTAAGGAAGGTGAAAAACTGGTCAATATAATGCCTTCAAATTATCAGATTGCTGTAGAAACCTACGTAAGACCTATAGATTTGCCATTATTACAAATTGGAGATCATGTTAGAGTTCAATTTGATGGTTGGCCTGCAATTGTATTTAGTGGCTGGCCAAATGCTTCTTACGGAACCTACGGAGCAGAAGTTGTTGCTATAGAGAACTTTATAAGTAGTAATGGTAAGTATAGAGTTTTATTGTCACCAGACCATAATAGTGATTATGACTGGCCAAAGGATTTGCGCGTTGGTTCTGGAGCAAGAACATTAGCCTTATTAGACGATGTGCCTGTGTGGTATGAAATTTGGCGTCAACTAAACGGGTTTCCTCCTAATTATTATAAGAAAAAGGACGAGATTAATAACGATGTATACAAGTCAAATTTGAAAAAATGAAGCAAGTAATTTCACTCTTTATCGCACTTGTTTTTTCTTCAACGCTTATAGCTCAAGAACAGGAAGAGGTTTTTACGCTAGAAGAATTTCTAGCCATGGTGAAAATGCACCATCCTATAGTGGCTCAAGCAGATTTAAAGCTTACGGAGGCTGAAGCAAAACTGTTAAAAGCCAGAGGTGCTTTTGATCCTAAATTATCCGGTGGAGTAAAGGAAAAAAACTTTAAAGACACCGAGTATTATTCGCTTTGGAAGGGGAGTTTTAAAATTCCAACTTGGTATGGGATCGATCTAAAAGCAGATTACGAGCAAAATGAAGGCTTTTATTTAAATCCCCAAAATAAAACACCTGACGATGGTATTTGGAGTGCGGGTGTAAGTATAAATGTATTGCGGGGCTTGTTGTATAATGAACGAATGAATGCGGTAAAACAAGCAAAAATTCTTCAGGAAAAAAATGAAGTTGAACGAAATATTTTAATCAATTCTATTTTAGCTGAAGCGGCCAAGGCTTATGCCGACTGGAAGTTGTATTATGAAAACAAAACTGTTTTTGAGAATTTTTTAAAGAATGCACAAGTCCGTTTTAATGGTGTTTCTAGAACTAGTGAACTTGGGCAAACCCCGGCCATAGATACCGTTGAAACAAAAATATTTTTACGAACACGAAATTTAGATCTAAAACAAGCTACATTAAAACTTCAAAAAGCAAAATTGGCACTTTCCAATTATTTATGGATAGAAGAAATTCCGGTAGAATTAGAAGACCAACTCATTCCACAGGCTTCACAAGAACAAGTTTTTACTAGTTTGGGCATACAAAATTTCTTGGGGAATGCTCAAGATATTTCCGAGCATCCTGAATTACGTTCATTAGAATATGAACTTGAAGTCTATGATCTGGATATACGTTTGGGAAAAAATAATCTCTTGCCAAAAGTAAATCTTGAATATAATTTCTTAACAGAGACAGTAGACGAGCCCAGTTATATAAACACGGCCAATTATAAAGCCGGAATAAAAGTTGAATTTCCACTTTTCCTAAGAAAAGAACGAGGTGATTTACGAATTGCAAAAGTAAAAAGACAGACTACCGCCTATAAATTAGATCAAAAAGAATGGCAATTAAAAAATAAAATTAGGGCTACAGAAACAGAAATTTTAAGCTTACAAGAACAAATTGATATTATTGAAGAAATAGTTGAAGAAAGTAAAATAATGGTTACTTCAGAAAACCGCTTATTTGAAGTGGGAGAAAGTTCTATATTTCTTGTAAATTCTCGTGAAAATAAATTAATAGATGCTCAATTAAAAGAAAATAAAATTCAAAATGAATATTTTAAAGCAGCCATTCAACTTTTTGAAATTTTAAGATTAGATTTATAAAAGACGCAAAGCTCATCTTCTTTTTTTTTCGTAAATTTTCACTCCTAAAAACCAAAACTTATGGCAGAATTGATCAAAATTTATGAAGAAAACCCTTCTCCAAAAGCAATAAAAAAGGTAGTTGATGTTTTAAAAAAAGGAGGGTTGGTAATTTACCCAACCGATACTGTGTATGGTTTAGGCTGTGATATTACAAATAATTCAGCCTTAGAGAAAATAGCAAAAATTAAAGGCGTAAAATTAGAGAAAGCTAATTTTTCTTTTATTTGCGAAGACTTAAGTAACCTTTCAGAATACGCAAAGCAGATCGATAACCAGACGTTTAAAATTTTAAAAAGAAATCTTCCCGGTCCATATACATTTATTTTACCCGGCAGCAATACATTACCATCGGTTTTTAAAAAGAAAAAAACAGTAGGAATTCGTATTCCTGACAACTCTATAAGCAAAGCAATAGTAAGCGCTCTCGGAAATCCTATTGTCTCAACTTCTATAAAAGATAATGATGAGGTTATAGAATACACAACTGATCCGGAATTGATAGCTGAAAAATGGGATAAGTTGGTTGATATTGTTGTGGATGGTGGTTTTGGTGATAACGTTGCTTCTACAGTGATTGATTTGACTACAGGTGAACCCGAAGTTATAAGAAAAGGAAAAGGAGATTTAGCGATTTTCTAATCTCCTTTTTCATTTAACTATTTATAAAGCATTATCTATAATTTCTTGAACAACATCTGGATTTAATAGGGTGGAAGTGTCGCCTAAATTATCGGTTTCTTTTGAAGCAATTTTCCGAAGAATTCTACGCATAATTTTTCCACTTCGTGTTTTTGGCAAATCATTTACAAACTGAATTTTTTCAGGCTTCGCAATGGCACCTATGCTTTTAGAAATTTCTGCTCTTATTTGTTGTTTTAATTCATCAGTAGCCTCTTTACCGTTATGTAAGGTTACATAGGCATAAAGTGCCGTCCCTTTAACTTCATGCGGAAAGCCAACAATCGCACTTTCGGCTACCTTTTCATTTTCATTTATAATATTTTCAATAGGAGCAGTTCCTAAATTATGACCGGAAACTATTATTACATCGTCTACACGACCGGTAATTCTGTAATTTCCGGTAGCGTCACGATAAGCAGCGTCGCCGGAAAAATACATATTTTTATAAGCTGAAAAATAAACATTTTTATAACGCTCGTGATCATTCCAAATGCTTCTGGCAATTGATGGCCAAGGCGCTTTTATAGCCAATCTTCCTTCTGCTTTTTGATTATTGAATTCAATTTCATTTCCTTCCTCATCCATTAAAGCGGGTTGAACGCCGGGCAGCGGAAAAGTAGCAAATGTAGGTCGCGTAGCAGTAATTCCAGCTAAAGGAGAAATCATAATCGCACCGGTTTCTGTTTGCCACCAAGTATCTACGATCGGGCAATTTCCCTTACCAATATTATCGTTAAACCAATGCCAAGCTTCTTCGTTAATCGGTTCTCCCACAGATCCTAAAACCTTTAATGAACTTAAATCGTGATTTTCAACGTGTGAGAGTGGTTGCTTTGCTAACGAACGAATAGCTGTTGGTGCGGTGTAAAAGTGCGTGATTTTGAATTTTTCAACTATTTCCCAAAAGCGACTATAATCAGGATAGCTTGGGACCCCTTCAAACATGACAGTTGTAGCTCCAGCTGCCAGTGGTCCGTAAATAATATAAGAGTGGCCGGTAATCCACCCAATATCTGCGGTGCACCAATAAACATCATCATTTTTTGGTTGAAAAACATTCTGAAAACTATAAGTAGTTCCTACCATATAACCACCGGTAGTATGAACCATTCCTTTTGGTTTTCCTGTGGAACCTGAAGTATATAAAATAAATAGCGGATCTTCAGCATCTACTTCTGCCGGGTCGCATTCAGAATAAGCTTTTTGCAATTCATCGAACCAAAATTTATCGCGTCCTTCTTTCATCGGTGTGGGGTTTACTGTTCTTCGATAAACGATAACCGTTTCAATAGAAGGTGTTTCTTTTAAGGCTTCATCACAAATTGCTTTTAATTCAATCGATTTTCTTCCTCGATAATAATCGTTTGCGGTAATAAGCATTTTACATTCAGCATCGTTAATTCGGTTAGCAATCGCTTTACTGGAAAAACCTGCAAAAACGATAGAATGGATAGCGCCAATTCTTGCACAAGCAAGCATTGCGATTGCTAATTCTGGAATCATCGGCATGTAAATACAAACACGATCACCTTTTTCTATTCCATTTTGTTTTAAAACATTCGCAAAATTGCAAACTTTAATTTGTAATTGCTTATATGTAATGTGGCGAGATTCTTCACTAGGGTCGTTAGGTTCCCAAATAATAGCTTCTTTATTAGGGTGATGTTTAACATGACGATCTAAACAATTTTCTGTAATATTAAGTTTTCCGCCTTGAAACCATTTTACTTCGGGTTTTTCAAAATCCCATTCCAGCGTTTTATCCCACTTTTTTTTCCAATCAAATTTATCTGCTATAGCATCCCAAAATTTTTCAGGGTTTTCTACGCTGGCTTTGTATGCTTTTTTATATTCTGCAAAAGTTTTTAGTTGAAGATTGTCCCTTATATCCATAGAGGTGCTTATATGATTTTTTATTTACTTAAAGTTAAAAAAATCAAGGGGCTTTTCTGTTAAATAAATACGAAAAGTTAACTCTGTAGAACTGGTTTATGTTTGTTTTATTCTGTTTTTTCTCCCCAGGTTAGCATATCTTTTTCTGTCCAAAGTTGTGGGAAAAATTTACGCTGTTGATATTTTGGATGTAAATATTTTTTCCATTCAGATCCACCGGTAGCGGCTTTGTTTTCTCCTTTTTTGTCTAAGTAATGCTGCGCCGTTCTTAGGTGAACTAAAGGCCATTCAACATTGTAATAGTGATCAAAATCTCTTGCAGCGTTAATTAATTCTTTAGAGGGGTTAGTGAATTTTTGAAGTTTTTCGGCTAATGTTTTTCCTTTCATATGATTGGCAAGCCTTATAAAATCATTTAAATATTTTTCTTCAAATAAACGTAGCGTTAAGGTTTTTTTTCCGGTTTTACGGTTGTGTCCGGCATCTTTCCAATAAATATTATCAAAATAATCTTCGGTAGTGGGATTGTCCGGTAGGCGTTCTTTTCCTTTTATATTAACAAGGTTTTCTAAAGGTGTACTGTAAATTTCTAAAAACCGAAATTGAGCACTCTGAAAACCGCTTGCCGGAGCTAAGGTTGCTCTAAAGGTATTGTAGTCGTCATAACTCATGCCAAAACGCATAACATCAAAAGAAGTCATTAATAAATTTGTGTAACGTTTTAAACGCTTCATTTTATCAATAAAAACTTCTTCTTCTAAATCTTCTAAGGTAATTTGTTTCAATTCGTTAATCATGAGTTTCAAAACCAATTCTGTGATTTGATGGTACATGATAAAAATTTCCTCGTCCTTAAAATCGGTTCTTGGTTTTTGTAAAGAAAGCAATGCATCTACGTCTATATAATCCCAATAATTTATAGGTTTTGCTTGAAGTAAGCCTTTTAAATAAGTTTCGGGATTTTCTCCTAATGCTTCATATTTTTTATCCAGTGCAGATAATAGTTCTTTCTTACTCATGAGTTGGGTATATTTCCCACAAAAATATCAAAAACTAATGAACTTTATCTATTCTAATTTAGTAGATTTTATAAAAATAATTAGTTTAAATGATACTTTTATAAGAAGACTTCATTATTTTTCTAGGGGAATTTTGAAGTTCTTCCTATTTTTACAATCTGAAAATTGAAAAAATTATGACAGCAACAAAAACTGAACGAATAAAATGTCTGATAATCGGATCTGGTCCTGCAGGTTACACTGCAGCAATCTATGCCGCTAGAGCCGACATGAATCCGGTAATGTACACAGGAATGGAACCTGGTGGGCAATTAACTACTACGACAGAAGTAGATAATTTTCCGGGCTATCCCGATGGAATTGATGGACCAACGATGATGATACAATTACAAAAACAAGCAGAACGTTTTGGTACGCAAGTCCGCATGGGAATGGTAACCGAAGTTGAGTTTAGTAAGGAAGTTGGCGGAATTCATAGAGCTTGCATTGATAATTCTACTTGGGTAGAAGCCGAAACTGTAATTATCTCTACCGGCGCTACTGCTAAATATTTAGGTTTGCCTAGTGAACAGCGTTTACGAGGTGGGGGAGTTTCAGCTTGTGCAGTCTGCGATGGTTTTTTCTATAAAAATCAACAAGTTGCTATTGTAGGTGGCGGAGATACTGCAGCTGAGGAAGCTACTTATCTAGCAAATATTTGTGAAAAAGTAACCATGTTAGTTCGTAAAGATGAAATGCGTGCTTCAAAAGCAATGCAACACCGTGTAACGAGTACAAAAAATATTGATTTACGTTACAATACCGAAGTAGATGAAGTTATTGGTGAACAAGTTGTAGAAGGTTTGCGTATGATTAATAATGAAACTGGAGAGAAAGAAGATATAGAAATTACCGGTTTATTTATTGCTATTGGTCATAAACCAAATACTGATATTTTTAAAGATCAGTTAGAGATGGATGATACGGGATATTTAATTACTCAAGGAAAATCTACCAAAACAAACATTCCTGGCGTTTTTGCTAGTGGAGATGTTCAAGATAAAGAATATAGGCAAGCAGTAACTGCAGCCGGTACAGGTTGTATGGCAGCACTTGATGCTGAGCGTTATTTAGCTACGGTAGAAAGTGAAGCTGAAGAAACAGAAAAGGTTTCGGCTTAAAAAACTTTCAAAATTTAATCGATAAAAGCTGTCTTTTTAGACAGCTTTTATTTTAGTAATATAACCAAGATCTATTTTTATTACCTGAAGTAAAGATTTTATAAATGCTAATATTCGATTGTCTCTATTTTAATTTGAATTTAAGTGTTTTGTTTTCTCGAGCTATTAGTATTTAATTCATTTCTTTTTAGGTGGTTTATAGAATTCTTCATCGGGAATTACAACAATTTCAACACGCCTGTTTTGCTGTTTTCCTTGAGTTGTAGTGTTATCACTAATCGGCTTTTCTTCTCCATAAAATTTCGTCTCAAAAGTGTATTCTCCAACCTCTTTTAAGGTTTTTTCTAAGTGATTTTTTACACTTTCAGCCCGATTTTTAGATAAAGTTTGATTGTACTCATCGCTTCCGTCTGCATCGGTATGGCCCTCGATTATAATTTCAGCTTTAGGGATTTGTCCTAATCCATTTTTTAAACTATCTAGGGCACTTTTAGCAGTTTCCTTAAGATTGTATTTATCCGTGTCAAAAAGAAGATTTGCCTGTAAGTCTATTTTTAGTACACCTGCAATTGTAGCAATTGCATCAATATCTGCTCCGGGAGTTGGTCCGCGACAGAAAAAATGTAAATCTTTAATTTTAATGTAATAATAAATTCGTTTATAATTTATTTCTTTTTCAGCAGAAGCTATATCCACATAAGACGAACCGCCATGAGTGTCTCCTACTGGATACCAGGTTTTTCCATCTTCAGAAATATGAACTTCGAAGGCTTCTACGGAAGGACCGATTTCGAAAAAATATAAATCTGGTCCATCAATATCTATAAATCCATTGTCTTTAAACTGAACAACTAGTTCTCCGCCACAACCAATAGACACATAATTAGGCTCTAAATAGCGTACGAAGTCTGTTTCTCCTAAGCAATTTTTAGGATCTGCAAATTCTTTTAAAGCTTTTGGAGAACCTTCTTTAAAAGAAATAACAGAGTCAGCAAAGGAAATTTTACCAAGCGGCATAAATATTTCTTTATTTTCACCGACTTTATAGAATTTTTTGAAGTCCATTTCCTCAAACTCTATTTGAGAAAACAATGGAGTAGAGCAGAGTAGAAAAAAGATGAATGTATAAATTGTCTTCATAAAGCCTAAAAATAAAAAAACCTTCTCAATTAAGAGAAGGTTTTCTTGATAAGATGAGACAACTTTTGTTGTACTTTATTTAACTTTATCTACAATTGCTTTAAAAGCATCTGGGTGGTTCATCGCTAAATCGGCTAAAACTTTACGGTTTAAATCGATATTATTAGCTTTTACTTTCCCCATAAATTGAGAATAAGACATTCCGTTTAAACGAGCACCCGCGTTAATACGAGTAATCCATAATGTACGGAAATTTCTTTTTTTGGTTTTACGGTCTCTATAAGCATACAACATTGCTTTATCTACCGCATTTTTGGCTACTGTCCAAACGTTTTTACGACGTCCGAAATAACCTTTTGCTTGCTTCATTACTTTTTTTCTTCTAGCTCTTGAAGCAACTGAATTTACTGATCTTGGCATAATTAATTTGTTTTTTGTAGCAGGCGATTAATTTCTTAATACTTTTTACAGGCCTAACTCCAGGGTTATTAAAATAAAACTTAACCTATTAAACTTCTTACTTTAAACGTAATTGAAGTTTAATGTTATCTTCATCAGACTTATGTACTAATGTACTATGAGTCAATGCAAGCTTACGTTTTTTAGACTTTTTTGTTAAAATATGGCTTTTAAACGCGTGCTTTCTTTTGATTTTACCAGTACCGGTTAACTTGAAACGTTTTTTGGCACTAGATTTTGTCTTCATTTTAGGCATGTCTGTCCTTGTTTTTAGTTATCTCAACTTATTATTTTCACGAGAAATCTCGTTTATTTTGATTTTCTTGGCGCCATAAACATGGTCATACGCTTTCCTTCTAGCTTAGGCATTTGTTCTACCTTACCAACTTCTTCTAAATCGGTAGCAAGGCGAAGTAATAAAATTTCACCTTTATCTTTAAAGACAATAGAACGACCTTTGAAAAAGACATAAGCTTTAAGCTTTGCTCCTTCTTCTAAGAATTTTTGTGCGTGGTTCTTTTTAAATTCATAATCATGATCATCTGTATTAGGACCAAATCGAATTTCTTTAACCACTACCTTAGAAGCTTTTGCTTTCATGGCTTTTTCACGTTTCTTTTGTTCATAAAGAAACTTTTTATAGTCCATGGCCTTAACAACAGGCGGTTTAGCATTTGGAGAAATTTCTACCAAATCTAAGCCTAATTCTTCAGCAATAGATAAGGCTTTTCTAGTTGGGTAAACACCCATCTCTACATTATCTCCTACTAAGCGAACTTCATTCACACGAATTTTATCGTTAATTCTGTGCGGATCCTCCTTTTTCTGTCTAAATGAATTCTTGGATTTTTTTCTACGTATTGCTATGACTATATAATTTTAAATTAAACTTCAAATGTTTTTAAACTTTGGCTAATTTCTGTATTAATGATTTCTGCAAATTGCTCAACGCTCATTGTGCCTAAATCTTCACCACCGTGTTTACGTACAGAAATGATGCCATTTTGCTCTTCTTTCTCACCAACAATGACCATATATGGTATCTTGTTGACTTCGGCTTCACGAATTTTCTTACCCATGGTCTCATTTCGATTGTCCGATACGCCGCGAATTTCGTGATTTTCTAGTGAATTTAAAACTTTTTTTGTATAATTTTCATATTTCTCACTCAAAGACAGAATTATAGTTTGCTCTGGCATTAGCCATAATGGGAAATTTCCACCAGTATGTTCCAGTAAAATTGCCACAAAGCGTTCCATACTTCCAAAAGGAGCACGGTGTATCATTACAGGGCGATGCATTTCATTATCACTACCTTTATAGGTTAAATCGAAACGTTCAGGTAAATTGTAATCTACTTGTATAGTTCCTAATTGCCAGCTTCTTCCTAGAGCATCTTTTACCATGAAGTCTAATTTAGGACCATAAAATGCTGCTTCACCTGTTTCAATTATATAATTTAAATTCTTTTCTTTTGCGGCATTAATAATTGCATTTTCTGCTTTCTCCCAATTTTCATCGGAGCCGATGTACTTTTCTTTATTATCTGGATCTCTTAATGAAACTTGTGCCGTAAAGTTTTCGAAACCTAAGGAACCGAAAACATATAATACTAAATCAATTACTTTTTTAAACTCATCATCTAATTGATCTGGTGTGCAAAAAATATGGGCATCATCTTGAGTGAAACCTCTTACACGGGTTAATCCATGTAATTCACCACTTTGCTCGTAACGATAAACGGTACCAAATTCGGCAAAGCGTTTTGGTAAATCACGATAACTCCAAGAACTTGCATTGTATATTTCGCAGTGGTGAGGGCAGTTCATCGGTTTTAATAAAAACTCTTCATCTTCACTTGGTGTTTTTATTGGTTGAAAACTGTCTTCGCCATATTTTGCATAGTGACCAGAAGTTACGTACAATTCTTTTTGACCAATATGTGGTGAAACGACTTGCTCGTAACCTGCTTTTTGTTGCGCTTTTTTAAGGAAATTTTCTAATCGTTCTCTTAATGCAGCACCTTTTGGCAGCCAAAGTGGTAAACCTTGTCCGACTTTTTGAGAAAATGTAAAGAGTTGTAATTCTTTACCAAGTTTTCTATGGTCACGCTTTTTTGCTTCTTCTAAAAGAACTAAATATTCTTTTAATTCTTTTTGCTTTGGAAAAGAGACACCGTAAACACGCGTTAACTGTGGATTGTTTTCATCTCCGCGCCAATACGCACCGGCAACGCTCATTAACTTTACCGCTTTAATAATTCCGGTATTTGGTATATGACCACCTCTACACAAGTCTGTAAAGTTAGCATGATCACAAAATGTAATATCTCCGTCTTCTAAGTTCTCAATTAATTCAACTTTGTAAGGATTTTTTTCTTCTTTATAGAAATTTAAAGCATCTGCTTTTGAAACTTCTCGCATTTCAAATTCGTGCTTTTGGCGCGAGATTTCTAGCATTTTATCTTCAATTTTTTTGAAGTCATTTTCAGAAATTTTATGCTCGCCAAAATCTACATCGTAATAAAAACCAGTATCGATTGCAGGACCAATGGTAAGTTTTACACCAGGGTACAATTCTTGAATTGCTTGCGCTAAAACGTGAGCAGAACTATGCCAAAATGCTTTTTTGCCCTCATCATCTTTCCAAGTGAACAACACTAAAGATCCATCTGTTTGTAATGGGGTTTTAGTCTCAACGGTTTGCCCGTTGAATTTTGCAGAAATAACATTTCTAGCCAAGCCTTGACTTATGCTTTGGGCTACTTCTAAAACGGTTGTTCCGTTTTCAAACTCTTTGATGCTGCCATCTGGCAAAGTAATTTTGATCATGCGTCTAGTTTAAGTGGCAAAGATAAAAGGATAATTTTTCTTTACAAGCAACAAAAGTGCTTAAATATTGTTTTTATTGCTCGATTTTTATGGCAGTTTTTGGTACAGAAAATTCTCCTTCTGATACTTCTTTTAAACTGATATTTTTAATGAGTGCTTCCCCAATGGGTTTTCCGTAAATTCCTTTTTCTTCACTCCAATTAAAAAATTTCCAATAATTGGAGAAAGGTATACCGTCTACTGTAATATAGTTTTCGTATACAATTGCGTGTGGGTTCTTTTCGGCTTTTTCTATATCTTTACCAAAGGTTACAATGTAGGCCGCTGCTTTTAGTAAGTTTGTATTTTTATCAGCATAAACTACATACCAATCATCTGGGGCGTCGCCTATGTTTTGCTGAAAGCTTAATTTAGCTGAATTGTATTTTTTTTCATTTAATTCACGTTCTTTTTTATTTTTCCAAACAGTTCCTGGGTCGGTTAATTTATGTGGCATCATAAAAAAATAAGACCAAGTAAAAATATCAAATCGAGCACCGGAATAATTGGTGACTTCTGGGTAGAGATAAACTTCTTTACCATCAAAAATTATTGTAGTACCGTCATCTTTTTTAATTTTAATCTTTCCGGAATTTGTGAGTTGTGTAATGGTAGCATTTAATCTTTCTTCTCCGCCAAAATTTAAATCGATATGAAAAGAAACTGCTTGCTTTTTTGCAAAGGATTTTTTTTCGTGTGTTTTTTCAATTTTTTCAGCGAAGGCAACCGCTTCTTTATCACTTTTTATTTTTTTAGGTTCGTTTTGACAAGCACTAAGGAATATTGAAAAGCTGAAGAATATAAAGTAGATTTTTTTCATGATTTAAAAGTGTAATAAATTTAATGTTTTATATCTTCAAATATAGAAAAGCTTGTCATATTTAAACCTTATTTCGATTAGTATATTCTAAAAGAGTTTTTAAAGATAATAATTGATATAGGGAGTAAAATGATTTTTTATATTAAATAAAATAAGGATTTTAAAGCTATACTTTTAAACTCGTAGCTTATGCTTATCTTTGTGCGCTTTAAACCATAATATGAAATTTAAACTCCAAGCTAAAGATCCTAATAGCAGTGCAAGAGCTGCAAGTATAACCACAGATCACGGCACAATAGAAACTCCTATTTTTATGCCTGTTGGTACAGTTGCTACAGTAAAGGGAGTTCATCAAAAAGAACTAAAAGAAGAAATAAATCCTGATATAATTTTAGGGAATACTTATCATTTATATCTACGTCCTAAAACTGATATCTTAAGAAAAGCTGGGGGTTTACATAAATTCATGAATTGGGACCGGAATATCTTGACAGATAGTGGCGGGTACCAAGTTTACTCGCTCTCGGCCAATAGAAAAATAAAAGAAGAAGGCGTTAAGTTTAAATCGCATATAGATGGTTCATATCACTTTTTTACGCCCGAGAATGTTATGGAAGTTCAGCGAGAAATAGGAGCCGATATAATTATGGCTTTTGATGAATGTACACCATACCCGTGCGATTATAAATATGCAAAACGATCTATGCATATGACACATCGTTGGCTAGATAGATGTATAAATCATTTTGAAAAAACATCTCCACTTTATGGATATGAACAGACACTTTTTCCGATAGTTCAAGGAAGTACATATAAAGATCTTCGTGAACAATCAGCTGAATACATTGCAAATGCTGGTGCAGAAGGAAATGCAATTGGTGGGCTTTCAGTTGGAGAACCTGCTGAAGAAATGTATGCTATGACAGAGGTTGTAACAAACATATTACCTGAAGACAAACCACGTTATTTAATGGGCGTTGGTACCCCAATTAATTTATTAGAAAATATTGCATTAGGTGTAGATATGTTTGATTGCGTAATGCCAACAAGAAATGGTAGAAATGGAATGTTATTTACTGCTCACGGAACTATAAATATAAAGAATAAAAAATGGGAAGACGATTTTTCTCCTATAGATGAAATGGGAATTACATGGGTAGATACAGAGTATTCTAAAGCGTATGTAAGACATTTATTTACTGTAAACGAAATGCTTGGCAGGCAAATTGCTACTATTCATAATCTTGGTTTTTATCTTTGGTTGGTTAGAGAGGCTAGAAAACATATTTTAGCTGGAGATTTTAGAACCTGGAAAGATAAAATGGTTAAACAAATGGATAAACGTTTATAGTTTGAAAATATTAGATTGGTACATATTAAAACGCTATTTGGGTACATTTACTATGTTGCTTTTACTTTTTATTCCTATTGGAATTACAGTAAATTTAGCTGAAAAAATTGATAAGATTTTTGAAAAAGATGTTCCTTTTATAGAGGTAGTTTATTATTATATAGACTTTACGGTCTATTTTGCCAATTTACTATTTCCATTATTCTTATTTTTATCAGTAATTTGGTTTACTTCAAAACTTGCTAATAATACAGAAATTATTGCTTTTTTAAGTTCCGGTGTTTCATTTAATAGATTTTTACGGCCTTATATTATTGGTGCAACTATAGTTTGTGTTGCTGCCTTAATTATGAGTATGTATTTAGCGCCTGAAGCTAACGAAGGTTATAATGAGTTTAAATATAAGTATTTAAAACACGAGGATGTACAAGAAACTAAAGATGTCTATAGGCAGATAAATGATAATGAATATATTTATGCTACACATTTTCGACCAAAGCAACACACAGCAAATAATTTTACCTTAGAACATTTTGAAGGAAATCAGTTAAAATTTAAAATCAAAGCAGATCGATTACAATTTAATGAAGAAGACAGTTCTTATACACTTATTCGTTATGAAAAAAGATTTGTGGGTGCTCGCGGAGATAAGCTGATTTCTAAAACTAAATTAGATACAATTTTACCATTCGAGTTTGATGCATTAACACCGGTTTCTTACATCGCAGAAACCCTGAATTATGCTGAATTAGATGATTTTATCGAACAAGAAAAACGTCGTGGCTCCGCCAATATTAATCGTTACCAAGTAGTTGCATATAAACGATTAAGTTTGCCTGTTTCTGCTTATATTCTTACTATAATAGCAGTGTCAGTTTCCGCGATGAAACGCAGAGGCGGGATGGGTGTAAATTTAGCGGTAGGAATCTCTATTGCCTTTATCTTTGTCTTTTTCGATAAAGTATTTGGTACTATTGCAGAGCAATCAACTTTTTCACCGCTATTAGCGGTTTGGTTTCCAAATATCGTTTTTGGAGTATTAGCTGTTATATTACTACGTAAAGCAAGACGATAATTTCTTAAATAAATAGTTAAGATCTTTTTAGAATTTAATGGATCCAATTTTTTTAAAAAATTAAACTGAAGCGAGAAAACAACTAGAGAAGTTTTATATATTTGTAAGCTATAAAAACAAAAGCTATAGCCAAGTTATGGAATATTTAGATTTTGAATTACCGATAAAAGATTTACAAGAACAATATACAAAAGCTTGTAAAATAGGAGAAGATAGTGAAGTTGATGTATCTGAAACCTGCAAGCAAATAGAAAAGAAACTAAAAGAAACTAAAAAGGAAATATATAAAAACCTAACTGCTTGGCAACGTGTTCAGCTTTCAAGACATCCAAACAGGCCTTATACTTTAGATTATATAAAGGCACTTTGCGGCGATACCTTTTTAGAACTTCATGGCGATAGAAATGTTGCTGATGATAAAGCAATGGTCGGTGGTTTAGGAAAAGTTGATGGTCAAAGCTTTATGATTGTCGGTCAACAAAAAGGATATAATACTAAAACACGTCAATACCGAAATTTTGGAATGGCTAGTCCAGAAGGTTATCGTAAAGCATTACGCTTAATGAAATCTGCTGAAAAGTTTAATCTTCCTGTACTTACATTTATAGACACACCCGGAGCTTATCCCGGTTTAGAAGCAGAAGAAAGAGGTCAAGGAGAAGCGATTGCTCGTAATATTTTAGAAATGACACGTCTTAAAGTTCCTATAATTGTTGTTGTAATTGGAGAAGGAGCTAGTGGTGGAGCATTAGGAATTGGTGTAGGAGATAAGGTAATGATGCTAGAAAATTCTTGGTACTCTGTGATTTCTCCAGAAAACTGTTCATCAATTCTATGGCGCAGTTGGGATCATAAAGAACAAGCTGCAGAAGCTTTAAAGCTTACCGCAAAAGATGCTAAACGTCTTAAAGTAATAGACTCTATTATAAAAGAACCTTTAGGTGGAGCGCATAGTAGTAAAGAGGAAATGTTTAAAACACTTTCTAAAGTAGTTTCCGAATCTTATAATGAGCTTAAAAACTTATCACCAGAAGAATTAGTAGAAACTAGAATGGAAAAATATTTAAACATGGGAGTGTTTAAAGGCTAGATCCGCTGAATCCATAACATTTAAAAAATCCGAAGTTTTTTACTTCGGTTTTTTTATGCTTATCAACAATAAAATTTAGTTATCAACAGTTCAATTGTTAATGAATGGTGAACTATCTAGTTCGTAATTTTTCGCCTTTGCCTTAACAATTTTTTTACTTTCGTGATATGGAAAAAACAAAATCGGCACAACAATATAAATTTGGAGGAGGAAATGTTATTAATCTTGAAAAAGGAAAATTACCTCCACAAGCAGTTGATTTAGAAGAAGTTGTGCTAGGCGCGATGATGATAGATAAAAAAGGTGTAGATGAGGTTATAGATATTCTTCATCCTGAAGTTTTTTATAAAAAATCACATCAACATATTTATCATGCTGTCTATACCTTGTTTGAAAATAGTGAACCAGTTGACTTATTAACGGTTTCTAGTCAATTAAAGAAAGATGAAAAACTGGAAGCTTCCGGTGGCGATTATTATTTAATTCAACTAACCCAAAAAGTATCATCTTCTGCACATATTGAGTTTCATGCTAGAATAATTCTTCAAAAATATATTCAACGAAGTTTGATAAAAATTTCAAATGAAATAATTGAAGATGCCTACGAAGAAAGTACAGATGTTTTTGATTTATTAGACACAGCAGAATCTAAACTTTATGAGGTAACACAAGGAAATATTAAACGTTCTTCAGAAACGGCTCATAGTTTAGTAATTCAAGCAAAGAAAAGAATTGAGGAAATTTCTAATAAAGAAGGTTTAAGCGGTATTCCTTCCGGTTTTGATAAACTAGATCAACTTACTTCCGGTTGGCAGCCCAGTGATTTAATTATTGTGGCAGCAAGACCTGGTATGGGTAAAACAGCATTAACCTTGTCAATGGCTCGTAATATTGCAGTTGGACAAAATATTCCGGTTGCATTTTTCTCTTGTGAAATGTCTTCTGTACAGTTGATTACACGTTTAATTTCTTCTGAAACAGGACTTTCTTCAGAAAAACTAAGAACAGGAAATTTAGAAACACACGAGTGGGAACAACTAAACGTGAAAGTTAAAGGCTTGGAAAAAGCACCTTTATTTATTGATGATACACCATCTCTTTCTATTTTTGATTTACGTGCAAAAGCACGCCGTTTAGCCTCACAACACGGTATAAAGTTAATTGTAATTGACTATTTACAATTAATGACCGCGGGTGGAACACAGAAAGGTGGAAATCGTGAACAGGAAATTTCTACTATTTCTAGAAACCTGAAAGCTTTAGCAAAAGAATTAAATGTACCGGTTATTGCTCTTTCTCAGTTATCTCGAGCAGTAGAAACTCGTGGAGGAAGCAAGCGACCTCTGCTCTCTGATTTAAGGGAATCTGGAGCAATTGAGCAAGATGCCGATATTGTTTCATTTATTTACCGTCCTGAATATTATAAAATTGATGAATGGGATGATGAAGAAAGAAGTCCGACCGAAGGTCAGGCAGAATTTATTGTAGCTAAACACCGTAACGGGGGATTAGAAAATATTAGGCTGAAATTTATCGGTCATCTTGGTAAATTTGATAATCTTGAAACTTTTGATTCACCATTTGAATTTCACTCTAAATTGAATGAAGAGAACGACGGTGAAAAAGACAATTTTAATCCGGCAAATCTTCCTTCAGCAGATGAAGCCTTTGGTAGTTCCATGAATAGTTCATCAGGAGAAGATGATGTGCCTTTCTAAATTGAAGAACGCTAATTTAGTTATGGAATAAATTTTGATTATCTTTCAACTATGAAAAAGTTAATTTGCATTTTAATTTTATTACTAATTCCGTTTTTTTCATTTGCATCTTATGTTTTAATTCCTATGGATGCTGATTCTCAAAAAGATCATTTAAAAGCATACGGAATAACGTATTGGGTGCTAAAAAAGCAACAAAAAGTAAAATGGTTACTCAATTATAGAGGAGGAGCTTTTTTAGTACCAGACACAGAGGGATTACGTAAAGAGTGTAAAATTAGAGGAGTTTCGTTTGAGGTTTTAAGCGATGCTAAAACTAGTTCTGTTTTAGAAGAGATTAGTAGTCCTTCACAAAACATGGAAGCTGTGGTCTTAGAAAAAGCACCTAAAATTGCTGTTTATACTCCAGACGGAAAAGCACCTTGGGATGACGCTGTAACAATGGTTTTAACTTATGCCGAAATACCTTATGAAACTATTTATGATAAAGATGTATTAGAAGAAAAACTCTTATTGTACGATTGGCTGCACTTACATCACGAAGACTTCACAGGTCAATATGGTAAGTTTTATGCCAGATATCGCGCAACTCCGTGGTATATTGAAGATAAGAAAAATGCTGAAAAATTAGCGACAGATTTGGGTTATGATAAAGTTTCTGAAGAAAAACTAGCTGTCGCTAAAAAAATAAGAAATTACGTAGTAGGTGGTGGTTTTATGTTCGCTATGTGCAGTGCAACCGATAGTTTTGATATAGCTCTAGCTGCAGATGGTGTTGATATTTGTGAACCTATGTTCGATGGCGACCCAAGTGAGGCTGGTTATCAGAGCAAAATTGATTACAATAATACATTTGCATTTACTGATTTCACGTTGGAGAGAAGTCCTATGAAATATGAGTTTTCTTCTATTGATATGACAACAAAAAGAAAGATTTCTAAAGAGGTAGATTATTTTACTCTGAAAACCTATTCGGCTAAATGGGATCCTATTCCTACGATGCTATGTCAAAACCATACTAGTTTAGTGAAAGGCTTTATGGGGCAAACTACTTCTTACGATCCACGAGAAATAAAACCAACTGTTCTAGTAATGGGAAAAAATAAAAGTAATGGTGAAGCTCGTTATATCCATGGAATAAAAGGAAAAGGTTTTTTTACATTTTATGGAGGTCACGATCCTGAGGATTATCAACATATGGTAGGAGATCCTAAAACAGAGTTGTCATTGCATCCTAATTCTCCCGGTTATCGTTTAATTTTGAATAATGTATTATTTCCAGCTGCTAAGAAAAAGAAACAAAAAACTTGATGCAAAAAAAATCCTGATAAATTTTTCATCAGGATTTTTTTGAATATTGACATACACTTATTTAAACATATCCATTCCTGGAATATTTGGCATTCCTTCTTTAGCAGCTGCTCCAAGCTCAGCTTCATTTACATCGCTCGCTTTTTTTATAGCTTTATTTAAGGTAAGAACTAAATAATCTTCTAATTGTTCTTTATCTTCCATTAATTTATCAGCAACTTCAATATTTTTAATTTCTCTATTTGCTGTAATAGTTACTTTTAAAAGTCCGTCGTTAGAGGCTTCCTGAAGACTAACCGTATCTAATCTTTTTTTAGTCTCTTCAACTTTTTGTTGTGTCTCCTTTAATTTATTCATCATATCTCCAAACATGATCATCTAGTTTTAAGTTAAGCTACAAAGTTATAAAACAGAAGTGTTCATTTCATAAATACTTGAAGCTTTCTTAGTAAATTTAGGTTAGAATTTTACCTTTGTGGCAATCAAGAAATTAAAAGCATAAATTTTGAAAATATCAGTAGCCGCGCCGAAAGCAAAAAAAATTGCTAAAAAATTGGAAATTCATGGAGATGAAAGAATAGATAATTATTTCTGGTTAAATGAACGAGAAAACCCCGAAGTAATTAAATATTTAGAGGAAGAAAACGCTTATAATGATGAAATGACAGCGCATACAAAGCATTTTCAAGAAAACTTATTCGAAGAATTAAAAGCACGTATCAAAGAGGATGACACTTCTGTTCCTTATAAGATGAATGGTTATTGGTATTATGTAAGATTTGAAACCGGAAAAAATTATCCAATTTATGCTCGAAAAAAAGAAACTTTAGAAGCAGAAGAGCAAATTTTATTTGATTGTAATAAAATGGCACAAGGGCATTCGTATTTTAAATTAACCGGGCTAAGTATTAGTCCCGATAATAATTTAATTTCTTTTGGAGTTGATACGGTGAGCCGAAGAAAATTCACCATTCAGGTGAAGAATATAGAAACAGGAGAAATTCTTCCAACTAAAATAGAAACCACCACCGGAAGCTCTACCTGGGCAAACGATAATAAAACGCTTTTTTACACTCGTAAAGACGAAGAAACGCTTCGGTCAGATAAAATATATCAGCATATTTTAGGAGAAAATCCAGATGATGATATATTAGTTTATCATGAAAAAGATGAAACTTTTAATGCTTACGTTTACAAATCAAAATCAAAAAAATATATCATCATTGGTTCTAGCAGTACTGTTAGCGATGAATATAGAATTTTAAATGCCGATTTTCCCAGAGGAAATTTTCACCTATTTCAAGAACGCATTCGCGGATTAGAATATGGAATAGCTCATTACCAAGACTTTTTTTATGTGTTAACAAATGCTGATGATGCTACCAATTTTAAATTGATGAAAACCCCGACCGAAAAAACTGCTAAAGACAATTGGGAAGAAGTTATTCCACATCGAAAAGATGTTTTGTTAGAAGATGTCGATATTTTTAGAGATTATTTAGTTTTAGGAGAACGTACCCAAGGCTTAAATAAGATCAGAATTATGCGTTGGGATGAACAGGAAGATTATTATTTGCCTTTTGATAATGAAACCTATACAGCTTACACCGGTAACAACCCGGATTTTGATACTAATATTTTACGATACGGGTATAATTCGCTAACCACTCCAGCCTCTGTTATTGATTTTAACATGAAAACAAAAGAAAGTGAGGTTAAGAAAGAACAATCTGTTGAAGATCCCAGTTTTAGAAAAGAAAATTATACATCAGAACGTATTTGGGCAACAGCACAAGACGGAACTAAAGTTCCAATGTCATTAGTCTATAAAAAAGGTCTAAAAAAAGACGGTAATAATCCTGTACTGCAATACGCATACGGAAGTTATGGTCATACCACCGATCCTTCTTTCTCAACATCTAGATTAAGTTTATTAAACCGCGGTTTTGTTTTTGCGATTGCTCACGTTCGTGGAGGAGAATATTTGGGTAGAGAATGGTATGAGGAAGGAAAATTGCTTCATAAAAGAAACACATTTACAGATTTTATAGATTGCAGTAAATTTTTAATTCAACAAAATTATACATCTGCAAAATATTTATATGCTTTTGGTGGTTCTGCAGGAGGAATGTTAATGGGCGGTATTTTAAATATGGCGCCACAATTGTACAATGGTGTTATTGCTGCAGTACCATTTGTAGATGTTGTATCTACTATGTTGGACGATAGTATTCCTCTAACAACAGGAGAGTATGATGAATGGGGTAATCCGAATGATAAGAATTATTATGAGTATATGAAATCTTATTCTCCTTATGACAATGTTCAAGCACAAGATTATCCAAATATCTTAGTAACTACGGGTTTTCATGATTCTCAAGTACAATATTGGGAGCCAGCAAAGTGGGTAGCAAAATTAAGAGAACTAAAAACAGACTCAAATATTTTATTATTTCATACAAATATGGAAGCTGGGCACGGCGGGGCATCGGGAAGGTTTGAAGCCTTAAAAGAAGTAGCTGAAGATTATGCTTTTATATTAGACTTAGAAGGAATAAGTGAATAATTAAAAAAAATAATGTAAATTTGCCCTGTTTTGTACTAATGTTTAGTTGATACTTCGGCAAACATTTATATGTTAACAAGAACATCAATTTATGAGAGAAGACTTACAGGTTTACAACAATGTATTACAACTCATAGGGGATACTCCATTAATAAAGTTGAACCAAATTACTGAGAATTTTAAAGGCGATTTTTTCGCAAAAGTAGAAGCTTTTAACCCTGGTCATTCTACTAAAGACCGGATAGCGCTTTACATTATAGAAGAAGCAGAACGCAAAGGAATTTTAAAACCCGGCGACACCATTATAGAAACTACATCGGGTAATACCGGTTTTAGTATTGCTATGGTAAGTGTTATAAAAGGTTATGATTGTATTCTTGCTGTAAGTTCAAAATCTTCTGGCGATAAAATTGATATGCTTCGTACAATGGGAGCCAAGGTGTATGTTTGTCCAGCAAATGTTTCGGCAGACGATCCACGTTCTTATTATCAAGTTGCAAAACGCTTAAATCAAGAAATTAAAGGTTCGGTTTATATCAATCAATATTTTAATGAATTAAATATTGATGCACATTATAATTCAACAGGGCCTGAAATATGGAAACAAACAGAAGGAGAGATTACTCATTTTGTTGCTTGTAGTGGTACCGGAGGTACAATTTCTGGAACAGCGCGTTTTTTAAAGGAAAAAAATCCTGATATTAAAATTATTGGAATTGACGCTTATGGATCTGTGCTAAAAAAATATCACGAAACTAAAGAGTTAGATCCCGACGAAATATATCCTTATAGAATTGAAGGCTTAGGGAAAAACTTAATTCCAACGGCTACAGACTTTGATATTATAGATACGTTCGTTAAAGTTTCTGATGAAGCAAGTGCACATACAGCTAGAAATATTGCAAGAACAGAGGGTTTATTTGTTGGTTATACTAGTGGAGCAGCTTTTCAAGGAGTTAAACAATTAGTAGAAGAAGGAGAGTTTGATGAAAATAGTAAAGTAGTTATTATTTTTCCTGATCACGGATCTCGTTATATGAGTAAAATATATAGCGACGATTGGATGCAAGAACAAGGTTTTTCAGATAGTGAAAATAATGTTGGAGCAGAAAAAATAGAATATATTAAGTAGCTTTTTAGCAATTAAATAATTAAAGCATCCTATATTAGGATGCTTTTTGCTATTTATAACGAAAAAATTAAGCGAAATTCAAAATCGTAAAAGAAGAGTTTGTAGAAATTTCATACTTTTGCGACTTGGTTTAAAAACAAAAATCTTATGAAAGATCTATTTGATAAAATATACAAGGATAAAGGACCACTAGGTAAATGGGCAGATCAAGCGGAAGGCTATTTTGTTTTTCCAAAATTGGAAGGTGAAATTAGTAACCGAATGAAATTTAGAGGAAAAGAAGTTATTACCTGGAGTGTGAATGATTATCTAGGTTTGGCAAACCATCCGGAAGTAAGAAAAGTAGATGCAGAAGCAGGAGCAAAGTATGGTTCAGCATATCCTATGGGAGCAAGAATGATGAGCGGTCACACAGACTTACATGAAAAACTTCAAAATGAATTGGCAGAATTTGTGAATAAAGATGCCGCTTATTTATTAAATTTCGGGTATCAAGGCATGGTTTCTACCATAGATGCCCTGGTTGGTAAAGATGATGTTATCGTTTATGATGTAGATGCTCATGCTTGTATTATCGATGGTGTTCGTTTACATTTAGGAAAACGTTTTACATATAAACATAACGATGTTGCGAGTATAGAAAAAAACTTAGAGCGTGCAACTAAAATTGCTGAACAAACCGGCGGCGGAATTCTTTTGATTTCTGAAGGTGTATTTGGAATGCGTGGTGAACAAGGAAAATTAAAAGAAATAGTTGAATTAAAGAAAAAATTTAATTTCCGTTTATTTGTTGATGATGCTCACGGGTTTGGAACATTAGGAGAAACTGGTGCAGGAGCTGGAGAAGAGCAAGGTGTTCAAAATGATATAGATGTTTATTTTGCCACTTTTGCAAAATCAATGGCAAGTACAGGAGCTTTTATTGCGGCAGATCAAGAGGTAATCGATTATTTAAAGTATAATTTGCGTTCGCAAATGTTTGCAAAGTCGCTACAAATGCAATTAGTAGAAGGTGCTTTAAAACGTTTAGAAATGCTTAAAACCATGCCCGAACTAAAAGAAAAGCTTTGGGAAAACGTAAATGCATTGCAAAACGGTTTAAAAGATCGAGGTTTTGACATTGGTACAACGCAAAGCTGTGTAACACCGGTTTACTTAAAAGGAAGTATTCCTGAAGCAATGGCGCTAGTAAAAGATTTAAGAGAAAATCATGGCGTGTTTTGTTCTATTGTAGTGTATCCAGTAATTCCTAAAGGTTTAATTTTACTCAGAATGATTCCGACAGCTTCACATACTTTACAAGATGTCGAAGAAACCTTAGTAGCGTTTTCAGCGATTAGAGAGCGGTTAGAAAGTGGATTATACAAACGTATGTCTGCTGCAGTTTCTGAAGCAGTAAAGGAATAAAACATAAATTTTCAAGCATAAAAGAAGCCGATACAATTTTGTATCGGCTTCTTTATTATGAATTATTATCAAGATAAATTAATCATTCATTGTTCCGTCAGGATTAACAAGTTCGCTGTTTCTTTTTTTCTTAGCGTCTTCTTCCGGTTTTTCCTTTTTAGCCGGATCAAAAATTAATTCATCTGATGAGTGCATATCAATTCGGTAAGAAACACCAAGGGTAGCTTGCCAACGCGATGGTGTGTTTTTAAAGTTAACCATAGCAGAAGCATCTAATTGTAAATCTTTAGTAAGTAAATAAGCTCCACCGGCACGTAATAAATTATCACTGTATAAATCGTTTTTTATAACCTGATATTCTCCAAAGACAGAAACTTTAGAATTTATACTGTGCGTCATCGTAAAAATTCCTGCGTAACTCGGATAATCTGTAGTTACTTTGTCTACTACAAAGTTCATCACAAAAACCCACCTTCCCCAATTATTTTGAGTTAACAAAACAAATTGAGGGCTGATATTGGGTTCATTTGGTGCTAAATAAGGATTATCACCAAAAAGTAAATTTGCACCCGCGTAAACTGAAACTGCCGGAATCAAATCTTTCCATTTAAAACTGTTATTTGCTTTCCAGCTTTTAAGGTTTGGTTTTTCGAAATAATCATTTTTATAAGGATCGTAAATTAAATATTTCACACCTAATGTGTTACTTCGGAAATTTCTATATTTATATTCAATTTCTTGCCCGCCAATAATTTGTTGTTGTGTAGAACTTAAATAGGTTCCTTTTAAATTAATTTCTAACTGTTCCATTAAAAAACCATAACGCACTTCATAATCAACACCAAGTTGATCTGTTTCAGTTTCTAAAAGATCATGATTATTTTGACCGTATTGTAAACCTGTTTCAAATTGTAATACTTGATTCCCTACGGCAAAAGCACCACTTGAATTCCCTGGACGATTGGAATTTATAGTTTCTGTATATTGAGCTGAAATCGTAAAGCTGAAGAAAAATAAGCCTAGAGCAGGTAAAAAATGTTTAAGCATAAAATAATTTTTATCTCAAATATAGATGAATTTTATTATTTTTTGATCTAAAGTCTTCTTTAAAGCATAGTATTTAATAATTTTGTAAGAAAAAAATTATGCAAGAGGCATCTTTTACGGGGTTTATTAAAACCGTTTTTATCATTTTATTGGTTTATTTCGGAATTAAAATAATTTTTAGATGGTACGGTCCGCAGATTATGAAGTTTATTCTAAGAAAAGTAGGGCAACGGGTTTCTAAAAATTTTCAGCAACAACAAGATTTTTACAATAAGCAGTCTGCTAATCGACAAGAACATAAAGGTGAAAATATCGAGACCGAGCGAAGAGAAAATAAAAAGGTAGGAGAATATATTGATTACGAAGAAATTGATTAATTTTCGACAATCTTAAAAAAAGAAATAGTGCATGGCCTTTAATGTAAAGCGTATTCTTCCTCATATTATAGCAGTTCTTGGTTTTATTGTAGTTGCGGTACTTTATTTTAATCCTGTTTTACAAGGGAAAGTAATTTATCAGAGTGATATTGTTCAATATACCGGAATGGCTAAGCAGCAAAATGATTTTAGAGCTGAAAATGATGCAGAACCGTATTGGACAGATGCTGCTTTTGGCGGAATGCCGACTTATCAGTTAGGTGCAAATTATCCACACAATTATATAAAAAAACTCGATAGAAGTTTACGTTTTTTACCGCGTCCGGCAGATTATCTTTTCTTGTATTTTATAGGTTTATATATATTATTACTATGCTTAAAAATAGATTATAAACTTGCTTTTCTGGGTGCATTAGCATTTGGTTTTTCTACCTATTTAATCATTTTATTAGGAGTCGGGCATAATTCTAAAGCGCACGCAATTGCTTATATGCCGGTGGTTTTAGCGGGAATCATTTTATGTTTTCGTAAAAAATATATTGGCGGTGGTTTATTATTAACTTTAGGAATGGCTCTAGAAATTAGTGCTAATCACTTTCAGATGACGTATTATCTACTGTTGCTGGTGATTGTTTTAGGCATTGTTTATTTCATCGATTTCTTTAAGAAGAAAAAGCTTCCGCAGTTTTTTTCTGCTTTAGGCGTTATGGTTATTGCGGTTTTATTAGCTATAGGAACTAATGCAACTAATTTATTAGCCACACAGGAATATACAAAATTTAGTACACGCGGAAAAAGTGAAGTAAGTATTAATCCGGATGGAACACCCGATAATTCGCAACAAGCCGGCTTAGATTATGATTACATTACCGAATATAGTTATGGCGGTTGGGAAAGCTTCAATCTTTTTATTCCGCGTTTTATGGGTGGTTCTAGTTCAGAAAAATTAACTGAAGAATCTGCCTCTTACAAATACTTATTAAATCTTGGAGCAAGCCCTCAGCAAGCAAAAGGTTTTATTGAAGGTGCTCCAACCTATTGGGGAGAACAAACTTTTATTGGTGCACCGGCGTATATTGGCGCGAGTGTAATTTTCCTGTTTGTATTCGCATTATTTCTTGTTCGCGGAAAATTAAAATGGTGGATTGTTGGTGGTTCGGTCTTAGCTTTAGCTTTGTCTTGGGGAGATAATTTTTCGGGATTAACCAAATTTTTTATTGAATACATTCCATTATATAATAAGTTTAGAGCGGTTTCTTCCATTCAGATTATTATAGAATTATGTGTTCCTGTTTTAGCGGTTGTCGGGTTGGCAAAGTTATTTGATAAGAACTTAAGGAAAGAAGCCAAAACGCACGCCTTAAAATGGAGCGCCATTATTGTTGGTGGACTTTTAGTAATGTTTTTATTATTGAAATCGATGTTATTCGATTTTTCGGTAGAGAGCGACCGAATGTTTATAGAGCAATTAGGCCCGGATTTTATAAAGGCATTAAAAGAAGATCGTATCGCGATGTTCACCGCAGATACTATTAGAAGTTTAATTTTTGTGGTATTAATTGCCGGAATTATTTGGTTATTCTTAAAAAATAAGATGACAAAAAATTTAGCAATCGGTGGATTATTGGTTCTAATATTAACTGATTTAATTTCTGTAGATCGTCGTTACGTTAACGAAGATGATTTTGTGAGCAAGCGCCAAATGGAACAACCTTTTCAGAAATCACCGGCAGATCAGCAAATTTTAGAAGATGATGGACATTTTAGAGTGTTAGATCTTTCCAGTAGTCCGTTAAACTCGGCCAGAGCTTCGTATTTTCATAATTCCTTAGGTGGTTATCACGCTGCAAAACCAAAACGTACGCAACAATTATTTGATTTTCATATTTATCAAGGCAATAGGGAAGTTTTAAATATGCTGAATACAAAATATACCATTCGCTCTAATCAAGGGCAAGTAATGGCGCAACTAAATCCTGATGCTAACGGAAATGCTTGGTTTGTAGAACAAGCAAAAGTAGTGAATAATGCAAATGATGAAATTTTAGCGTTGGATAGTTTAAATACAAAACAGACCGCAATTGTTCATCAAGATTTTGCTGAATTTCTTCCGAAGAAAAATTTTATAGAAAATTCTTCTGATAATATAAAATTGACATCTTACCAGCCAAATGAGTTGATTTATACTTATGAAGCAAGTAAAAAAAGATTGGCAGTTTTTTCTGAAATCTATTATCCTGAAGGTTGGGTTGCTAAAGTTGATGAGAAGGAAATCCAGCATTTTAGAGCAGATTTTGTTTTACGAGCGGCCATGTTACCTGCCGGAAAACACACCTTAACTTTCAGTTTTCAGCCAGAAGTTGTAAAAACAGGAAGTACAATAGCATTGATTAGTTGTATTGTATTAGTGTTGTTGATTTTAGGCGGAATCTTTTTCTTTTTCAAGAAAAACAGAACTTAATTGACTATGCAAAAAGTACTCATTATTGCATATTATTGGCCGCCAGCCGGTGGTCCTGGAGTACAACGTTGGTTAAAATTTGTTTCATATTTGAGAGATTTCGGAATTGAACCTATTGTTTTTGTTCCTGAAAATCCAAATTACCCAATTGTAGATGAATCTTTGGTTGATGAAATCCCGGAGGGAATTAAAGTACTTAAGCAACCTATTTTTGAACCTTACGGGATAGCAAAAATTTTCTCAAAAAAATCGACTGAAAAAATTAGCAGTGGAATTATTGAGGATGAAAAAAAACAAAATTTGCTTCAGCAGTTATTGCTTTTTATTCGAGGTAATTTTTTTATTCCCGATGCCAGAAAATTTTGGGTAAAACCTTCGGTGAAATATTTAGAAAGTTACATCAAAAAAAATAATATTAACACCATAATAACTACCGGTCCTCCGCATAGTTTACACTTAATAGGTTTACAACTAAAACAAAAATTAGGAGTGAATTGGCTGGCAGATTTTAGAGATCCGTGGACAAGTATTGGTTATCATGAGAAGTTGAAATTGACTAAGAAAGCTTCAGCAAAACATAAAGCATTAGAGAAGCAGGTTTTACAAGAAGCTTCGCATATCATTACAACGAGTTTTAAAACTAAAGAAGAATTTTTAGCATTAACTTCTACAGAAATTTCTGTAATTACAAATGGCTATGAAAAACAAGCTTTACTAAAAAAAAATAATTCAGCTAAAAAATTTACTATTGCACATATAGGCTCATTACTCTCAGAACGAAATCCGATAGCATTATGGCAAGCTTTGGCTGAAATTATTGAAGAAAATAATGACTTTAAAAAGTTGTTTCAGCTTCAATTAATAGGGAAGGTGAGTGGTCAAGTTTTTCAAAGTATTAAAAAAGCTGGCTTAAAAAACCATGCTATAAATATTGGTTACGTTTCTCATCTAAAAGCTATAGAATTTCAGCAACAAGCACAGGTTTTATTACTTTTAGAAATAGACAGACCAGAAACAGAAGCCATAATTCCCGGAAAATTATTTGAATATTTAGCGGCTAAACGACCAATTATAGCTATTGGCCCCAAAGCTTGGGATGTGTCAAAAATCTTAGCAGAAGTAAAAATGACGCCTCCTTTTTTATATGATGAAAAGGAAAAAATTAAGCAAGAAATTTTGAAGTATTTTAATGACTTTCAGCAGAATTCTCTTGAAGTATCTTCTGAAGGAATTGAAAAGTATAGCCGAAAAAATTTAACTAAAAACTTAGCTGAAATTTTAAGGCACTACGCTTAACTTAGTACTATGGGAATTGTTTTAAATCAGTCTTTTAAAAATATGGTGACCACCTATTTAGGTTTTGCCATTGGTGCTATAAATGTTTTGCTGCTTTACCCAAATTTTTTAACACCAAAATATTACGGTTTAATTACATTTCTACTCTCGGCAAGTACACTAATCTGGCCAATTTTAGGTTTAGGTGTTCACAATACATTAATCAAATTTTATAGTTCGTATAAAACAGAAGAAGATCAGCAAAAATTACTCTCATTTGCATTGATTTTCCCTTTATTGATGGGGATAGTTTTAGGAGCTTTCGGTTATGTTTTTTATGAAAATTTACTGATTTACTTCAACAAAAATGCACTAGTCCAACCTTATGTTTGGGTTATTTTTATCATCGCAGTCAGCATTGCTTATTTTGAAGTTTTTTTTGCCTGGGGAAAATTAAAATTGAAAAGTGTTTTTGGGAATTTTATGCGAGAAGTTTTTCATCGAATTTGTGTAATGATTCTTCTGCTATTGGTTTGTTATGAGTTACTTGATGTTACAGGATTTATATATTCCTTAGTGCTGGTTTACGCATTGCGAAGTTTACTTATTATGATTTATGCATTTAATTTGCTACCGCCAAAATTTGATTTTAGATTACCTTCAAATAAAAAATCACTTTATAAATATTCATTTTTAATTTTTATTGCTGGAACCGTAGCAACCGCTTTATTAGATTTAGATAAAGTAATGATAGAACATTATTTACCCATAGAAAATGTTTCGGTTTATGGAATTGCAGTTTATGTAGCCTCGGTAATTGCAGTGCCTTCAAGAGCAATGCTACAGATTTTAAACCCGATTACGGCTACATTGCTCAATAATAAAGAGAAAGAAAAATTGGGTATGATGTATAAAAAAAGTTCGGTGACATTATTAGCGGTGAGCGGACTAATTTTTTGTTTAATCATCACCAATATCAATCAGTTATATGAATTAATGCCAAAGGAATATGAGATTGAAGTTTCTATTGTCATTTTACTTTGTTTGGTAAAACTCTTTGATAATTTAATCGGCAATAACAATAGTATACTATTAAATTCAGATCATTACCGATTAATTCTTATTCTGGGTATTGCAATGGTTATAATTGCCTTTTTGTTGAATATATGGTTAATTCCTGTTTTTAGTTTATTAGGTGCGGCTATAGCGAGTTTTGTTGCATTTTTCTTATACAATTCAACAAAATTAATTTTAGTCTATCAAAAATTTAAATTGCATCCATTTACAAGAAAAACCTTGCTTGTACTTTTATTGATAACAATTTTAAGCTTAATTTTTTATTTCATTAAAATTCCGATAAACCCCATATTTTCTATACCCTTAAAATCAGGAATTTTAAGCCTAATTTATTTATGGGTAGTGTACCGATTTAATTTTTCTGATGATATAACACAAACCATAGAAAAGTATATAAAAAAACAAACTCCCCAATAAAACTATCAAGGAGTTTGAAAAAACTAACCAAAACTATTGCTATCTCCTGCTTGAAGCCGCACTACTTCTTGCAGCAGATGTATTAGATTTACGAGAATTATAAGTGTTTGGTTTTCTTACACTTGTATTTTTTTCAGTTCGGGTAGTAGTTTCTGAAGAAACTCGCTCGTTTCTTCCTTCATTTCTACTTGATGGTAAGCGTTCTACAGTACTTAATTTTCGTTCATTTTCTCTGGATAATTCACGAGTATTGTTCCTTCTTGTATTTATAGAACTTGTATTATTTATACCGCTGGATCTTATATTGGTTGTTGAAGCGGTTTTTGTACCTCTATTATAATTTCCTATGGAAGCAGAAGGCTCATAAAAATTGTTTCTATAATTAGAGCGATTTTGATAATTGCTTCTAAACGAATTATATGACAATCTTCTAGGTTGATAATAAGCACGATAAGGTTGCGAATAGACAATTACTCGCGTAGGCTTACAATAAAATTGATGCCACGGTCTATAAATATACTGTTGATTATTATAATTTATGTAGCCAATATAGTTTGAAATATTTCCATAGCGATTATATCTAATTCTTAAATTCCCAATTTGACTAAGCTGTCCAAACCTGTTATAGTATAAATTTGTATTTCCAATTCTAGTTACGCGTCCATAATAATCATAATAAATAGGAACGCGTTCTATTTGAACGACAGCTCCATAATCATCAAATTGAATAAAGGGATTATAATTATAGCCTGCGTTGAAACTGATATTTACCATAGAACTTTGAGTATTAATTCTAATAGGTTGCGCGGGTAAATAATAAAAGTCAAATTGTCCATCAGGATAAATGGCAAACTCAACATTAGACTCTGTAAAAATTACAGCTTGCTGATTTCTAAAATCTATTGAAGCTTTTGAAGTAAATAGACAAATAAAAAATAGTGCGAATAATAAGGTTAGCTTTTTCATAATACTAATATTTTTATAAATACATTAATATATTTTCAAAAAAGATGCCAAAAAAATATTTTTTGTATTTTTACAAAAAGAAAGTCCCCAAAAATTAATCTGAGGACTTTCCAACTAACCAACCAAAAAATTAATTATCACTTATTGCGTAAGCAATGCTTGATAATCATTATTTAAATTACAAGTATTATGCCAAACACTTGGTTTTCAAGTTTAGTTTAGAGTTTTTCTTTTAAATACTTTGCTGTATATGATTTTTTATTTTTTGCAATTTCTTCCGGTGTTCCGGTAGCAATTAAATTCCCTCCTTTTTCGCCTCCGGTTAAACCTAAATCAATTACATAATCAGCACATTTTACCAATTCCATATTGTGTTCTATTACAATAACAGAATGTCCTTTCTCTAGCAAAGCATTAAAAGAAGCCATTAATTTTTTAATGTCATGAAAATGTAATCCGGTTGTAGGTTCGTCAAAAATAAATAAAGCTTTATCTTTTGTATTTCCTTTTCCTAAAAACGAAGCTAATTTTATTCGCTGTGCTTCACCACCCGAAAGAGTAGAGGAGCTTTGACCTAAAGTTACATAACCTAAACCAACATCTAAAAGAGGTTGTAGTTTTCGTTGAATTTTGGTTTCGCCGTGGGTTTCAAAAAACTCAATAGCATCAGAAATGGTCATGCTTAGAATATCGAAAATTGATTTGTCTTCAACCTTAATTTCTAAAATTTCATTCTTAAAACGTCTTCCTTTGCATGCTTCACATTCTAGGTGAACATCGGCCATAAATTGCATTTCTATGGTTACTTCACCTTCACCTTTACAGGTTTCACAGCGACCACCGTCAACATTAAAACTAAAATGCTTTGGTTTATAACCTCTTACTTTTGCTAGTTTTTGATTCGCAAATAGACTTCTAATTTCATCGTATGCTTTAATATAAGTTACCGGGTTAGAACGAGAAGAGCGCCCAATAGGATTTTGATCTACAAACTCGATGTTTTTTAAATTACTAAATTTACCTTCAATTTTAGTAACCTGACCAATTTTTTCTCCATAACCACCGGTTTCTTTTAGAATGGCCGGATAGAGAATATTTTTTACTAATGTACTTTTTCCACTTCCGGAAACCCCTGTTACTGCTGTAAAAACGCCTAATGGAAAACGTACATCAATATTTTTTAAATTATGTTCTCTAGCTCCAATTACATCAACATAATATTTAAAATCCCGTCTTTTTTTAGGAATTTCAATGGCTAATTCTCCCGTTAAATATTTTGCGGTAAGCGAATCAGATTTTAAAATATTTTTATAATTTCCGGTAGCAACAACTTCACCGCCTAAGGTTCCCGCTTCGGGACCAATATCTATAATCTCATCGGAAGCTTTCATAATATCTTCATCGTGTTCTACTACAATAACCGTGTTTCCAAGATCACGCAAAGATTTTAAAACTTCAATTAAATTTTCGGTATCTCGTGGATGTAAGCCGATACTAGGTTCATCTAAAATATACATCGATCCTACTAAGCTGCTTCCTAAAGAAGTAGCTAAATTTATGCGTTGTGACTCTCCGCCCGAAAGACTATTTGATTTTCTATTTAATGTGAGATAAGTTAGCCCAACATCACTTAAAAATTGTAAACGACTATTGATTTCTTTTAAAATTCTCTTTGCAATGGCAGTGTCTTGCTTACTTAACTTTAATTTTTTAAATATTTCTTGAACCTGATCTAATGGCTTTTCAACTAAATCTGTAATAGAATAACCATCCACTTTCACATAATCTGCTTCTGAGCGTAAACGTTTTCCTTCGCAAGTTTTACAGATTGTTTTTCCGCGATAGCGTGACAGCATAACGCGATTTTGAATTTTATAAGACTTTGCTTCTAAATGATCAAAAAAACTGGTTAAACCTTCAAAATACTTATTTCCTGTCCATAATAATTTTTTCTGCTCTTTGCTTAATTCAAAGTAGGGTTTATGGATCGGGAAATCAAATTTATGAGAATTATTAACCAATTGATCTCTATACCAACTCATACTTTCTCCGCGCCAAGGAAAAATAGCGTTTTCGTAAATGGAAAGGCCGGTGTTAGGAATAATTAAATCTTCATCTAAACCAATAACGTCTCCATAACCTTCGCAAGTAGGGCAAGCACCGTACGGATTATTAAAACTGAATAAATGAATATTGGGTTCATTAAATGTAATACCGTCTAGCTCAAATTTATTACTGAATTGTCTTATTTTTTTATCGGCTAAACTTTCTACAAATAATTCTCCTTTACCTTCATAAAAAGCAGATTGAGCAGCATCTGCAAGTCGGTTGTAAAAATCTTCTTCATCTTTCTTTACAATTCTATCTACAACCAACATGACCTTTTTCTTTTCTAGTTTAGTTAAATCGGTTTC
Source organism: Mesonia aquimarina (assembly GCF_003667275.1). Lineage (GTDB taxonomy): Bacteria > Bacteroidota > Bacteroidia > Flavobacteriales > Flavobacteriaceae > Mesonia > Mesonia aquimarina. Next base: position 81,427 of record NZ_RCNV01000004.1, on the reverse strand, counting down.
ATCAATTCGTAAAACTTCTTTATCAGCTTTTATTCTACTAAAACCTTGTTGTTGTAATACACCAATTTTTTCGGCTAATGTTCTTCCTTCTTCTTTTAAAATAGGAGCGAGGAGAAGGAGTTTAGCACGTTCTTCAAAAGTTTTTATATAATTAATTACGTCGGTTACGGTATCTTTTTTTACTTCATCTCCAGAAATAGGAGAGTAGGTTTTGCCAATTCTGGCAAATAGTAATTTTAAATAATCATAAACTTCTGTAGAAGTGCCAACAGTAGATCTAGGATTGGTTGAATTTACTTTCTGTTCTATCGCAATGGCGGGAGCAATGCCCTTAATATAATCTACTTTAGGTTTGTCTAAACGACCTAAAAACTGTCTGGCATAAGATGACAAACTTTCTACATAACGCCGTTGTCCTTCTGCATACAAGGTATCAAAAGCTAAACTTGATTTTCCTGAACCTGATAACCCTGTGATCACTACCAGTTTATTTCTAGGAATAACCACATTAATATTCTTGAGATTGTGGAGTTTAGCACCTTTTATAAGTATATTTTCTTTTGGATCTAAAGAAGAAAAAGATTTTGTTTTGCTCATTTTTTATAAGGAATAATCAGCAAATTTAAGGAAACTAAACGGACTAAAATGAAATGTTATGTTAATCAGTTTTATTAGGCTTTTGGTCATATTAGAATAAAATAATAATTTCTTACAAAGTTTGACTCAATGGCAGAAATAATGTTAAAATTTTTAACTTATTTGCAATTGTCAAAGATATGTTGTTATATTTACCACAAATAAACCTAAAAAATCTTAAAAGCCTATTTAGCACAATTACCTTATTATAGACTAAAAATTTATTATTAACCCCTACCAAAACCATACTTCATGGTCTTGGATTATTAATTATAGAAAGGTAATTGTTATGAAGAAAATTAAGACGACGACAGATGCGACTTTAGTAAAAAGTTATATAGATGGTAATGAAGAGGCTCTTTCCAAATTAATTAACCGTCACCAGCAACGTATTTATAACTTCATTTTTTCTAAAGTTTTTGATCGAGATATTACCGAAGATATTTTTCAGGATACATTTATAAAAGTTATACGAACGCTTAAGCGCGGAAAGTATAATGAAGAAGGTAAGTTTTTACCTTGGGTTATGCGTATTGCTCATAATTTAGTGATAGATCATTTCAGAAAAAGCAATCGCATGCCGAAATTTGAAAATAAAGGTGATTTTAATATTTTTTCTGTGCTAAAAGATGAAAAACTAGATGCGGAAAAATTAATGGTAAAAGATCAGATAGAAAACGATGTTAGAAATTTGATTCAAGAACTTCCTGAAGATCAAATGGAAGTGTTAATTATGCGTATTTATAAGGACATGAGTTTTAAAGAAATTTCTGAAAGAACAAATGTTAGCATCAATACAGCATTGGGTAGAATGCGCTATGCACTAATTAATTTACGTAAAGTAATTGAGAAACATAATATTGTTTTAACAAACTAATACAATACGTTGCGTTTTTTGTCGTTATTAAACTAACACTAACAAAAAACGCACATTACATGGCAAAACTCTACTTAAACCAATCACCCAATAAAAAGGTGGAAAATTTAGAACCTAGAAAAGAAACTATAGCGTTTCTTCTCAATTATTCAAAAGCGTTAAACGTAGTTGAAACCAAGAATAAAAAAACATTTGAAACAATTTTAAATTAAACTTTAAAAAAACCCGAACTACTTTTTTGTTCGGGTTTCTTTTTTATTTTTAGCATAGGCTTGTAAAACAGTTTTTCTTCCAATGGTTTTTGTGATAATGTCTTTATCCAGATTCCAGCCGCGAGCCGGAGAATATTCTCTTCCGTACCAAATAATTTGTAAATGAAGTTTATTCCAATTTTCTTCAGGAAATAGACGTTTTGCATCTTTTTCAGTTTGGGCAACACTTTTACCGTTAGATAAATTCCAGCGGTACATTAGACGGTGAATATGCGTATCTACCGGAAACGCAGGAACATTAAAGGCTTGTGCCATAACAACACTTGCCGTTTTGTGCCCAACGGCCGGAAAAGACTCTAAAGCCTCAAAACTAGCAGGAACTTTCCCATTATATTTTTCGATTAAAATTTCAGAAAGTCCATGGATTCCTTTTGATTTCATGGGAGATAAACCAACAGGTTTTATGATTTCCCTAATTTCTTCAACCGAAAGTTTTACCATTTCATAAGGTGTGCTGGCTTTTTCAAAAAGTAATGGTGTAATTTGATTTACTTTTACATCAGTACTTTGAGCAGAAAGAAGTACAGCAATTAATAAAGTATATGGATCTTTATGATCTAACGGTATTGGGATTTCCGGATAAATCTCATTTAACGTATTTATAACAAATTCTACTTTTTCCTGTTTGGTCATTTTACTTACTTTTAAGCAAAAATAAGAATTATGACAACATTAAAAGCCGGCGATAAGGCTCCAAATTTTTCAGCAAAAGATCAAGATGGAAATTCTCACGAATTAAGCGATTATAAAGGAAAAAAATTGGTCGTATTTTTTTATCCAAAAGCTAGCACACCGGGCTGTACAGCAGAAGCTTGTAACTTGCGAGACAACTGGGAAACCTTTCAAGAAAAAGGCTATGCTATTTTAGGGGTAAGCGCAGATTCTCCAAAACGCCAACAAAATTTTAAAAATAAATATGAGTTGCCTTTTCCTTTATTAGCAGATGAAGACAAGAGTGTAATTAATGCCTTTGGAGTATGGGGACCTAAGAAATTTATGGGAAAAGAATATGAAGGAATTCATAGAACTACTTTTATCATTGATGAAGAAGGGAAAATTGAAGAAGTAATTGCTAAAGTAAAAACGAAAGCTCACGCAGAGCAAATTTTATAAGGCTTTAGCATAATATTGAAAAGCTTCTTCAATACTATATTGAGGAACATAACAATCTATTTGTGGTTTTCCTACTTGTTGAAGCAGCACAAAATTTATATTTCCGTGACTGTTTTTTTTATCAAATTTTAAAAGATCACAAATAGATTGAATTTCTTTAGAATCAAATCTAACAGGAGAAAATGTATTAAGAATTATCTTCTTAATTTCTTGACACTTTTTTTCTGAAAAATCTAACGTTTTTACAGAAAGATAGGTTTCTAAAATCATCCCTATAGCTATAGCTTCTCCGTGTAATAAAGTTTTACGGTCATTGTTTTTTAAAAAGTAAGATTCGATGGCATGGCCAAGTGTATGCCCGAAATTTAAAATTTTTCTGCTTCCTTTTTCAAACTGATCAGATTCTACAATAGTTGTTTTAAGTTGAATAGAATGATGAATTAAACTTTCTAAATCTGCTAGATTTAATTGAGAAAGGTCGCTTAATTTCTTAAAATAATCGGCATCTGCAATTAGTCCATGTTTAAGCATTTCAGCTAAACCGCTTCTAAATTCTTTTTTTGGTAAAGTACCCAAAAAACCACAATCTATTAAAGTTAGCTGTGGACTTTGAAAAACACCAATTTGGTTTTTTAAATTGCCTAAATCAACGCCAGTTTTACCGCCAACAGAGGCATCAACCATCGCTAGGAGCGAGGTAGGGATATTTATAAAGTCTATTCCTCTTTTATAAGTAGCTGCTACAAACCCGCCGAGATCAGTTACAACACCACCTCCTAAATTTATTAATAATGCTTTTCTATCGGCATCTAAATCGGTTAAACTTTGCCAAACTCCAGTGCAAGTTTCTAGGTTTTTATGCTCCTCGCCAGCTTCAATTTCAATAACTTCAATTGTAATATTGGTTTCTATGTGTTGCAAAAAATAGGCTAAACAATGTTCTTGCGTATTAGTATCGCAAAGAATAAAAATTTTTGAAGGCGATTTTTTTTTGATGAAGTTATTTACTGTATCGTATTGATATTCACCAAAATGTATAATATTCTTAACAGATGCAATAGAATTCATTAAAACTTACGTTAAATCTTAGTCGAAATTAAGTAGAATAAATAAAATAATAGTAATTCTACACTTATATTTACGCAAATTTTTAAAAGAACTATGGTAAGGAAGATTTTTAACAACACTAAGCGTGCTTTTGCCCTAAAAGATGATAAAGATTTAAAACGTTCTCTTTTCATTTTTAGCATGATGAACAGACCAACTTTAGTTGCTGTCGGAACAAGGTTTACAAATTTAGCATTAACATTACGTTTACCTGTTGAGGGAATTATTAAAAAAACGATTTTTAAAATGTTTTGTGGAGGTACAAGCCAACAAGATTGCTTGCCTACCATAAAAAAAATGTATGATATGCATGTGCATAGCGTATTGGATTATTCTTCTGAAGGAAAAGAAGATGAAGCTCAGTTTGATGCGGCCTTAAAAACAAAGATGGAAATTGTTCGTTTTGCTAATCAACAAAAGGAAATACCATTTACTGTTTTTAAACCTACTGGATTAGGAAGATTTGCTATTTGGGAAAAAGTTTCTAACCAAGAAGAGCTTTCTAATGAAGAACAACAAGAGTGGGAGCGAGTAATGAATAGGGTTGATAAGATTTGTGCTTTAGCAGCAGAATTAGATACCAGAATTTTAGCCGATGCCGAAGAATCATGGATGCAAGACGCAGCAGACAATTTGGTGGAAGAAATGATGGAAAAATATAACCAAGAAAAAGTTATTGTTTACAATACCTTACAATGCTACCGATGGGATAGATTACAATACATTAAAGATTTACATAAAAGAGCAAAAAATAAAGGCTTTAAAGTTGGTGCTAAAATTGTGCGTGGTGCTTATATGGAAAAGGAAAATGCGCGAGCTGATAAAATGGGTTATCCAACTCCAATTTGTGAAGATAAAGAGGCAAGCGACGTGAATTTTAACGCTGTACTTTATTATTCAATGCAACATTTAGATGATATTTCTTTGTATATAGGTACACATAATGAGGTAAGTACTTATTTAGCAATGCAATTAATGGATGAAAAAGAACTAAAAAAAGGAGACGATAGAATTTGGTTTAGTCAGCTTTACGGAATGAGTGACCACATTACTTTTAATCTTGCTTTAAATAGTTATAATGCGGCAAAACTAGTTCCATTTGGTCCAATTAGAGATGTAGTACCTTACTTAATTAGAAGAGCACAAGAAAATTCTTCGGTTAAAGGACAAACGGGACGTGAACTTGCTTTATTACGAGAAGAAAAACAGCGTAGAGACGGGCAGTTCACCAAGCGTATTTCTTAATATTTTTTAATATGATATTTAATAAAAGCCTCTGCAATATATAGCAGGGGCTTTTTGGCTTAACTTTAGATTAACCTTAACTTTACTTTAAGTTAAGAGTGAAAAGATATTTCATAGGTTTGAAATCAATAAAAAAATTAAAAACTAATTTTAAATTTATGAAAAAGACAAAATTTATTTACTTAGGCTTAATAGCAGCAGCGAGTTTCGTTTCTTGTAGTGATGATGATGATAATTCTGCCAGCGATATTCCAGATGAAACTGAAAGAGCAGAACTTTATGTAACTAGCGGTAATACAGGAGATGTAAATGTATATGACTTTTCTGCAGATACACCAACGCAACGAATAATTGAGACGTCAGGTTCTTCTAATGAAGGTGTTTACTATGAAGATGATTCTGATGAACTTTATGTAGTTTCAAGATCCTCTAATCAAATAAATACCTATACAGGAATTATGAATTTCATAGAAGATTCTTCGCTGGAGGTTGAAGAAGGAATTTCTTCTTCTAGTGATTTAGAAAGCCCAAGAAAAATTGCAGTAGACGATAATATTGTAGTTATTGCCGACAACGCAGATGTTGATGGAGATGAAAATACTGCAGACGGAAGATTTTTTGTTTACACAAAAACAGCAAATGCTTTAACTCTTAGAAACGTAATCACTGTAGATTTCGCGGTATGGGGAATTACTTTTAAAGACGATGATCTTCTAGCCGTTGTAGATAAAACAAGTGACTTAGCAATTTTCGAAAATTTTGCAGCAAGTTTTTCAGAAACTACAACAGAAATGGCTACTAAAACAATAACTATTGAAGGAATTAATAGAACGCATGGTATTGCCTACGACGATGATAATGATGTATTGGTAATGACAGATATCGGTGATGCGAGTTCAGATTCAGATGGTGGTTTTCACGTAATTACTAATGCTACTTCAAAATTAAATGCTACTGCAAATGGTGAAATATTAGCTGTTGGAGAACAAACCAGAATTGCAGGTGCAAGTACTTTTTTAGGAAACCCTGTAGATGTTGCTTACGATGAGGAAACAAGAACTATTTTTATTGCTGAAGTTGCTAACGGCGGCGGTAGAGTATTAGGTTTCTCTAACTCTGATTATGAAGCAGGAGGCGATATAGCGCCATCTGTCAATAATATACTAAGCGGAGCTAATTCTCTTTATTTTCATGAGGAAGACTAATTTAAAAAATTAGAAAAATAATATTAAGAATGTATTAAATCCCGTCATTTTTATGTCGGGATTTTTTATTTTTAGCTATGAAAATTATTAAAAAATATAGTTCACTTTTTAAAGAAACTTACAAGCAATGGATGAAAAATAATCCATTTGAACAAAGTGCCGTAATTGCTTATTACACATTTTTTTCTTTACCTTCTTTATTAGTAATTGTAGTTGGAATCGCAGGTTATTTTTTCGATCAGCAAGAAGTACGCACAAAAATAACATCAGAAATTAGAGGACTAACCGGGGCAGATACAGCAAAGGCTATAGAAACCATGATTAATAATGCGATGCTAGATGGCGGCTCTGTTTTAGCAATAATTATAGGGATTGCCATTTTGTTATTTGGTGCTACCGGAGCCTTTTTTCAATTAAAAAAAGCAATGAATAGAATTTGGAGTGTACGCGTAAAAAAAGAATCTTTTAAGCGTGTATTAATTGATCGAGTTATTTCTTTTGGAATGATTCTCGTTATCGGTTTTATGCTTTTAATTTCCTTAGTAATTTCTACTGGGATTAGTTTTTTAAGTGAAAAATTCGAAAATTTTGCTCCGGGAATAACATCCATCAGTATTGAAGCTTTAAATTTTTTGCTTTCATATATTTTTATAGGTGCTTTATTTGCCGCGGTATTTAAGCTTCTTCCTGATATAAAAGTCCGTTGGAAAGTTACAATTATTGGTGCTTCGTTAACAACATTGCTTTTTTTAATCGGAAAATATGCCTTAGGTTTTTATTTTGGTCAGAGTGAACCGACTTCTGTTTATGGTGGTGCTTCATCGGTTGTTCTAATTTTACTTTGGGTTTTCTATACGTGCCTAATTATGTTTTTTGGAGCCGAATTTACAGTTCAATATGCTTTGATGACTAATGAAGATATTTCACCTAATCGATTTAGTGAACCTGCTATTTATCAAGAATTAGAAGAGTTAGAAGCAAGAAAAATACACATAAAAGAAAAGAAAAAAGTGCTGGATGAATTAGCGCCAGATGATGAAAAAGATATTTAATAAAGGTTTAACGGCTTTAAAAAAAGCTTTATAAAATTTTTAATACACTGATTTTTAAATGAATTGTAATTTTAAGCAAACAAAAAAAGAAAAAAGCTATGAAAAAGAAAATTGCAATTCTCGCGACAGATGGATTTGAAGAAAGTGAATTAAAATCGCCTAAAGAAGCGATGGAAAAAGAAGGATTTACAGTTGAAATTGTAAGTTTAAAATCTGGAAAGATTAAAAGTTGGTCAGATGGAAATTGGTCCAATGAATATTCTGTAGATAAAGTTATTACCGATGTAAGCGCAAAACAATATAATGCATTGGTTTTACCCGGTGGAGTAATTAATCCCGATCAATTAAGAATCAATGAAGATGCGCTAGTTTTTATCAGAGACTTCTTTAAACAAAGTAAACCAGTTGCCGCTATTTGCCATGGCCCTTGGTCATTAATTAATGCTGACGTGGTTGAAGGTAGAACGATGACTTCTTATAAATCTATAAAAAGAGATTTAGAAAATGCCGGTGCGCTTTGGGTAGATAAAGAAGTTGTAGTAGATGAGGCATTTGTAACCAGTAGAACTCCGGATGATTTACCTGCTTTTAATTCAAAATTAATTGAAGAAATAAAAGAAGGTAAACACGATTTACAACACGCTTAATAGTAATAATATACAATTAAAGAGGCTGCTTAAAAAAGTAAAAAAGTGTCATTCTGAATTTATTTCAGAATCTCATATTGCTGAAATACAAACCAGTATGAGAACCTGAATCAAGTTCAGGTTGACAAAATAGACTTTTTTAGACAGCCTCTTTTTTATTGACTTATTTTTTATTCTTTCAAATAACATTTTATAAAGTTAAGTATAACATTGTTTTGTGATAGACTGATGTACTATTTTTTTAAATTCAGAAAAAAATAAATTATGGCTAACGAAAAAGAATTTAAAACGATTAATCCTGCCACAGAGCAGGAAATTAAGACTTATAAGTATATGAGTCAAGACCAAGTAAATACGAGCATCGAAAATTGTCATCAAGCTTTTCTAACTTGGAAAACCAAATCGCTTGAGGAGCGTGCCAAGATTATAAAAAGTGTTGGTGAAAATTTAAAAAATCACAAGGATGACTTGGTTGAGTTAATGACCCAAGAAATGGGTAAATTAATTAAACACAGTAAGCAAGAAGTTGATCTTTGTGCTGGGATTTGTGATTGGACGGCAGAAAATGCACCCAAAGAATTAAAAGATGAAAAACGTAGTTTAATTAATGGCGGTAGTGGTACAATCACCTATTCTCCTTTAGGAGTTATTTACGGAATTCAACCATGGAATTTTCCGTCATATCAAGTAATAAGATATGCAATTGCAAACTTAATGGCAGGAAATGGAGTCCTTTTAAAACATGCCGAAAGCGTTACCGGAACCGCACTTTTATTAGAGAAAATTTTTAAAGAAGCAGGTTTACCTGAACATTTATTTAGCGTACTTATTATTAACCATGATCAATCTGATAAAGTAATTGAAAATGATCGGGTACGAGGCGTAACACTTACCGGAAGTCCAGACGCGGGTAAGGTTGTGGCTAAAAAAGCAGGAGCAGAGTTAAAGAAAAGCGTTATGGAACTAGGTTCTAATGATGCTTATTTAGTTCTAGAAGATGCCGATATTGAAAAAGCTGTGAAAATGTGTACCCAAGGAAGAATTTATAATAATGGGGAAGTTTGCGTTGCGGCAAAACGATTTATTGTAACTGAAAAGATTTATGAGGACTTTAAAGAAGCTTTTGTAAAAAGTATGAGTGGAATCACTTACGGCGATCCAACTGATAAAGACAGCAAAATGGGACCTATGGCTCGAAAAGATTTACGTGAAGAATTACACGAACAAGTTGAGAAAAGCGTAAAAAATGGAGCAGAAATTCTTTGTGGAGGAAAATTACCTGAAGGAACAGGCTATTTTTACCCTTCCACAGTTTTGGCAAATGTAAAACCTGGCCAACCCGCTTATGATGATGAACTTTTTGGCCCAGTAGCTTCTCTAATAAAAGCTAGAGATACAGATGACGCTATTAGTATTGCAAATGACAGTCGTTTTGGTTTAGGAGGAGGAATTTTTACTAAAGATGAAAATAAAGCTCTAGAGATCGCAAAAAAACATTTTGATACAGGAATGATTTTTATCAATTCATTTGGTCTTGCTCAGCCTGATATGCCTTTTGGAGGCGTAAAAAATTCTGGCTATGGTAGAGAACACGGTGGTTTTGGTGTAAAAGAATTTGTGAATGCGAAATCGATTATGAAGTTGAATTAAAAAAAAACATTTATAATTTCTTATTTATTTCGAATAAATTATTTCATCTAAATAGGAATAGGAGAGATACATTAAAATAAACTGGTCATTATAAATTCCAGAAGAGTTGTTTTAATACAGTTATAAATAAACCACTACGAACTTAAAACATTTGTAAGTGGTTTATTTTGTTTCATTAGAATCTTTTATGTATTCTACAACTTCTTTTACTGTTATTTTTGCTGTGGTACCAACCTAGTAAATGCTTAAAAATATTACATTCTAAACCTTCTTGCACACTTTCTACTTGCGTAATATCACTCAATTACTTTTACTTATTGGTTCATAAAATTGCATAAAATAAAAGCAATTTATTTTTCAGTTGAAAAAATTATTCTTTAAAAAAGATATTAATTTGGAGTTTAAGGGTATTGAATCGATCTGTTGGATGTATCTCTACTAGTGATAAAATTTTAGTAAGTTTACTTACGTAATTTAAAAAGTGTGCCTACTTATTATACTTAGTGCAGCAAATAAAAGTTTTAATTCCTGTTATTCATGCTAAAGTCAGTTTTTATAAGTGTATTTTTTTTAATTCCATTATTAGGTTTCTCTCAGCAGAGCGACAGTTTGAGTGACCCTATAATTCCCATTGAAAAGACGGAACTCTTAAAAAATATAAATATCACATTTGATATGCGCATGGAGTTAAGAGGGTATACGTTTAGGGGTGATGACAATTATTATAATGGGGTACAATTTCAAAATGGGTTTACCGCTCTTGGAATTTCTGGTAAATTACATGAAAAAGTAGACTTTCGCTTTAGAAACCGATTTAATAGAGGAACTGATGTTCAAACGCTAGATCAACTAGGTAGTAATATAGAACTAGCTTACATCAACGTTAAAGTCAATGAGTCGTTTAATCTCTTATTAGGAAAAATGTTTGCGTTTTATGGAGGAAATCAATACCAATTTAGTGCTATGGATGTTCTTGAGTATAATGATATTCAATCCAATGTGTTGGCTTATGTAACCGGAGCTGGAGTTACTCATCAAGCTGCAGAAAACCATAATTTTGGTTTACAAATATTGAATTCGCGTACCATGCATTATGATGACCTTTATGGAGATGAAGTTGCAGAAGGTATTGAAGAGCCTGTATGGCCGGTAGCGGTTGTAGGAAACTGGCGAGGAACTTTTTTTGACGGAAAATTTCAAACTATTTATAGTATGAGTTATTCCAATCAGGTGAAAAATAAAGGAACTTATTTTTTTACTTTAGGTCATAATTACCAACACGATAGGCTTACTTTGATGTACGATTTTGATTATAGCTATGAGGAAGTAGATACAAAAGGAGTAATGACGGCTATTCTTGGGGATGACAAAGTAGCTGAAAATGTTTTGTATGTTGAAAATTGGTTAAGAGCCGAATATCGTTTTAGCCCAAAGTTTAAAGGTCTTTTAACGCTAATGACTAGCAGTGCTTATGGTACCATTCAAGATGAATTGAAACATACGCGAACCAGTTATGGCGCAATTCCTACCATTTATTATAGCCCATTTAAGGATATTGATGTTCGCTTTTTTTTAGCATATATCGGTCGGTATTATGATTATACAGCCTATGCTATCCAAAATCTAGGAGTGTCCAATTACAATAAAAATGAAGTACGAGTCGGTTTTATAGCTCCTTTGCGATTATTATAATTTTTTGAAATCTTTTTTATGATGTGAAAAAGGAACTTTTATTTGATGTTGTAAGAAAGTTTTATGTAAACTAGGTACAATCAAATAATTACGCTAGGCTTTCTATTTATAAGGTAAATTTAATCTAATCAAGCATCATTGTTGTGTTAGATTAGCGTAAGTTTTTTCTTTATCAGTTACATTAAAATCTCTGATTGTAATCCTTTAAATTCTGTTGAGATTTTTATAAAGTTAATATTATTACGCTTAGTAAGTGTTGGTTTTATTTAGTTGATTATTTGTAATTCTATAATTGATTACAGTAAATTTTGTGTAATGATTGATAAATTAATAATAATTTAAGATTTTTAGTTCATTTGGGACAAATAAAAAATCAATTATAGCATTTAATGTAATGTAAATAGGGGAACTTTGAAAAAAAAAGCTATGGAAACTATGGACTTAAAACGTAAATTTGATAAATTTATTTTAGAAAATAATCATCCCTGCATAATGGCTCAAAGCGTATTCAGTTTAAACAATGCTGTTATAAATGATTATGAGGCTATGCTGAATATACATAGCACAAATGGGTTATTGAATGATCTAGAATTATATATAAAGAATTATGATTTTAATTCTAAGAATTTTAAAAGTTTTATAGCCACTTTTTCAAAAGATGAATTCCTTTCGGAAAGTGAATTTGAAAAATCTCTATGGAAACAATTAAAGATGCTTTCAGAATTAGATCATTATAGTTGGGACCCCAGCGTTAACTCTGATCCTGAGCATGAAAATTTTAGTTTTAGTTTGTGCGGCAGAGCTTTTTATATTGTAGGAATGTTTCCAAATAGTAGTAGATTAGCTAGAAAAAGTCCTTATCCCACTATAGTTTTTAACCTTCATCAACAATTTGAAAAGTTGAGAGAAATGGGTAAATATACTTCTGTGAAAAATAGAATTCGTAAGAGAGATGAAAAACTTCAGGGCTATATTAATCCTATGTTAGAAGATTTTGGAGAGAATAGTGAGGCAAGGCAATATAGTGGGAGAGAGGTTGATAAAGATTGGAAATGTCCATTTCACTAATAATTTTATTTTATACGCATGAAAATAATAGAAAAGCAGACTGGTACAGCCTTTAGATTAAAAAAAGGAGATATATTAAAGGTAATAGATCCGGAAGGTGAACAGGTAAGTGATATGGTACTTTTTAACGCAAAGGATTTAAGAGAAAAAATTTCTTCTGGTAAAACACTTGATTTTGAAGAAAATCTACTCATTACAAAAGGTAATTTTCTATGGAGTAATCGAAGTCAAAAAATGATGAAGATTTTGGAAGATACCAACGGAAGAAATGATTTTTTACTTGCACCTTGTAGTCCTGAAACTTTTCAGATTATGTATAAGAACGAGTATTATCATCCTAGCTGTTTTGAAAATCTTACTAAAAATTTAGAAAAATTTGGTATTGAACCCGATGATATTCCTACAGCTTTTAATATTTTCATGAATGTTCAGTTTTCTTCAACTGGGAGCTTAAGTGTGGATCCTCCTACCAGTAAATCCGGCGATTATGTTTGTTTTGAAGCATTGATGGATTTAGTAGTGGGACTTACTGCTTGTTCCGCAGAAGATAGTAACAATGGAAGTTTTAAACCTATTCATTACACTATTTCATCTTCAGAAAAATAAACCTTAACTTTTTTTAAAGAATGCTATAACAGCTTTCTGTGTAAATTTAAAAATACAAAATACTTGTAAGGATGATAGTATTTACTATTGAAGGAATTAGCGTCTCAGAAATATTAAGTGAACTATCTGTACAGTTTCAAACTTCCTTAACGGAACATCTTTCTGAATATAAATTAGATATACCACAACACTTAGGAGAAGGATTTATACAAGGCATAAATTTTCCTAATGGAGTTGGCTTATTGGAATTTAAAGGTAAATTCATAAAACAGGTGGTGCTAAATTTTACCAGTAAAAAAGTACATCCTTTAAAATTTATCTACTGTCAAGAGGGGAGTTTAATACACTCGATTAAACCGGATAGCGAACGTAGAAAAATACAGAAATATCAAAGTGCTATTATTTCTACCTACTATCATTACGGACATATTTATAAATTTCCAACTAATGAAGCATTCAATTTTCAAGTTGTAGAAATTGATAGAAAAGCTTTTAAGGAACATATTAATTACAAACTTGAAGAGATTCCTTATTACTTTTATAAGATTTTTGCTGATGTAGAAGGTATAAGAGAGGTCTTCTATCGAAGTAATTACAGTCTACATTTAGCGCAAGTAATTAAAGATATTCAAGAGTTTGAAAAAGATAACCTTATTAGAGTAAATTTTTTGGGAGCAAAAGCCTTAGAAGCACTTTCTTTAATGCTTGCTCAATATGAAGATGATATAAAACAAGATAAGAAACAAAACATTCTTCGTAAAAGTGAATTTGAGGTTGTAAATGATGTAGAAGACTATATTAATGATCATTTAATGAATATTGATACCATAGATGAAATTTCAAAAAAGTTTGGATTAAATAAACAAAAATTACAACAAGGCTTTCAATTAAAACATCAGCAAAGTATTAATGAGTATATAAAAAATCAACGCTTAGAATTATCTTTAAAATTACTTGATAAAGGAGAAAAAAATATAAGTGAAATTGTGTATGAAATAGGGCTATCCAGTAGAAGCTATTTCTCTAAAATATTTAAAGAAAAATACAAAATAGCCCCAAGTAGTTATTTAAATTCCAAATAAAAAATTAAACATTTTCCCCAGGGTCTTCATTATGTATAAGAGGATGATCGTCTTTATTTAGACCTACGATTGAAATGAGTGTAGTAATGGTATAATAAAGCATGATAATTACCGCCACAATTGCTCCACAAACAATACTCGAAATTGAAGACCAAATATAGTAAAGATAGCTATAATAACTTGTATGAATACTTTCAGCTTCTGTAAGCGGATTATTCATAAGTAAGAATGTTATCACACTAATAATAAATACCGTAGCGTCTAACTTTGCTATTTTTAAAATTCTTATATAATAAGTTTTTTTTAAAGTAGATTTTGAACCGTGACTTATATTGGTAATTGTAAGCAATAATGTTAAAATAGTTGCAGAAGCAAGTACTACAGTATTAAAAAAAGTATTTAGACGCGGTAAGGAGGAAGTAATTAAATCTTTGGCCTCCAAGCCAGAAACATGGCCCATTAAAATCATTCCGGTAGAAGTAATAATAGTAGCTGCAATACCGCCTATAAGAGAATTTCTACTGAATCTATCCATTTTTTAAGCAAAGAACTTTAAAACTTATTATTTAGGTTAATTCTATTAATAAAAACATTAACACGAATGAAAAAAAGTTGTTATACTTCCACATCTTTCATTAAAAAATCATTTAAATCTTTTGAGGGTTCTGTAGTATGTAGTACAGAAATATCACCGGTCGTTTCAAAAACTACCGCCTTAATTTCACTAAACTCAATTACATTAGCTTCTCTTAATTTTGCACGTAAATCAGATTTTGTTACTCGAGCTTTCCGCAAGTTGTCTTCTAATATATTTTCGCCATCCATCAGTAATAAGGGTTTATTGTCCACTATTTTTTGTATCCAATTAAAACGTCTTAATAAAGCTACTGACATTTGTAAAATATACAGCATACCTAAACCCAATAAGCCTTGCGTTAAATTAATAGTTGAAGATAAAATAACCGTAGCAACAACCGAACCTATAGCTACGGTCATCGCAAAATCGAAACTCGACATTTTAGAAAAGCTTCGTTTACCGGCTATTTTTGTGAATAGAATAATAGCGAAATAAATACCTACAGCACAGAAAAAGATAAAGAAAAAACTCTCGGTAGAAATGGTAAATAATTTTTGAATCATAATAATTTTATTTAAGGTTTAAAAAAGAAATTTTTATTATTGGTTAAAAAAATTAAGGATCTTATTGCTAAAAAAATTTAATGAACGCCACACAACTTAATCCAAATAAAATATGAGCGACAATAAGTTGAAGATAAAATTTTGAAAACTTAATTTTGGGCGGATTCGGGTGAATATAAAATGCAGTTTTCCATCCTAAAACGCCTATAATCCCTGCGATAAATCCCAACAAGCAACCGCTTGCCCAAGAAATGTCAAGAGTTGTATTATTCCATACTAAAAAAATAGAGCAGTAAAAATAAAGCCGATTAAAAAATGTAGTATCCAGCCTAATAAATGTCGTTTACCGATGGATCTTTTGATATTTGGATACCGATTGATTAATATATTTATTAATTGTGGTTCCTTAAACTTTTCATTTTTTAATTCAGAATAAATATAGCTGAAGGCAGTCATTATAATAGTGGCAATTATACTGGTCAAAAATAACATCATTAGCATTTAATTTTTAGATTTATAAATTAGCCTTATCTTCAGTAAAAAAAAGAAATGTATAAACCTTTAAGATACCGAAAAACTGATCAGCAGTATCAAAAAGATATCATAAAAAATAATCCTTTTGCTACCTTAATTATAAAGGAGTCCAAATTTTCAGCTACGCATATTCCTATATTAATTTCAGCAGGTTCAAAAGATTTATTGTTATATGGTCATATCGCTAATCATAACGAAATGTTGAAATACCTAAAAAATGATGCAGAAGTGTTTTTAATTTTTCAAGGTGCGCATGGTTACGTTTCTTCCTCTTGGTATGAAAATAAAGACATCAGTACTTGGGATTATAGTGCAGTGCATATGCATGCTAATGTACAGATTCAAACTTCCGAAGAATTAGAGGGTTCTTTACGAAATCTTTTAAAGGTCTTTGAACAGGAGAAGAAATGCCCACTTTTGTATGATGATATTCCTGAGAAAATTATTAAAAATAATTTTCAACAAATCACCGGTTTTTGGTTGAGACCCACAAAAATTGAAGCTATTGCAAAATATCATCAAGACTTTTCAAAAAAAGACATCAAAAATATTACCACTCATTTAGAAGAAGACAATAAAAGTTTAGCATGTGCTATTCAGAAGGAAAATGAGAAAACAACTTAAAACTTTTTAGTCAATCGGTTTATTTTGAAATAATTCTCCTACAATTTTAAGTTTAGGAATATGCAACATAATTGTAGTAAGAATAGCTGTTAGAGGTACGGCTAAAATCATTCCTGCAATTCCCCATATAGCGCTCCAAACAATAACCATTAAAATAACCAAAAAAGGATGAAGGTTTACACGACCTCCTATTACATAGGGTTGTAAAACATAACTTTCTAAAAATTGAGAAAGCGTAAAAGTGATAACCACACCGATAAGGACACTAACTTCTCCTGAAACTAAATAACCATAGCCAAATGCGAGACAAAAGCCTATTACATTTCCTATATAAGGAATTAAGGTAAGAAGAGAAGCAATAAGACTTATTAAGATAAAATTATCTACTCCCGAGATTCCTAAACCGACACTATATAGAATAACAAGAATCCCCATGAGAAATAACTTTCCGACTAAATATTCAGAAATTACTTTGGTAAGTTGATTGGCAGTATGTTCTATTTCTTTTTTGTGTCTTGCAGGAAATAACTTGATTAAAAATTGTAAGAACCGCTTTCTATAACGAAGCAGAAAAAAAATATAAATAAAAACTAACAGGTAACTCCCGATAAAAGAACCGGTTGAAGTTAAAAAAACAAATATTTTATCGGTTGGTTTTTTTATTTGAGAACCAATTTTACTCAGCGATTGATTTGAAATATCTTTAGACGTTATAGGCGTTTCTGCTATTATAAAAGCTTTAAGACTTTCTATCTTAGGGGCCATGTTTTCTTTTATGGAAGGCCATTCTTCTATAAACCCCTGAAGTTGATAATAAACGATTAGCACTACGCCAAGCGAAAGAATAAAAAGCAGCAAAGCAGAAAGTACACAAGCTAGGGATTTAAAAAGTTTTTTTTCTATTTTTTTACAAAGAGGATAAATGACTAAACTTAAAATACCTGCAATTACTAGGGGAGCTAAAAAAGCTTTTACTTTTATAAGTCCTAATATTAGAAAATACCCGCCTATTATTAATAGAGATCCGGAGATAATTTTATAATATACTTCGTTCTTTATATTCATAATTATCATGTGAAAATTAAATATATAAAAGCTATGCAAAATGCATAGCTTTTATATAGAATAAATTCTTAACCTATTAGGCCGGGATTTTCTTTGCTTTTTCTTCGCGTGCCCAATTTCGATGCTGAGCTATCGCTCTGGCAAATTTATCTGGGCTTTTGTTGATGAAAATAGCATCATCATCTTTAAAATCCTTACCGTGGGTAGTCTCCAATAATTGTTCACCTTCTTTACTTACGGCTATCGCTTTGCAATGCTTTAAAGCTTCATTAATAAACTTTTTTGCTTTAGGTTCATCTAAAAGTGCTTGTACGCTTTTTTCTCCTCCCGGTACATAAAAGGCATCAAACAAAACGCTTTCTGTGGTAAGAATAGCCGCATCAACTTTATGGTCTTTATTTTTATCACATTTAACTGTTCCTCCATGGGTTGCAATTATTTGTGGCATTGCTCCTTTTTCTTCTAAGCCTTTTTTCATATTCATAGTAGCTTCACCATCGAAGCCATCACCAACAAGAATAGCAATTTTTCTGCTCACAATACTATTGCTTTTAAGATGTGTTTGACTTAAAGCATCCGATTTTTCTAAGTAATTTTTCTTTTTCCCGGGTTGATGTTTCTTAACATCAGCATCTGCGCCAATTGCTTGATTTACGGGTTCTTCTATTTCTTTAGGAATTTCCATACCTAAACCTTTACCTACTTCTTTTGCTAAGTCTTTATCTATTTCAGCAATTACATATAACATTCTTTTTTTAATATGATCATAGGTACATTTTCCAATCTCAAAAGTATAAGCATCTACTATATGATTTTTTTCCCATTCTTCTAAACTTCTGTAAAATAAAGCAGGTTGACTAAAATGATCGCTGAAACTTTCGCTTCGTTCACGAACTTTTTTAGCATCGATACGTTCTTCATAAGAAGTAAAGCCACCTTCTGCCATTTTTGCCAAATGTGGACAACCACCTCCTATAGAATTAGGGAAGTATGCAGTTTTCCCTTTATTTACCGTCATTCGCATATGAGCATCACGTTGATTATTGTGAACTTCATTTACAGGACGATTAATTGGAATTTCGTGAAAATTAGGACTACCTAAACGTGATAACTGCGTATCGGTATATGAAAATAAGCGTCCTTGTAATAAAGGATCGTTAGTAAAGTCTAAACCTGGAACTAAATGTCCCGGATGGAAAGCTACTTGTTCGGTTTCAGCAAAGAAATTATCAGGATTCCTATTTAAGGTCATTTTACCAATACGTTGCACCGGCACCATTTCTTCGGGAATTAATTTTGTAGGATCTAATAAATCGAAATCAAATTTATGCTCATCTTCTTCGGGTACTATTTGAAAACCAAGTTCCCATTCTGGGTAATGACCAGCTTCAATAGCATCCCATAAATCGCGTCGGTGAAAATCGGTATCGGCACCGTGTATTTTTACAGCTTCATCCCAAGTTACAGAATGAACTCCTAATAAGGGTTTCCAATGAAATTTAACAAAGTGAGATTTTCCATCTTTATTAATTAACCGGAACGTATGAATTCCAAAACCCTCCATCATTCTATAGCTTCGAGGAATGGCACGGTCGCTCATTACCCAAATATGATTATGTAAAGTTTCCGTGGTTAACGATACAAAGTCGTAAAACGTATCATGTGCCGAGGCAGCTTGTGGAATATCACGATCGGGTTCTGGTTTTACAGCATGTATTAAATCCGGAAATTTCATCGCATCTTGAATAAAGAAAATAGGCATGTTATTTCCCACTAAATCGAATACACCTTCTTCTGTATAAAATTTGGTTGAGAATCCACGTACATCTCTCGCTAAATCGGCAGATCCTTTATTTCCTGCCACCGTAGAAAAACGTACAAATACCGGTGTTTTGCGGTTGGTATCATTAAAAATTCGTGCTTTGGTATATTTTTCTTGACTTTTATACAATTCGAAATAACCGTGTGCGCCACTACCACGAGCGTGAACAATCCGCTCAGGAATGCGTTCGTGATCAAAATGGGTTATTTTCTCGCGTAAAATAAAATCTTCTAAAAGCGTTCCGCCACGTTCGCCAACTTTTAAGGAGTTATTAGTGTCGTTAACTTTAACTCCCTGGTTGGTCGTCATTGTTTTGTCTTTTCCTTCTTCGATGTTTTTTTGTAAATCATCAGATTTGGTAGAGGAAGGCTGCGGTTGATTTGAATTACTCATAATGTATATTTAAAAAGAAGTTAATAATTAGTTTGAAAAATAAATGAATGTCTTCAGTAATCTTAATACCTGAAAATAGCATGAGCGGGTTGATTATCCTCTTGAATATCCCAGCTTTCTACCAAAAAAACTTTTCCGCCTTTATTAAAAACTTCTATGGCAGCAGTATTTAATAAAGGAATGTGGTTAGTGTTTCCTTCTTCAACTGAATGTTCACTAATTTCAACTTTTTGTTTCATGGAATCATAGTTGCCCCAAATTTCTTTTCCTTTAGTAATAAAAAAGGTTTCTATTTTACCTTGATGTGCAGCCGGCAAAATATCTTGGATAGCACTGGAGGTATTGCTGGGAGGTAAAGAGGTATATTGTGTTAAGGCTGTTTCTACTTCTTCATTTAAATAAGGAGTTATGACTGTTAATGCATTTTCTAAAAGTTCTTTTTCCTTGTGTGTAGAACTCATCGGGGCAGGTTTTTCCCATAAATAAGTATAGGTGTTTGCTTCCTGGTATATGGGAAATAAATGATTATCACAAGCCACCACTAACGGGATCTCTTGTGTTGAGTTTATATAAGTTTGCAGCCCTTCATTAACAGCGCTAAAAAACTGTTTGATCTCTACGTTTTCATTTCTGTTACTTCCTCCGTGTCCATGAAACTGCGTTTCCTCATTTCCACTAGATAAACTTCTGGCTTGTAAGCTTTTTTCTTTATAATCAAAACCTACACGATCTTCTAAACGATCAGGGGTGAGATCTTCAATTTCAATTGCCTCTATATATTGTTTTGAAGCTTTATAAAAAGCTACATCCTTTAGACTTAAGTCTAAAAGATAAAACTCTTTTTGAGTAGATAACAGCGGGATAAGCGGAAGTAAATAAAAGTTATTTAAAATGTAATAATCCGGTTTAAAATGAACAGGAACTTGGTAATAATTAAAAAAATCGTGAGTAATAAATATAGCTAATCCAGCATCTTGATGCCTCCAGAACTGAGGATCTTCTAATAAGTCGGAAATTTTAGCTTCCATCGAAGCGTATTCTTCTTTAGAAATTTTCTCCGAATCAAGATCTTTCTTTATTTCGATCCATAAGGATTTTAAGTGTGTTTTATTTTCTTTTTCTAATACTTCCTTTCCTTTTGTATGGGTGGGGAGAAATATTGAGATACAAAGACTTGAATTGTAAGAAGCCAAATCATTAAAATCATCTGTTTTAAATTGTGTCATAGCTATATATTTTTATTATTAAAAATCATTTGGTAGAAATAAATTACTGATTACTATTTCTCTCCGATTCCAAATACTCTTTTATTTCATTTGGTAAAAGGGTAAGAAGATGATCTAAGTGTTCTTCTTTCATAAATTTCTGTAGAGAAAAAAAAGTAATAGCAATTATTTTTTCAGTAGCAATATTCCAAGAAAACGCTTCTTCGCCATATTCTGCTTGCAATTCCTTTACTTGGGTTTTCATTTCTTTTATGGAGGTGTAAGTTAAAGCGGGATGTTTATGGATATCCCAATCTTCTGTATATATTCCTCGAAAAATAACCGGTAAAGGAGAAATTATTAAAAAAGCACCTTCTAATGGAAACCGATCTCTAAAAGTATGCATGACAGAGCGCCAAATACGCATCACGCGTTTCTGTTCTTGTGGATGACCCAACTGTTCACAAACTTCTTGTAAATAATCTTGAGCCGGTTCTGTATACGGGTGAAAAGTTAAGGAAGTGTCTTTCATAATACGAGTTGTTAAAAAATAACCTAATTAATTATTGTTTGTATTAAATTTATAAAGATCCTACTGTTAAAAAAAATAAACTTTTTGTTAAAGTGTTGATAGTATTAATGTTTTTGTGGATCGCATTATAAAGTTCAGCAACTAATTTATTCTACAAGATAAAAAGGACCGCCTCTAAGAGACAGCCCTTTTACTAACTTCAGTCTATAATCGACTTACTCGTCTTTCTTCCAATAGGTTTTGATAAGAAAACTGACCATACAACTAACCACTGAGCCAATTGCAGCAAGAATGATGGTTTTCAGAATATCTTCAGAACTCAAGACCGGCAAAATACTGCAAAGTGTTCCTCCCGCGGTGCCTGAGATAAAAAGATTATTCTTCATGCTTTTTCGGTTTTTTAGCTTTATCATCAACCGTCAGTTGACTTACCCCGCTGAGCACCCCTCCGGCAACCGTAAAATAACCGGCTATGGTGGTTATAATACTCGGTAAGGCAACGGGGGCTGCTACAATTGTGCCGCCGATTCCGGCTAAGCTTAAGCCAATGGTCCGTAAGGTTTTAAAAAACTTTGGGGTTTGGTTTTTGGTTTGAAACTAAATTATAAGTATTTTTAAGCATAAATGAGCTAAAGTAGTTAAAAGTAACTTACTCCTAAACGAACAGTATTGTTGAAACCCTTGCTTTTACTTCAGGGAGCACGTTAAAAGTTTAATCTCCATTTTTAGAAATATCATTTACTTTTTTTCCGAAATACCCAAAAAGTAGATTTACAAACACCACCATAAGGGTAAAGGCAAGTAAAGTATCATAAATGCCTAGACCTGCCAAACATCCGGCTGCAGCACTGCACCAAATTGTAGCCGCAGTAGCAAGGCCCCAAATTTTTTCTGAACTTTTTTGTTTTAAAATAACCCCCGCTCCCAAGAAACCAACTCCAACAATTATCTGACCTAATACCCGAGTAAGATCTGTGTTTTCGTGCTGTGCATATAAATTAGAAATAATAATAAAGGTAGTGGCTCCCAATGCAACAAGAATATTTGTTTTTAGTCCGGCCGCTTTCCCTTTTATTTGCCGTTCTAACCCCATACATATCCCGGAAACAATAGCACTACCGCCTCTTAATAAAGATTCTATTATATCTATTTCTAGTTCCATTGTCTATCTAGTAAAAAATATATTTTTAAACTTTCGCCATAAGTGTATAGCTAAAGAGCCGTTACCTTCCCTTTGCTTAGTAGGCTGCTCTTCTTTGGTGGAAGAATTTTCCGTTTATAGCGCGGGTATTGTTTTACTTTTATCATTATTCATTCTTTTATGTTGAATGCTGAACCTCTCTTTAATCAATAAAAGCACAACATAGTTGTAATTTCTCTTCAATTAAAATTACTAAAGTAACCTAAATAAGTACGTTTATAACGCGTTAAAATATATGTTAAATAAGACGTAAAATTCTATTTTAGTAGGAAGAAGGGCTATCCGAAAGCTAAAATTTACTGATTTTTAGGGACCTCAAAAAAGTAGAGGAAAATAAAACGGTTTTGGTTTGAAACTAAATTATGAGTATTTTCAATCACAAATCAAGAATTTTAGGGATAGACTCCCGTTGTAGTGCATTTAAAAAAGCAAAATCAATGAATAAAATAATATTTCTTTTACTATCAATCTTAATAATATCTTGTAATGATTCAACAAAATCTGAGATTGAAAAAGAAAATATAAAATTATCTGAATTAGAAACCTTTCAATCTAAAAGCCTCAAAAAAAATATACAGTATAAAATAATTCTGCCGGAAAATTTAGAAATAAAAAAAGATAGTTTAAGTTTATTGGTTTTGTTGGACGGAGATGATTATTCTGGAATTGCAAAGAATCTTACTTCACTTTATGAATTTGGTGATAAAATAAGCCCTACAGTAATTATTTCACTTCCAAGCACAAGAGAAAGTAGATGGACTTACTATACGCCAACAAAAGATACAACTAAAATTGAAAAAGGTTTTGAGGATTTATATTCGAGCACTGGAAAATTCGATGAATTTGCTGACTTCGTTCATAACGAACTCATTCCGTCAGTTGAAGAAAAATATAAAATAAACTTTAATCAAAAAACAATATTTGGGCATTCTCTCGGTGGTTTAGGTTCTTTATCTTTTGCTGTTTTACGACCAGAGATATTTGATAATTATATTGCAGCAAGTCCAAGTACAATGTATGATCAACATTTTATTTTTAAGACAATCGAAAAAAAAGGCAATTTGATATTCAATTCTATGTTTTTAACAGCAGGATTAAATGATGCCAATGGTTATCGTGAAAATGTGGAATGGCTAAAAAAATATTTGTCTGAACACAAATCTGAAAATCAAAAAGTAGGAATGAAAATTTATGATAATGAAAATCATTCAACTTCAGGTTTAAAATCTCTAATCGATGGAATTGAATTTATTGGTAAATAAAAAACGTGCTACAATAACTAGCGTTTGTGTGGTCGGTACGCCCCAACATAAACGCCTTGCTGACTAAACCGGTTCTTATAATCATTAGGATTTCCGGTTAACTATCTATAGGGAATAGGTATTAGCTTAGCTCACCAAAAAGTTATACAGGCAGTCTTAACAGATACTATAAGAGTATATAAACCCTCAAAATATGGGATAAGTCCACTGGATAACACCTGTTTTTGGTTTGAAACTAAATTATAAGTATTTTTAATCACTAATCAGGTAGTTTTAAGACAGACTGCCGTTAGGCAACATTATGAAAAAAATACTTCTAATAATATTTTTAATTATTTTAAGCTTGCCTAATTCATACGGACAATGTCTATGTGGAAAATTTGAAATTCAAATAAATTTTGATGATTTGAATTTTTCTAATGGTAATTCTAACTATGAATTAAACTTTCTTGAAAAACCAAATTTCATTCATTATCCTGGAGGTTTATTAAAGAAAAATGCATTTTCGAAAAACACTTTAAAAGTGGTATTACCAACAAATAGTGGGATTCAAAAGTTGGTTATTCAACTTAAAAACATCGTCAGTAAATCCACAATGAATTTGACAATTACTAATATGACTTATGATAATGATTACTTTATTGATTTTGGCAAATATTTAGAAGGTAATTACTTATTTGATTGGAAAAGAATTAATAAATGTCAGTCTAAAAATAAGACCACTAAAATAGTAGAATGTGAAGGAATGGAATTTGAACAATTAGCATTTCTCTCGGAAAAGCCTATGAGCGGTAGTTTCAATCATAATAAAATTAGTGTATCTAATTCAAATTCTTTTATTAATCAAAATTTTAATAAATGTAATGAAATTGATAATCAAGAAACAATTCAGAAATTATGTACAATAAATAATAAAGAAATATCATATGATGTAAAATTTACCAATTTCAACGAAATATTGCCAGAAATTTTAAGGTTTTATATAAAAGAAAACGGAAAAAAATATGAGATTTTTAATTTAGAAACTAGCGGAGCGTATATTGGAGAAATTGAATGTTTCGAAGTAAATAATAATGATTTTATCTATGTTAGATTAGATGAAACTTCTGGAATACAGTATGGCGCTTATTATTCAATAGATGTTATAAATAAGAATGCAAATGAAGTGATTAAGGATTACGGAAATTACAAAATCCCTGATAGCTTGGAAAATTATAAAGGTTTTGGAATATTAAAAGACGCAGAAAATGAGTTTCATTCTGGGCTTCTATTGAGGTCTAAAAAAAATGGAGATAGATATATATTAACACGAACACATAAATTAATCCTAAACGAAAATAATAAGTTCGTTTTGAAAGTAGTCGATAAAAAATTGACAGGAGGGCAGTATTAGAAACGTTGCCTAACACGATAACCGTTGCACAAGCTCTAAATTTTAAGAATACTTCATTATAATAAGCCGTTTTTAGCGATTTTTATTCTTAGATTCCATAGCCTTAGGTAAAAATTGGTTTCTTTAAAAGTGAGCTATAAAGGACGTCTTCAAGTAGCCTGTATTCTCAAAACAGTAAAATACTTCGGAGGTATTTTACAACTTTTTAAACCCATTTTACAAGCTTTATATCATTAACGAATTTTTTATATAATTGAGCTTGAAACATCAATTCCTACGGTTTCTTGATAGTTTTTCATATTTTTACAATTAGAGTGAATAAATAGATACAAAAACTACTTCCTTTATCGGGGGATTAAATCCTGGTATTCCGAATGGTTCTTTGCACCTATATAGAAAGAGAGGACTGGTGTATCGTGCAACTGTAACTCTAAAACACGTTGTAGTTCTCCTCTTTTTCTATGTTAAAGTTATTCATTACAAACTAAAGAAACACGTTGGCAACAAACTAAAAAATACCTCGTTATGGGTATTTCGAAAATCAGTTCTTTATTATATTTTTGAAAATTTTAATCACAAAGATGCATCTTGCCAATTTTAGTTTGGCTATCGTTTATCTCGAAAATTCCCGAGACACGCCACAGCTCATATATAAAATATTGGCATCATGGTTAAAAAGAACTGATTTTAGCTGTTTTTTTTCAATAAATTTGTAAATATCAAACTACAACGAAGCCTTTAACCAACTTCAATTTGGAGACAGCTTGTTCTTTAAACATCTTGTTCAAAAAAACTATTAGTTATGCATCAAAAAAAAATCTTTTCGATTATCCTCTTACTATTACTTGGTTATTCAGTGTTTGGTCAAGGCGACCCATGTGAGCACCTCTTGGATCCTGACCGAAACGGAAGTATTGTTTTGCCAGATGGAAAAAGCTGGTGCGACGTTGCTCAGGAAACTGGTAGTGCCTATGCCAAATGCAAATGCAAACACAGTTCAGCCATGGAAACTAGCAAAGGAAAAATGCAAGCAGAAATTGATAATATGTATGCGCAAAGAGATGCGTTAATAGACAAAGCTAATAAGGCCAAAAGAAACGCATATCAAATAAGTTTGACTGACGACGACTCCAATTTTGATACAAAGAAGCAAGCTAAAATTGCCTTTTTGGAAGAATACATAGGGTACAATGAACAAGTCATTGGGCTTCTAAAAGAAATGAATCAACGTTTTGGAATGAACAACAATGTTAATGCTACAGAACAGGATGTGGCTCATAAACGAGCAGAAATTAACCGATTACACGAAAAAGAACAATCCAAAACCCACACACTAAGTATCGTATCAGATAAAACAGCGCATACCTCAAGCGGGCAGAGTGATGGTTATACTGAAAATAACCAATCACAAGAATCCATATACCAAAAACGGCAACGTGAGGCCCAGCAAGCTGAAAGAGAAAGAGAAACACAACGAAAAGCTAGAGAAGCCGAAGTACAACGAAGAGTAGCAGCAAGCCAGCGACAATATGAACAAACGATGGCCAATAAGCAACAAGCCAGCAACTATATCAGTGATGTATTTGAAAGTCAATATCAAAACATTCGAAACAAGCAAGAAAGAAAATGGCAGGAAATTGAACGTCAGCAAGAAAGAGACCGAAGAGAACGTGAAGCAAGTCGACTTAAAGAAGAAGAACGAAAAAGACAGGCAGCAGAAGAAAAAAGGATTGAAAACGCCAAAAGCAATTTTTTAAGCAGTATAGCCGATGTTAAAATCCCTTTGTTTTTTGAACATCCCCAAGCCTATGTCCTTTTTGTAAGTAAAATGGGGAACGAAACCATAAAAATCATCCCTGTAACTCTTTACAAAAACACAGATAATCAGTTGCCCTATAAAATAGAGGTGATAAAAAAAATAAAGACGCAAAAAAGCTTAAATAACCTCAGTACCCACGGAGTGTATAGTAGTTATGAGCAGTTACAAACCCAAGTGGACCAACTTTACAGCTCCGCTCAAAATAATTACATAAAAGTTACCATAGAAAAACAGATCGATTTTGGTAAAAAGCAGACCGAAACCGGTAACAGCGAAGACTTTTGGGGTAGCCAAAAGACTAACACAAAAGCAAAATCCAAAAAAGATGATGATTTCTGGGATTAATATAAAAGATATACCATATAAAACTGCAAAACAGATATTTAAATAAAAATTAGTATGAACAAAGTATTACTCTTTATGTGCCTACTAGGCAATTGTATTCAGCCTACTTATGCCCAAAGCGATGAAGTTATGGCAAAATCCTATTTTTTAAAAGCGCAACAGGCCTATAGCGAGGGCAATACTGCTACCGCGATGACCAACCTTGACAAAACAGTGGAATATCTAAAGGGCACCAATGCCAAGATAGAAAGCTTGTACGTAAAAATATGGGTTGCCAATAATAATTACCTAAATGCCAAAAAACACCTTAACAACTATTTTGACAATGCCGAGGAAAACCATTCGGACTATATGGAAATGCTAGCCTTTGTAGCGGATGTAAATTCTGAAATAGAAGCTGAAAAAACGTTTCTAAAAAACTTGGATATTGAAAAATTGAATTTTACCGAAAACCTGGCAAGAGTCAAATACAAAGACAAATATGGCTTCATTGACAAAGCCGGCAGCACAATAATTCCTTTTAAATTTGATAAGGCTTGGTCATTTTCAGAGGGCTTGGCACTAGTCATGTTAGATCATAAATTCGGTTTTATAGATAAAATGGGGCAAACGGTCATTCCTTTTGAATATGATGTAGCTTGGTCATTTTCAGAAGGCTTGGCACAAGTTCTTATAGACTATAAAAGTGGTTTTATAAACAAAAACGGTAAACTAGTAATACCTATTAAATATAACGACGCTGATAGTTTTTCAGAAGGTTTGGCACCAGTCAAATTAGGTAATTTATCGGATGGCACATATGGTTTTATAGACAAAACTGGTAAAACGGTAATTCCCTTTAAATATAAGAGTGCTCGATCATTTACAGATGGTTTAGCATTAGTCCAGTTAGAAGGTAAATGGGGTTATTTGAATAATACTGGACAAATAATAATCCCTATTAAATTCGATTATGCTTGGTCATTTTCAGAAGGCAAGGCTAAAGTAGAACTAAATGACAGGGTGTTCTATATTGATAAAACGGGCAATGAGATTAAATAATTTGTTATGTATATAAAAAATCACACGTTTAAAAAAGTCATAGGTATTTTAATCTTCCTATGCGTTAGTGTTTCAAAGCCTACCCACGCCCAAAGCGATGAAGTTATGGCGAAATCCTATTTTTTAAAGGCGCAACAAGCCTATAGCGAGGGCAATACTGCTACCGCGATGACCAACCTTGACAAAACGGTGGAATATCTAAAGGGCACCAATGCCAAAATAGAAGGCCTGTACGTAAAAATATGGATTGCTCGTAATAATTACCTAAATGCCAAAAAACACCTTAACAATTATTTTGATATGGCCGATGATAACCATTCAGATTATATGGAAATGTTAAGTCTCGTGGTAGATATCAAAAATCAAATAGATGCCAAGCAAAAAAGGAAAGAAGAATTCAAACAAGAGGTTGCACAAAGAGAAGAAGCTGAAAGGAAAAGAATTGAAGCTGAAAAATTCTTTTTGAATCAATTAGATAATGAACAATTGAATTTTCAAGAGGGTTTGGCTAGCGCTAAATATAAAGGTAAATACGGTTTTATTGACAAAAATCGTAACACAGTAATCCCTTATACCTTTGACGATACTGATGCCTTTTCAGAAGGCTTGGCAAGGGTTAAATTGAAGTATAAATTTGGTTATATAGACACAACTGGAAAAATTGTGATTCCTATTAAGTACAGTTTTGCTGGATCATTTTCAGAAGGTTTGGCAAAAGTTGAACTAAATAATACATACGGTTTTATAGACAAAACAGGTAAAACAATCATCCCGTTTAAATACAAAAAGGCTGATTCATTTTCAGAGGGATTGGCTTGTGTCATGTTGGATGATAAATATGGTTTTATAGACAAAAATGGAAAACCTATCACCCCTTTTAAATATGATTATGCTGACTCATTTTCAGAAGGTTTGGCAAATGTGAAACACAAAGAAAAGTATGGTTTTATAGATAATACAGGTAAAACGATAATTACTTTTAAATACGATGGAGCCGGGCCCTATAGACAAGGATTGGCGCCGGTAAAGCTGGATAATAAATACGGTTTTATAGATAATATTGGCAATATAGTTATTCCTTTTAAATACGACCTTGCGGGGTCATTTTCAGAAGGATTGGCTTATGTAAAATTAAATGGTAGAGAGTTCTATATTGATAAAACGGGCAATGAGATTAAATAATTTGTTATGTATATAAAAAATCACACGTTTAAAAAAGTCATAGGTATTTTAATCTTCCTATGCGTTAGTGTTTCAAAGCCCACCCACGCCCAAAGTGAAGAGGTAATGGCAAAATCCTATTTTTTAAAAGCCCAGAAAAACTATAGCGAAGGCAACACTGCTGCATCTCTAAACAATCTTTATAAAACAGTAGAGCATCTTGGCAGCACTAATGCAAAAATAGAAAGCATGTATGTAAAAATATGGCATAATAATGGTAACTTCTTTAATGCCAAAAATCATATTAATAATTATTTTGAAATGGCCGATGAAAGCCATTCGGATTATATGGAAATGCTAAACCTTGTCTCAGACATAAGTAGTAATACTAATTCCGAAAAAATAATATTTGAAGACGAATTATTCAAGTTTATAATGGGTAATAAATTTGGATTTATGGATAAGAATGGTAAAATTCTAACTTCAAGTAAGTATGATGAAGCTAATTCATTTTCAGAAGGTTTGGCCCTTGTTAAATTAGATAACAAATATGGTTTTATTGATAAAACTGGTGAAAGTGTTATACCAATTAAATACGATTATGCTAAAGATTTTTCAGAAGGATTAGCCTTGGTAATGTTAAATAACAAATATGGTTTTGTAGATAAAACAGGAAAAACAGTGATACCTGTAAGTTATGATTCTGCAGATAGCTTTTCAGAAGGTTTGGCCGTTGTTGGCTCGGATGACAAATATGGCTTTATAGATAAAAATGGAAAAACAGTAATTCCTTTTAGATATGATCATGTTGGATGGCATCATAATGGATCATTTTCGCAAGGTTTAGCACTCGTTAAACTTGATTGGAAATTTGGTTTTATAAACAAACTTGGAGAAATAGTAATTCCATTAATTTACGATGCAGCAAATGGATTTTCAGAAGGTTTAGCACCCGTTGCAATTGATCAAAAATTCGGTTTCATCGATAAAGATGGTAATACAATAATTCCATTTGAATATCAATATGCTCATCCATTTAAAGATGAAATAGCATTCGTTAAAGTAAACGATAAAATGGGTTTTATAGATAAAAATGGTAGAAAAATATCTTCATTTAGAAGTTATGATTATTTCTCGGCAATTTCAGATGGTTTGGTTAGAGTTGAATTGAATGATAAGTATGGGTTTATAGACAAAACTGGTAAAATAGTTATACCTATTAAATACGATTTTGTACATATTTTTAAAGATGGATTCGCGCGAGTTAGATTAAACGGTAGAGAATTCTATATTAATAAAACGGGTAATGAGGTAAGATAATTTAATTTAATAAAATCGATAGTATATCTATTGAATAAATTTAAAGGCTAATTCATTATTTTGTGAAATAAAATCAAGATAAGATGATTTATGTTAATTAAGATTTCCAAACGTCAGTTGCCAACAAGGGTTAATCGCCAATAAGCGACACCATTATTGAGAAAATAATTAACTTGACTTAACAGTCACTATAAGCATATGTTTAGCGTATATAAAGCCCCAAAATACAGATGAGACTAATCTGGAAGATAAAAAACGGGTTGATCCTAGTTTTTGGTTTGAAACTAAATTATAACTATTTTCAACCACTAATTAGGTAGTTTTAAGACAGACAGCCGTTGGCAACAAGCTGAAAAATACTTATTATTGGGTATTTCGATAATAAATTATTTATCATATACTTAAATAGTATGAAATCGAACTAAGCATTGCTCGAAATAAAAACCATAAATTATGAACCATAAGAATATTTACTCGATAGTCCTGATAT
Source organism: Mesonia aquimarina (assembly GCF_003667275.1). Taxonomy (GTDB): domain Bacteria; phylum Bacteroidota; class Bacteroidia; order Flavobacteriales; family Flavobacteriaceae; genus Mesonia; species Mesonia aquimarina. The sequence continues at coordinate 49,828 of NZ_RCNV01000004.1, read as the reverse complement.
TATTTCTTGGCACTTCAGTGGTTGCACAAGGCGATCCGTGTGAGCACCTCTTGGATTCTGACCTAAACGGAAGTATTGTCTTGCCAGATGGAAAAAGCTGGTGCGACGTTGCTCAGGAAACTGGTAGTGCCTATGCCAAATGCAAATGCAAGCAGAGTTCAGCCACGGAAACTAGCAAAGGAAAAATGCAAGCAGAAATTGATAATATGTACGCGCAAAGAGATGCGTTAATAGACAAAGCTAATAAGGCCAAACGAAACGCGTATCAAATAAGTTTGACTGACGACGACTCCAATTTTGATACAAAGAAGCAAGCTAAAATTGCCTTTTTGGAAGAATACATAGGGTACAATGAACAAGTCATTGGGCTTCTAAAAGAAATGAATCAACGTTTTGGAATGAACAACAATGTTAATGCTACAGAACAGGATGTGGCTCATAAACGAGCAGAAATTAACCGATTACACGAAAAAGAACAATCCAAAACCCACACACTAAGTATCGTATCAGATAAAACAGCGCATACCTCAAGCGGGCAGAGTGATGGTTATACTGAAAATAACCAATCACAAGAATCCATATACCAAAAACGGCAACGTGAGGCCCAGCAAGCTGAAAGAGAAAGAGAAGCGCAACGAAAATCAAGAGAAGCCGAAGTACAACGAAGAGTAGCAGTAAACCAGCGACAATATGAACAAACGATGGCCAATAAACAACAAGCCAGCAATTATATCAGTGGTGCCTTTGAAAGTCAATATCAAAACATTCGAAACACACAAGAAAGAAAATGGCAGGAAATTGAGCGTCAACAAGAAAGAGGCCGAAGAGAACGTGAAGAAAGTTTTAATAGACTTGGTGAAAAGCTTAAGGCTGTTGATAAAATATTACTTGATGCTATCAATTCAAGTAGTAATGTAATTTTTTATGATGAAATGCTTGACAATATAACCATAGATGCAAACCAAATTGTATTCAAAATGGAAGTATCCTATAGAACAAGTATTAGGAGTCGGAAGACAGGGCAGTATGAAAATAAACTCTATCTCTCCGATATTAAAGCACAGATTATTCATGGCTATATAAAGATGGTGGATAAAGCTTGTTTATCTGCAAGCAAGAAATTGGGTCTTACTTATGAGTCTGATTCTTATAATAAATACAATTCAAGGACTGCAATTGTAGCCTCAACTTCAAAGAAAGATTTAGAAAAATTTAAAAACAATTTAAAAAAAGCTATAAATCCATATGTTTCATATATGAGCACAGATATGGCTTTCAATGATTTTTCATCAGAAAAAAAGAAAAATATTTTGGGTGATGCTTATTCAGAAATTCTTTACAATCGGCTTCTAAATATTTATCAAACTCAAGAAGATTATTGTTTGGCAATTTATTCAGCATATTATAAAGCTTCCAAAAAAAAATCCGACTATAGTAAAGACATAGAACAAATTAAAAAATCTTTTAGAAAACTGTTTGGTGACGACCCACAATTTTGGAAAAAACTGGAATATATAAAGCAGGTAATAGATAATGGCAAAACAACGTTGGAATTATTTAATGTATACTTCTACGACAAACAAGGTACTCCTATTACCGATAATAATGGCACCTTACTTAATACTAAAGATGGTATCATAGATTTTTACTTTAAGGATGGTACCCACTATAGTCAAAAATACTTCGAAAATAGACAATTAAAAAAAATAATGTATGCTATACCAAACCCTAATAATTATGAGGTAAGGACTAAATTGGGAGAAGGTATTACTTTAAAAGAATATTACGATGAGTACCCTGAAATTATACTAAACAATCAATATTATATATCCGATAAAAGCAATATAATTTTTAGTTATATAAAAGGTGATGTTGGAAATATTACAATCTATAATGAAAATAAGTTGGTTATAAATGAACCTCTTAAAACCATGACCGTTATTGAAACTCACCCAAATGGAATGTTAAAGCGAATAGAATTTACTACGCGAGAAGAAGAGAAACACTATATAGAGCTAGACTCACTTGGTATGATAGGAAACACAAGCTTTACTTTAAATAATTAGACAATAAGCCGCCTCTTTCGAAATCTGGACTTGCAACAAAAAACTGGACAAATAGTTGAATGACTATGCCGCTAGTTTAAGGTTATACATATCTATTTCAAATTCTCTTATAGTTCTATTTCCTAAAAAGGAATGTCTTCTTCTATTATTGCACCAAGTTTCTATCCATCCAAAGATGGATAACTCCGCTTCAGATCTCAACTTATAATTGTGCCTATAAACCCATTCTACCTTTAATGATTTAAAGAACGATTCTGCAACAGCATTATCCCAGCAATTTCCTTTACGACTCATAGATTGGTTTACTAAGCCATTATAACTTTTAATTAAAGAGGTAAACTTATGGCTGGCATATTGTACACCTCGGTCGGAATGAAAAATTAAAGGCTGGGTTAAAGTTGTTTTCTTTACTGCCATATGCCAAGCCTTAATAATAGTGTCTTCTGTACTTAGATTATTGCTTAAAGCCCATCCAATAACTTTGCGGTTAAACAAATCAATAATTACAGTAAGATATAACCAACCTTGTTTAGTTTTGATATAGGTAATATCACTTACCCACACTTGATTCTGCCGGCTTACGTCAAAGTTTTGGTTTAATAAATTAGGTGCTATTGGGTAATTATGCTTACTATCTGTGGTTGCTTTAAACTTACGTTTTCGTTTTGCAAACAAATAATTAGCATTCATAATGCGCCACTCTGGGCTTTGATATTTTATAGCCTAATGACTCCAACTCTGTTTTTATTCTAGGTGAGCCATAGCTTTCAAAGCTACCTTTAAATATAGATTTAATAAGCGTTGTCACTTTTTGATTTTCTAACCATAATTTACTTGGTCCTGATTGTAACCAATGGTAATAACCGCTTTTGCTTACCTTTAATATTTGACAAATCATCTCGACAGGAAATCTCATAAGGTGCTGCTTTATAAACCTGTATTTTTCTTGTTGCTCGCGGAGAAGATGCTGATGGCCTTTTTTAAGATGTCACGTTCCATTTCGGCATTTTTTAAAGCTTTTTTTAATCGAGCTATCTCTTTTTCTTCATCGGTCATTTTAGGATTACCACGACCTAGAAAACTGTTCTTACCATAATCTTTTAACTCCTTACGCCAACGGTAAAGTACGGATGGAAATATATCTAGATCATCGCATACTTGTTTTACATTGCCTTTGGCATAATTTAATTCGACTGCTTTTTGTTTAAATTCTAAGGTGTAATGTTTAGATTTTTTTCTCATAATGGCTAAGATAAAAACTAACTAACATTTTCTCTCATCTTTATGTCTAGTCTAATATAGGAAGTCCAGCTTTTTAAAACGTGTAGAAAAGGAGGGTGAAGACTATGGTTATGCAGAATTTACAGATAATATAGACACGTTGATTATTGGCAGAAAAACCTATGATTATGTACTTAAAGAAGTTGGTTCATCTCATTATGATAATGGACAAAGAGATATTTATGTAATTACAAGAACCCAAAGACCAAGTGTAGGTAGAACTACTTTTTACACAGGTAAATTGACCGATTTAGTGAGTCAATTAAAATCTGAAAACGGAAAAAACATCTATTGTGATGGTGGAGCTGAAGTAATTAATGAACTATTAAAAAACGACTTGATTGATGAGTTTATCATTTCGATCGTTCCTGTATTATTAGGAAGTGGAATAAGGTTATTTAAAGATAAAAGACCTGAGCAACTGCTTGAATTTGTGAAAGTAAAAACATTTGAAACAGGTTTAGCTCAACTACATTACAAACGAAAAGAATAATATGAAAAAAAGAGACAAAATAATTTATTGGATAGCCACAGTTTGGCTTTCTCTAGGAATGTTATCTACAGGTATTGTACAATTGATACAAATAGAAGAAAATCTTAAAATCATGGAACTATTAGGTTATCCTTCTTATGTGTTGAGTATTCTCGGAGTATGGAAAATTCTAGGGGTGATAGCAATACTCATTCCTAAATTTCCTTTATTAAAAGAATGGGCGTACGCAGGTTTCTTTTTTGTAATGTCAGGTGCAATCGTTTCGCATTTGGCAATTAGAGATGAAATAGTAACACTGTTCGGACCAAGTTTACTTCTAGTACTAACATTTATTTCTTGGTATTTCAGACCTGCTAATAGAAAATTAATATAAATGAAAGAGTTAAAACCAAAAACAGTTGATGAGTTTATCGATAATTCACCAGAAGAAGCGCAAGAAGTTATGATCAAACTCAAAAAGCTCATTGAAACCACAGCACCAAATGCAGAAAGTGGAATAAGTTGGAATGTGCCCATTTATAAATACAACGGAATTCTTGCTGGTTTTTCTTTAGCTAAAAAACACGTGAGCTTTGGTATCGATTCTTTAACTGAAGAAATGCGTAAAATATTGGAAGAAAAGGGATATAAAACAGGTAAAAAGACCATTCAGATAAAATTTGACCAAGATATTCCTACAGAAGAATTTAAGCAACTGATTAAGCAACAAGCAAAGCTAAACGAAGTTTAATTTACATTGGTATAAATTAAAAAGTATGACGAATATCACATCTCAAACCCAGACAATTGTTGAGAATTTTTTAAAATTCTTGACAGAAAGAAATTTAAACCAAATTACTAACCTTTTTGCTAATGATATAAATTGGTTTATACCAGGTGACGAAACTAAAGCACCATGGCTTGGAAAAAGAAGTAATAGAAAAGAGGTTGAGCAATTTTACGATTTACTGTGGAGCAGTACAGAACCTATTTCAGCACAAATAAGTAATATACTTATTGATAATGAAAATGCAGTAATTACAGGTGAATTTTCAACTAAAATGTTGCTAACAGGCAAGATTGTAAGCTCTTTATTTTGTGTTGAAATGATTATTGAAAATAACCTAATCACAAAATATCGTTTGCTTGAAGATAGTTATGCCGTTTCAAAAGCGCTTAGCCAACAATAATTGATAATAAGATGAAAATAGAAGAACATAATATCAATGGATTAAATACTGCTGAAGTCATTTCGGATGAAATCATCATTCATACTGTAGATGATGCGCTTAATTTACTGGGAAACTTATATTATCAAGGATATGAGAAAATGATTGTTCACGAGCAAAATATCACACCCTACTTCTTTGATTTAAAAACCAAATTAGCGGGAGAGATACTTCAAAAATTCACTCAATATAAAATGCCTTTAATTATCGTAGGAGATTTTTCAAGCTATTCAAGTACAAGTCTAAAAGACTTTATTTTTGAAAGTAATAAGGGTACACAAGTTAATTTTAAAAGCTCACTAAATGAAGCATTAAACCCATTGTAAAATTAAAACATTCTTAAATGGAAAAAGTTGACCAATACATCGAAAAGATAAAGAACTGGAAAGAAGAAACCATTCTATTGCGAGAAATTTGTCTTGAATGTGGTTTAGAAGAAGATTTTAAATGGATGCACCCTTGTTATACCTATCAAGGTAAAAACATAGTGCTTATACATGGTTTTAAAGACTATTGTGCTTTGCTTTTCCATAAAGGAGTATTGTTGAATGATACTCATCAAATTTTAATTCAACAAACCGAGAATGTACAGGCTGCTCGTCAAATCCGTTTTATCAACCTAAAGGAAATCATTGATTTAAAATCGGCTATTAAAGCTTATATTTTTGAGGCGGTTGAAGTTGAAAAAAGAGGGTTGAAAGTTAAAAAGAAAAAGACTTCAGCCTATAAAATTCCACAAGAACTTAAAGAAGCATTAGATAACAATCCTGAATTAAAAACAGCATTTAATAAGCTTACACCCGGTAGGCAAAGAGGGTATTTGCTTTACTTTTCACAAGCAAAACAATCTAAGACACGAATATCAAGAATTGAAAAGTCTATACCAAATATTTTTAAAGGTAAAGGATATAACGAAAAATAAGCTCGAATAAGTTTATGTCTAATATATTTAATGTACATACCGTAGAGATATTTAAAACTGATATAGAGAATCAAAATTTAGCCGACCAAATAGTTTTTGATCTTAACCAATTATATCCCGATTATCATATCAATTTTGATTTTGAGGATTGCGATAACGTATTAAGGATTGAGGCTAATAATGGCATCGACATACCAGGAGTTCTAAACTATGGAAGATTAAATAACATTAAAATAAGCCTTATAAATTATTAAATTCCTAAAAGGTCTCTAAGTATATAATATAGCCTGTAAATTTTAAAAAAATGATTTTATAAAAATAGATGAAGTTTAACGAATAGAATATGTCATCCTTGTAGAGTAAAATTTACACCTCCTAGAATTAAGGGAAGAGAAAATCATACTGTTATTACATAGAAATTATTTTTAATTTTAATTAGTAATTATGAAGAAATACAATTCGAAAGGTTTTTAAAGGTATTTGCTAGTGGAAAACCAGCCTTAGAAATCAGTTTTATGCTAATTTATTCCTAGAGAACTAGGGCGCTAAAAGAAAAAAAATTTTTAATGTATTTATATACGATCATTTAAGATAATAATTAATTTGAAATTTATGATAGCAAACACTCCTGAACCTCCTTATTATGCTGTAATCTTTAGTTCATTAAGAACAGAAGAAATTGAGGGGTATGCTGAAATGGCTGATTTAATGGTACAACTAGCTAGTAAGCAAGAAGGATTTATAGGTGTAGAAAGTGCAAGAAATGAGCTTGGAATAACCGTGTCATATTGGAAAGATCTTGAGTCGATAAAAAAATGGAAACAACAATCCGATCACTTAATTGCTCAAAATAAAGGAAGAACTGAATGGTATAAACACTATAAAACAAGAATAGCAAAAGTGGAAAGGGATTATGAATTTAAAAAATAATAATAATTTCTATGTAATAACAGGAGGGCCTGGAGTAGGGAAAACGACTTTATTTGAAGAATTAAAAAGTAGAAATCATGTAATTATTCCTGAAATTGCACGTGAATTAATAAAAGAACAACAGGAAAGCAATGGAGAGGCATTACCATGGAAAAACAAAGAATTATATAAAGAAATAATGTTTAAGCGTTCTTTACATAGTTTTGAACAGACAGAAAAAAAATTAAATGGAGAAAAGCCTATTTTTTTTGATCGTGGGTTTTTAGACACAATTTGTTATGCTAAACTGATTCAATCAGAAATAGACGAGGAAATGGAACATTTTGCCGAGAATTGGAGGTACAATAAGAATATATTTATGCTTCCTCCTTGGCAAGAAATTTATCAAATAGATAACGAACGTAAACAAGATTGGAAAGAAGCCGTTTTAACATTTGAGAAAATGTGTGGAACCTACAAAAAATATGGATATAATATTGTTGAAATACCTAAAATATCTGTAAGCGAAAGAGCGGATTTTGTATTGGAAATCATCGAAAATTAACATACAAATGTATACACTGTATAGAAGATATGTAGATATCCCAAACAATTAAGGCAGTAAGTTTAGATAACTCAATTTGCGAATATGACACGAAAAAATAACATTGATACACAAACAAAGACTTCTTCCAGCTATATTGCTCAAATTATAATGAACATTACCACAATAAATGCTTGGAATAGGATAGCAATCAATACACATAAATCTTTAAATAAATAAAAAAATGAAAAATTTTTTAATCCTTTGTACTGCCATATTTCTATACAGTTGCAACTCAAAAACCAAAACCATACACGATACTGTCAAAAAAGAAAATAATAAAAATATAGTGTCATCAGATACGTTAACAAAACACCTAAAACCATTTAATTCTGAATTGCCAACAATTGGCCTTTTGATGTACAACGGAGTTTTGCAAAGTGAAGTAATTGCAACTTCCGATGTTTTTGCAAAACCTACCGAAGATGGAAAACAGCTTTTCAATGTGATAACCATAGCTGAAACTAATAAACCAATCACAACAGAAGAAGGTATGCACTTTGTGCCCGATTATACTTTTGACAATTGTCCTAACTTAACAGCTTTGTTTGTGCCAAGTGCTTATGATATGTACGCTCAAATTCATAACAAAAAAATAGTTAATTTTATAAAAGAGAAAAATAAAGAAGTTGAGTATGTTGTGAGTAATTGTGCCGGAGCTCAATTAATTGGAAAATCAGGCATTGCAGATGGACATAAAATAGTTACTTGGATTGGTGGTGGTAAACAACTACAAAAAGATTACCCGAATTTAAAAGTACAGAATGACAGCTTGATAACGTTTGTTGAAGACGGAAAATTTAGTTCATCAAATGGAAATCTTGCAAGTTATATTTCGGCATTGAATTTATTAGAAAAAATGACAAGTACTGAACATAAAGAGTTTGTGGAAAGTTATCTATATCTAGATCGACTTCAAAATTGGAAAGAATGATTCATAAATCAGTATAAAATCGAAAGCTTTGTGAGTGAAACTTACTAAAATTCATGCATTATACCGTTTTACACGAACTAAAAAAGAAACGAAACAGTGAAATTAAAACGAAGAAGAAAATTAATAAGCTATTTAAATATTTTAGACCAACCTGTCCGATTTAACCCATTCGTTTTCAGTCGAACTTTTTTATTATGGGCTTTACTAGGTTTGATAGGCGGAATTATTGCGGGAGTTTATTGGATTGGACTTGAATTTCTAACTCATCAATTAAGCTTTTTTAGCGGGTGGCAAGTAATACCTGCAATGGCAATTTGCGGATTTTTAGCAGGTTTAATAATTCATTTCATCGGAGATCCGGGAGAAATACATTTAATTGTAAACAATATCCGATTTAATAAAGGAAAACTTGACCCCAAAAACAATCCGTCAATGGTTCTCTCTTCTTTGTTATGTGTTGCCTCAGGTGGAAGTCTCGGGCCTGAAGCGCCATTAGTACAAGTAACCGGTTCTACGGCAACCTGGATAGGAAAATTATTCCGATTAAAAGGAGAAGAATTACGCTCAGTAAGTATCGCAGGAATGGCTTCAGGTTTTACAGCCTTATTCGGAGCACCGTTAGGGGGTAGTTTATTTTCTTTAGAAATACTTCATCACAAACACGCAGTCGAGTATTATAAAGCAATTATCCCTGCATTTGTAGCAAGTTGCTTTAGTTACTTGGTTTTCGCCTTAATAATTCATTTGGGTCTTGGTCCTATTTGGGATTTGTCAGCTTATGAATATTCAGGAATCTTTGATTTTGGTTATGCAGTTCTCTTTGCAATAATTGGAGCTGCTTTTGGTTGGGCATTTATTTTTTGTACCAAATTTTTCAAATCAATTTTCCAGAAAAGACCAATACCTATTTATATTAAAACGCTCATAGGAGGGATTCTTCTTGGAATTATAGCATTTTATTTACCAATAACAAGATACTTTGGACATCACGAGATAAACGAACTACTATCAGGAAATTTTTCATTGACTTTATTGTTTGCAATTTTGGTTTTCAAGATAATAGCAATTTCAATAACCGTTACCTCAGGTTGGAGGGGTGGGTTTATCATTCCGCTGTTTTTTGTAGGAGCAACATTAGGATTGATTATCCATCAACTTTTCCCGACAGTAAATTTGACCTTAGCAATAGTTAGTTGTATGGCAGCAATTAATGCGTGTGTAACTCGAACACCAATGAGTACTACCATTTTACTTGCTACCTTGACAGGGTTCGGACACTTTATCCCTATCTTATTCGCAAGTTTAACAGGTTATTTTTTAGCTCCGAGAATACCTTTTATTGGTTCACAAATGAAAAAAGAATAAAAATACAGCAAACAAAGAATATATATAAATGCTATTAGCATGTATCATATTTTGTGCTTCAAAATTCTTTATTTTCAAGCATTACTGGTATATACTTTTTTTGTGATTTCCATTAAAACTCCCCCAAATATACACTAACCGAAGCTTGTTTGGCTTCCGGTTGTATATACGCCATCCAAAGATGAAAAGTAAAGACTTGCCATTTTTTGGGGATGCTAAAATTTATATAGGCATCTTCACGAAATCCCGCTTGGGTTTGAAAATAGACTTCTTGCGTTTTTTCCTGATACAGAACCAGTAGCACTTGATCTTTTGCAGATGCAAAAGCTTGTCTGGTTTGTGCCAGCCATTGGAGTTCTAAATGATCCGCTGCCGGTCGCTGCGCGTGCACTTGCTCCGGTACCCGTATAGTTCCATAACTGACTATAGCTTTTGCGTAATTAATTTCATAGCCATCGGGAGTATGAGTTAAGGCTTCTTTTAAATAATAAGATTTCGCGTGATTAAACGCTGACTTTTTAGGATGTAAAGGGAAGTAACTTGATTTGAATAAAAACTTCAATGCTTGTAAAAAACGCATCACTATGGTCATCTTAGATTGCTGTAAGCTTTGCGCTGTACTTGGGGGCTTTAAGGTGGGCGTAGGAAGCGTGCTAATGTATGTGCCATTTTTGTTTCGTTTAAAAACAATACTTGCCGCTTTTCCGCTAATATTCCCAAAGGGATTGTTGAGTAGTCGTGCCATATGCTATGAAGTGTTTTATGGTTAATGTTTGTTGGCTTCATAAAAATCTTCTTCAAAAATATTAGAATGCGCATGGCATGTAAGCAGGTTTTTCCATAGAAAAAGTATGGATAAACCATAGCTCAAGTATAGCTAAATCATTACTCCTTCGAGACAGAACCGTGGTTAAGCCGTATATAGGGACTTTATACGGCTAAGCTTCGAGCTAGCATTGGTTAAGCCTTGTGTTAGTATTGGGGGAGCCATACACGACTTATACACTTGATAGAGGGGTAAGATGTCATTAACTTAGCTTTTTTATGACCATTTTCTGGTTTTGTTTAATTATAATTTCAAAGATTAAATGCGTTTACAGTTTCCTTTTTTTATGTAATTGTAAGATTGAAAACTATAGAATAGAAAATAGAAGCTTTTTACTCTAGTTGGTATATATTAAAAGAAAAGGCTATGCATCAAAACAATCAGTCTTCCAGTCTTCTAAGGATTGTGGCGTTTTATGGCAGAAATTTGAGGAAGATAAAATTTTTGATCAGATAGTCCTATACATTTCAGAATTAATAGAGCCTGTGGAGCCAAAAAAGTACTCCCGAGAAGATATAAGAAATATAATGAGTAATGTATTTTAACAAAGAAGTTATCAGTCAAAGGATTCCTAAAAGAAAAATGTCGTGAAACGATAATCAGATCACACAACTAAGACTTTATAAAAATGACTGATTTGGTTGCAAGCGGAAAAGCAATACCTAAAGGAAAGAAACAAAAACCAATTTTATTGAGTACAACCTTCGAAGACTATCTCCAAAAAAATATGTGTTTACAAACATGCTAAATCTAATACTATAAAAAACTCAAGCTTAATTTAAACTTGAGTTTTTATAACTAAGGTGAAGCAGTATATTAATGCAAATCTTCCAAGGTTTTTACCTCATTAAGAGTTCTTTCTATTTTATTTTTTTGGGTAGAGATCAAATTTGCTATACTTTGAGGAAAATCAGAAAAATTAGACAAGGCTTCTTCATATTCTTTTTTAGCTGCTTTATCTCCGCGAATGCATTCTTCTAAAATAGCCTCATCATCATCTACCGATAAAGCAGATTTAAAACTGATCCATCCTCTATGGATTTTTCCGGTAGTGCTTCCATCGGTATCAATTTTTTCATCCGGATAATTCACGTTCAGCTTTTCCGAGAGGTCTTGAGCAAACGATGCTCGTTCTCTTGATTGATTTATTAAAAATGATTTTAATTCTTGTGATTCAGCATTGTCAGCCGCTTCTTTAAAACCTTTTACAGCATCATTGTTTTTTTCAATTAAATCATTAATTTTTTTTGCAGTTTCGTTTTGGTTCATAACAATAAAGTTTAAGTTGTTTATAAAAATTATTTGCCTTTCTTTTGGGTTGAATCTTTAATCTTCAATCCATCTTTCGTAGAATTGTCCTCTTCACTATGTACAATCTTACTGCTATACGGCGTATGCTTTTCTGACTTTTTTGAATGTTCTTCTTTTTTCTTATTCATAACTAATATATTTAAGGTAATTGATTTGTAATAGTTTAATCCCTTTAGAAATTTATATAGCCTTCAAAAAGAGGCTAAAGCTTTAAGAAAGGTATTCTTTACACTTTGCAGCACACTCTTTGCAGGCTGTAGCACATTGTTGACAATGCGTTGTAGAATGCTTTTTACATTCTTCTGCACATTCTTCACAAAGTTGTTGACAATAGCTTAGGATTGGCACTAAATTGATGGAAGTCTCGGCTGCCATTAGGGTAGCGGTGGTAGTACATACAGAAGCACAAGCCCGATCTAACTGTATACAAGAGATCATTTTTTTTACGTCATCTTCTTCTAAACATTTAGAAGCACAAAAATTACAATGATTAATACAATTGGAAAGACTGTTTAATAAACTTGAATTTTTCATAAGAATTTTTAATTCTAAATTACTTTTTTAGAAAGATAATAGCAATTCAGATAAAAAAATAGAAGGAAGAGTGTTAATAATTATTTGCATTGTATTAAAAATACTTTTTATGTTAAATATTTAAGAAATATTTTTAAATAATGTTTTTGTATGAAACACATGTTTCATTTTATAACAATGATTATAATATGTTAAATTGAAAAAATAAATTTAAATCTAAGGATGCGCTATAAACCTACTATACCAGATTACCTTTCTTTATTAAGAATTTTAATAGCTATTCTACTAGCATTAATAGTATTATTTAAAGGTGAAAAAATAATATTTGGTATTTTGATGATTACTGGCTTTTTAAGTGATTTTTTAGATGGTTATATTGCTCGACATTATAATCAGGTAACAACACGGGGTGCTTCGTTGGATTCGGCAGGAGACGCAATACTTTCTTTAATTGTTATTCTTGGAATTGTGCATTTCGAAACTAGCTTTATTAAAGAACATCTATACAGTATTATACCCGTAGTTTTTCTTTATTTTTTTCAATTAGCTTTTGCTTATTTGAAATATGGAAATTCCAGTAGTTTTCATACTTATGCTGCCAAATTAGCAGCAGGTATTCAAGGTGTTTTTTTTACGGTTATTATATTCTTTAAACCACTACAATGGTTGCTTTATATAACCTTAATTATAAGTGTACTGGAAACACTAGAAGAGATTATTTTAATAAAGAAATTGAATAAACCTCAAACAGATATTAAGGGCTTGTATTGGATATTAAAAGAAAAAAAGTAATAATCTTCTAGGATTGATTTTATAAAATTATATAAAGATATGATTATCAAAATATTATATGTGTAATTTTATAAAAAATAGATAGAAAACAATAGGATTGCTCTACCTTATAGTAATACTCTAACTTTATACTTTTTTTAAGGATTGTTAACTTTATTTAGGCTGTATTTTTTTTACTAACCTATTAATTTTAAAGATAATTCTAAATTTTAATATAATGACTAAGAATCACGGTAACCAAATTAAGGATGATAAGCAATATGAAGAATTGCGTGATAAAGGAATGAGTAAGGAAAAGGCAGCTCGTATTGCTAATACTAGTAATTCCGGTAAAAAAGGAGGGAAGGCGGAAAAGTATGAAAAGCGAACAAAAAAAGAACTTGATAAAAAAGCAAAAGAAATAGGAATAAAAAACTATTCTGAGATGAATAAAGAGGAGTTAATTAAAAAACTTCGTAATCATTAAATAATCTAATTTTAATTTATACTCGCCATTACATTATATAGGGAGTATTAAAATCAAGAAAAGGGATGATTGTCAATAAGAAAAAAAATGGTTATGCCTTAATTTATCATACTGCTCATGGCTTTTTAGCAAGCAAAATAGCTAAAGAATTAAATTTTTCTGTAAGAACACAATATTGGGAGGAGTTGGTATTAGCGATTTGTGCTCATGATGATCAACAGTTAAATTTTGCAGAAAAAAAATATCTTTCAAAAAATGGAATCCCGTTAGATTTTACAGAAAGTTCTGATACGGTTTGGCAAATCCTAAAAAGAATGAAAAGAATTTTTCATCTAGTGTACCCAAAGTCTTTATACAGTGCATTATTAGTAGTTTATCATTTTAATTTTTTATATGGTCATTTGCGAAAAAAAAGTAAGCTTATTCAAGATTTTTTTCTCCAACAAAAAAAAGTTGAACAAGAAGTTTTACGCATCTATTCGCTTACATCTGAAGAGGTAAAATCTGCTTATGATATTTTACGCTTCTGTGATCGTTTATCTCTAATTCTCTGCAAGAATGAAATTCCGACAGGCCATAGAAAATTAGAAATTAATACCTCTATTTTAGATAAAACCTATTATATATTTAAAAATAAAAAAAATCAAATAACTGTAGAACCCTGGCTATTTAAAGAAAATAAAATAAGCTTATCTGTAGAACAGCGTTTGGTAAATATAGCTACTTTTAGCAATGAGGACTCTTTCAAAAGCGCATTAAAACAAACGCAACCTCACTTAGTCTCGTATAGCTTACACCAATCTTAATCAATATTATAATAGCGTTCATGGCTGGATAAAAGAATTATATACAGGTTATACTATACTAATAATTAGTATTACATATCAAGTTTTACAACTGCAATTATGCTCTTATTTCTTGGTTTTAAAATTTAAGATGCCCTGGGTTTATTTGAAATAGAACCTCCTTTCTTGAGTTAAATTTTCTTCAGAATTAGAATGAAACTACTGTCGAATAATGGAAGCAATCATACAACATTCCTATTACAAAAACTTATTAAAATATAAAAATTTTAATTCCAAAATTAAGCTATACAGTTAAGAAAAAAATTATCAGAGATAGAATTTTCAATGATGATTAAAGCAAAACTTTTATACCAAAACAGCTCTCTCAACAATAGTTAACCTCCTCTTAACAAGCTTCGTTAATGTATTGGTAAATAAGGCTTAAAGAAAATTTTCTTAATTATCTTTAAGAAAAAACTAATTGAGATCCTCAACTATGAAAACACTAAGAGCCCTATTTGAACATCAATTAAAAGACTTGTATAGCGCAGAAGATCAGTTATTGAAAATTTTGCCAATTATGGCAGAAAGTACAAATGATAAAAATCTGGAAAATACATTTAGAGATCATTTAGAAGAAACTAAAGATCATAAAAAACGCTTAATTATTATAAGCAAGCATTTACATTTTCAATTAGGAGGTAAAACTTGTAAAGCTATGCAAGGGCTTATAAAGGAAACAAAAAGTTTTTTAGAAGAACAAACTTCAGAAAATGTAAAGAATGCTGGGCTTATTGCAGAAGCTCAACGAATTGAGCATTATGAAATTGCCGGCTATTGGGCAGTTTGTTCTTATGCAGAAGAATTGGGTTTAGATAGTCAAGCAGAAATTCTTAAACAAACTTTAGAAGAAGAGAAAAGAACAGATGAAAACTTAAAAAAAATAGCTCAAAATAGGATTAATAACAAAGCTAAATCCTAGAACCTGCCTTTACTATTTGTATATTCAGATACTAACATTTTACTTAATTCATTTTTATAATTAAAATATTTTTTTATGAAACTAAATGCCTTATTTCTCAATTGTACTTTAAAGCAAAAACCAAAAACTTCAAATACTGAAGCTTTTATAAGACAAGCACAGAAGTTTTTTGATAAGCTTGGTGTCACTTCTAAAAAAATTAGAATAGCCGACTATAATATAGCTTATGGTATAACCTCAGATGAAGGGGATGATGATGAATGGCCAAAAATATTACAACTCATAAAAAAAACAGATATTTTAATTATTGCCACTCCTATATGGAGAGGTGATCGAAGTTCTATAGCTAAAAAGATTGCAGAACGATTAGAGGGAATAATGACGGAAAACCAAAAAGATAATAGCCAATACCCTACATATAATAAAGTAGCTGGTGTAATGGTCGATGGTAATGAGGATGGTGCTAAGAAGGCTATTTCAAATATTTTGTTTGATTTAAATGAGCATGGTTTTACATTGCCTGTAAATGCTTTTTCCTATTATGTAGGGAAAGCTGGACCCGGTCCAAGTTATATTGAAGCAGAAGGTGACAAACATGAATTTACGAATAATATGTTATTAATTATGTTACAAAACTTAGTTCATCTTGCTATAACATTAAAAGAAGCTCCTTATTCTATTGATCTTCAGGAAGTAGAAGAAAAAGCTAAACAGATGAGTTCTTAAAAATAAGAAAATCAGTTGTTTAAAAAATAGTTAAAAAAGAAATTTTCGATGCCTACTTTTTCAGTTTTATCAAAACAATTAATTAAAGATCTATTAGTTTCTTTAAAGAAAAATAATACAGTTTTCTGTAACTTCTCTGATGGAGGTATATTATATATAGAAAAAGGTTTACCCTATTTACTTATTTACAGACAAAAAAAAGATGATGGTGGTATTTCTAGAATGCTTCAAAGTCAAACTTCTTATTTAATAGTAGGAACAGAAAATTTTAAGTTATACCAACAATTAATATATTCCATTGCAGATCATCTTTCCAATAAGTTTAAATCGTATTTAGTATTTGAGATTTATGCGGGAAGTTCGCAAAGTCAATCTTTTTTTATTAAAGGACCTGCAGATAAATTACCAACTACATTAAAAGTCCTTCAAAAAGAATTAAATAAAATGAACCCTGTATATACAGGAAAGTTTTTAGAGGTTGAAATAGTAAATACACCTTATCGCCAAAAGGAAAATGATAAACCTTTACTTAAAGTTGAAGACGCAAAAAAATGCGGAGCATTAGTAGTAGGACTAGAAATACCCCCGGTTTTTAGAACTGAAAAAGGAAAATTATACCCCGTTTTTTTTAGAAGTTTTAGAGATGCATTGATAAAAGTATTGCAAAAAGCTATTTATGAATATATTCGGGTACAAACTTCCAGTGGAATAAGCAGTTATAGTTCTTTAGGTAAAAAAAACTTAAAAGATAAAGTCTTTGAAATTGATAGGAAATTGTCCAATATAGAACGTTCGTATCAGTTTCTTTGGTTGGTTTCTCCTGCAAATATTAATGAAATTAAAACTACTTTTTTTAAAAGTAACTATGAAAACGTTTTGAATTATCATTATCGCTTATTACCAATAGATCCGGATGTTTTAAAAAGAAAATTATATAACCTAAGATTAGAAAAAATCGATGACCCAACAATGTCTTTCCTTTTTCATCAAAAAAGAGAAGAGTTAGATCAACAGATTAGCATGCTAGCTGAACGAGGAACACGCAATTTTTTTTACAATAGTATCCGGCTTTATAAGGGGGTCGAAAAGGACTTGAAAAATAAAGCAATAAAACTTCTTAATGAAGTGTCCGAAGACACAAGTGAGTTTTCAGCAGAGCTGATTAATGCTAAGGATTTTAAATATTTAGCTGAGAATGAATTTAATTTTTTTTCTACTCAAGATCCTAGTTTTAAATGCAAAGTACATATTCGTAAGGATGTTAATATTATGATGGTTTCTCAAGGAGCGCTTTACATTCCGCAAGATTATAAAATGAACGAAAATGAAGCAAAAGCACTCATCCAACATGAAGTAGGAACCCATGTGCTTACCTATTTTAATGGGAAACAACAACCTTTAGAGCAATTAAGTATAGGTTTAGCAGGCTACGATTCTCTTCAAGAAGGACTAGCAGTGATGGCTGAATATCTTGTAGGAGGATTAACGGCTAATCGGTTGCGTACATTAGCAGGAAGAGTAGTCGCAGGAAGTGCATTAATGGATGGAGCAGATTTCATTCAAATTTTCCGATTGCTTTGTAAAGATTATGGATTTTCTAAAGAAAGAGCTTTTAATATAACTTCTAGAATAATGCAAGGTGGTGGTTTTTTAAAAGATATAATTTATTTGAAAGGATTGGTTGAACTTAAAAATCACCTAGAAAAAGGGGGAGAGTATGAACCACTTCTAGCAGGTAAATTTTCGTTAGAACATACACCTATTATAAAAGAACTTACGGAAAGAAGAATATTAAAACAGAATGTTATAAAACCAAGTTTTATATCATATGAAAACTTTAAGAATAGATTAAAATTAATTCGAGATGGTTTACCACTTTCTAAAATGATAGCCACATGAAAATATGCTTTGTATTAAATGATATAGCCACAGAAACTTGTGGTACATCCGTAGCAATTATGACTAAAGCTCATCAAAGAGGTCACACTGTATTGGTAATGAGTGTTGGAGGGTTTAGTTTTCACTATGATTCTCCCATTGGGTTAAACTGTATACAAGTTTTAAAAACAACTAAACTAACTACGTCTAAAAAATTTTTAAAGCATTTACAGAGCAAAAAAAGAAAGAAAAAAATGATAATGGCTGATGAGGTTGACGTTCTTTTTATTAGAAATAACCCTACAGAAGAAGCTTCGGGAAGGAAATGGGCAGAACAAGCCGGAATAGCATTTGGGAGAATGATGCAACAAGCAGGGGTGTTAGTATTAAATGATGCATATGCCTTATCTCATGCATTTATCGACAAATTATATTTTGAAGAGCTACCTCAATGTATAAAACCAGCTTCTATAATTACAAGAAAAAAAGAAGATATTCTTGAGTTTTGGGAAAAACAGAAGAAAAAAATGGTTTTAAAACCTTTAGAAGGATCTGGCGGAGAACATGTTTACTTGATAGATGAGCATGAAAAAAATGTAAATCAAATTATCAAAACTATTACGGAGCAAGGCTATGTAATAGCGCAAGAATATTTACCAGACATTAAAAACGGAGATGTAAGAATCTTATTAATGAACGGGAGACTTATAGAAAGAGATGGTAAACATGCGATGATTCGAAGAAAAATGTGTAAAGGAGAATTTAGAAGTAATTTTAGACAAGGCGCTACAGCAGAAACTGTAGAACTAACTCCTGAAATGAAAAAAATAATAGAATTAACCGCTCCAAAATTAATACAGGACGGGTTATTTTTTGTCGGCTTAGATGTGGTAAAAGATAAATTAATTGAAATTAATGTTTTAAGCCCCGGCGGGCTTGATCATTTTCACGAGATAGGCTATCCTGATTTCACAGATGAAGTAATAGATGCGATTGAAAAAAAATTACACTATAAAAGACTATATGGTAAACAACTTTCTAATCGTGTTTTAGCAACCATGGAATGAAATAGAGAATTATGAATACACAACTAAATAAACAGATTCCTAGAATTATAGGGACGTATGATAGTAAAAAAAAAGGCCCTTTGCTTTTAATTACCGCGGGAGTACATGGTAATGAACCCAGTGGTGTACAGGCACTATTAAATGTTTTTAAAGAATTAAATAAAACAAAACCTGTTATTAAAGGTACAATTTTAGGTCTCGCAGGAAATAAAAAAGCACTCAATAAAAATAAAAGATATATAGATGAAGATCTTAACCGGACATGGACGATAGAAAATTTAGAAAAGAAAAAGATTGAAAGTCACGAAGAAAAAGAAATGTATGAGATCATCAATGTACTAGATGAATTTCCAGAAGAAGAGTATACTAAACGATATTTTATAGATTGTCATACTACATCTTCAGATAGTTTGCCTTATATGTCTGTTCAAGACGTAAATGATAATAATAAATGGGCACATAATTTCCCTACCTATATTGTCAAAGGCTTTAGTGATATTATTACAGGAGATATAGATCACTATCTAAGTAGAAGTGGTTTTACAGGTTTCGTTTTTGAAGCCGGAGAACATACTAGCAAGCATGCCATAGAAAATCATGAAGGAATGATTTGGCTAGCCTTAGAAAAGGCTTGTCGACTTAATTTAAAAGACATTTCAATATATCCGGCTTGTGTGGAAAATTTTGCCAGTATCAATGCACCTAATCAAAAAACTTTTGAAATATCTTATAGAAAAGGAATTTTACCAGAAGATAAATTTGAAATGCAACCAGGATATCAAAATTTTCAAGAAATAAAAAAGGGAGAACTTTTAGCCATTCTAAATGGTAAAGAAATAAAAAGCAAGTGGAATGCACGAATTTTTATGCCATTATATCAGAAACAAGGTGATGATGGTTTCTTTATTATTGAAGAGGTGAAAAATTAATAGATTCAACTATAATTTTTAATACTAAATAAGTACTAATTATAATAAACAATAAACAGTTATGGATGAAATTATTGATCATGATGAGAAAGGAGCGCGAATCCAAGATAAAGAGGTAATAATAATTACAGGAAGTAGCGGATTGATAGGTTTTTCATTGATTAAAAAATTAGCTCCTAAATATAGAGTAATAGGGCTAGATCGGGTAGGGCCACCATACCCACCCTTAGAAGCAGAATGTGTAAATTTTAATATTAAAGACGAGAAAGCCATAGACCATGCAATGGAAAGAATTAGATATGGTTATGGAAGTAAAATAGCCTCTGTTATTCATTTAGCCGCTTTTTATAATTTTAATACTAAAAATAGTCCTGCTTATGAAGAAATTAATTTAAAAGGTACTAGAAACCTGTTAAATCAACTAAAAGATTTTGAAGTAGACCAATTTATATATTCTAGCTCCAATCTAATTTATAAGCCAACAAAACCAGGAAAAAAAATTACCGAAAATAGTCCTATGGAAACCAATTGGGGCTATCCTGATTCTAAATTACATACAGAAAAAATGATTAAAGAGCATAACGAAGGTTTAAAGACGGTTTTCTTACGTATTGCCGGAGTATATAATGATTATGGACATTCCATACCTATTACACAGCAAATTAAAAGAATATATGAGAAAGATTTAAAAAGTCATTTGTATTCCGGTAACCCATCTCATGGAGATGTTTTTATTCATTTAGAAGATTTATTAGAAGCTATAGAAAAAACGGTTGATAGAAGAAAAGACCTCCCTGACGATTTGGCTATTAATATAGGAGAACCTGCCACACCGAGTTATCAAGATTTACAAGATAAAATAGGAGAACTTCTTTTTGATGAAAAATGGGAAACACAACAAATTCCTTCAGAAATTGCCAAAGCAGGAGCGTGGGCCCTTGATTTAGTGAGCGATCCTTTTATTAAGCCATGGATGATAGATCGTGCAGATGATCATTATGAATTAGATATAAGTAGAGCTAAAAAATATTTAGATTGGACGCCCTCTCATTCTGTAATGAAAACCTTGCCTACTATAATTAAAAACCTGAAAGGAAATCCTAATAAATGGTTCAAAAAAAATAATCTTTCATGAAAACAGATAATCACATACCACCAGGCTGGGGTTATAATCCTGCACAATGGTCTCAACGTATCCCTATTGTCATTTTAGCAATAATTGGATTTGGTATCGCTGTATACCTTTCATTATATCAATTAAATATTATTGATGAAGTTTGGGAGCCTTTTTTTGGTAAAGGAAGTATAAAAATTTTGAATTCGAAAGTATCCAATGTTTTACCGGTTCCAGACGCGGTATTAGGAGCTTTTGGCTATTTGGTTGACGCTGTCACCGGGGTAATTGGCGGGACCTATAGATGGAGAACAAAACCTTGGGTAGTTATTGTCTTTGGTTTGGCGGTAGGTCCATTAGGTCTCGTAAGTATTATGCTGGTGGTTTTTCAACCTGTCTTGTTTTCTGCATGGTGTACTTTTTGTTTAGCTTCAGCAGTTATTTCTATTTTAATGATTGGTCCTGCAATGGATGAAATGCTAGCAAGTTTACAGTATATGCAACGGGCAAAAAAAAAGAAGCTTTCATTGTGGAAGGTTTTTTGGGGAGTAAAATCTGAAATTAAAAAAGTAAATTAATTATGTGGGCACAAATTATAAATACAATTTTAGGTTTATGGTTAATGATTGCGCCAGCCGTATTAAATTATGATAACGATTTAGCAAACAATTCTTATATTGTTGGACCTTTAATTATTACTTTTTCTGTAATTGCTTATTGGGAAGCTACTCGTGTAGTAAGAAAATGGAATTATCCATTAGCTATTTGGCTTTTAGCTTATTTTCTTTTTTTTGATTATTCTTCAGAAATTGGATTAATCAATAATATAACGGTAGGTGTTCTTGTATTTGTTTTTAGCACTGTAAAAGGAAAAGTCGAAGGAACTTATGGAGGCGGATGGGGTTCCCTATGGAAAAAAGATCCCATTCACTATAAAGAAGAAAACTAACGGTTTTTTATTACTAATCCTTGAATCTTTTTTTCAATAGTATTTAAATTATATTGGCTAGCTTTTTTTACATTGTCTAATTCATTATATTTAATAGGAGTGGCAATTCCCATTTCTGTAGTAGCTCTTAATGAATAAGGGCAAACCGAAGTTTGGGCATAAGCATTTCGTAGGTAATCAATAAAAACTTTTCCTTTCCGCTTGTTTTTTCGAACAGCGGTTGTAAAATAGACTTGGGTTTTGAGCAGTTAATTCTACAGCAAAGTTTTTTAAATTTGGTTTTAACTCTTCAAAAGTTTTTGTTCTACGTTGAGTATACCAAACATGAAAACCTTTTTTTCCTGTAGTCATGAGTTGAGGTTTTTTTCCTTTTTTCTTGAAAAATTCAACTGTTTTTTTAGTAGCTTCTTTTACCTTTTTAAAGGGATTTTCAGGAGGGTCTAAATCAAAAACTACTTTATTGGGTTTGTAAAGTTTATCTTTTTGGGATAGCCACACATGAAAACTTACTGTGCCTTGATTAACAAGATATAAAAGGCTTTTTTTATTATTACACATTGGTTGATAATTATAAGCCTTTTCGGTTTTTATTTGTATGACATGAATAAAATCAGGAAAGTAATCTGCTGCATTTTTTTGATAAAAACCTTTAGAATCGATTCCATCCGGAAAACGGTGTAGTGTTAAAGGGCGATTTTTAAGATAAGGTAGCATGAGATCTGCTATTTTTTCATAATATTGAATTACTGCTAACTTGGTAATGTTATTTTTAGGAAACCATAGCTTGTCAGGATGTGTAATCTTTACTGCATTAATTTTCATTGCGGTTCTTCTTTTATTACTTCAGTTGGGTTTTTTTATCTTCTCGTATTTCTTCGAGTGTTCTGTCGCTTATCACACTTTTATTTTGGGTACTTAGAGACTTTCGCCTTGCATCAGCATTTTTATCATTTATCTTTGTAAGTAGCCAGTTATTTTTCATATTTCCACTAGTCATTTTAATAAGTGTATAGCCACCTTGCAATTTTTTTCCACTTAAAAAAAATTTTAAGCGTCCTTTTTTATAAGCTTTTTCAAGATTGATTGAAGGGTCTTTTTTTAGATTTTCAAAAGTGCCTTTATCCCATATCATAACCGTGCCACCACCGTATTGATTTTGCGGGATGACACCCTCGAATTTAGCATATGCTATAGGATGATCTTCAGTAGGAATCGCCATTCGTTTAATACGAGGATCAAGACTAGGCCCTTTAGGTATTGACCAAGACTTTAAAGTACCTGCTATTTCTAGTCGAAAATCATAGTGAAGGTTAGTGGCATCATGTTTTTGAATAACAAAAATAGGGTCTTTATGAGTGGTTTTTTTTATGCTCTTATTTCCACTTGGTTCTTTTGTTTTTGAAAAGTCTCTTTTTTTTGATAATCACTTTTTTCCATAAGTGTTATTTTTGATAAAGCTTATATAAGGTACAGGAATTATAAAAAATGAGGGTTTAAAAAATGCTAAGATTTTGATAATAAATTGATTGTGTTATCTTTTATATTTATTACGTTAACAGTTTGTTTTACTTAATGATAAGTATCGTTAAATAAAAAAAGCCGGCAAAAGCCAGCTTTTTTATAGGGAAATAATATGATAAACTACCAATTCAATCCTAAAAATTTATATTCCTCATCAAACTCCCCATTTTTGGTGAACTCTAATTCTGTACCGTCATTTAATTCAATTTCATGTTCTTCTCCATCAAAATCCCACTCTGTTATTTTTTTGTTCTTGTGATGAGAATTTACATAATCCCTAAGTTTTTTTGGAATCAATTCGGCTGGAATTTCTTCATTGCCTTTAATTTGAGTGATATCACCTTTAGAATTAAAATCTATTTTGGTTCCATTTTCAAATTTTACTTGATACATTTCATCTTGATCTCGTTTATCTACATCTACTTTCTTTATCCTTTCTTTAGAGTAATGTGTTTTTACTACATCCTGTGCCGCAGACGGAAAATCCTTAATTTCTTGGGCCGTAGTAAACCCTATGGTTAACAAACCAAGGATTCCACTTAGAATTAATTTTTTCATAGTTTTTGTTTTTTGGTTCACTTTAAAGTTACATACTATCTAAAAAAAAAGAATTAAATTTTTGTGAATTCGTATAATAATAACACAATATGTTAAATACTGTAAAATATTGATATTTAACTGTTAATGAATTGGTGGAAAAGAAATTAAATTGAAAATAATAGAGTAAATTTAAGATATAAAAAAAGTAATAATAACTCTTTATTACTAATTTGTCACAAAGTTTAAAGTTATGAAGACAGATAAACCAAATGAAACCTACCCTGTTGATGAGGGTCAACGAGAAAAATATCAAAAGAAAGAAAAAAAGGACGTTTATCGAGAAAATCCCAAACCCAAAAATTTATGGCAAAAAATAAAAAACTTTTTTAATTAAAAGAAATACGGTTATTTTAAATGAGTAGCGTTTCCAAAAAAGAGTTCTGCACTTTCCATAATGGTTTCCGAAAGGGTAGGATGGGGGTGAATGGTTAAGGATAAGTCACTTGCCGTGGTTCCCATTTCTATGGCTAAACCGATTTCGGGAATTAAGCTTCCCGCATCTTTTCCGGCCACACCACCTCCTAAAATCACTTCACTTTCGGGGTCTATGAGTAATTTGGTGATTCCTGAATTTTCTCCAATCGCCATCGCTCTTCCCGAGGCAGACCAGGGAAACTTCACGATTTTCACCTTTTTATTTTTTCCTTTAGCCTGTGTTTCTGTAAGTCCACACCAAGCAATTTCAGGATGAGTAAATACTACTCCAGGAATAACTTTAGGATCATAACCTGCTCCTTTTTTATTGGCTATTGCTTCTACGGCCACTCTCCCTTCATGAGTAGCTTTGTGTGCCAATAAGGGTTCTCCGGTAATATCCCCTATGGCATAAATATTTTCTGAGGTGGTTTTTCGTTGACTATTTACTTCTAAAAAACCTTTTTCATTGGGAGAAATGTTTATATTTTCCAAACCTAAATCTTTCGTGTTGGGTGTTCTGCCCACTGCCACCAGAACAGCGTCAAATTTTTTGGTTTGTTCTTTGTCTTTTCCTTTTAAAGAAACACTTATACTCTGTTTATTCACTTTTACATGTTCAACTTTAGTGTCGAAGAAGACCTCTTTAAAAGGATGTTTCTCTTCAAACACGTTTACCAAATCTTTATCGGTTCCCGGTAAAAAACCGCTGGTCATTTCTGCTACCGAGACTTTACTACCCAATGCGGCATAAACACTCCCTAATTCTAAGCCGATATAACCACCGCCAATGACCAATAATTTTTTAGGGATTTCTTTTAGTTGAAGCGCATCAGTAGAATCCCACACTTTTTTATGGTCTATTTTAATATTGGACAAGCTCACCGCAGAAGATCCTGTAGCGATAATAGCGTTTTTAAAAGAAAGTGTGGAAGTTTCCTTATCTTTCGTAGTGATCTCTATTTTATTTTCATCAATAAATTTAGCTTTTCCTTGAAAGTATTCAATTTTTCGAGATTTACTTAATTCTCCTAAGCCATTCGTTAACTTCTGGATGACTTTATCCTTCCACTTTTTTATTTTTTTAAGCTCAATTATTGGCTCTTCGAATTTTAGACCCCATTCGGCAGCATTTAGTGCTTCTTCCTTAGTTTTAGCTAAATGCAATAAAGCTTTGGAAGGAATACAGCCCCGATAGAGGCATACACCACCGGGATTTACTTCAGGGTCTATTAAAGTGACTTCCAATCCTAAATCTGCCGCATGAAAAGCTGCTGCATAGCCGCCCGGTCCGGCTCCTAATATTACAAGTTCTTTCTTTTTATCTGCCATATTTTTTGTTTTGTAATTAGCTTAATAAAGCTTCGTAAGGATCTTCCAAGGCTTTTTCAATCCAGTTGATAAAGGCAGCGCCGTCGGCACCATCAATTAACCGATGATCGTAAGATAGACTAAGCGGCAAAATGCTTTTGGGTTCAAACTTGTCTTCAACAAAAACCGGTTTTGTACTTACTCTCGAAACCCCCAAAATAGCAACTTGAGGATAATATACAATAGGTGTAAAGTTAGTGCCGCCAATACCACCTAAGTTAGAAATAGAGAAGTTTCCGCCTTCCATATCTTCTTTAGAAAGTTCCCCATCACGAGCTTTTTGAGCGATTTCTGCAATTTCTACTGAAAGATCTTTAATGCTTTTTTGATCTGCATTTTTAATAACCGGAACAAGAAGTCCTTTCTCCGTAGCGACGGCGATACTTATATTCACATATTTTTTGAGGATCATTTTTTCCTTTTCTACATCTATACTTGCATTGAAGATTGGAAATTGATGCAAGGCTGTAGCTACTATTTTGGTAAGGATGGAAGTTAGGGTAAGCTTTCCTCCGGCTTCTTCTACTTTATCCTGATGTTTTTCTATATAAGCTTCAATCCCTGAAATATCGGCTTCACCAAACTGAAATACATGCGGAATAGATTGCCAAGAAGTGGTCACATTTTTGGCGGTCGTTTTTTTAATGCTGTTTAGTTTTTTCGTTTCAACTGTGCCCCATTTACTAAAATCGGGTAATTTGCTTAACGAAGAACCACTTTTTTTATCGCCATTTTTATGATGATTTTTGACATCTTTTTCGGTAATCCGACCACTTTCACCACTGCCTTTTATCTGTTGAAGATCCACCTTTAATTCCCGAGCTAAGCGGCGAACTCCGGGTGAAGCATGCACTTCACTAGAGTCATTCTTTTCTTCTGAAGAGTTGTCTTTTTCTACCGTTTTATCTTCTTCATCTGAAGAGTTTTCCTGTTCCTTTTTTTCTTGTGTTTTTTTATTTACATCTTCTTCGGAATCCTCATCTTCATCTTCCTGTTGCTGTTCTTCTTCAGTATCTGATTCTTCCTTGGTGTCTTCTGCTGAATCTTCAACTTCATTTTCATCTTTATTTTCCTGTTGTTCCTCTTCTTCAGAAGCAGCTTCTTCTTGCTTATCTTCTGCTGAATCCTCTTCTTCATCGCCTTCTTCTAGGATTAGTACCACATCACCAACTTTTACTTCGTCGCCTTCACTTACCTTAATTTCTTTTACTGTTCCGCCAGAAGTGGCTGGGACTTCGGCTGTTGCTTTATCGGTTTCTACCGATACCACTGCTTGCTCTTCTTCTATTTTATCCCCTTTAGCTACCAATATTTCTGAAATAGTCGCGGTATCTACACCTTCTGAGATTTGTGGTATTTTAATTTCTTTTGCCATGATGAATTGTTTATGCAGTTCTGGGATTTATTTTTTTAGGATCTATAGTTAATTTTTTTGCTGCTTTTTTCAGTTCTTCCATACTTATTTGATTTTGCTGCGCCAGGCCATATAATGCAGCGTAAGCAATATGTTCTGCATCAACTTCAAAAAAACCACGTAGTGCGGCCCGATTATCACTTCTGCCAAATCCATCGGTTCCTAGGCTAATAAGTTTTTCTGGAAAGTAACTGGCAATAGCTTCTGGTAAGGCTTTTACATAATCTGATGCGGCTATAAAAGTTCCTTTTTCGTCTTTTAATTGTTGCTCTATAAAAGTAGGTTCTTTATTCACCTGCGCTTTCAAGCGGTTGTTTCTCTCGGTATCGATGGCGTTGTCGTAAAGTGCTTTATAACTGGTAATGCTCCAAATATCTGCACCTACATCAAATTTATCTTCTAAGAGTTGGGCAGCTTCTAATACTTCTATCATAATAGCGCCGCTTCCAAATAAATGTGCTTTTTTGGTCTGTTTACGTTTGTTGGATTTTTTGAATTTATATAAACCTTTCACGATGTCTTCTCGGCTTATCTCTTTTTGGGGTATTTCTGGCATCGGGAAAGTATCATTGCTAATGGTTACATAATAGAAAAGCTCTTCTTTTTCTACGTACATTTTTTTAATTCCTTCCTCGATAATAATGGCGAGCTCGTAAGCGAAAGCAGGATCGTAAGCTCTTAAATTTGGAAAAGCCAACGCGTAGAGATGACTTTGTCCGTCCTGATGCTGTAAACCTTCTCCTGGAATACTGGTTCTTCCTGAAATACCTCCCATTAAGAAGCCTTTAGCCCCTGCATCTGCTGCAGCCCACATTAAATCTCCTGTTCTTTGAAAACCAAACATAGAATAGAAGAAATAAAAAGGAATGGTATTTATTCCGTGGGTGAGATGGGTGGTTCCGGCGGCTATAAATTCAGCCATACAACCCGATTCGGTTATTCCTTCTTCTAAAATGGCTCCGTCTTTTGCTTCTTTGTAATACAGCAAACTTTCTTTGTCTACCGGATCATACTTTTGTCCATCGGGAGCATAAATTCCTACTTGCCTAAATAAAGACTCCATTCCGAAAGTACGGGATTCGTCCGGAATAATGGGAACGATTAACTTTCCAATGCTTTCATCTTTCATAAGTTTTCCAAGAATTTGGATCATTACCATGGTAGTGGCAGCTTCATCATCACCAGAACCTTTTAAGAAACTTTCAAAAATTGTTGAGTCCGGCGCATCCAGATTAGTGCTTTTGTCTTTTCGGTGGAGAAGATAACCCCCAAGTTCTTTTCTTTGTTGGTGAAGGTATTCGATTTCTTTACTATCTTTTTTAGGTTTGATAAAAGGGATTTTTTCTAGGTCTTTATCTTCTACCGGAATATTGAAAAAATCACGAAAATGTTGTAATTGTTTTTTGTTGAATTTTTTAGTTTTATGAGAAACATTACTAGCTTCTCCTGCGCTGCCTTGACCATAGCCCTTAATGGTTTGCGCTAAAATAATAGTGGGTTTGTTTTTGGTTTCTAAAGCAACTTTATAAGCGTTATAAATCTTATGGAAATCGTGACCACCCCGGGTGAAGTTGTTCAGTTCTTCATCAGAATAATCTTCCACCAGTTTTTTTAGTTCTTTATCACTTCCGAAGAAATCTTTCCGCAGGAATTTACCATCACTATAGGCATATTTTTGAAGTTGACCATCGGTAAGCTTAGTGAGCTTTTCCAGTAATTTCCCACTTTTGTCCTTTTCAATAAGTTGTTGCCATTTTTTTCCCCAAAGCAGTTTTATGACGTTCCAGCTGGCACCATTAAAAAGTTGTTCCAACTCTTGAATTATTTTTCCGTTACCTCGTACGGGCCCATCAAGTCGTTGTAAATTACAATCTATTACAAAAATAAGATTGTCTAGCTTATCACGGGAGGCAATATTTATCGCGCCTCGGGCTTCGACTTCATCCATTTCTCCATCCCCTATAAAAGCCCAGACTTTACTGTCATTTTCTTCTATAAGTCCGCGATTATATAAATATTTATTAAATCTTGCTCGGTAAATTGCTTGAATGGGTCCCAACCCCATAGATACGGTAGGATTGCTCCAAAAATCCGGCATTAAACGCGGGTGAGGGTAAGAAGTGAGTCCGTCTTTGGATTGAACTTCATGCCGAAAATTTTCTAAGTTCTTTTTAGTTAACCTTCCTTCTAAGTAAGCTCTAGCATAGATCCCGGGAGAGGCATGTCCCTGAAAATACACCTGATCTGCTATTTCATTTTTATTTATTTTGAAAAAATGTTGAAAACCGACTTCCCAAAGTTGGGCAATAGAGCCATAGGTAGAGATATGCCCGCCAATACCGGCATCTGCTTTATTGGCTTTTACGACCATAGCCATCGCATTCCAACGAATATATGCCAGTATTTTTTCTTCTAGTTCTTCATCTCCCGGGTAATCTACTTCTTCTTGTGTGAGGATGGTGTTTTGGTAAGGAGAGCTTAATTCTTGTGGTAAATTTATTTGATGTTTTTTAGCTTCCTTGTGAAGGATTTCTAAAAGTTCACTGGCTCGTTTGGTCGATTTATTTTGGATAATCCAAAGAAAAGAATCTACCCATTCTTGATTCTCAATGGCGGTAGCGTTTTTTTTGTTTTTTGGACTCATATTGAAGAAGGTTTTTTAGAAATTAACTAGACATCAATGAAATTAAATATAAGTAGGTTGAAAATGAAGGTAATTAACACAGCTATAGCATGAAAACCCTAAGTTTTATCATTATTCTAACTTTTGATAAAAATAGGAAGCATTTTAAATATAAAAGAACAGGATTCTCTATCTATATATTAGGAAAGGGTTTCTATAGATAATTAGGTAGTATGAAAGTCTAGGATAGTAAGATAAAGAAGAGGCTGTCTAAAAAGATTAAAAAAGTGTCATTCTGAATTTATTTCAGAATCTCATATTACTGAAATACAAATCAGTATGAGAACCTAAATCAAGTTCAGGTTGATAAAAGTAGACTTTTTAGACAGCCTCTTTTTTTAATACATGTTTCTGTTTTTTTTTACCCTTAGTTAGTAATGGTGAAGGAAACTTTTGCATTAATTGCAAAAGATGTAACTTTATTGTCATCAACATTTGCGTGCATTTCTTTTACGTAAACAGATTTGATATTACTTACGGTTTTACTTGCCTCTTTTACGGCTTGTTGAACAGCATCATCAAAACTTTTTTCTGAAGAGGCAATTACCTCAATTACTTTTACAATACTCATAGCTTTAGTTTTTGTGGTTAAAAATTTATTAATAACGAAAAATAACTGTTATTACTTTTAAAGAGTATAGGGATAGGTCAGACACTTTTTAAAAATCATTAAATCAACTTTCTCTAACAAAAAATTAACTTGAAAAAAATAAAAAACCAAGTAGAAATAGAACGATTAATATGACTACAATAATGGCAATCATTTCTGTATTTCTCATTTTTCTTTTTTTTCGATGAATTTCAGATTTATCTGAACGATATTTCCCTGAATCTTTTTTTTTCATAACAGTCTTTTTTCTTCACATTAAGATTAATAATTTTTTAAAAGAAAAGAAAATAAGGATGTAGAATTGTGTGATTTGTGTTATGATTTAAAGCATAAAAGCTATTAATTAGGTTTGCTAAAAAATATCAACGTTTGTTCTAGAAAAGTTACTTAACTTGGTTTTAACAAGCTTCGTTAAGTTACTGATAAATAGATGCTAACTCTCATAAGTAGGCTGTATATTTAAATAAAGAAGGAACTCCTTTTCTCATAAAGTTTACACAATATGTTTAACATTGTTTTCATAGGAATATTAGCCACTAGTGCTATGACGTTATTTAGTTTTTTATATGAAGAAATAAACTCGGGTAAGTTTAAGGAACCCCATTTATTAAATTCATTGATACGGCATTCTTCTAGTATTCCCTTATCACCTTTTAAAAATAATTGGTTGGGGTGGTTTGTACATTATTTTATTGGGCTTGTATTTGTAATAACTTTTGAGCTAGTTGTATTTTATGATATACTAGAGTTTTCTGTTTGGAATTCACTTCTATATGGTATTGTAATAGGTGTCATAGGAATAATAGGCTGGAATACAATGTTTGTCTTAAATACAAAACCTTCTAATTTAAAGCCGAAACATTATTATAAACATTTAATCGGTGCCCATGCAGTGTTTGGTATTACAATGGGATTAGGTTATATGCTTTTAGGATAAAGACTGAACAAGAACGCGAATAAGTTGTAATGAAAAAGCTTGATACGGAATATACTTTAATTACAGGCGCTAGTAAAGGTTTAGGAAAAGCTATTGCTTTTGAATTAGCACAAAGAAATATAAATCTTCTCTTAGTAGCTTTACCTAATGAAGGTTTAGAAAAAATAGCAGGAAATTTAAACAACTCAAAAATTATTGTCGACTTTAAAGAGTTAGATATCTCAAATACTGATGAACGTGAAGATTTTCTTCAACTAGTAAAGAAGGAATATAGATTGTCAGGATTAATTAATAATGCAGGAATGGGTGGTAATGAATATTTTTTAAATGAAAAATTAAGTGAAATGCATGCTATGCTAGAAGTAAACATAGTAGCAGCAGTACTTTGTACTAGATCTTTATTTCCTCTTTTATTAAAGAATAAAAATTCTTATATTTTAAATATTTCTAGCCTAGCTGCTTTTAGTCCCATTGCTTATAAATCTGTATACCCGGCAACAAAAGGTTTTATTCATCAATTTACATTGAGCTTGCAAGAAGAATTTAAAAATAAGGATATTCTAATTAGTGTGGTACATCCGGGGCCGATGAGAACTAATAATGAAATATCTAATAGACTGAAAAATCGAGGTTATTTAACAAGAAAATTAACTTTATCTCCAGATGATGCAGCTAAAGCTATAGTAAGAAAGTTATTTAAGAGAAAAAGTATTATTTATCTCCATAGTTGGCAAAGATTAGCCTATATCCTAATGAGAATTATACCTACCCCAATAAGTGTTTTGTTATTGAGTAGAATAGCAAGAAAAGAGTTAAAAAATAGATCAAAATGAGAATACTGGTTACAGGGGCTAATAGTATGCTGGGTACGCATTTAGTTAAAGACTTACTGCGGCAAAATTATAATGTCCGCGCTATGGTAAGAAAGAAGAATAAAATGATTGTTTCTTCTCATGCACAACTTGAAATAGTAAAAGGAGATTTAAAAGATAAAACAAGTTTAGTTGTTGCGGTAAAAAATGTGGATGCAATTATTCATAATGCTGCATTTACTGCTCAAAATGAACCTTTATACGAAAAATATTACCAAATAAATGTATTGGGTACTCAATATCTTCTAACAATAGCGATTCAAGCTAAGGTTAAACGTTTTCTTTTTGTTAGTACAGCACCAACTTATTATAGAAATAAACATCCAAAAGGTAAAGTGCAGCGTTTGATAGAAAAGACCTACTATTCTCAAAGTAAAATCGAAGCCGAAAATATAGTAATGAAAAATGCTTCCTTTTTACATGTAAATAGTATTCATCCTACTTTTATGATAGGTAAGTATGATAGCAAGCCTAGCTCAGGAAAAATTATTCAATGGATGTACAGAAAAAAAATAATAGCTTATCCATCGGGAGGTAAAAATTTTGTAAGTGCAAGACAAGTAAGTCAATCAATTATAAAAATTCTTGAAAAAGGAAAAAATAAAAAATCATATTTAATAAGTGGTGAAAATTTAAGTTATAAGCATTTTTTTCAATTATGCTTACAAGTCACTAAGCAACAATCAACCTTAATTAAGATTCCTTCATTCCTATTAAGTATAGCAGGATGGTTAGGTGATATCATAAGAAAATTAAATATAAAAACGAGCTGGTCTACAATACACATGAAAATTCTTTCTACAAAAACTTATTATCAAATAAAAGCCCAATCTTTTGAAAGAGTAAAAACAAATTCAGAACAATTGCCGATCAGGTTGGAAGAAGCCATCAAATGGATGCAAAAAAATAACATAATCTAATTATTATGAATTTAAAAAAATACTTTCTATTAATATACATTCTATTGTGGGGATATGCTCTTGTCGTTTTCTTTTCATCGCTAAGTATTGAACCTGAAAAAATAATTGAACACGCCCTACGCTATGTAAAAGTTTTATGGATCTGTTGGGTCATTAAAATTACTATGGCCATTTATATAAAATGGAAAAAAAGAAGTACTGTGTTCTTTTATATTATTTATGCTTTATACGCAATTAATACTTTATTACTTGTGGGATTCTTTATTAATGCACCAGATCATGTATTTTTAGATAAGAATCAGAATTGGGAATTAAAATTATTTTTGACTACAGTTATAATATTTATTTTAACGGGTATTTTACAATTAGCAGTTAATTGGTTTACCAAACGACCTCATCGTAAAATGAAATAGAAAGTACAATGATGAAAGAACATAAATTAGAAAGCAAATGGCATAAAGTAAAAGGAAAATTCAAGCAGAAATATGCCAATTTAACAGAGAAGGAACTTTCTTATCAAGAAGGAAGGTTTGAAGAAATGATCGGTAATCTCGTAGAAAAAACCGGAAAAAGTGAAAAAGAGATTATGAGAGAAATAAAAGATGGGTAAGTTATTTAAAATTTTTTGGCTAAAAAATTTAAGTTGGAATATCCGGTTCATACAAGGAATTGTATGTGTTCTCTCGTGATTTTTTTAATTCTAATTTTAGATAAAGATAAGCGGTTAATAATAGAAAAGCAATACCGCATAAAATAATGCCTGACAGAAGAGAAGAGGAGGAGATTATGATTCCACACCCGAATAACAGCAACGAAAATAAAGGTTCACATATACTATAGTCCTTTTGAAAATGAGAGTGATTATTTTTCTTAAACGCTTTCGGTTTTTTAAATAAATAAGACCACCAACAAAAAGCTCCTAAATAGATATAACCCAAATGGATGTAGTAGCCTAAATTATGGCGAAAAAAATCAAGTTTAGTAGTAATTCCTAATACAATGTACTGAAGACATAGATGGAAAATAATACTCGAGATAGCAATAGTACTAATATGTGAGGAAACCGGTAAGTGCATTAAAGATAAAGCACAATTGGTAAAAAGAGCTAAAAAAGGTAAGCCTAATAAATTAATCCAACCGGTAAGTTGAATAGAGCTTTCCCATTTTTTTCTAAGAGAGAAAAAACTATCTTTCCATATAAACTTAAGAGATTCAAGATTTCCTATAATCCATTTAGCCCGTTGTATTTGTAAAGAGGTATAGGTAAATGGAAGCATTCCCTTTCCAATTTTTTCAGAACATTGATACGTAGTATATCCTTTCTCGAGTAGGAGAATCCCTAATTGTGTTTCTTCATTTATATAATGATACGGCCAGCCTCCAACGGCGTCAAGCGTTTTCTTTTTAATTAGAAGAAGATTTCCATTAGGAATGCTGGAATAGGAAAAATTAAAAGGTGCAGTATAACATTTGAAGTGATGATCCATTTCTGCCTGCAGTCCTATAGTTGAACTCCCCATGTTAATATAATCTCGAGGAAATTGTAGCAGATCAACTTGGAGGCTTTGCATTTGTTTAACTATTTTTTCTATTGCATTATGTTTTAGCCAATAATCTCCGTTTAACGTAAATATATATTCTGTTTTCGGATGCGTGAATTTACGACAAAGGTTAAGTGCTCCTGTTTTATTGCCGTCGATTGTTTTAACTTGAATGAATTTTACTTTATGACCTAAGCTGTTACAGTAACTTTTTAGGGGAGACCACAGACGAGGATCGTGGGTGTGATGACATAGTATAATTACTTCATAATTTTCATAGGTTTGATTTACAATAGAGCGAATTGTATTACATACTATTTTTGGAGAGTCCATACAAATAGAAATATGAATACTTACTTTAGGCTGTAACGAATTAGGAACATTTTTTTTGGTAGGCAGATAAGACCTTTGTCCTATAGTGATTCTTGAAAATTCAATAATAATTAATAAAAAAAGATTGAGGAATAAAAAAATTTCTGCAAGTATAGGGAGGTAAATATAACTAAGGATAAATGCAACACATAGCAAAAGAATAGTGGCACCATATATTTTCATAACAGAGAAATTTTATTTCTCCTAAGCTAAAATTTTGTTAACAAAAATACTGTCTTTATCCGCATATCTTTTAATAGATTAAATATAGTAAATGTTTTAACGATTTATTATGAATGTATATTATTAACTTGCAACTTTTTTTATTTCCCATAAAAATTCTGATTTTTTTTCCTAAATTCAGAAGGACTCATTTGATAGTTTTCTCTAAAAAGTTTTGAAAAGTAACTTTTACTCGAGAGACCAATTTTATCCACAATCTCAGAAATATTACAATCAGTGGTTGCTAATAATTCCTGGGCTTTTTCTAAACGCACTTTTTGTATATAACGATTTACCGTGAGTTCGTATAATTCTTGAAATCCCAGTTGTAACTTATTAACATTTAAACCTGCATCTTGTGCGTAACGATTTACGGTTTTTATATTTGTTAAATCACTTTTAATGAGTTGTGCTATTCTTTTAATATTTTCAACTTCAGAAGATCTCAAGGTAGAGATACTATTTTTTCGTAAATCTTGCTGAAACAATCTTAAATGATGACCGAGTATTTGATATGCTTTTCCTTCTAAAAAAATTTTTTTGAGAAAATCTTCTTCTTCAAATTTTCTTATTTCATGGAGGAGATCGGCTATTTTTAAATTATAATAGCCTTTATGATAAAAAAACTTTTCTGTACTGATATCTCCAAAAATCTTATTTAATTCAGGAGAAAGATTTTGCAATTCAGTACTCATTTTATTTTTAAATAGATAACGTTCAATTTCTAAACTGTTAAAATTAATATAGTCTTTTTTAGGGAAATAAAAGGCATGAGAATGGTTAACATCACTCGTGATAATCGCCCGTTGATATCCCTCTAAACTTTGCGGATTAGGTTTGCCTTCTAAAAAATGAAGCAAATTACTTTTTAAATTAAATAAAAACTTTAAAGGAGCGTTTTTCGAACCTTTGAATATAAATTGAGTATCCTCAAAAAAAATACATTGGTAATCCATCATTGTCAATCCTCCCTCAAAATTTATAGATTTAATAAATCCTTTTCCGGTGTGCGATGGGATCTCAACTAAACATTCACTACAGTTCTGCGCATAGGTGGTACTTAAAGAATGAGCTATTTCTTTAATAACATCTTCTTGATTATTTGAAGTAATAGTAATTCGTTTCAATAGCGGTTTTATTCCAAAATTACTCATTTCTTTTACTGTTTATAGGAGGTAGAGCGATTACAACTTATTGTATCAATTTTTATGCGAATTTTGTTAGTTCAGAGTTTAATATTGGTATGAATTTACAAAATAGAAACCTTACCTATAGCTAGCTTAACAGAAGATTATAAACA
Organism: Mesonia aquimarina; assembly: GCF_003667275.1. Taxonomy (GTDB): domain Bacteria; phylum Bacteroidota; class Bacteroidia; order Flavobacteriales; family Flavobacteriaceae; genus Mesonia; species Mesonia aquimarina. The sequence goes on along the minus strand of NZ_RCNV01000004.1, from coordinate 12,910 downwards.
CTTATTAAATTAAAGTTAAAAACTAAGTTTAAGTTAAAAACTGATATTTAAGTTTTTATAAGTAATAAGAAAAATATAAAAAATTTCATCTACTACTAAAACGTTCGTTTAATCGATATGAATAGTTCGCTTGTTAAAAAAATTAACAATTATGGATTGTCAATTTTGTTAGTTTTTTATTGTAAAGCTATATAAATTGTTATGAGAATGGATTAAATTAGGAAAGGTGTATTATCATACAACAAAAAAGCATAGTTCATAAGTTCGGATAATATGCTAGTTTCAATAAAATTAACTATCTCTTCTTATTTCTAGAACTTACTTTGTCGAAGAGCGGGGAAATAAATTTTTTCAATATGGACTCACTAAAAAAACAACTCAAGGCTAATACGTATTTAAACGAAATTGAAGTAAAGGACGATATACTTTATTATATAAATAATATTGTAAATGCTGTAATGATAGGTACATCACAAACTGAAAATTGGGTGCTCATAGATACTGGTTTACCAAATTCTGCAGATAAAATAATGAGTGTTGCCCATCGAAGATTTGGAAAAAATAATCCTCCTGCTGCCATTATTCTTACTCACGGACATTTTGATCATGTTGGTGGGGTAGTAGATTTGATTAATGCTTGGAACATTCCTGTGTATGCTCATCCAAAAGAGTTTGATTACTTAACAGGAAAGACAGCATATCAATCCGTTTTTAAGGAACATAAAAATATGATTTTTAATCAAGAACCTATTAATATTAAATGCGTTTTAAAAGAATTGCCTGAAAATGGCGTAGTTCCCTTTTTAAAAGGTTGGAAATGGATCCATGTTCCTGGTCATTCCCCGGGACATATAGCATTATATAGAGAAAAAGATAAAATATTAATAGCAGGAGATGCGTTTGTATCGATGTCATTGGATGCCTTTTATAATACTCAGAAAAAAACTAATTCGTCTGTATATATGCCCCCTGCTTATTTTTCTTCTGATAGAGAAAACTTAAAAGCATCTCTGGAAAAACTAATGCAGGTGAATCCTGAAAAAGCCATAATGGGGCACGGAGAACATTTATCGGGCAAAAAACTTAGAGTGGGGCTACAAACACTTTTAAAAAGTTTGGATGAGTAATAAAAGTAATATGTTATAAGTTGAAGACAGCTTAATACACACACTAACTTCCTACTAACTCCCCCCCATTTATGTGTAAAACTTGTCCGGTCATATAACTACTATCTTCACAACCTAAAAAAACATAAGCTGGACCTAATTCAGCCGGTTGTCCAGGCCTTTTCATCGGTGTATTTTTTCCAAAATCTTTTACCGAATCAAAGCTGGAAGGAATAAGAGGTGTCCAAATAGGTCCCGGGGCTACTGCATTTACACGTATTCCTTTTTCTACTAATATTTGAGATAATGTTCTGGTGAATGAGATGATCGCACCTTTTGTACTTGAATAATCTAATAATACTTCATTTCCTAAATAAGCCGTAATAGATCCGGTATTAATAATGACATCGTTCTCTTTTAAATGTGGAATAGCTTCTTGAACGATGTAAAACATAGAAAAAATATTAGTTTTAAATGTTTTTTCCAATTGTCCTTGAGAGATAGCTTTAATTTGCTGTTGCGGGAATTGCATGGCTGCATTGTTCACTACAATATTGAGTGAGCCAAAATGATCTACTGTCGCATCAATAATATGTTTACACTTTTTTTTATCAGTTATATCAAATTTTAATAATAGACATGTGCTATGTGCTTTTTCAATTAAATCTTTGGTAATACGAGCATCCTCATCTTCTTCTAAATATACTATAGCAATCTTAGCTCCTTCTTTGGCGTAATGCACCGCCACACTTCTTCCTATGCCACTATCGCCACCGGTGATGAGCGCTACTTTATCCTTTAGTTTACCGCAGCCTTTATAATTCTCTCTTATATACTCGGGCTGCGGATGCATTTTTTCTTCTTTACCAGGTTGTGAAGATTGATGTTGTTCCGGAATATTCTTTTCTTTCTTCATAGCAAATTTTTATTTCTAAGGTAAAAAGGCTTTCATTCTAAAAATGATAATATAAAGTTAAAATGTGGAAAGTGTTAAGTTGTAGTGATACTGAGTTAATTAGATATGTGATTGAATATTAAAATATATAAAGTAATATAATTCTAATGAATTATAATCACTTTTCCGATTGAAAAAGCAACAACAGAAAGCTTTCTGAGGAATGATTTATTTTTTCTCTTGTAATATATAATGAGTATAGATACACAAAAATGAGATACATCAGTATGTGTAGATCCTAAAGATCCAAATGATAATTTTAGTATGGGAAGTAAATCTATTTATATTGGAGGTTTACACCCCAATAATAGTCCGATTACAAGAAAAAGTTAGTTTCCTGTTCTAGTATTTAATTTACGTTGGCAATTTTAAAAATTACGAATAAAGGATGTCCATCACAAAGTAAAGAACAGGGTGGTAATTAATCATATGGTAGAAGATTTTAATGATAAAAACGAAGCAAATTAGTATAGTGGGAGAGAAGTAGAAAAATTGAAAATGTACCTTTCATACATAAATCAATTATACGTTAAACAAATAGCAATTTAAAGCAGAGTCTTTTTTCGACTAATAAGAATTAATTGGCTCTAAAGGAGAATTTATGCTGCTTTTTATGCACCATATGAAAAAGAAAAAATAGCTTCAGGTTACAGCCCCGACACTTTTAAAGTTAAATGCGATAATTATAACGAATATCTAAGTTATTGGGAAAATTTATTTAAAAATTTAGAGCAGTTCGATATTAAAAATAATGAGGTTTATTGGTTCTTTACCCAGTTATTCTTCCTTTTGATTATTGTTTTTATTTTTTCTTAATTCAGAAGGAGAAATTCCATACTTATCTTTAAATATCCTGGAAAAATAACTCTTACTGGAAAGACCTATCTTATCAACAATTTCTGAAATACTATAATCAGTTTCTTTAAGATAGTGGTTGGCAATATCTAACCTTCTGTCGTGTACATACCCATTTACTGTAGAATCATACAGCTCTTTAAATCCATCTTGAAGTTTATTAACGTTAAGCCCCACATGAAGAGCTAATTTCTGTACAGTTTCAAATCTAAGCATTTCCTCACTTATTAAGGCTGCAGCTTCTTGAACCTGCTTGATTTCGTATTTTCTTAATACTGATTTTTTGTGGGGTGAGGCTTTATCATCTTGGTATTGTAAAATTTGAAGTGTCAGTATTTTGTAGGCGCTGCCCTCAAAAAAAATATGCCGTAAAAAATTTTCTTCCGGAAACCCATCTATTTCTATAAAAAGATCTGCCATTTTTATACAATAATTACCGTGATGATAAAATACTTCTACAGCATGAATGTCTCGAAAAAGCGTTTCTAAATTTTTACCTAAACTTTTTAAAGTACAGTCTTTATTGGTTATAAACTTAGCCCTATTTATTTCTAAGCTATTTATTCGCGTATGCAAGCCTGCCTTAAACTGTAAAAAATGACCGTTATTTTCGCAACTGGCAACAATAATATTTTCGAGTAAATTTACCAAGTGTTGATCTGTATCATTTTCAAAATGATGGGAGAATTTTCCTTTTTCACAAAATAAAAACTTTAAGGGGTGTACTTTGTCGATTACAAATCGTATTTCTATATCTTCTTTAAAAGTACAATCATAAATAAGAATGCCTAGCCCTTGCTTAAAGTCAATTCCTTTGATTGTACCTTCGCCATAATGTGCTGGAATAGTAAGGGAGTATTCATCACAATTTTGTTGGACTTCAGTTTGGAATTCAGTAGCTAGATCATCTATAACATCCTTTAAAGGTATAGAATGAGAAGTTATATGTTGCATAGGTGGTAGTTAGTCTGTTAACATAGGTAACTTTTATTACCAAGACTAACTAATTTGCTTTTATATTTAACGCTATTAAAATTAATACATACAAAATACCGATGAAATTTTTATTTGGTATAAAATACTTTTGAAAAAGAGAAGGAATGCCCACTTTTGTATGATGATATTCCTGAGAAAATCATTAAAAATAATTTTCGACAAATCACCGGTTTTTGGTTGAGACCCACAAAAATTGAAGCTATTGCAAAATATCATCAAGGCTTTTCAAAAAAAGACATCAAAAATATTACCACTCATTTAGAAGAAGACAATAAAAGTTTAGCATGTGCTATTCATAAGGAAAATGAGAAAACAACTTAAAACTTTTTAGTCAGTTGTTTGGTATAATTTAAGTTATGGATTGAGTTAGCGATTATTTTTAATTTACGATACCGCTTTTTTCTTTCCACTATTCCAATATTTCATTTACTTTTTCTTTGTCATAAATCTCACAAATATAAAGCTTGTTCGGATATGGTTCTTTTTTGCGGTAAGCTTCAATTATTGAAATTACTTGATTTCCAATCGTCATATTTTTTGAATCAGGAATAACAGATGATATGGTTCTTATAATACATTTTGATTTTTCTTTTGATTCAATTTTTGAAATCAGATTACAAGGTCTTTTTCAGTTAACCAATCAGCTTTGGTCTGTCCAATAGTCGTTAGTAAGTTCAATTCATTTTTTTGTTCATTTTTAACCTTCAATTCGGATAATAATTCTGACAAATTAAGTTCAGATATTTTAATGAAGCCATTTTTATCAATGTATTTCTGGCACTTCTTTTCTTTTAATTTCAAATTATCGAAGATCACATTATTTTTTGATTCATCTTGGCAAGATTGAATAAAGATTAATAAAATAACAATGTAATAAAGGTTTTTCATTGATGCTTGTCAAATGATTAATAAATGGCTTTTGTACGATTTAATTGGGTGCTTTAACAGTTAATTTAGCACAGCAATTACTTGTAATCCTTTTTTAGTTCGTTTTCAATATTTTCTAAATATATTTTGTCCATAGGATTTGAATATGGATCGTACATTTTTCTTCCCTGTATGTAAAGTTCCTTTACTTTTTCCAAACAAGATTTATACTTGGCAGGTTTGTCTAACTCTTGATAAGTCAACGCCAAATAATATTGATTTTCTGCTATTTCATTGTTTTGCGATTGTTTGTTGAATGTCTCAACTGCCTTTTCAAATTTTTTAGTTTCTAAATAAAGAACTCCAAGGTGTAGATAATCATATGCTCCTACAAAATCTTCCTCTTCGTTTAATTTGATTTGTTTTTCTATAATTTCAATTGCTTTTTCTTGTTTTTCGATGGCTTTGTAACACAGGCCTTTGGCGATATTTAAATGATAAGTTCCGTTTTGAGATTGACCAATATCATAACCTACCAAACTATCCAATTTTTCAATGTCTTTGATTGCTCCTTTATAATCTCTGAAGAATTGATAGCGACACCAACCTCTATAGCCTAAATGTCCTTTTGGATTGTATGCAACCGCTTTGTCAATTAGTTTTTTCCAAGTCACAAAGTCTCCACTTTTTAAATAGGCAATGGATTTTGCCCAATAAGCGTAATCGAATGTTGGGTCTATCTCGATTGATTGGTCTAAAACGGTTTGGTATTCTTTACTGAATTGGTAATGACCTTTAATTTCCATTGCTTTTTTACAAGCTTCATATTTTAAGGTATCTCCGTAATATTTATAAGCTTCGCAATTTGGTTGCGCAAACACACTTGAAAATGGAAACAGTACTATTAAAAGATTAAAATATTTCATTAAGGTAAAATTTCTATTAGTTCTCCGTCTGTAATTTTGAATATTAAATACATATAATAATCAACGGGCACTTCATCTCTTTCTAAAACTACCCAATTATCAATTCCTTTCGTTATGTTTAAAAACTGAGAAACAATTTCGTTATCAAACTCTTTTTCTTGATAATCGTAATCTGATTGCAAAACTCGAAATCTTCCTGCATTCCCTTTACAGTTTACGATAAACCTTATTCTGATTAGTCCATTCTGATTTTTATCTGATATTGGTTGATATTTTGTTTTAAATGTGTTTAAAATTTTAGATTTTTCTCCGCTATAAATAGGTCCTTTACCCAAATTGAAATATTGAAGAATGTTTGCATCTCCGTTGCAAACTTTAAATTCTGTTTCATCTATTTTATCATTTTGCTCAATGTCTCCAACCCAACGTAAATATTCTTTTTTTTCGCTGTCTTTTTTTTCGGTTTGACAGCTACAGAGCATTAAAAATAGTAGTGTTAATTTTAAAATTGATTTTTTCATTCGTCTTGTTCAAATGACTTATGTTTTTAACTATGGTTTCGTTGCAGAAAAAAATCAGCTGAATTTTTCCGCCATAAGCTTGCCATTAATAAAATTAAGGAATTTTCTACCGAAAATCATACCTCAATGCATTATGGCCGTTGTTGATATATGTTTTTTAATATAAATTTTAATCGCTTTTATTTTTATAAACCTTTCCATTCTTCATTATGAATACAACATTTTCTATCGTAGGGATAAAATCATTAATTAAATCTCCTTTAACGGCAATGATGTCTGCATTTGCTTGAGGAATTATATATCCAATTTCATTTTCTTTATTTAAATGCTTGGCTGAAATGTATGTACTAGATTGTAAAATATCTAATGGCTTCATCCCTGCATCAAAATAGTATTGAAACATATCAAAAGACGATTCTCCTCTAGACACTTTTATATCTGTATAATTATCAGACCCTGCTACTATTGGGACTCCTTTATCAATGGCCTTATTAAGTCTGTTTCTCATTTTGTTTAGATATTTATCAATCCAACCAATTTCATTTTCTTTATATCCCGCGAGTTTAACATAGGTGTTCATGTACTCTTTGCTGTTTTCTGTAGGGACTAGATAAATTTGGTTTTCTGCCATTTTAGTTAAGGTGCTATCTGCTAAATTAAACCCATGCTCAATACCATCAACACCAGCTTCGATAGCGTTCCAAGCTGACTGATTTGTGACACAATGAGCTGTCACTTTTAATTGGTATGCGTGTGCTGTTTTGACAATAGCTTTTATTTCGTCAATTGTTAAATAGGTTTTATTCGGAAGATTGTCAGCACAAATTTTAATGATATCTACATTCTGGTTTACATGTTCACGAACAGCATTTTTTGCATCTTCAGGACCAGTTATTATTCGGTATTCTAAATTTATTATGTTTTGATGTTCAGGAAGTACTCCATAAATTTGTCCACCCTTTGCAGCTAAAATAGGTCCCGAAGCAAAAATACGTGGTCCTTCAACTGTTCCTTCGTTTATAGCATCTCTCAGGGCTACATCAAGATATAATCCGGAGTTTCCAAGATCCTTAATACTTGTTATTCCTTGATATAAATAACTTTTGGCTCTTTTAGAACCTCGGAGTATTCTTAAGGCGTCACTTTCCATTGTAAGTGAATGAATGCTATGTTCCGCAAAATCTTCGTTCGCCTCTTGAGAGAAAAGTACATGGGTATGTGCATCTATTAATCCTGGAAGAACGGTGTAACCTGTTAAATCTATTGCTTGAATATTTTTAGGTAGAGATTCAAATTCTCCAATCTCAATAATTTTCGATCCTTTGATGTGTATGATCTTGTTTTTTAATAGCTTATTATTTTTACTATCGTATAATTTTCCCGCTTTAATATATATGCTCTCTTCTTGCGCTATTAATCCGGCAGGAAAGTAAATCGCAAGAACTAATAAAAAAATAAATAATTGCTTCATGCCTGTTTTTTTTAATTCATAACAGTCCTTTACCGATTGATTAAAAACTAAGATAGCTAAAATTACCGACTTTTATACTTGCGTGGTTTTGTCTGCAGGGCATGCAGCCGAAATCTTTGGTATACGTCTTAAGTCAGCAAAAGTTTTTATTCTTGATTAATTAATTCTATTGCTTTTTCTATATATAAATTTTTGTTGTAGTGTAATGCACTCTCTTTGATTTCATAATCTAACTTTAATCCTCTTCGTTGAACGCCTTCATCATTTGGATAAAATGCTCCAACTCCTGTAAAGTCGATTGTGGTACCATCGATGAGCGGTATTTGATTTCTATTCATCACCGCGCCAAAAGTTTGTTCTCCAATAGTTGTACAGTTTGGCGATGCTTGAATTGCCATTCCTATCCACTCTGCTTTACTGGCCGTTTTTCTATCGACTAGTAGGACTACCTCTCCTTTAAAATAGGCTTTATTTCTCCTTCCTGCTTTAAAAGGATTGTTTATGAAACTTAAAGCTGTAGTTGAGTCATATTCGCCATAAGAAGGTTTTATTGATGTAAGTGCTTTTACAAATGTAGTTTTTTCCGGGTAAAGGTGTTTCGCTATATCTGATGTACCAATATTTCTAGGATAGTTTCTTAAATCTATAATTATACCTTTAAAAAGATTAAAATGTTTGAATGCTTTCTTTAACTGCTTCTTGTCAATATAGTTTAAGTTTATATATCCAATTGCTGTATTTAACTTTTTCCAGTTTTCAGTCTTTGAAGGTCGTAAACGCATATATTTTTCGGCAACATACTTTAAAGGACTCAATTGAATATATTTCTTTATATGCTCTCCATTAGTTTTTAATATATTAACAAGAATTGAATCCTTAGCCGAGGCTAATAAATACGTTTTTTCAATAGCTCTTTTTAAGTAATTTTGATTTGAAACACTTATAACCTCAGAAAACTTATTCTGATAATATTCTTTTAAGGAGATATCATTTATTGCGTAAATGATATCTCCTTTAGATAAAGAATCCTCCTGAAACTTTTTTTCGTTAAACACGGAAGTTATAACTAACGAATCATTTATTATTTTCCCTCCAAAGTTTGGAAACTTATTTAATAAATTAAGTGTATAACTGTATTTATAATCTGAATGAGAGTCATTTAGCTTGCTAAACAAATTTTCTTTAGCTTTTTCAAAATTTTCTTTTCCTTTTGCAGTAAAAACTGGTATTAATTGATATAACACTTTTTCCCAAGGGGTGTCAGTCAAGTAAATATTTACATTCCAATATTTCATGGCATTCCAAAATGAAGCAAGAAATAATAGTCGGTGTTCTTTTTTAGAATAATCAAAATTCTCTAATGGAATTTCATTACTGAAATCTACTGAACTACTTAATTTTTTAACCTTTGCATAGTAGCTATTGTAATTAGTATTGTTTCTCAACCTATTTAGCAAACTAATAAGTTTGGAATTATAATTTGATTCATTAATCCATTCAAAATGATAATTTTCGGTAAAAAGATTATCCTGTGTATTATTTTCTTTTGTAACAAAATCATCTATCCCATAACTTTCTATCCAATCACTCATTTCTTTATCAAAAGCTTCCTTTGTCTCAATTAATTCTAACTTTTGATATTCTTTGATAAACTCCTTATTGAAATTAAACTCTCCATCACTTATTTCTGGGTGGTAATATTTTAATAACCCCCAAATTTTAATGAAGCTTTCATTTTTTTCTTTTTCATTGATTTGACTAAATGTATTTGTAAAATGAAAAAATAGACAGCATAAAAAAATATATTTCATAGACTTGATTCAAATTTTTACCCACTGGTTACATCCTAACAAATATATTTATTCTGATTGGTAACGGGACTACATAAGTAATTCAATTTTTATTTATTATAGGAAATCTAAGAATGAAAAAACCTAAACGCGGTTTATATTGATGAAGTATTTTTAAAATTTAGGGTTTTGATCAACCGCTACCTTTGTTCCCTACAGTTCTTTTCTTTCCACCATTCCAATATTTCAGTCACCTTTTCTTTATCATAAATCTCACAAATATAAAGATTGTTCGGATATGGTTCTTTTTTGCGATAAGCTTCAATTATTGAAATTACTTGATTTCCAATCGTCATATTTTTTGAATCAGGAATAAAAGATGATAAGACTCTCATAATACATTTTGATCTTTCTTTTGATTCAATTTTTGAAATCAGATATACAAGGTCTTTGTCAGTTAGCCAATTAGCTTTGGTCTGTCCAATAGTCGTTAGTATGTTCAATTCATTTTTTTGTTCATTTCTAACCCTCAATTCCGATAATAATTCTGACAAATTAAGTTCAGATATTTTAATGAAGCCATTTTTATCAATGTATTTCTGGCACTTCTTTTCTTTTAATTTCAAATTATCGATTATCACGTTATTTTTTGATTCATCTTGACAAGATTGAATAAAGATTAATAAAATAACAATGTAATAAATATTTTTCATCGATGTTTGTTCAAAATGGAAGCTACGATTTCTTATATGACTAGTAATGTATAATTATTAGTTAATTTTCAATTTAGATAAAACGTAGCTATTTTTTATCTGAGTTGTGGTCTATAGTTTTTATTTATTTTTTACTATATACTTTCAATTATATATTTTAATTGAGATTTTTCAAACTTTTAATTTATTTAAAATTTGTAGCCATATCGTATCAGATTTTATTTTCAGACTAAACCTTTCTTGATTTTTATCAATATTTTCATATTTAACAGTAATTCCATTAAAGTTTTCTAGTAGATTAGATTTTGATTGAAATTCAACTTTCTTTACTGAGTTTAAATCAATTTCTTTTTTCTGGATCTTTTTGGAAAGAGTAATCTTATAAGTGAAGGTTATTTTGGTATTAATCACTTGATAATCTATTAAATAATTTTCAGACGTTATTAATTGAAAGAACGTAAGGAGTAAGAAGAAAAAAAATATAAATAAAGGACTCAATGTCAAATTTATAATTTCAAAATAATAGGGGAGTGATAAAATTAAAATAAGAGGTATTACATCTTTTATTCTGTCAATTATTATATCTTTCAATTTTATCATAGAAGTAATTTGAAAATTAGAAATTCATGATTATTCGTTCGAGATAACAATCACTTTTTTAAGTTATACATCTTTTTTTAATATGTGAGATTGTGTATGTTGAGTGTCCCGCAGGCCATGTATTTTACGAGATATTGCTACAACTATTTTTTTATTTTTCCTCTATTGTTATCAATTTTTCCGAATTAAACATTGCCGCTGGAGAAATTACTTTCTCATCCATTGGAATATCGCTTCCGTAACGTTCTTTCATTGTTGCTTTCACAATTTCATTGCTCAAGTCAAAATCAGAAAGCTGTTCAAGCTGTCCGATTTCAATGTTTGTTGCTTGTTTGTAGATTTTCCAAACAAGTTCAGAGCAATAGATTTTTTCGTCTGACCATTCAAAGTAAATATCATACGGTTTCCCTTTAAATTGCTCACCAATTTCTTTCATTTTAATCAAAGTAGAATTTGTCAATACTTGGTCAGCGTTTTCAAGGCGCTTAATAACATAGTGCCTTTTCTTTCCGCGACTTATCCAGTCATTTAGAGGAGTTAGCTTTACGGGTTGAACCGCTTCGTAAACGAAAAACTCTCCTTCATTTTCATAAATAATTCCCATATGGCTGTACTTCGAGCCAGTCGCTAATTGAATGGCTTTACTTTGATTGGATTTTGAAGTCTGAAAAATAATGTCACCATTTTCAACATACTCAGAGTAGGCTTTGTCATACGCTCCAGTGGCTTCTCCGTGTAATCTGTGATATACATAAAACCCAATGCTAATAAAACCAACATATAAAATCAATGAGATTCCTAAAATCCAAATAACAATTTTTATAATCTTCTTCATCGTTTTTTATATGTGTGACAAAGTGTTTTTTTTGTTTGTTGCGTGTGTTTTGCACGAAAGTTAGCAAATAAAAACTGAATAGAAAATCTGCAAGGATTTTCTTAAGTAAGTTTGCACTAGCAATCAATTATATACTTCCGTTTATTTATTATTCGCCTGTTTTTTATAATCAAAATCAGTCCAAAACTTAATATTATGATAAGAGATATTTTATGATAAGAATTAAATTCAGATAAACCCTTTTCCTCATAATTAACTCATTATTATATTTTTAACAGTCGTTTTTTTTAACTTGCAGCTAAGAGTTTCAACTATCAAGAGTTCCGTGGATTAAAGGTAAATATTTCAAGTACACACCAAGCTTAAAATTCTCGCAGATTTTCAGAAATAGGCAAGAACAAGTAATTATTTATAGCATTGTTGGTTAACGTTTCTAATTATCTCTCAGCCATTTATCGAATTTACTCAGTGCGTCAGTATTTTCTTCAAGCCATTTTTTAGAATTTTCATTTCCGATTTGTGTTATGTACTTACAGTATACTTCTAAATGTTCGCTTTTAGCCAACTCATAAAAGAATACGGTATAAAAAGTCCACCAAATTTCCTTGTTTTTCTCATTTTTCAACTCTCCAAGGACTTTGAAAAATTTCTCGGTATTTTCAACAAACATCTCATCGTCACTTTTACCCTCATTTTCTTCTAAAGATTTAGAAGCCTCAAGCATTGAAACCATTAATTCTGCTGCTCCGAATTGACTATCGTTATTGGGTGAAAGTAAAATGTTTATAGTATTCGGCTTGTCATTGTCTTTTGAAACATTTCCGCCAAAGTTTTGCTGCAACATTGAATAAGCATCTAATGACCTTTGCGAATTTGGCTCTAAAAAGAGAAAATAATGTGAAGAAAGTAAAGTTTGAACCGCATTTCCTTTTTGGTTATGAATGTTGGCTAACATCAAATGACTACTTGAATGATTTGGATTTAATTCAATCCCTTTAATTACATTTTCTTCAGCGTTTTCAAAATCATTTATCTTGTAATAGTTCAGTCCTAAATTGTAATAGAGTAAGTAATGTCCATCAGTTTTTTTAATTGCTCTTTCAAATAATTTAATAGACTCATTGGTTTTCCCAAGCATGTCAAGAGCTGAACCTTGGACTTGCAACAAAAAACTGGACTTTAAGTTGAGTGACTATGCTGCTAGTTTTTGATTATACATATCTATTTCAAATTCTTTAATGGTTCTGTTTCCTAAATAAGAATGTCTTCTTCTGG